>DASPMS010000068.1:0-45140 GCA_035626915.1 Opitutaceae bacterium
CCGCAGCGGCTCCTGGAGCGCGACTACCCCCAGTGGCGGGCGAAGCACGGAAGAAAGCCGTAGCGCCCGAGCGCGGGCCTTTGGCGCTCGACGATTTGTCCGTAGGCCCGCCTGGGTGCGGGTGGTCTGGACTTGCCTCGATAAAACGGACGCCGGTTTAGGCGTCTGTGTTGTTAGTTGATCTTGGTTTCGAAGGCCACAGGTGAGTAACCGCCCAGCGAGGTGTGGCGCCTCGTCGGGTTGTAGAAGGTCTCGATGTAATCGAAGACCGCAAGGTCGGCCTCGGCGAAGCTCGCCGGGATCTGGTCGAGGAGGCCGGTCTCGGTCTTGAGGGTGGCCCAGAAGGACTCGATCACGGCGTTGTCGTAGCAGTTGCCCGCCCGGCTCATGCTGCGCTCGATGCCCCGCAGCGCGAGCAGCTGGACGTAGTCCTGGTCGACGTACTGGCTGCCTCGGTCCGAGTGGTGGATCAACCCCGCGGTGACCGCCCGTTGCAGCAGGGCCTGGCGCAACGCGGCCAGCGCAAGATCCGCGTGCAGGCTGGTGGCCGTCGCCCAGCCGATGACCCGGCGGCTCCACAGGTCCAGGATGACGGACAAGTAAAGCCAGCCTGCGGCGGTGCGCACGTAGGTGATGTCCGTCACCCAGACCTGGTTCGGTCCGCTCGGACGAGCCTGGACGTGCAAGCGGTTCGGCGCCGGCTTCCGGCCATGCCCGCTGTCGGTTGTCTGGGGCCGCCAGCGCCGCCGCTTGCGGCCGCGCAGGTCCTGCTCACGCATCAGCCGCGCGCAGCGACGGCGACTGATACGCGTCCCGGACTCGCGCAGTTCCAGCACGATGCGCGGCGCCCCATAGGCGCGCCGGCTGCGCTGATGGACCTCCGCGACCTGCACGGCCAGGATAGCATCCTGCCTTTGGCGTGCGCTCGGCTGGCGTCGGCGCCAGTCGTAGTAGCCGCTTGCCGAGACCTGCAGTAGTTCGCAGAGACGTCGGACTGGGTGCTGGCCCCTCAAGGCTTCGACTTGGGCATACCTCTGGTGGGCGGCGAGAGGATGCCCAGTGATTTTTTTAGGATCAGCTCCCGTTCCTCCATCTCCGCCAGCTTGGCCCGGAGCTCCTGGTTCTCCTGCTCGACCTCCGCCACCGTCCGCGGCCGCACCGGCCCTGGCGGGGCGCCCCGCCGGTCTGCCGCTCCCAGCTCCGCTCGCCAGCGGTACAGCTGGTCCGCGGACAACCCCAACTCGCGCGCGATCTCGCCCACGCTGCGGGGATCTCGCTGCGTCAACTCCACCGCCCGCCGCTTGAAC
Source organism: Opitutaceae bacterium (assembly GCA_035626915.1). Classification (GTDB taxonomy): domain Bacteria; phylum Verrucomicrobiota; class Verrucomicrobiia; order Opitutales; family Opitutaceae; genus Didemnitutus. Next base: position 1,308 of record DASPMS010000068.1, read on the forward strand.
GCCCCGTCCACTCGCCGTCCGCGCCGCTCGGCGCCCGGCCCTGGTTTCATGTCCGTCATTGGTCCCTTTCTTCGACGCCAGCGCCGGCTGGGCAACCGAGTTATTGCCGGAAGCTCCTCACGTCCCCAGCCCACCCTTCGGGTCCAGGGGCCGGGGACTTAATCACTTCCAGAATAACTCGGCTTCTGTGTCCGTTAAATCGAGGCAGGTTCAGTCGCGCAATCTCCCCTTTTGCCGCGAAAGAACGCAGGGAGCACAAAGGCCGGGGATGAAAACAATCATTCAGCTCTGCGACGTGGTCCGGGAGACCGCTTTCGCCATTCATTGTTACCACGCCCATGGTCACTTGGAGAAGGTCTACGAGAACGCTCTGGCCAACCGGCTGCGGAAGCGCGGACTCGAGGTGGAGCAGCAGCATCCTATTCGCGTCCTGGACGAGGACGGGACGATCTTGGGGAGCTACGATGCCGATCTTCTCGTTGAGCGGACGCTCATTGCGGAGATCAAGGCGGCGCGGTCTTTGGCCGACGAACACGTCGCTCAGATTCTCGGGTACTTGAAATCCACTCGTCGCGAACACGGCCTGCTGGTCAACTTCGGGTCCTTCAAATTCCAGATCCGAAAATACGTCATGTCCCCTCGAGGCTCGCCTCGTGAATCCTGACTCTCTTTGTGTTCCTTGCGTTCTTTCGCGGCCATTCCTCTCGGCAGATTTCACCTCCATGAAGGAATCCGAGAATATGCCCTCGCTCCCTCGGAGCTCGCTTCATGAATCCTGACCTTCTTCGTGTTCTCTGCGTTCTTTTGCGGCCGTTCCTGTGGCCGACGTTCGTCGCGCTGTTCGCGACCCCGGCACTTCCGGCCCAGCCCGCCCCGCCCGACGTTCGTCCGCGCCAGGACATCCTCGCCCCGAACGCCGTCGTCGCCCTCGACGGGTCGGGCGATTTCACGTCCGTCCAGGAGGCCATCAGCCGCGCGCCAATGCGGACGGGCACCGGCGACCCGCGGTGGGTCATCCACGTCAGGCCCGGCGTGTACCGGGAACGGATCTACGTGCAGCGCGAGCGGGGCAACATCCTCGTCCGCGGCGAGGACGCCGCCACGACGACCGTCGTGTTCGGCCTGCATGCGAACCTGATGGGCGAGGACGGCAAGCCCATCGGCACGTTCCGCACGCCGACGGTGCAGATCGACGGTGACGGCATGGCTTGGGAGAACATCACGTTTGCGAATGACGCCGGGCCCGTCGGCCAGGCGCTGGCGCTCCGCGCCGACGGCGACCGGCTGGCGTTCCGCAAATGCCGTTTCCTCGGCTGGCAGGACACCATCCTCGTCAACCGCGGCCGCCATTTCTTCGAGGACTGCTACATCGAGGGTCACGTGGATTTCATCTTCGGGGCGGCGACCGCCTACTTCTCCCGCTGCCACATCCACGTGCTGCGCGACGGCTACATCACGGCCGCGTCCACCCCGCAGGGGACCGCGCACGGCTTCGTGTTCGCGGACGGCCGGATCACGGGCGCCGAAGGCGCGAGGGCCTACCTCGGCCGGCCGTGGCGCGACCACGCCCGCACGGTGTTCCTGCGGACCGAGATGGCGGAACACGTCCGCCCGGAAGGCTGGCACAACTGGAACAAGCCGCACGCGGAGCAGACGACCTCTTACGCCGAGTTCGGCAGCACCGGGGCGGGCGCCAGCCCGGCGACCCGCGTGCCGTGGGCCCGCACCCTGACCGAAGCCGAGGCGGCCGCGCTCACGCCGCAGGCGGTGCTGGGGGGAGGGGACGGGTGGGATCCGACGCGGTGAATTCCCGGCCCTCCCGGGCCGGGCCACACAGGCGGACCGCGACTGTGGCCCGCTCCGGAAGGAGCGGGACCAGATCGCCGGCCCCGTGCTACCCTCCTCGCGGGGGCAGGCTGCTGCCGTCGACCCAGCGGCCTTCCACGAGAATCCGGCGGCAATAGCGCGGGATGCCGCGCTCGTTCTGCTGGATGAGGGCGGCGAGCGTCGCGACCGCCACGCGCCCGACTTCGCGCGAATTCTGGTCGACCCCGGCGTCGAAATGCCCGTCGAGCAGGCTCAGCGCCGCCACCCCGATGTCCCCCGGCACGCGGCAGCCCGCGCGCTCGAGGATCTCGGGCAGGTTCCCGAGCGCCGAGAGCAGCGCATCCGGCCGGGCCGTGCGCAGCCAGCGCCGCAAGGTCCGCACGTCCGCCGGCGTGCTTTCCTCCGTGAGCACCAGCGGGGCGAGATGGCGGCGGAGCGGAACGTGCACATCCTGCGCGGCCAGGTAGCCCGCCCGGAAATTGCCCCCCGTGTTCCGGTCGAACCGGTGCGCGGTCACGTAGGCGATCCGGCGGTAGCCCTTCTCCCACATCCGCCCGAAGGCCATCGCGGCGCAGTTCAGCTGGTCGCTCGTCACGATGTGCGCGCGCGGGTGGGGGACGGAAATTCCGAAGCGCACGATCGAGAACTGGCCCCAGTCGAATTCCGGCAGGTCCAGCCCGTTCGAGTGCGGCGGGATGAGGACGCCGCGCACGCTGCGGGCGAGGAGGATCTGCTGCAGGCGGGCGGCGGTCATCTCGCGCCCGACGACGAACTCCTCGAGCCGGTAGCCCAGCTCGCCCGCGTAGGCGTGGGCGCCCTGCCAGTAGGCGTCGAACTCCTGAAAACCGCGCAGCGCGCGCGCGCTCGGCCATTGGTTGATCCACGCGAGGGTCGACCGGATCGTCACCGGCTTCTTGGTCCGCCGGTACGCCGAGAGCGAGGCCAGCATCGGGTCCGGCCGGTAGCCGAGCCGGTCGGCGGCCGCCCGGATCTCGCGCCGGCGCTCCTCGGAGATGCGGACGTCGCCGCGCAGCGCGAGCGACACCGTGACGTGCGAGACGCCGACGGCCGCGGCGATGTCGCGGAGCGAGACGCGGGCGCCGGCCGGGGTCGGGCGGGGCGAGGGCATGGCGGCCCGAGGATGTGGCCAGGCTTACCAGTGTAAACGGTTAAAGGCTCGGTCCGTCCGGCGGCCGCTGCTTGCGTGGTCGCCGCCCTCACGTCTCTCCTTCCTGTGCATTTCCCCGAACGGGCGGCCGACCGGCCGTATCCCCCTCTCATGCCCCAAGCGGTCCTCCTGTTGTCCCCTGAAGCCCTGGCCTCGGCCTACGGCGAGCCCGTGTTCTCGCGCCTGCGCAACCGGGTCCAGCGGCTGGGGGTGATCAGCCCGGCCGAGCACTGGCGGCGCGAGGCCGACGTGCTCCGCGAGGCGGAGGTGATTTTCTCGGGGTGGGGGGCGCCGCGGATGGACGATGAGTTCCTGCGCCATGCCCCGAAGCTGCGCGCCGTGTTCTACGCCGGGGGTTCCGTGCGCTACTTCGTGACCGAGGCGCTCTGGCGCCGCGGCGTGCGGCTCACGACGGCGCAGGCCATCAACGCGATTCCCGTGGCGGAATACGCGGCCTCCGCCCTGCTGCTCGGGCTCAAGCGCTTCTGGCACTACGCCCGCGTGACGCGGGAGAGCCGCGATTTCCCCTCGCTGCGCCCGATGGCGGGCGCCTACGGCTCGACGGTCGGCCTCGTCTCCTACGGCGCGATCGCGCGACTCACGCGCGAGCGGCTCCGGACGTTCGCCGTCGATGTCCTGGTGTACGACCCCTTCCTCGACGCCGAGGAGGCCCGGCGCGAGGGCGTGCGCAAGGTCGGCCTGGACGAGCTCTTCGCGTCCGCGGATGCCGTGTCGGTGCACACGCCGTACCTCGGCGAGACGACCCGGCTCATCCGCGGCCAGCACCTGGCCCGCATGCGGACCGGCGCGATCTTCCTCAACACGGCCCGCGGCGAGGTGGTCGACGAGCCGGAGATGATCGACGTGCTCCGGCGCCGGCCCGACCTCCAGGCCGTGCTCGACGTGACCGCGCCCGAGCCGCCCGCCCCGGATTCGCCGCTCTACACCCTGCCGAACGTGGTGCTCACCCCCCACATCGCCGGCTCGGTCGGCCGCGAGTGCCTGCGCATGGGCGAGGCGATGATCGAGGAGTTCGAACGTTTCCTTGCCGGCCAGCCGCTGCGCTGGGAGATCACGGCGGCCCGGGCGGAGCGGATCGCCTGAGGCGCCATGCTCACCGGCTACGATTACCTCAACATCGGGTTCTACTTCCTGTTCATCGCCGGGGTGGGCGTCTATTTCGCGCGGCAGAGCCGCGACACGTCCGACTATTTCCGCGGCGGTGGCGCGCTGCCGTGGTGGATCACCGGCTCGTCCGCGTGGATGGCCGGGTTCAGCGCCTGGAGCTTCACCGGCGCCGCCGGCAAGATCTACGAGACGGGCCCCTACGTGCTCGTGCTGTATTACCAGAGCGTCATCCCGATCGTCGTCCTGTTCTGCTTCACCTGCTACCGCTTCCGGCGGCTGCGCGTGGTGACGCCCATGGAGGCGCTGCGGCTGAGATTCGGCCCGGGGACCCAGCAGTTCTACACCTGGCTGCGCCTGCCGATCCAGCTGATGTTCGGCGCGTTCGCGCTCAACGCGGTCAGCGTCTTCGTGTCCGCCCTGTTCGGGTTCGAGGTCTGGCCGGTGCTCGTCCTCCTCGGCGTGCTCGTGACCGTGCTCTCGCTGCTCGGGGGCGCGCTGGGCGTCGCGGCGGGCGACTTCGTCCAGATGTTCCTCATCGTGCTGGTGGCCCTCAGCACGGTCGTCCTCGCCCTGGCGCACCCGGCGGTGGGCGGGCTGGCCGGGCTGGTCGAGCGCGCGCCGGCCGCGCACTTCGCCTGGGGCCGCATCGCGCGGACCGAGTTCATCAGCCTCTGGTTCATCGGGCTGACCCTGAACACGCTCTTCGCCTTCAACAGCCTGAGCGACGAGAAGGCGGCCAAATACATGATGGCCGAGAGCGACGGCCACGCGCGCCGGATGCTGGTCATCCCGTTTTTGGGCACCGTGCTCGGCAGCTTCCTCTGGATCATCCCCCCGATGGCCGCGGCGATCGCGCACCCGCAGATCGGCCAGGAGTTCCCGATGCTGCGCTTCCCGAACGAGGCCGCGTTCCTCGCCATCGCCCGCGACGTGCTGCCCCAGGGCATGCTCGGGCTCCTCATCTGCTGCATTTTCGCCGCGTCGCTCACCGACCTCGGCGGCATCCTCAACTGGGGCTCGGGCCTGCTGCTGCGCAATTTCTACCTGCCGGTGATCAACCCCGCCTGCCCGGAGGACCGGCTCGTCCGCCTGAGCCGCCTCGGCGCCCTCCTGCTCGGCGGCGTGCTGATCGTCTTCGCCCTGCTCCTGAGCCGCTACCGGTCGCTCGGCCTGTTCGACCTGCTGAACCAGTTCGGGACGAGCCTCCTCATGCCGCTCGCGATCCCGGCGTTCCTCGGGATCTATTTTTCCCGGACGCCGCCCTGGTCCGCGTGGAGCACCGCCGTGCTCGGGCTCGTCATGGCGGGCGTGGCGAAGTTCTGGGTCACCCCGGAGATGCTGGCCTGGGTGCCCGGGCTCGGCGGCCCCTTTCTGCCCGAGGAGCGGACCGTGTTCGGCATCATCGCCACGGCCCTGCTCGTCGGCCCGACCTGCGTGGCCTGGTTCTTCTTCACCGCCCTGTTCTACCGGCGGAGCCCCGCCGCGCACCAGGAGCGCGTGGCCGAGTTCTTCGCCCGGCTCCGCACGCCGCTGCCGGACGCGGCCGGCGCGGCGCACGAGAACCGGCAGGTGCCGCGCGCCATCGGCCGCATGTGCCTTCTCTACGGCGGCTTCATCCTGCTGCTCACCCTGATCCCGAACGCCCCGCTGGGCCGGATCTGCTACGCCGCCTGCGGCGGCGTGCTCCTCGCGCTCGGGATCGTGGTCACGCGTCGCTACCGCGCCGCGGCCCCGGCGACGTGAGCGCCGCGGGCGCACCGCCGGTGCTGCGCAACCCGGTCCTGCGCGGCTTTCGCCCCGACCCCTCGATCGTGCGGGTGGGGGAGGACTACTACGTCGCGACCAGCACCTTCGAGGGCTGGCCCGGCGTGGCGCTCCACCACTCGCGCGACCTCGTCCACTGGCGGTTGCTCGGCCACGCGCTCACGCGCGAGTCGCAGCTGAACCTCCGCGGCGTGCCGGACTCCGGCGGGGTCTGGGCGCCGTCGCTCAGCCACGCCGACGGCCGGTTCTGGCTCGTCTACCCGAACGTCCGCACCTGCGGCCGCGGCCGCCCGTTCAAGGACCTCGGCATCTTCCTCGTCACCGCCCCCGACATCGCGGGCCCGTGGTCCGAGCCGGTCGCGCTCAACGCCATCGGGTTCGACCCGTCGCTCTTCCACGACGACGACGGCCGGAAGTGGCTCGTGAACATGATGTGGGACTTCCGTCCGGGCCGGAACCGGTTCGCCGGCATCGTGCTGCAGGAATACGACGCCGCGGCGCGGCGGCTCGTCGGGCCGATGACGCGCATCCTGGCGAAGGACGTCCTCTGCGAGGGCCCGAACCTCTACAAGCGGGCCGGCTGGTATTATCTTCTGCTGGCCGAGGGCGGCACCGGTTGGAACCACGGCATCGCGCTCGCCCGGGCCCGCGCCATCACGGGGCCGTACGAGCTCGACCCGCAGCCCGCGGTGCTCACGACCCGGGACGCGCCGGACTGGCCGCTGCAGAAGGCCGGCCACGGCGAGCTCGTGCAGGCGCCCGCGGGCGAATGGTACCTGGCGCATCTCGCCAGCCGGCCCCTGGCGCTGGGCCGCGTCGCCGACGCCTCCCGCCCGCCGCTCGATGTCCACCCGGCCGACCGCGCGGGCTTGCGGCGGTGCCCGCTCGGACGCGAAACCTGCCTGCAGCGGGTCGAGTGGACCGACGATGGATGGCTGCGGCTCGCGGAGGGCGGCACGCGGCCGCAGCTGGAGGTGGTCGCGCCGCGCGGCGCGGTGCCCCGGCCGTGGCCCGCGGAGCCGGCGCGCGACGAGTTCGACGGGCCGCGGCTCGGCCCGGAATGGAGCGCGCTGCGCGGGCCCGTCGAAGAAACCTGGGCCTCGCTCGTGGCGCGCCCGGGCTGGCTCCGGCTGCGCGGCCGGGAATCGCTGCACTCGCTTTTCCACCAGAGCCTCGTCGCGCGGCGCTTGACGGAGCACCGCGCCGTCGCGCTCACGCAGCTCGAGTTCCGCCCGGCGCATTTCACGCAGGCCGCGGGCCTGGTCTGCTACTACGACACCCGCACGCACTACTGCCTCCGCGTCACGCACGACGAAAAGCGCGGCCGCGTGGTGGGGGTCGCCCTGACCGACGACGGCGCGTACGCGGAGCCGCCGGAGGCGCAGATCGCGGTGGACGACTGGCCGGCGCTGCACCTGCGCGCCGAGATCGACGGCGCGCGGCTGCGCTTCGCGGCCTCGCCCGACGGCGCGGCCTGGCAGGACGTCGGCCCCGCGTTCGATGCGTCGAAGCTCTCGGACGATTACGGCTCCGACCTCCATTTCACCGGCGCGCTGGTCGGACTCTGCGCGCAGGACCTCGGCGGCGCCGGCGCGACCGCGGATTTCGCGTTCTTCGAGCTGCGGTGCTTTCCGGCGTAGCCGCCGGGCCCGGGCCGGTTTAGCCACGCGGGACCGGGCGGCAATCGGGGAGGACGAAGCTGCGCCGCGCGTTTTGCTTACCAGTGAAACCGCGGGGACCGTTGAAAAGCCGGCCGCCGGGGAGGATAGCCACGGTCGACCCCCGGCGTTCCCCCGCCGTTCTCCCCAACCCCAACGTCGCGCCTTACCCAACGCGTCCACCGCATGAACTCCCCGCACTCCGCTGACCGTGCTTCGCTGCCCTCGGGCCGCCGGGGCCCGTCCTGGCCCGCCCTCGCCGCCGCCCTGCTCGCCGTCGTTCCCGCGGCCGCCTTCGCCCAGCTCGCCCCGGCCGCGACGACCGCGTCCGCGGCGTCCGACACGCCCGTGAAACTCGAGGCCGACAAGGCCGCCGCCGACAGCGTCGTGACGCTGAGCCCCTTCGAGGTGAACACCGAGAAGGACGACGGCTTCATGGCGCACAACGCCGGCACCGCGACCAAGCTCGGCCTCGACATGAAGGACATGTCGGCGCCGTACTCCGTGATGACGGGCGAGTTCATCCGGACGATGGGCATCACCGACCTCCAATCGGCCGTGATGTGGTCCACCAACGGCGCGCCCGTGCTCGACGGCCAGGGCGCGGACCTGTTCGGCGGCGGCGGCACCTCGACCGCGTCGACGATGTACAACATCCGCGGCGCGATCCTCAACGCGGGGCAGCAGCGCAACTTCTTCCTCACCGCCGCGATCGGGGACACCTACAACGTCGAGCGCATCGACTTCGGCCGCGGCCCCAATGCCGTCCTTTTCAACGTCGGCGCCAACGACGCGCTCGGCGGCGGCATCAGCACGCAGGGCAAGCGGCCGCGCATCGACCGCGACCTCAACGTCGCCAGCCTGACGGTCGGCTCCTGGGATTTCTACCGCAGCACGCTCGACCTCAACCGCGTGATCATCCCCGACAAGCTGGCCGTGCGCGCGAACTTCCTGTACCAGAAGCGCAAGGGCTGGATGGACCAGGAGTTCGACGACCGCACCGGGGTCACGCTCTCGGCCCTCTACAAGCTGGGGCCGCGGACCGAGCTGCAGATCGAGGGCATCTCCGACAAGGTGACGCGCTCCCGCGTGCCGCTGCCTTATTTCGACAACCTCAGCGGCTGGAACGGCGCCACCGTCTTCGGGGGCCCGATCACGAACGACCAGCTCAACGGCCTCGCGCCGCTGGCCGACGGCACGTTCCTCGCGCGCGGCGCCACCAGCCCGACCAATCCGGCCATCACCGCCTACCAGGGCCAGCCCGAGGGCGTGTGGCGCGAGAACGGGAACGTCTACATCTACGACCCGGCGACCAACTCCGTGATGAACTGGATCCACACGGGCAGCACGCGCCGCGGCGACGAGACGCCGCTCACGCCGATCTACATCAACGGCGTCGCCTGGAGCCGGAACAACAACAGCGGGCTCCTGCCCCTGGGCAACTATGGCGCCAGCGGCGGCAACAGCCGCACCCCGGGGGTGACCAACAACGGGGGCGCGGCGGCGTTCTACGACATGATCAACCTGCCGGGCGACCTCTTCTCCCGCCAGATCGCCGCGTCGAACTTCGAGCTGCCGGGCAAGCGGTTCTCCGCGATGCCCAACGAGCCGCTGTTCCGCCAGCCGACCAAGGACTTCAACTTCGCGCTCCGCCACCAGCAGGGCGACAACCTCCACTTCGAGCTCTCCGGCGACATCAACCGGGTGATCGAGCAGCCGCTCGCCAGCTACCTCGGCCTGCGCACCGCCTTCATCGACCTCAACCGCAACCTGCCCAACGGCCAGCCCAACCCGCACTTCCTCGATCCTTACTCCCAGGTCGACATGACCTACAACATGCGCCGCCTGGACAACTACGGGCTCAAGGCGAACGTCGCGTGGATCAAGGACGCCGGCAAGTGGGGCCACTACACGGTCAACCTGAGCGGCGCGGTGAGCGGCCGCGGCGTCGATTTCACCCGCTACACGCTGAGCCTGGCCAACGCCGCCGACCCCCGCGAGTGGCAGGCCGGCGGCCAGCGGATCCGCGTCCGCTACTACTGGAACGACGAAGCGCGTCCGTGGAGCGGCGTGAACCCGACCACGCTGCACGAGCGCACCCCGGCCGCGAACGGCAACAGCTACACGACGTCCACCAGCGCCATCCAGCCCCGGTGGACCCTGTTCGAGTGGTCCGATCGCGAGGAGAAGACGAAGAGCGTCATCCTCGCGGCCGCCGCCCGCTGGTTCGGCAACCGCCTCATCCTGAGCCCCGGCGTCCGCATCGACCGCCAGTCCACCTACGTGCGGAACATGCCGGCGAGCTGGGGCTTCCTGCCCAACGACCCGAGCTGGAACGGCACGAAGCTTGACGACCGCTACTGGCGGCCCGACGCGCCGGCCGACTGGCTGACGCTTTCGTACATTCCCAAGAACGCCGACGGCACGCCGCGCTCCGCCCAGCCGGTTCTCGCGAACAACCGGCCCACCATCCCGGGTTCGAACGGCGTCAACATCGCCAATCCGCTCTACGCGAACGACCGCTTCCGCAGCGACTACAACAACCCCCGCGCGGCGCAGACGATCGTGATGACGAACGTCGGCGCGACCTACCACGTCTTCGACTGGATGTCCGTCAAGGCCAACTACGGCGAAGGTTACAAGCCGCTCGACCCCGCCCGGTTCATCCTCGATGGCAGCGACGCCGAGCCGGAGAAGGGCATCGCCTACGAGGGCGGCCTCACGTTCAGCTTCTTCGGCGACCGGCTCGCGATCAGCCCGCGCTACTATTACAACGAGAAGATCAACCGGCTGGGCGACCCGCCCACCGGCAGCGGCAACCCGAGCAACAACGGGCCGATCAACCTCCTCATGCGCAGCCGCGCCTGGAACGACCCGGGCCTCGATGGCCGCAACCCGCTCGGCTACACCGACGTCCTCGGCTTCGACTACTTCTCCACCAAGAACGACGGCGTCGAGGTCGAGATCAACGGCCGCATCACCCGCGGCTGGCGCATGCTGGCCAACTTCGGCACCGGCCAGCTGATCGATTACGACCGCTGGAAGAACACCCGCGCCTACGTCGAGAGCCGCACGGACGAGTTCCGCGAGGTGCTCGAGGCGGCGGGCGGCATCGTCGACCCGAGCGCCAAGCCGTTCAACGCCGGCCACTCGGTCGACGCGGCCCCCGGCCTCGCCATCCCCAACCCGGCGATCACGGACGCCATGATCGTGGCCGCGGGCGGCAGCCCGACCACGCGCACCGCCGCGGTCAACGCGTACAACAACATCTGGGTCCAGTACGACAACATCGGGCTCCTCGCCGACACCATCGGCATCAAGCGGATGTCGGCCAAGGTTTACACCGATTACACGGTGCAAAGCGGCCGCTTCAAGGGCGTCCGCTTCGGCCTGGGCTGGCAGTACGTGGACAAGGATCTGGCCGGCTATCGTTCGGGCGACACGCTGCCGAACCCGAACTTCAACGCGGCGCTTCCCGTCACGGCCACGAACCTGCCGTGGATCGACGATCCCAACGTCGACCTGAACACCCCGGTCTGGATCAAGCGGCCCTCCGAATGGACCGGATCGATCGGCTACAGCCGGCGCCTCCGCTCCCGCTGGTCGCTCCTCGAGGGGTCGGAAATCGACATCCAGCTGAACGTCCGGAACCTCACCAACAAGCAGGAGGTATACTTCCAGGACGACGGCGTCACGCTGCGTCCGCCCGACGGCGACGTCAACGCGCCCAACCGCGTCGCGGTCCCCGGCCGCGTCGCGGCCTACCAGCGCCCGATCAGTTTCGAGCTTACCACGACGCTGAAGTTCTGAGCAGGTCTTCCGCGTGGGAACGTGCGTGCCGCCGGGATGCCCTCGGCGGCACGTCCTTTCCCGTCCCCCGACCCACGGATGTCCTCGCCATCAAACCCCCCGATGCTGGGCCTCTGGTTCGGCAATTTCTTCGAGCCTTTCTACAGCGACCGCGAGGCGGTGCGCCGCGGCATCGCCGAGGCCGCCGACCTGGGCTTCACCAGCCTGAATCTCGACTCGAAGCCCTGGGAGGACTTCTTCGCGCGCTACCGCGGCGAACCGGCGAGCCCCTACGTCGCCATGCAGGAGTTCATGATGGCCGAGGCGCGGGCGCGCGGGCTCGATTGGACGCACCTCGCGCTCTACCTCTGCGGCGACAACCTGTACCCCACGATCCGGGACGTGCCCCCCGTGCGCGGCGAGGAGAGCATCCGGCCGGACGGCACCCCGATGGGCACCTACAAGTATTGGTCGCCGAAGGCGCAGGCCACGATGGTCGAGCACGTCCGGGGCCTGCTGAAACTCTACGGCGCGGGCATGCGCCGCCGGGACGGCCGCGTCGTCATGCAGACGATGTTCGACCCGATTCCGAAGCCGAGCTTCGACGCCGAGGGCCGGGGCAGGTACCTCGCCTGGCTCGCCGCGCGCTACGGCCGCGACATCGCCCGGCTCAACGCCCGGTACGGGCTCGCGGCGAAGACCTTCGCCGAGCTCGGCCCGGAGGAATACTGGCTCCGGCCGGCGGAGCTCGACTGGGTCGGCTGCGCGATCCCGTCCCGCGAGGATTTCGCCCGGCGCACGCCGGACTTCCACCGCTGGATCGACAACCAGGCGTGGCTCGCCGGCGTGATGGAGGACTATTTCGCGGCCATGCGGACGCGGTGGCGCGAGGCGGCCCCGGAGCTTTTCGTCGAGCCCGTGCTGCACCAGTGGGGCTGTTTCTTCAACCCGCCCGAGCAGCCCTGCTGGCCCACGGCCAAGCGCGCGCTCGACGTCTGGCGCGTCGCCCCGCACGTTGACGGCGTCCTGTTCATCGCGGCCCCGCTCAGCGCCGAGAACTCCCCCGATGCGATGGCCCTGAGCGTCGAGGGTTCCATCCTGCGGAGCGCGAACGCGGGCCGGCCCTTCACGGCCGGGCTTTACCTCGGCCGCCACGTCAACGGCGACATCTATCGCGCCGTTCCGCCGGCCGAGGCGATCGGCACGCTCGTGGCCGCCGGCGCGGCCCACTTCCACGCCTACGGCTACAGCGGCCTCGACGACGGCGGCGCGCTGTTCCGGATGGACGACGTGTTCAAGGATTCCCTCCGGATTGGCAACCGGTGGGCCGCCGAGGTTATTCCGCTGCTCGACGCCCCGCGCCCGCGCGAGGTCGCCATTCTTTTTCCGCGGGAGATGAGCCTGTTCGAGCCGCTGCCCGTCGACGAGGGCGGCCGCCACCGCATGGACCTGCTGGGATGGTACGCGCAGTTCACGGACCTCGGCTGGCACGTGGACATCGTGCATCCCGACCAAGCGGTAGCGGGGGAACTCCAGGATTATCGGCACCTGGTCGTGCCGACCAATTCGCTTTACGACCTCGGCGACAACGGAGCGCTCGAATCAGCCGTGCGCGCCTGGGTCGAAGCCGGCGGCGCCCTGTGGCATGGGCCGCATTGCGAGCTGGCGCGCCGCGCGTTCGATGTGGCCGAGGAGCCGGTCGGGTTCGACTGCCTCCGGTGGCGCGAGGACCTCATCCCGCATGGCTGGTCCACCGTCGCGTATGCCGGCGGCGAGGCGCTGGCCACGTACATCCAGACCGGAAAACCGGGCATCATCGAGCGGCGGTTCGGGTCGGGCCGCGTGCGCTCGTTCGGGTTCCAGTACGGCTACGCGTACTCGCGACGGACCACGCCGATCGTGCCGCCGCAGTACGGCCGGCGGGAGATGCATCCGGTCGTGCTGCTGAAGGAAACGCCCGTGGGCGCGCTCGCGGGCGCCGGCCCGTCGGTGCCGCTGCCCCCGCGGCGGGGCGTCGAATGCGCGCGCTTCGGCTCGCGCCTCGTGGTCGTCAACCACCGGGCGAGTCCCGTCGATCTCTCGGGGCTTTCCGTCCGCTCGTGGATCCCCCAGATTCCCGCCGGAGCCGGCTGGCTCGCCGCCCATGCGGCGGTGGTCTGCGAGATCTGACCGTCGAACGCCACCCCCATGCCCTTTAACCGCTTGTTCCTTCGCTTCCTGGACTTGGTCCTGTTCCGCTCCGTCATCGCGAGGTCCCGCGACGGCGGGACCGTGGCGACCCATCCAGTTGTTTCGTCGTCCCGCGGACGCGGGACTCCTCGCAATGACGTCTTGGAGCGTACCCTGGCGGGATTGCTTCCTCGCAGCGACAAATCACGACGCGGTCGCCTCCCGCTGCTGCTCGCGAGCTTCGCCATGACCGGCGGTTTCGCCGCCGAGATCGAGGTCGCCAGCCTCGCCGAGTTCGCCGCGGCGGCGGCGCGCGACCATCAGCAGATCCGGCTCCGGCCCGGGGTCTATCGGATGGCGGACTATCTCACGGAAGACGTCCTGGCCGGGATCCGGGCGGACATCGACCGCAGCCAGAAGCGTCCGCCGGTGCCGATGCTGGTGATCCGCGGCCGGGACAACCGGATCGATTGCCGGGACGCCGTCATCGAGATCGACACGACGCTGTACGGCCGCCTCCCGTCCGGCGGCTACACCCGCTGCCTGATCGTCGCCGGCTCGGGCAACACGATCACCGGGCTCACCGTCCGCAACACCGGCCCGGGCGATCGCGGCAGCAACGGCAACATCCTGTCGGTCGCCGGCGAGCGGAACACGCTGGAGGACGTGACGCTCCACGTGCGCGGCTCGTTTCCGTACGGCTACGGCGACCTGCTGGGCAAGGGCGGGCCCAACCTCGTTCCGCTGCAAAAGCAGAGCGGCATCCAGGTCCTCGGGAGCGGGACCACGCTGCGGCGCTGCAAGGTCTTCAGCCGGGCCTTCGGGCACTGTTTCTACATCCAGGCCGGCGAGGATATCCGGCTCGAGGACTGCTATGCCGAGGGCGCAATGCGCGCGACGAGCGACATGCTGGCGGACACGTCCGGCCCGGCCTTCGACCTCGGATTCCGCTCGGTCTACCGCAACCGGGACGGGCGCTTCGCGATCGCGCCGGGATACGTCAAGAGCCTGTCGGAGGACGGCTTCCGCACGTACGGCGGCGCGGGCCGGGTGACGCTCGTGAACTGCACGGCGGTGAACACGCGCGCCGGCTTCGAGATCGGCGCGCGCGACGACGCCCCGGCCAAGACCGTCGTCGAGAACTGCGTCGCCCGCGGCTGCGAGCGCGCCTTCCTCATCGGCTCGCACACGATCGTGCGGCGCAGCCGCGGCGACATCGTGCACGGCCCGCTGCTCTACCTGCGGGGCGGCCGCGAGTCGGACGTCGAGCTCGAGCTGGTCGGCGACCGCCCGCGGGGGCTGGTGCACGCCATCGCGACGATCGCGGGCGAGGGACACCGCGTCCGGCTCGCCGCCCAGGACGCGCTGGAGCCGATGCCCTCCCTGCCGATTCTCGTCGGATACGGGATGCCGCCGCACGCGGAGATGGCGAGCGCGACGGCGCCGGCGGCGACGCGCGGGCTGCGGCTCGACAACGGGATCGCCGCGGCGGCCGTCGTGGTGGGCGAATTGGTCGAACAGGCCGAGATCCGGACGGACGGCCGCCGCTTCGAGGACGCCGACCTGCGCAAGGATCCGGGCCCCTGGGGCCTGCCGGCGAGCGGCGTCGCGGGCGACCGGCGCACGCCATGAGGCGGATCGGCGGACGGCTCCTCGGCGCGCTGCTTCTGGTCGCATGGCAGCTCGGTCGCGCCACGGAACCGAAAGCCCGCGCCGCCGCGTCGGTCGAGCGCAGCTTCATGCTGCGGCCGGCCGACCGGCCGGACCGCTAGCCGCATGAAGGTCCTGGTTTTTTGTGACGACCTCCATCACCCGGCCGCCACCGCGCGCGCGGGCCTCGAACCGCTGATCGCGGCCGGACGGCACGCGTTCGACTGGATCGAGGACGCGTCCGGCTGGAACCCCGGCCGCCTGCCCGGCTACGACGCGGTGCTGCTGGCGAAGTCGAACGTGTGTTCGGCGCGGAACAGCGCCCCCTGGCTCGCGGGCGAGACCGAGGACGCGCTCGGCGCCTATGTGCGGGCCGGCGGAGGGCTGGTCGCCGTGCATTCGGGGACGGCGAGCTATGTCCACTGGCCCGCGGTCCGTGCGGTGCTCGGCGGGGCCTTCCTGCGTCATCCCCCGCCGGCGCCTGTGACGCTCGAGCCGCGTCCCGGGCATCCGCTCTGCGCCGGGGTGGACGGGCCCTTCGCGGTGCACGACGAGCACTACGAGATGATTCTCGATGACGCCGGCGCCGACGTGTTTCTGCACGCGCGGTCCGCGCACGGCGTCCAGCCGGCGGGCTGGGCGCGACGCGAGGGGCGGGGCCGGGTCGTCGTGCTGACGCCCGGGCATTTCCCGGAGGTCTGGCGTCACGCCTCGATGCAACGGCTGATCGCCAACGCGCTCGCCGCCGCGAGCCGCCCGCCAGGCTAGTTTGGGATCAGCATCGACTGAGCTCCTGGAGCGGAATCGGCCTTCGATTCAGGTCTATCCGCGTCCATCCGCATGATCTGCAGGAGAAAGGCCGGCCGCTGTTGTCCGATCATCGGCAAGTTCGCCGCCGATGACGCGGATGAACGCGGATAGAGCCCGAGCTGTTTCTTGGAGGTGACTGCAGACGACAGGCTGCGCGCCCTATGCGCGCCCTCGGGATGGCCAAAGTCTGTCCCGGCCGGGACACCGTTCGGGCCGACCAAACGTGGGACGAAACTGGGACGGAACAACCTGTCCCCTTCCGCTGCCATGGTGGAAACAAGGCTGATCGCCGCCTCCGGGCCCCTCCGCGTCCTCGTATCTGATTCATCCGCGTCAATCCGCAGGCGGGGCTTCCGCGACCGGACGTTGGGGTGACGCGATTCGGAGAGGTTCCCGTGATTTTTCGTGTTCCCGCTCCTTCCGGAGCGGGCCACTTTCAGCCATGCGCTTCCTGTCATTCCTCGGGGTCCTGGTTTGGGTCGCCGCGTCCGCCGCCCCCGGCGAGCCGGTCCACATCGTGCTGGTGGGCGACTCGACCGTGACGGACCATTCCGGCTGGGGCCTGGGCTTCCGGCACTATGCGGGCCCGGAACTGAAGGTGACCAACATGGCCATGGGCGGCCGGAGCTCGAAGAGCTACCGCGACGAGGGCCACTGGGACAAGGCCCTCGCGCTCGACGGCGACTACTACATCATCCAGTTCGGCCACAACGACCAGCCGGGCAAGGGGCCGGAGCGGGAGACGGACCCGGCCACGACCTTTCCGGAAAACGTCACGCGGTACGTCGACGAGGTCCGCGAGCGCGGGAAAATCCCCGTGCTGGTCACGTCCCTCGTCCGGCGGAAATTCTCCGCGGCCGATCCGGCGCGGCTCGACGACACGCTCGCGCCCTGGGCCGACGCGGTGCGCCGGGTCGCGGCGGACAAGGGCGTGGCGCTCGTCGATCTCCACCGCCGGAGCCGCGAGCACTGCGAGTCGATCGGGCCGGGCGAGACCGCGAAATTCAACTTTCCCGATGGGGCGGGGAAGACGGACCTCACCCACCTCGACCCGCGCGGCAGCGCGGTCTTCGCCCGGCTGGTGCGCGAAGAGCTCGATGCGGCCACGCCGCTGTTGGGGCGACTCCTGCGCAAGGAGCCGGGCCCCGCCTTCCTCGCGGATGTCTCGTACGGAACGGCGGCGGGCGAGAAGCTGCCCCTGGACGTGAGCGTCCCGGCCGGCGACGGGCCCTTCCCGATCGCGATCCTCGTCCACGGCGGCGGGTGGGGGAGCGGGGACAAGGCAAACGTCGGCAGCGCCGGGGGCGGCGCCGACATCTCCCCGTGGTTCCAGCCTTTGACGGACGCGAAGTTCGTCTGGTTTTCCCTCAACTACCGGCTCGCGCCGAGGCATCGCTGGCCCGCATGCCTCGAGGACGTCACCGCCGCGATCCGCTGGGTGAAGGCGCAGGCGGCGCGCTACAGCGGGGACCCCGCGCGCATCGCGCTTTTCGGCCACTCGGCGGGCGGCCACCTCGCCTGCCTCGCCGGGACGCTCGCCGACGACTCGGTCCGCGTGCAGGCGGTGGTCGGCTGTGCGCCCGTGACGAATCACGAACAGGATCTGGCGGCTCGCGGCGGCCTGAGCCAGGCCCTGCAGCACCTGCTCGATCGTCCGAAGGAGGTCACCGCCGAATCGCGCGGCCTGCTCCGCGCGATCTCCCCGATCAACCACGCGCGCCCGGGCCTGCCGCCGTTCCTCCTCCTGCACGGCGACGCCGACCGCACGGTCCCGCTGCAACAGTCGCTGGATTTCCAGGCGAAGCTCCGCGAGCACGGCGTCCGCTGCGACCTCGTCGTCCTGCCCGGCGCCCCGCATCGCCTGCTCGACTGGGAACGGCACGCGCCGGACCACGACGAGCGGATGATCGCCTGGCTCCGCGAGGTGCTGTAAAGAGCAGCCCGTTGTCGCCACAAGTGAAGAACAGGGACAGGTTGCTTCACATACGTGAGCGAGGAGAGCGCCCGCTGTGACGGTCGACATCTGTGGTTAAAAACTCTCCGAGTTTGGCCGTAAACCGTCCTATAGGTTAGCCGACTCACGCATTTGCCCGTGAGCATGGCATGTACTTTCTTTCTCTGTGCATTATCCAAGTCCTCGTCCCCCGGCTGGGCGCCGCCCCGGCCTCGTCGCCGTCCTGATCCTCCTCGTATCGCCCATGGCCCTGGTCCCGATCATCGCCTCTTCCGCGGCCGACCGGCCGGACACGACCGGTCGCCCCGGGCCGTGGGTCGCGGATCAGGGCGACGGCACGTACCGCAATCCGGTGCTGCATGCGGATTATTCCGACCCCGACGCCGTGCGCGTCGGCGAGGACTACTGGATGACCTCGTCGAGTTTCAGCCACGTGCCCGGCCTGCCGATCCTGCACTCGCGGGACCTCGTGAACTGGACGCTCGTGGGCCACGCGCTGCCGGAACTGGTGCCGGCCGAGGCTTTCCAGACGCCCCAGCACGGGAAGGGCGTCTGGGCCCCTTCCATCCGGCATCACGCGGGGCGGTTCTGGATCTATTACCCGGATCCCGATCACGGCCTTTACCTCGTCACCGCGCCGCACCCGCGCGGGCCCTGGAGCGAGCCGGTGCTGGTCAAGGCCGGCAAGGGCCTCATCGATCCCTGCCCCCTGTGGGACGAGGACGGCCGCGTCTACCTGGTGCATGCGTGGGCGAGAAGCCGGGCGGGCATCAACAACGTGCTCACGCTCCTGCGGCTGAACGCCGACGGCACGAAGGTCGAGGAGGACCTCGGCGTCATCATCAACGGGGACCAGGTGCCGGTGCCGGGCTTCCGCACGCTCGAGGGACCCAAGCTCTACCGGCGCGACGGCTGGTACTACGTCTTCGCGCCGGCGGGCGGCGTCACGGAGGGCTGGCAGTCGGTGTTTCGCGCGAAGGACGTCCGCGGTCCCTACGAGCACCGCATCGTGCTCGCGCAGGGTTCGACGAAGGTGAACGGCCCCCACCAGGGCGCGCTGCTCGACACGCCGTCGGGCGACTGGTGGTTTCTGCATTTCCAGGACAAGGGCGCATACGGGCGCATCGTGCACCTGCAGCCGGTCGCGTGGAAGGACGGCTGGCCGCTCGTGGGGACCGGCGCCACCACCGGGGCGGAGAAGGGCGAACCGGTGCTCGCGCACGCCAAGCCGAAGCTTCCGGTGCAGCCGATCGCCGCACCTGCCACCTCGGACGAATTCTCGGCGGTCCGCCTCGGCCCGCAGTGGCAGTGGCAGGCCAATCCCCAGGCCGGGTGGCACTCGCTGACCGCGCGGCCGGGATTCCTCCGCCTGTTCGGCGCCGGCGGCGAGCCGGGGCCGGCCCCGTACGAGAGCCCGCAGCTGCTCCTGCAGAAATTCCCCGCGCCGGAATTCACGGTCACCGCGAAGCTCGAGCTCGGGACGGACGCGGCCGGCACGAGCGCCGGGCTCGTCGTCTTCGGCTACGCCTGCAAGTGGATCGGCCTCGTGGCCGACGAAAAAGGCCCGCAGCTGGTCGTCGTGGAACAGGCCGACGTGCGGAAATCCAAGCAGATCGGCACGGAGGAAATTGCGCGGATGTCCGGCGCGGTCTGGCTGCGCGCGCAGGTGTCCGAAGGCGCGGTCGTGCGGTTCAGCTACAGCCGGGACGGCGCCGCGTTCACCGAGGTTCCGGGCGAGTTTCAGGCGCTCCAGGGCCGCTGGGTGGGCGCGAAGATCGGGCTCTTCGCCGCGGGCGCGGGCCACGCGGACTTCGACTTCTTCCGCGTCGAGTGACGCCCGGGGCCGTCGGGGTGCCAACCGATGGGACACGAAGCAGCCTCGCTCCCGCTCCGGCCGGCTGCTCAGTCCGCCAACACAAGGTCCCAGTCCGGATCGAACGGCAGCCGGGCGCGCTGGATCCAGGCCGCGGCCGCGTCGGGGTCGCGCTGGATCAAGGCCCGGAGCCCCGTGACGACCGCGAATCGCTGGTCCCAGCCGGGCGGGAAACCGGGGTAGGCGTCGAGCAATCCCTGCGGGTCCGTCTTGGCCCAGCCCGAGACCAGCGCCTGGAACGCCGCGTGCCGGCGGTCGGCGTTCGCGACCCCGTCCAGCGCCGGCAGGGCCCGGTGCGGATCGGCCCGCCCCCATTCGAAATACGCCGTGGTCGTCCAGCCGGCCGCGGCGGGTTCATCCTGCGCGGCGGCGAATCCCGCGGCCGCCTCGTGCGCCCCGGCGCGCCCGAGCGCGGCAACGACGTGACTGCCGAGGTCGGGGGCGAGTTCGGGATAAAGGCCGGCCAGCGCGCGGGCCAGCGCGACCGCCTCGGGGGGCCGCGCCGCCAGTCCGTCGAAGAGCGCGGCCAGCGCGAGGTCGAGCGGGACGGCCTCCTGGTCCAGCGCCCAGCCGGCCGCGGCGGCGGCATCGGACGCGGACCATCGCCGGAGCAGCTGAAGGACAACGTCGGGGCGCTCCGGATCGGACGCCGGGCGCGCGGCGGCGGTCATCAGCAATTGCGGGAACTCGGCCGGGGAAACCGTCGTCGCTTCCGCGCGCGCGGCGGGGCCGGCCACGGACGCGGACATGGCCTTCGCGGGAATCGCCGCCCACGGGGGCGGGGCGGATGGAGGATCGCGTCCGAAGATCCCAAGCGCGGCCAGCGCCAGCCCGCCCGCGAGTGCGGGGACAACGCCGGCTCGGAGGAAGGAGGGGCGGCTTGGTTTCAAGGTGCGAAAGGGATGATCGCCCAAGGATGCGCGCCGGCGGGGCGTGCAGCCCCGCCGGCGCGAAACGCGATCTTATTGGTACGTGATCTCGAGGACCGGACGGCTCGCGCTGTCCGTGTCGTTGCCCGAGCGGTAACCGATGTAGTCGTTCCCGGCGTCGTCGTTGTCATCGAGCGAGAAGTACAGCCGGAGCTG
The DNA here is from genome assembly GCA_035626915.1 of Opitutaceae bacterium. Lineage (GTDB taxonomy): Bacteria > Verrucomicrobiota > Verrucomicrobiia > Opitutales > Opitutaceae > Didemnitutus. The sequence goes on from DASPMS010000068.1 coordinate 22,183, forward strand.
CGTCCTCCCGGTCTTGTTGACGAACGAGCGGCCGGTCGCGTTCAGCGTGGCGGTCGACCAGTCGCCGTCGGCCGCCGGATTGCTCAGCGTGCCGACCTGCGCCGCGTCGGCCGCGGCCTGGAAGTCGCCGGTCTGCAGCGCGAGCGAGCCGCTGAAGCCCGTGCCGGACTTGATGTCGACGAACGCGGTGCCGTGGGTGCCAAACGGGTTGGTGCCGGAACCGGCGCCGCGCCGGACGCGCACGACCGCGGACGTGATGGTGGCGCCGTCGGGAATCGACGACGTGTCGAACGAGAGCACGGACTTGTACTGGCGGTCGGAGCTGTCGTCGCCGATGCGCATCGTCGAGCTGCTCGAGCCGCTGGCGTCGACGGAGCCGCCGGTGTTCGAGCCTTCGCTCGACTCCAGGATCCGGCCGTCTTCCGCCGCGATGGAGACGAACGTCACGGTCGTGCCGCCGCCGCTCGACTGCGTGGTCGCGCTCGCGGTGTTGGAGTACGCCGACGTGCCCGACGCGTTGTAGGCGCGGACGCGGTAATGGTAGGTCGTCCCCGCGGCCAGGCCGGTGTTCGGGTGGCTGGTCGTGTTCGCGCCGACGGTGGCGATCTCCGTGAAGTTGGCGCCGTCGGTCGATCGCTCGATGCGGAAGCCCGATTCGGTCGAGGCGTTGTCTGTCCAGGCGAGGTTGATCTGGTTGCTCGAAGCGGCCGCGGCGGAGAGGCCCGAAGGCGCGGCTGGGGGCGTGCCGCCGCCGGCCGACGTGGTGGCGGTCGCGATGTTCGAATACGCCGAATTGCCGCCGGAGTTGAAGGCGCGCACGCGGTAGGAGTACGCGGTGGACGCCGCGAGGCCGGTGCTGGCGTAGCTGGTGACATTGGCGCCGACGGTCGCGATCTCCGCAAACGCGCCGCCGCCGGTGGCGCGCTCGATCCGGAATCCGTCCTCGTTGCCGGAATTGTCCGTCCACGAGAGGTCGATCTGGCTGCTCGAGACCGCGCCGGCGGCGAGGCCGGAGGGCGCCGCGGGCGGGGCGGGCGGAGTGCCGCCGCCGGTGCCGGCGCCGGCCATCACGAGCGACTTCACGTTCGCCGCCGGGTCCATCGCGTACGAGTACGGGACGGAGAACACGGCGTCGTTCGCCGCGATCCGTCCGGTGACGTTGACGAAGACGTTGTTCACCTCGCGGATCTTTCCGACCGGGTCGTAGTAGTTGAAGGGCTCGTCGACGTTCTCGAAGTGGTTCTGCTCGGCGAACGTCTCGGACTCGATCGAGGCGCGGATGCAGTAGTTGTTTCCGGGCGCGTTGAAGTAGTTGTTGTACATGTGCATCTTCCCGAAGCGCACGCGGGGCATGCGCTCGACGCAGCCGGTGCTCCACCAGTTGTGGTGCCAGGTGATCCGGAGCTTGCCGCGGTCCTGCGCGGCGTTGCTGTCGCTGTGGCCGACGAGGTTCACGAAGTTGTGGCCGCTGTTGAACGTATAGGAGAACTTGCACCACGAGACCGTGACGAGGTCGCTGCCGCGCTTGATGTCGAGGGAACCGTCGCCGCAGTCGACGAAGGCGCAGTGGTCGATCCACACGTGCGTGCAGCCCTCCACGGTCAGGCCGTCGCCGTCGCCGACCACGTCTGGATTCGTGAAGTTGAGGTTCTGGATGACCACGTTCGTCTCGGCGACGCCCTTGAGGTTGCCGATGAAGCCGGAGCCGGTGCCAAGACCGACGATGGTCTTGTTCGAGCCGAACCGGACGTTCGACGTGCCGAGGTTGATCGTTCCGCTGACCTGGACGACCCGCGGCGCGTCGTCGCCGATCGCGGCCATGAGGTCCGTCAGGTTCGATACCGTGACCGTGGGGCCGCCGGCGCCGCCGATGGTGGTGCCGGTGTAGTTGGCGAAGCCGTCGGCCGCGGCGGCGCGGACGGTGATCAGGGTGAAAGCGACAGCCAGCAGCAGGGCTGTCGCGCAGGGGGCGTGGTGTATCTTCACGACGCGTTCCTCCGTTCTCTGTTGGGGGTGGGGGTGACGTCGGGACCGAAGCGGCCGCCGCAGGGTGCGGCTGGGGCAGTTCATTAGTGAACTGCGATTTCATGTATGAACGTGCTTCGTAACCAGGTCAATCACAGGCATATAGGGACTATTCCTGGCGCCCACCCTACGTTGCGAAACCCGGATTCTCTGTGGGGTTCGCCCTCGGGTACCCACCTACCAGCGGGGTGAAAAAAGCGGAATCGCCAACTCCAAGAGAACAAATTGCCGCTCCCTGGTCGCGCCCGAAGGCGGCGCGTCGACCGTCGTCCGCATTCGCGCGCTTGTTCTCGGCGGCATACCCGTGCGGGCGCGCGCGGGGAGCTGTGCCGCGCGTATCTGACGGGCTTTCGTGGGCGGCGGCGCGCGCTGCAACTTTCACGCGCGGTTAACGTCTGCAGCGAACGGGGCGTTGAATCGACGCGTGATTCCCCTCTCCTTGCTCCTGATGCTTCTTCGCCTTCGTCGTCCGTTCGCCGCACTGGTTCTCGCCGCCCTCGTCGGGGCCGGGCCCGGGCGGACGCAGTCCGCGCCGGCGGATGCGGCGGCACGATCCTTGACGACGGAGCGGCCTGGACTGGGGCCCGACGGGCGTCCGGATGAGGGCCCGGCGGTCGAGATGGACCGTTACGACGTCACGGCGACGGGCGAGGACGAGGGCTACGACGCCACCGGCATGGGCTCGGTCGAGCAACAGCTCCGCGACGAGCCGTTCAGCAACGACCTCATCAGCGCCGACGAGTTCACGCTCGATGCCGACGGCGTGGAGCTGGCCACGGAGCTGGCGGCCGTCGCCGAGACGTCGCCCGCCGACCGCATCGCGGGCGAGGACCGCCTCAATCTCCGCGGCTTCCCCACGCCGATGCTCCGCAATGGATTCATCCAGATCGGATTTCCCGAGGTCCTGAACACGGGCCAGACGATCGTCATCCAGGGCCCGCTCGTGCCGGTCCTGGGCCGCGCCGCGCCCGGCGGCATCCAGAACTTCATGAGCGCGCGCCCGCGCCCGAAGGAGTCGTTCCGGTTCGGCACCACCGCGAGCTGGGGCGAGGGGTTGGACCGCCAGCGCGCGAACCTCGAGTGGACCGGCCCGCTGGTGCCGAAGAAGAACTGGCAGCGGCTCGCGCTCGACTGGTCGCGCAGCGCCGGCCCGGAGGACTTCACCCGGCAGCGGACGGTCGGCGGCAGCGCGGCCATCACGCTCAAGCACAGCCGCTCGGCCAGCACCCTGCTGTCGGTCGATTATCGCGACATCCACGCGCTGGCGGCCGCCGGCATCCCCGAGTACATCCCCGTCGGCGCGGCGAAGATCGTCGGCCCCTACCGGCCGCTCGCGCGGTTCAACGCGAACGGACCCGACGCCGGCGTGCGCCGCCGCAGCGCGGCGGTCGGTCTGGTGTTCGACGGCCAGCCCACGAAGTCGCTCGCCCTTCGCGCCGGCGTCGAGGGCTGGTGGCGCCGCGTCGAGCAGGACCGCTTCACCACGTCGCAATACAACCTCGCCACCGGGCTGCTCGCCGGCACCCGCGAGCCGCGCCATCTCGAGCAGCCGCAGCAGGCGGTCGCGGCGCAGCTCGAGGCCACGCTCCGCTTCCGCCGGTGGCGCGCCGAACACAAGCTGCTGGCCGCGGCGAGCCATACGTGGGGCCGGCACGTCCGCGAGGAGCGCGCGCTCACGGTCGCGGACCGCAACGCGCTGCCGGCCGACGTCCGCCGCTTCGACCCGTTTGCGCCGAACTGGTACTGGCCCGCCTACGATCCCGCGCTTTATAGCCGGGTGCTGACCGACCGCCTCGAGCACGCGCGCTATGCGTCGGTCGAGATCAGCGACCGCGCGGCCTGGAAGCGCGGCCGGGTGGTCCTTACCACCGGGATCCGCCACGACCAGGTGGATCTCGAGGTCGAGGACCGCCGTCCCGGCAACGCGACCCCGCGCACGGCCGACCGCACGGGCCAGTGGAGCAGCCACGCGGGCGTCAACTGGCAGCCCCGGCAGGGCAAGCTCCTGGTCTTCGCGTCCACCAGCACCGCGTTCGACCCGTCCACGCCCGTCGATGCGCGCACCGGCCGCATCCAGGACAACGAGACGACGCTGGGCTACGAGGCCGGGCTCCGCGGCCGCGCGCTCGCCGGCAAGCTGAACTACTCGGCGTCCGGCTACCTTTTGCTCAACCGGCACATCGCCCGTCGCAACCCACTCTACAACGACCCGGTCGCCGACGCGAACCAGACCCAGCCGCAGCTCGTGGCGTCCGGGGAGGAGCGGTTCACCGGCGGCCGCGTCGAGCTGCGCTGGCAGCCGGCGAAGTCCGTTACGGTCAACCTGAAGGGGAGCCACGTGCGCGCGGTCACGACCGCCTCGCCCGACCTGCCCCAGGAAGTCGGGCGTCCGCTCACGCGGCTGCCGGCCTTCAATGTCAGCGCGAACCTGCGCTACCGTTCGCCGAACCCGAAGCGCGGCTTCACCTGCGGGGCGGGGTGGCAGTACCTGGACGGCTACGTCGCGAACTACGAGGACGCCCGCCGCGACTTCCTGTCCTATCCCGGCTACGGCCTGGTCTCGGTGAACGCCGGCTGGTCGTGGCGCGTGAAGAAACGGCAGCTCGAGGTGGAGACCGGCGTGCGGAACGTCTTCGACCGCGACCTGCTGGTCAGCCATGCCCGGCTCGGCACCGGCCGCGAGATCTCGCTCTCCGCGCGGATGGTATTTTGAGCCTGCCGTGTTTTCACCGCTGAATTTTCACAAGAGGACGCGGAGGAAACAGAGAATGCCAGGTCGGCCGGTCGGCCGGGTGTTTCACATAAGGCGACGAAGGAAACGAAGAAAGCTGCGAGCGTGTGCTCACGGCCTTCGTTATCTTCGGCTCATGTTGAATTGCTCTGACCGCCGACTTTCCGCCCCTCTCCACTGCCTCCCTTACCTCCTGTGCAAGCCTACCGGTGTCCGACGTCGGATCGACCCGCTGAATTTTCACAAGGGGACGCGGAGGAAACAGAGAATGCTAGGTCGGCCGGTCGGCTGGATGTTTCACAAGGCAACGAAGAGAACGAAGGAGCGGTCGAATGACCAACCAGGTTCTTCGTTATCTTCGTTTCCTTATGTCGCACCATACCGACCGCCGACTTTCCGCCCCTCCGTTGCCTCCCTTGCCTCCTGTGCAAACCCGCCGGTGTCCGACGTCGGAGGGGCGCTGAATTTTCACAAGGGGACGCGGGGAAAACGGAGCGACAGCAGCCGGTCGATCGGATGCTATAAGGCAACGAAGAGAACGAAGGAGCGGTCGAGTGTCCGGCCAAGTTCTTCGTTCCCTTCGTTGCCTTATGTCGTCGCGGACGCGGACCAGCCGCCTCAGTTCTCGGGAATCCCGAACCCGCCTTTCGGCCGGCGCGCCCCCTCGCCGCCGACCGTCCCGAGCTTCCGGGTGATCTCCGCGGTCGGCTCGAACAGGTAGGTGAACAGGAAGCCCAGCCCCAGCACGGCGCCCAACGTCCGCACGTTGCGCATCGCGCCGACCACGCGCTCGAGCGGCGCGGTGTCCGGCTCCGGCAGCCGCCGGACGACCAGCCACGTCACCAGCGCCAGCGCCGGCAGCCCGAGGAAGAACCCGCGGTAGACCTCGCCAGGCAGCCAGCCGCGGCCGAGCGCCCACGCGATCACGGCGCCGCCGACGAGCGGCGCGATGGCGGTGGCGAGCGAGGTGACCGCCGTGTTGAAGCCGATGGCGAGCGACTTCGCGCGGGTGGGGACGAGCTTGAGCACGAGGTTGAACTGTCCGAGCACCACGCCCGCATTCGCCGCGCCGGCGAGCGCGCCCAGGACGTAGGGAAGCACCGGCGTGTCGGCCGACACGAAGAACCAGGCGGTGTTGATCACGCCCCACAGCGCGATCGCGCACAGCAGGACCGGCCGCGAGCCATGGCGGTTGATCAGCCGGCCCCACGCGGGGAAGGCCAGCGCGCCGAACAGCATCGCGAGGACGTAGTAGACGCCGACCGCGCCGGCGCTGCGGTCGAGCTGCTTGAGCAGGTACACCGGATAGAAGGGGTTCACGAAGTTCGCCGTGAAGCCCCACAGCGCGCCCGTTGCGACGAAGCGCAGGAACACGCCGTCGCGCTTCAACACGCCGATCTGCGCGCGGAGGTCCGTGCCGTGCGCCGGCGGGTCGCCCGGCGCGGGCGTCGCGTGCCCGACCATCAGGGAGAACACGCGCAGCGCGCATGCCCCGAGGAAGAGCCCGCAGAAGACGGGCAGCTCGCGGCCGACGTAGTGCAGGATGGCCGCGGCCAGGATCAGGAACGAGAGGTTCGAGATCTGGGTGATGCGGTTGCGCTTTGCGAAGTACACGCCGCGGATGCGCTGGGGCACCCAGGACTGCACGTAGGTCGTCCACGCCACGCCGCTCACCGCCATGCCCATGCAGCCCAGGAACAGGGTCGTGCCCACGAGCACGGCTGGCGCCTCGGGGGGATTCCGCCAAATCCATGCCAGGACGCCCGCGACGAGCACCCACGCGACGGTGTTGATCCACGCGGTCGTGAGGAAGATCCGCCGCGCCGGCCAGTGGCGCGCGAGCAGGGGCGAGATGAAGAGCTGCGCGAAATTGCACCAGAACGGGATCGACACCAGCGCCCCGTACGCGGCCGGGCCGAAACCGAGCGTCGCCGCCAGCAGCGTCGCGAGGACATAGTTGCCCGGCAGGTTCAGGTACACGATGGGCATCGCCAGCACCCCTTCCCAGATCGAGCCCCGCAGGCTGCGGCGGACGACGTCGCGGGAAAGGGCGAAGGGTGGGATCGTGTTCAAAGCGAAATCTCTCTGGTTCTTCGGATGCTCGCGGCGCCCGACCGCCCGCGGCCGGGCGCCGGGCGCTGCGGGCCCGCGCCGCGTCGGGTCTCCGGACGGAAGCGCTCGCCGTGCCGGACGCAAAGGGAAGTTGCGGCCGCTCCCGACGACAAGCCCCGGCGATCGAGCCGGTTCCGGGCCCAGGGCGGCCCCGGCGGGCGTTTCCCTTCGGTCCTTTGTTAGACGAATTGGTCGATCCACTATGACACGGGGGCCATTCAGCATGGCCGAACCCGCCTGACCGGCCGGGGCGCCCCGCGGGGACTATTACCTTCGGCCGATTGCCCCGACCCTCCGATCCCATACGGCTCGTCCGACGTTCCCCATGCTCATTCCCCGCCGTCGTTTCATCCGGCAGGTCGCCCTCATCGCGGCGGCCACCGGGCTGCCTTCCTGGTTCATCGAGCGGCAGATGCTCTTCGCCGCTTCCCCGGCAAGGAAGCTGTCGCCCAATGACCGCCCCGGCATCGCGCTCATCGGCTGCGGCGGCATGGGCAAGGGCGACGCCACGAACGCGGCCAATTTCGGGGACATTGTCGCGGTGTGCGATGTCGACGAGGCCCACGCCGCCGAGGCGGCCGAGAAGTTCACGGTCGACGGCAAGGTCCCGGCCAAATACCGCGATTTCCGGAAGGTGCTCGAGCGCCCCGACGTCCACGTGGTGATCAACGCGACGCCCGACCACTGGCACACGCTGATCAACATCGGCGCGGCCCGGGCGGGGAAGGACATCTACGCCGAGAAGCCGCTGACGCTGACGGTCGACGAGGGCCGGCACGTCGTCGACGCGGTGCGCAAGGCCAAGGCCGTCCTTCAGACGGGCACGCAGCAGCGCAGCTCGCAGCGATTCCGCATGGCCTGCGAGCTCGTGCGGAACGGCCGGCTCGGCCGGCTGAAGAGCGCCACCGTCTGGCTGCCTGCGGGCCTCCGCGACGGCCCGTTCGCGGCCTCCGCGGCCCCCAGCGGACTCGACTGGGACTACTGGCTCGGGCAGGCCCCGAAGGTCCCGTACGTGAAGGAGCGGTGCCACGCCAACTTCCGGTTCTGGTACGACTACTCGGGCGGCACGATGACCGACTGGGGCGCGCACCATAACGACATCGCCTACTGGGCGGTCGGGCTGATCGCGCCGACCCGGGTCGAGTCCACCCGCTGGGCCGAGCCGGTGCCCGGCGGCTACGACGCGATTCCCGAATACGAGGTGCGCTACACGTACGAGAACGGCGTCGGCCTGAACATCCGCACGACGAAGGACGACTCGATCTACGGCGCGAAGCTCAAGGAGGACGGCCAGCGCAACGGCATCCGGTTCGAAGGCACGGACGGGTGGATCTGGGTCAACCGCAACGAGATCAAGGCCAGCGACCCCGAGATCCTGCGCGCGCCGCTGCCCGAGAACGCCGAGCGGCTGTACGTGAGCAAGGACCACATGGGGAATTTCATGGACTGCGTCCGCTCGCGGCAGGACCCGATCTGCGACGTCGAGACCGGCCACCGCTCGGCGACGATGTGCCACCTCGGGGCGATTTCGCTCCGCACAGGCAAGGGGCTCACCTGGGATTACCGGGCGGAGAAATTCACCGGCCCCGACGCACGCGAGGCCAACCGCTACCTCAAGCGCAAGATGCGCAAGCCGTACGACTACAGCTTCGTGTAGCCGCCCGGCGAGCGGGACCGCGCCCGGATCGCCGGCCGGTCAGGAGGCCGAGCCCGCCTCGACCGCCTCGGCGCGCGGCGCGACCGGCCGCACCAGGTGGTAGGCGGACGCGGGCGCGGCGGGCTTCTCGGCGGATCTTGCGGCGGGGCCGGACGCGCGGGCCCCGACGAGCCGGCGCAGCCCCTCGACGAGCTCCTCGAGCTCGGACGATTGCGCGGTCAGCTCCTGCGCGGCGGCGGAGGACTGCTCGGCGGCGGCGGCGTTGGCCTGCGTGACCTTGTCCATTTGCGAGACGGCGCGGTTCACCTGCTCGATGCCCTGCGACTGCTCGGCGGAGGCCGTGGCGATCTCCGCGACAAGCGTGTCCATCTTCCGCACCTGCTCGACGATCTGGTCGAGCATCGCGGAGACGTCGGAGCTCGTCCGGGCGCCCTCGTCGCTCTTGGCGAGCGCGGCCTCGATCTTCTCCGCGGTCTCGCGCGCGGCGCTGGCGGAGCGCTGCGCGAGCGCGCGCACCTCCTCGGCGACCACGGCGAAGCCGGCGCCGGCCTCGCCGGCGCGCGCGGCCTCGACCGCGGCGTTCAGGGCCAGGATGTTGGTCTGGAAGGCGATCTCGTCGATCGTCTTGATGATCTTCGCGATCTCGCCGCTGGAGGCCTTGATGCCGTCCATCGCGCTCGTCATGCGCTGCATGCCGGCGGCGCCGTTCTCGACCGCGCTGCGGGCGTGGCCGGCGAGGCCCTTGGCATGCTGCGCGGCCTCGGCGTTGCGCTTCGTCATCCCCGCCATCTCCTCGAGCGACGCGCTGGTCTCCTCGAGGGACGCCGCCTGCTCGCTCGCGCCGGACGCGAGCGCCTGGCTCGAGCCCGCGATCTGGCGGGCCGCCCCGGTGGTCTGGCCGACGAAGGCGTGGAGGCGGCCGGCCGCGTCCTCGAGCGGCCGGCGGATCCGCCACGACAGCCACTGGACGAAGCCGGTGCCGAGCAGGGCGAGGCCGGCGATGACGGCGGCGAGCCGGAGGGTGGTGGACAGGTTGCTCTCGAGGATGCCCTGCGTCTCGTGGCCGTTGCGGTTGGAGAGGTCGAAGACGAAGCGGCTGAGCTCGCCCAGGGCCGCGGCCATGGCGGCGTTGTGGCGGGCCACGTCGCCGTCGAGGATCTTCATCGCCTCCTCGAAGTTGTTGTCCTTGAGCGCCGCCTGCAGGCGCGCGACGGCGGCGTCGTAGTCCTTCAGCGCGCCGCCGAAGGCGGACTGCCGCGTGCGGGCGTCGGCCGAGTCGAGCCGGCCGTCCAGCGCGGTGGCGAACTGGTCGATCTGCTGGCGCTGGGTGCGCGCGGTGGCGAGGTTCCGGGCCTGAGTCTCCTCGTCCCGGGCGGTGACGAACTCGAGGTTCGCGAGGTGGTAGCGCAGGACGGAGCCCTCGAGCTTGGCGAGGTCCTGCAGCGCCGGCAGCAGCCGGCCGCTCAGCTCGGCGCTGCGGGCCGTGCCGTTGCGCGTGAGCCGGTACGTCAGGCCGCCGAGGGTGGCGATGAGGCCTGCGAGGAAGATGAAGCTCAGGGTGATCGCGAGGAACGCGGTCTTCACCGTGAGCCGGCTGGAAAGCATGCGGGATGCGCTCATGGTTGGAAGGCGCCGGCGGCCGGGGGGAGGGCCGGCCGCGGCGCCCGGGGGCGAGGGTTACTTGCCGAGGACGGCGAGGCCGCCGGCCTTGGCGGCGTCGACGACGGCGACCGCGCCCGGCGTTTCCGCCGCGAGCTGGCGCGCGGCGTCCTCGGTGTCGACCACCTTGGGCGCCGAGCCGCCGCCGGTCATGAACAGCCGCCGCCAGTGGTTGTTGAACTGGCTCGTGGTCATGCCGACGTGCTGCTTGAGGAAGGCCTCCTGGTGGTCCCCGGCCTTGGCGACCATCAGCACGACGCGGGTGTCGCCGATGGTCACTTTCTTGCCGAGGAGCACGGCCTTGATGTCGTCGCCGCTGAGGGTCTGGCCGGCGAAGGCCGGGTTGCCGGCGAGCACCGGCTCGGCCTGGGCGGCGGAGAGCGCGAGGAGCAGCGCGGCGGAGAGGCGGGTGAGCAGGTTTTTCATGGGGGCGCCTCGGGTTAGAACGAGAGGGTGGTCTTGGCGGCGAAGAGGAGCCACGAGTTGTCGCGGCCCGCGACCGGCTGCCGCGCGCGCGGCGTGTCGAACAGCTTGCCGGAGCCGTCCATGTAGTGGGCCTCGACCTTGAACAGGACATTCTCGTTGACGTCGAAGCGGGCGCTCAGCGCGTAGTCGGCCTGCACCAGCGAGGGGATGGTGACCGCCGCGCTCGTGCGCAGGGTGCTGCGCTCGTGCGAGTAGCTCACGTAGGCCCCGAGCTCGAGCCACGACTTCATGCGCCGGGCGGCGGACACGTAGAAATAGTCGGCCTCGAAATCGAGCCGGTTGGTGGGCGGGAGGCCCGGGATGCCGATGTCGTAGGTGGCCTTCTCGATCCCGGCCTCGGCGGCGAAGGTCCAGTCGCCGGTCGTGTACTCGACGGAGGCGAGGTGCCGGTGGTACGTCGGCGCGGACTTGTAGAGGGTGGCGCTGAAGCCGGGCACCACGACGACGCGCAGGGCGGTGAAGTCCCGGAAGCCGCTGTACGAATAGCCCACGCGGAGCCCCGTGGCCGGGGTGTTCCAGAACACGGTGCCGCCGTGCGCCGAGTCCATGCCGATGGCGACGTTCGGGAACGGGATGTCATTGTTGAAGTAGTCGCTCGCGCCCGACTCGATCGACATCGGGATCTCGCCGTAGAACGCCCGGTAGTCGACGGTGCCGGCGCGGCCGAGGCCGATGTTGCCGTAGAGCATGCCGCCGTTGAACGCGGCGTTGAAGTCGCGCAGGCGCGCGTCGTACACGCTCTGCGGGAGCAGCACGAACGGGCGGACGGCGTCGACGTCGAGCGCCTCGTTGTACAGCCCGCGCGGGCTCTTCACGCGGCCGGCGCGCACGCCCAGCCACTGCGCGTGCTGGTAATCGACGACCGCCCAGTCGAGCTTCGCCTCGTCGCCGCCGTACAGGCCGAGCTTCTGGCCGAAGCCCTGGGCGCCGATGCGCCACTTGCCCTTGGCCCAGGACGCGCTGACGGCGTACTCGCGGAAGTCCGCGGTGCCGTCGCTGGTCTCGCCGAGGTAGTTGTTGGGCCCGTCATTGACCAGGTAGCCCTGGCTGAAAAAGCCGCCGACCTGGACGGAGTCCGACGGACCGACGGAGACGGCGGCCGGCGCCGAGGGGCCGGCCAAAAGCAGGAGGAGGAGCGCGCCGAAGCGAACGGCGCCCGACAAGGGTTTGGGTGTAGCCATGCTCACGCCTTCGGCACACCCGGGTCGCGATTGAGGGAAATCACTCGGACCCCGCCAAGATGCCCTAGCGGCTCCGGGAAGACGCGGCGGCTTCCGCGCTACGCGCTCTCCAGGATCAGGTTCGCGTACGGCACCGTGTCGCCGGTCCGGATGAGGCCGGTCGCGCCGGGCACCCGCCGCTTGAACTGCCCGTGGGGCTCGAACGTCACCGGCACGCCGCGCAACGCGGCCTCGAAGCGCTTTTTCACCGGCGCGGTGTTCACCTGCGCGAACTCCTCCGCCATCCAGGCCTTCCCGACGACGAAATTGCCGCGCACCGCCGCCAGCACCTGCAGCACCGTCGGCACGTCGTCGACCAGGCTCAGGTCCACCGTCTCCGGCCCCGGCCACGACGGAAACCCGCGGTCGGCGATCACGAGCGTGTTGGTGTGCCGCACCCGGGCGAGCAGGTCGAGGAGGCGGGGGTTGAGGATGCCGGTTCTGAGCATGGTCGGAAGATTGGGCCGGCGGCGACGGTGTCGATCTTACGGTGCAACCATCGCCGGCGGACCGCCGGGCCCGCCCTGGGAGCCCGGCGCGGAGCGGGCCGGAAGGTTGCGAACCGTCGGCGCCGCCGCTCGCGCGACGGTCCCAAGATAATCGTTGATCGCCTGATCGGCCATCGCGGCTCCCAGGGGGGTCACCCGCACCTGCAGGACCCGCCGGTCGCCGCGGTCGCGCGCCCGGTGGGCGAGGCGGCGGGCTTCGAGGTCGTCGAGCGCGTCCGTCACGGCGGAACGCGAAACCCCGGTGTCCTCGGCCAGGGCGGCCATGGGTGTCGGCTCCGGCTCGTTTCTGTGCAGGACGACGAGGATCGCGAACTGGAGCTCGGTCAGCGCATGGGAGGAAAGCATGCGCTGGAGCGAACGGCGGAGCCGCGCGGCTGCGCCCAGGCGGCGAAAGACGACCCGGCAGCACGCGGCGTTGATGCCGGCGCGCCCCTCGGCGATGCCAAGGAGCGCGCGGGCGGAAGGCGAGTCGTGGTCGATCACGGTCCGGCACCTCCGCCGTGCGCGTTCGTTCGCCCGATCACGGCGAAACCGGGGCCGGGGTGATCTCGCGACGTTCCTGGCGGGCGGACCTTTGAACCTTGAACCAGATCGCGTAGAGGGCGGGAAGGAACAGCAGGGTGAGGGCGGTGCCGGCTCCGACGCCGCCAATCAGCACGTAGGCCAAGGCGCCCCAGAATGACGATTGCGTGAGCGGGATGAAGGCCAGCATCGCCGCGACGGCGGTGAGCACGACCGGACGGGCGCGGCGCACGGTGGATTCGACGATCGCCTCATAGTCGGAAAGTCCCGCCGCCTGGTCGTGGTGGATCTGATCGACCAGGATGAGCGTGTTTCGAATCAAGATGCCGGAAAGCCCGATGAGGCCGAGGATCGCATTGAAGCCGAAAGGCTGGTCGAAAAGGATCAGCGTCGGCACCGCCCCCACCAATCCCAGCGGCCCGGTGGCGAAAACCATGAGCATGGCCGAGAACGAGCGCACCTGAAACATGATCAGAGCCAGGGTGGCGAGGATCATGACCGGGAACAGCAGCGCGAGGGCCTTGTTGGCTTTCGCGCTTTCCTCGACCGAGCCGCCGGTGTCGATCCGATAACCCGCGGGCAGCGCGGCCTTGATCGCCGCCAGCTGAGGCAGCACTTCCGCGGAGACATCGGGCGGCTGAACCCCGTCGATGATGTCGCCCTGGACCGCGATATACAGCTCCCGGTTGTAGCGCTTCAACACGGCGTCCTCCATCCGGGTTTCGATGCGGGCAATCTGCCGGACGGGAATCGAGCGCCCCTGGTCATTGCGGACGGCGACGTCACCGATCGCGTCGAGCCCGTCCCGCTCGAGTTTCGGACTCCTCACCTGGACGTCGACGGTTCGGTCGCCGCTGCGCACCTGGGACACGGTCGCGCCCCGGAGCGCCGCCTGAAGCTGGAGCGCGGCGCTCTGCGGGTTCAGTCCGAGGAGCTGCAGGCGCTCGTGATCGAAGGCCAGGTGCAGCACGGGCGTCCTGTCCCCCCAGTCCAGGTGCACGTCCCGGAGGTTCGGGTTCTTCTCCATGACCTGCCGCACGTCCTCGGCGATGCGGCGGATTTCACCAAGGTCCTCACCGGTCACGCGGAAGAGCACCGGATAGGGCACGGGGGGTCCGAAGAGGAATTGCGTGACGCGGACGCGCGCCTCCGGAAAGCGTCCCTCGGCCGCCAGGGCACGAATCTTGTTTTTGAGGATGTCGCGCTGCTTCGGATTCCCGGTCTGGATGACCACCTGGGCGAAGGCGGGATTGGGCAGCTCCGAATTCAAGGAAAAGAAAAAGCGCGGCGCGCCCTGCCCGATGTAGCTCGTCACGTGCGTCGCCTCCGGCAGCGCGATCATCGCCTGCTCGATGCGACGGACGGTCCGCTCGGTGGTGGAGAAGGCCGAGCCGGCGGGAAGATTGATCTCGAGCGTCAGCTCCGTCCGGTCCGAGTTCGGGAAGAATTGCTTCTTCACGATCGCCATCCCGGCCACCGATGCGGCGAAGAGCCCGGCGGTGCACGCGAGGGTCACCCATTTGTGGTCCACGCAAAGCCGGATGAGGCGGCGAAACCGATTGTAGTTCCTGGTGCCGTAGATCGAGTGGGCCTCGTTCGCCTGGGCCCGGATGTCCGGCAGGAGCTTCACGCCCATGTAGGGGGTGAAGATCACCGCCACGAACCACGACACCAGGAGGGAAAAGGCGACGATCCAGAAGATGTTTCCGGCGTATTCGCCGGCCGTGGAGCGCGCGAACCCGACCGGCAGGAAGCCGACGACGGTCACCAGGGTGCCCGTGAGCATGGGCGCCGCCGTCGAGGTCCAGGCGTAGCCCGCCGCTTTCACGCGATCCCAGCCCTCCTCCATTTTGACCACCATCGTCTCGATGGCGATGATCGCGTCGTCGACCAGAAGGCCGAGCGACAGGATGAGCGCGCCCAGCGTGATGCGGTCGAAGTCGCGGCCCGTCACGAGCATGATGAGGAAAACGGCGGCGAGCGTGAGCGGAACGGCGGCGGCCACGACCATCCCGACGCGAAAGCCGAGGGTCAGCAGGCTGACGAGAATCACCACGCCCAGGGCCGTGAAGAACTTCACCATGAACTCGTTGATCGCCGCGTTGATGACCGCCGCCTGGTCGGAGATCTGCGTGAGCGAAATGCCCACGGGGAGCTCCGACTCGAGGCGGCGGACTTCCGCCGCGAGATCTCGGCCGAGGGTGAGGCCGTTGTAGCGCCTGTGCATCACCACGCCGAGGACCAGGGTGGGTTGGCCGCCCTCGCGAATCACGTAGGTGGGCGGGTCCTCGTAGCCCCGGCGGACTTCCGCGATGTCGCCGACTGTCAAGTCCCGGCCGGGCAGGGCGAGCGGGATGGATCGGACCGACGCGACGTCCGTGATGGCGCCGTCGACCCGAAGGTGAACGCGGGGACCGTCGGCCTCGACGAAACCGGAGGGCGTGACGTCGTTGTGGCGTGCGATGGCGCTGAACAGGGCCTCGGCGCTCAGGCCCAGCGTCGCGAGGCGTTGATACGAGATTTCCACGAACACCTTCTGATCCTGCTCCCCCAGTATCTTCACCTTCTGCACGCCCGGCACGCGTGTCAGCCGCTGCCGCAGCCGCTCGGCGTCCCGGACCAAGTCGCGGTGCGGGAGGCCGTCCGCCTTCAGCGCATAGAGGGAGAAGAAGACGTCGGAGTATTCGTCGTTGAAGATGGGGCCGAGGACGCCGCGAGGCAGGAGGAGCGCCTCGTCGGTGAGCTTTTTTCGGACTTGGTAGAACTCGGCGGGGACCTCGGCGGGCGGCGTGTTGTCCTTCAGGTAGACCTTCATCGTCATCAGGCCGGGCCGCGACGTGGTTTCGGTCCGGTCGTAGTGCGTGAGCTCCTGAAGCCGTTTCTCCAGGCGATCCGCGACCTGGTCCTGCATCTCCTCGGCGGTGGCTCCCGGCCAGACCGCCGTCACCGTCATGATCTTGACCACAAAGGTGGGATCCTCGGCGCGACCGAGCCTGCCGAACGCCAGCACGCCGGCCGCGGCGATCGCAACCAGGAGAAACAGGGTGATGGCCTGCTCCTTGACGGCCAGGGCCGAAAGATTGAAGCGGCTCATGGGGACTCCTTCAGGGCCGGCCTGGCCATCCGCACGACCTCGCCGGAGTTCAGGAGTTGAGCACCGAGGGAAACGATGACGTCGCCGTGCTGGAGGCCCGCGCTGATCAACGCGGTCTCGGCCCCGAGTTTCGCGATGGTGACGGCCCGCCGCTGAAGCGCGGACGTCCGCGGATCGACGACCCATACCGCGGCGCCGTCGCCCCGATCGATCAGGCTTCCCAGGGGAATCTCGGTCAGCGGCCGCGCGGATTCTCCCGTCGGCGAGACGCGAATGGTCACGGTTGCGCCCAGTGGGAATTGGCCCTGATCGCCTTCAAGCACGTAGCGGGCGAGGTAGGTGCGGGCGGCGGGATCCGCGACGCCGGAGACTTCCCGCAGGGTCGCACGAACGGTCACCGCGGGGTCGAGATAAAGGCGCGCGGTGGCGGCCTGATGGCGAATTTCCTGCAGGGAGCCCTCCGGAATATCCACGGCCGCCTCCCGCGGGCCGTCCCGCGCCAGGACGATCACGGTCTGGCCGGCGGAAACCACCTGCCCCGCCTCGGCTGGCGTGGTCATGACGATCCCGTCGGCGTCCGCAACCAGCGTCGTGTAGCCCGCCTGATTCGCGATCTGGCTCGCGTGGGCCTCGGCGGCGCGCAGCTGCGCCGCGCTGCTTTCGGCCGCCGCGTCCACCTTTTCCAACGCATCGCGGGATTCGGCCCGCTTCTCCACCAGCACGCGGACGCGTTCCTGCTCCAGGCGGGCCTGGGTGTGGGTGGCGCGGGCGGCTTCGACCGCGGCGCGGGCGGATTGCAGGGCGAGTTGGTAATCCACCGGATCGAGCTGCAGCAACGGCTGGCCCTTCCGGACCGCGTCGCCCGCGTTCACCCGCCGCTCGGCGATCTTTCCCGGGACGCGAAATCCCAGGCTGCTTTCCGTGCGGGCCCGAACGATGCCGGTGTATTGCGCCGTCTCCGCCGCTCCGTCCTTGGCGGCCCCGACCTCGATCACCCGCACCACCCGGGGTGGGTTTTCCGCCGCCTTCGTCTTCCCGCGGCCGCAGCCGGGCGAAACGACGCTCCCGACGGCGCCCAGGACGGCGGCGCCGACGCGGATCATTTTGGCGCGTCTGGATGAATTGGGACGGCCGGGTTTGGATGCAAGGACTCGGAGATCTGGCTGAATAGGCATGGGTCGACGGGTTGAGAGTCAGGATGCGCTTCACTTCGCGGGCGGGAGATCCCAGCCGCCGCCCAGCGCCCGGATGAGCGTGACCCGGGTGATCCAGCGCTGTCCGGCCAGAGCCGCGGCGCTGCGCTCGACGGCCAGCGCCGTGCGCTGGGCCTCGATCGCTTCGAGGTAGCTGGTTCCGCCGGAGAGATAGCGTTCTTCCGCGAGCTCGCGGACCTTGCGCGCGCTGAGCAAGGCGCGGGCGGTCGCCTCGGACTGCTCCGATAGCCGCTGCGAGGCGGTCAGCGCGTCCTGAACCTCGCGCAGCGCGGTCAGGATGTTTTGCCGATAGCCCGCCACGGCCTCCTCATACGCGGCCCGGCTGCGCTGGTAGTTCGCCCGATTCCTTCCGCCTTGGAAAACGGGCAGATACACGCTCGGGGTGAGGGACCAGGCGCGACTGTCGCGAAGAAAGAGGTCGTCGATCTCGGCGCTCGCCTGGCCCCCCGTTCCCGTCAGGGAGATCGCCGGGAAAAACGCCGCCTTCGCCACGCCCACGCGCGCATTCGCGGCTTTGAGGTTGTTTTCGGCCGCGGCGAGATCGGGGCGGCGCATCAGCAGGTCGCCGGGCAGGCCGGTCGGGACCGGCGGCAGGGGGCCCTCGAGCGGGGCGCGCCCGTTGACCTCGAACGCGGGAGCCGCGCGCCCCAGCAGCACGGCCAGCCCGTTTTTCAGCGCGGACCGACGGTTCGCCACACCCGCGAGGTCGGCTTCGGAGAGGGACACCGCCAGGGTGGCTTGCTCGACGGCCAGATCGCTCGCGCGGCCGGCGTCCCGCCGGGCCTGCACCAGCGACAGCATCTCCTGCTGCAACGCCAGCGTCCGGGTTAAGATCCGGACTTCCTCGTCGGTCGCGGCCAGGGCGAAATAGGTCGAAGCCGTTTCCGACGAAACAGCCAGCCGCGTCGCCTCCGCCAGGCCGCGGTTCGCGTCCAGCGTCGCCCGAGCGCCCTCGTTGAGGCGCCGCACGCGTCCGAACAGATCGAGTTCCCACGACAGGGTGAGCGGCAGACGATAGGTGGTCGTCAGGCTGTTCGGAAAACGATTGGTCGTGGTCTCGGAGGTGCGTTCCCGCGCCCGGAGGCCCGTGGCTCCGATCACCGGAAGATAGGACGCGCGCGCCTCCCCGGTGAGCGCACGTGCCTGCTCCACGCGGGCCAGCGCCGCCCTGAGGCTCTGATTCTCCTGCAGGGCTTCGGCGACATAACGATCCAGCTCGGGGTCCCCGAAATCGCGCCACCACTCCGCCGCCACGCGGTCACCCGCGGCCACGGGATGTTGGCCGGGCAGGTCCCGGTAGGTTGCGGCGCCCGGAGTTTCGGGACGGCGATAGTCGGGGCCGACCGCGGGGAGGGAGCATCCGGCGAGGCCGAGGATCACGCCGGCGAGAGTCGCGAGTGGCGCGATGGCCGATTTGCGGGCAGGCCCGCCGGCGGCGGAAGCTCGCCGCAGGCTTCGGGGGGTGGCGGGCGTGTTCATGCTCGGATCGGTGTTCAGGCGGCGCCTCATCCGTTCATCGTCCGCGACATGATCGCTTGGTGCAGCCAGCGCGGTGTCGCCCAGGTGAAGATGGCGACAGCGCGGTTGGCCCAGCCCGGGATCACGCTGACGCGGCCGGCGTGGAGCGCACGGATGCCGGTGCGGACGACGGGCGCCGGCTTCATCATCAGTGCCTTCAGGGCGGGCGTGAGCTTCTGCTGGGCCGCCTGGGCGAATCCGGTGTCCGACATGCCCGGGCAGAGCGTCGTGACCGTGATGCCATCGCGCCGGAATTCCCGATGCAGGGCTTCACCCAGGCGCAGCACATAGGCCTTGGCGGCCGCATAGACCGCGAAGTTTTCCACGCCCTGATAAGCCAGGACGCTCGCGACGAGCAGGATTTTTCCCGAGCGCCGCTCGCGCATGTCCTGCGCAAAGACGTGGGTCACGGCGGTCAGGCTCGCGACGTCCAGCTGCACCATCCTCAGGGTCGCGTCCAGGGGGGTGCCGGCGAAGGGCCCCTGCAGGCCATGACCGGCGTTGTTGATGAGCGTATCGACCGCAATGCCCCGGGCGTGAAGCCGCTCGCGCAGCTTCACGACGGCCGCGATGTCGGATAGGTCGACCGGCTCGACCACGACCTCCACGCCGTGCTGTCGGTGAAGGCTCTCGGCGAGCGATTGCAGCCGGTCCAGCCGACGCGCCACGAGGACCAGGGCATTTCCTCGCTCGGCGTATTGCCGGGCGAACTCCTCGCCGAACCCGCTCGATGCCCCCGTGATCAGCACCCACGACCTTCCGGCCGCGTGCGGGATCGCGGCGTGCTGGGTGTGCTGGTCCGCGCCTGGACTGGCACCGGCGGGGCGAGGCGGGACGGCGACCGGGCGAATGTTACGGGGGGAGGTCATGGGCTTGGAGGGTCGAAATTCGTGATGGGCGCGGGGTCGGGGGAGGGCGCGGGATCCGGTGCGAGATGCTGTGTATATACACACCACGGGCCGCTCCGCTGCGTCGGGTTTCGTCATGAATTCTTCAGCGCCGCGGCGACCGTCTCGAGATCGCCCAGGAGCGCGGACCAGCGCTTTTCTCCCAGGACCCGCACGGCGGCGCGCTGGGCGGATTCCCAGGCGGGGGCGAGCTTTTCGATCTGCTTGCGGCCTTTGGGCGAGAGCGCCAGTTCCACGCGTGCGCCATGCCCGCCGCCTTCAACCGTCACCAAGCCTTCCCGCTGCAATGGCCGGAGATTCCGCAACAGCGTGGTCCGCTCCATCCCCAGCAGCTCGCTCAAATCGGCCATGTTTGACGGACCGGTCATGTGCAGCGCCGCGAGCACCATCCCCTGCGTGCTGCGGATTCCATGGCCCCGCATCTTCGCGTCGTAGAATTGCGTCACGACGCGCGCCACCCGACGCAGGTTGAAACAGACGCAGTTCTTGCGGACGGAGAAATCGAGATCTTCGGGCATTTAATGTGTATATGCACATCGGCTGGGCGGACGTCAACAATCAATTTTGGTTTCCCCGCCGCTTCGCGCTGGTGGGCCGGGTGGGAATCGAACCCACACTCAAGGGATTATGAGTCCATAAGTCTGACCGCACAGTTCAGGTCAATCGACCACTCGTGACCATAACTAGCGCCTACCGCCTAGTTGGTTACGACGCAAACGAACTGTGGCATGAAAAACCACTACACGAAACAAAACCCAGTTCAGATCAGTTCGACCGTCCAAGAAGTGTCCAAGCCGGACTCGCCACCCGAACCGCCGATTGGACGGCTCTCGCCAACACACCTCACCTACTGGGAGGGGCGTGTCTTCCAAGCCAAGTATAAACGCAAGGGAAAGTCCCGCAAGACGGCAAACTTCTCGTGCAAGATTCAGTTCGCAGGTCGCCGCGAGTCATTCCCGCTGCACACTGCGAACAAAGATGAAGCAGCGCAGAAGGCTCGCGAGATCTACCTCGCTATCGTCCGCAAAGGCTGGGAGGACGCGCTTCGCACCTATAAGCGAAAGCCGATCACGCTCCCCGCGGTCGTCACGGTTGGGGAATTTCTCCGACTGGTTGCCCTAACGCATATGATCACCAGCGTGACTCTCGCCACCTACGCGACAAAGCTGCGGTCGGTCGTCGCGTTCATCCGTGGGCTCGGAAGTGGCCGTGGGAAAGGCGTGCGCCGCCTCGAATGGCGTGCGAAGGTCGATCAAACCCCGCTCAGTGTTCTCACGCTGGACGCAATCAAAAGCTTCAAACGTCATATCCTATCTCGTGGCGAAGACAGCCCTCATAAGCACCGCCAGGTCTCCATTACCTACGACGGCTACATTCGAAATCTCCGCTCCCTCTTTCGGGAAGCCATTCGAAACGAGCTAGCGGAGTTGGGTGTGACGATCCCACCCCAACAATTCGACCAAATGCCCTTCGTCGTGAAAGGCCGTTCTGCTTACGCCTACGTGTCCGTCATTCATGCCGAAGCGCTGATGAAATCTGCGATAGCCGATCTCATGAAGGCCCATCCCAATGCCTTCATCATTTTCGTGCTGGCCCTGTTGCTGGGCTTACGCCGCACAGAGATCGACCGGCTGCGATGGGACATGGTGAATTGGGAACGCAAGCACCTGGCCCTGGTTCCTCACGAATTCCTTCATCTCAAAACCCCGGGTTCAAGCGCTCCAATTCCTCTCGAACCCGAACTCCTCGAACTACTCCGTGAACACCGGAAGCGCGCCACCGGAGACTACGTTGTAGCCTCGAAAAACCCACCCCGGAACGCCAAACATTACCGCCACTATCGGTGCGAAGCTCTTTTCAAGTCGATCAACCGGTGGCTACGCAATAACGGCGTTAGCACCCAGAAACCCTTGCACACTCTTCGAAAGGAATGCGGCTCACTCGTCGTCGAACGGTATGGCTTGCTCGCAGCCAAAAATCTTCTTCGCCACGCGACGATTGCGGTCACGGTGACCTACTACGTGCAGGATCGCCGGGAAGCTAACACCGGCTTGGGAGGGCTACTTCCTGTAGCAAAAATCTCCTAGCTGAACAAACTCTCAACTCGAAGCCCGCGGTAAAAAACCGCGGGCTTTTTTTGGCCGAGCCCATTCCCGCCGAAAGCTTTCGTTACATAGGGGACGGAGAATGAATCCTCCTGAAACCACCCAGAAAAACCCTGCCAGTAGGGTCGAACTCACACGCAAAGAGATGGGCAATCTCTTTGGTGTTTCCATTGAAACCATTAAACGTCGCACCGAAGACGGGACCCTGAAACCCAATGCGAGGAACGCCAGGGTTCTTCGCTACGGCGAAAACGATGTTCAAGCCATGATCCAACTTGGCTATCGAATGTCCGACGAACCCGCCCAAACCTATGGTTTTAAGGCGGACAGCCTTGAACCAGTCAAAACCCTCGTTCAGTCACCCGCCGGCAACGAGGATCGGCATCGCGCCCTTCGCAAAATGCTCGACGAGCACCGAGACGACCTGATCTCGAAATATATCATCGCCCGGTGGGTGGCCACGCTCGTCCTGAATGATGAGTGGGATCCAACCTAGGCTTGCTGCTACCGGGGAAACCCAGTGACCTTGCTCAAGTTCTTTGGATCATGGGCCTGTAGCTCAACGGTTAGAGCAGGGGACTCATCAGTTAAAGGTGCCGGCGGGCAGGAAACTCCCGACGGGATGCGGGGAAATTCGGTGAATCCTTCGCCCTACGGGGCATGGTAACGCCGAGCCGAGGCCACGGTGCACCGTGGAAGGTGTAGAGACTAGGCGGCGGAGTTCAGTCTCCTTAAATAACGCCAATTAACCCCCGCCACCCCACTGGCCCTCGGGCCAAGGGTGAAGACATAGTCCAAGCGATGCGGAAACGCACCGAGTTCTTGAATCCCTTGGTTCTGGGTTCGAATCCCAGCAGGCCCACCAAGACCCCGTTTGGTTTTTGTTACGACTTCATCACTTGATTCGCGGCAGAAGTTTCGAGTTCCTCGCACGGTTGTGGTTAAACCCGAGGCGCTGGAGAGCATCATCCAGCCTGCGGGCCAGGTCCTTTCGGCCCTTCTCAGCCAACTCGGTTCTAACCCCGACGATCAAAGTAAATGCCGTTGCCCGGTTGGCCTTCCGTGGATCGGGTCTCGCCTCCCAGTGCTCCAACAGCACAGCGGCCTGGCGAAGGTGTCGAGGTTTCGGCTCATGCCCCTTGGAGAGTTCGACCGCCTTTTTATAGTATCCCATCGTTCTTGAGCAGACTCCAACTCT
>DASPMS010000069.1:0-25807 GCA_035626915.1 Opitutaceae bacterium
CGACGACCGCCGTGACCACCGCCGGCCTCCACGACTTCAACCAGCGCGCGCTGGTCAACCAGGGCATGTTCAACTGGAGCGCCGGCCAGATCCGCGCGGGCAACGGCGCCAGCTTCACGAACAGCGCCGTCTTCAACGACGCCGCCACGAGCCAGTTCAACGCCGCGTACGGCGGCACCTGGACGTTCATCAATCCCGCCGACGGCTCCTACCAGAAGACGAGCGGAGCGACGACGTTCGCCAGCGGGGTCGCGTTTCACAACGCCGGCCTTCTCAGCGTGTCCAGCGCCACCTTGACCCTCGACGGCGGCGGCGACCTGAGCGGCGGAACGATCCATGCCGGGACCGGCGGCGTGGTCGATATCTCGAGCAGCTTCGTCGGCAACGGCAAGGTGACCCTCTCCGGCCCCGGGGACATCCGGTTCACCGCCGGAACCTTCAGCGGCGCCACGGCCTTCGAAGGTCCGCTCAACTGGGTGTCCGGCAACTTCAACGGCAGCGGCTCGACCGTCTTCGGGACCACGGCGACCGTCGCGGTGACGAGTGCGAACGAGCACGACTTCAATCAGCGCACGCTCGTGAACGACGGCGTGTTCAACTGGTCCGACGGCCAGATCCGCGCCGGCAACGGCGCCAGCTTCATCAACGAAGGTGTCTTCAATGACGCGGCCACGAGCCAGTTCAACAGCGCCTACGGCGGAAGCTGGACCTTCGTCAACTCCGCCGAGAGCTTCTACCACAAGACCGGAGGCGCCATGACTTCAACCAGCGGGCGCTGGCCAACCACGGACAGGTGACCTGGCTCGACGGCCAGATCCGCGCCGGCAACAACGCCTCGTTCACGAACCACGGGTTCTTCGACGACGCCGGCAGCGGCGGCCAGTTCAACAGCGCCTACGGCGGCACGTGGACGTTCATCAATCCCGCCGGCGGCACCTACAACAAAACCGGCGGCGCCACGACCTTCGCGAGCGGCGTCGCGCTGCAGAACGCGGGCCACGTCAATGTCACCCTCGGTTCCCTGTTGCTCCAGGGCGGCGGCAACCTCGCCGGCGGCACCATCACCGCCGCAGCCGGCGCGACCGTCGATCTCGCCGGCAGCTTCAACAGCCCGGGGGTCGTGACGTTTGCCGGCGCAGGCGACATCCGCATGACAGCCGGCACGTTCGCGACCGGCACGACGTTCGAGGGGCCGCTGAACTGGGTCGCCGGCAACTTCAACGGGACTGGCACGACCATCTTCGGCGCCACGTCCGTAATTTCCATCACGAGCGCGAACCTGCACGACTTCAACCAGCGCGCGCTCGTGAACGAGGGCGTGTTCAACTGGACCGACGGTCAGATCCGCGCGGGCAACGGCGCCAGCTTCACCAACACCACCGTCTTCAACGACACGGCTTCCAGCCAGTTCAACAGC
Organism: Opitutaceae bacterium; assembly: GCA_035626915.1. GTDB lineage: Bacteria > Verrucomicrobiota > Verrucomicrobiia > Opitutales > Opitutaceae > Didemnitutus. The sequence goes on from DASPMS010000069.1 coordinate 1,418, forward strand.
GCCTACGGCGGCACGTGGACGTTCACGAACGCGCCCGGCGGGACCTATCGCCGGTCCGGCTCCGGCATCACGACCGCCACGTCCGGGGTGAGTTTCAGCAACGCGGGTCGCCTGCAGCTCGATCACGGCACGCTTCAGCTGAACTCGTCGCTCGGCCTGCAGTCCTCCAGCGAGCTGGCCTACACGCTGAGCGGGGCCGCGACGGACGGCGGCTACGGCCTGCTCTCCGTCAGCACCGCGCTCGCGCTCAGCGGCATGCTGCAGATCACCTTCGGCGCGGGCTTCGAAAACTCGGTGACTGCGATCGACACCTTCACATTGCTCTCCGCCAGCAGCCTCTCGGGTTCGTTCGCAAACGTCGCCAACGGCGGCCGGCTCGTCACGAGCGACGGGCTCGGCTCCTTCCAGGTGAACTACGGGGCCGGCAGCATCTTCACGGCGAATCAAGTCGTGCTGTCCGGCTTCGCCGCGGTGCCCGAGCCCTCGACCTGGGCGCCGCTCCTCCTCGGCGGCGCGATCGTTGCGCTCGGCGCGCGCCGGCGGCGGGCGCAGGTTCGCTCCGCCGCACGCCCCGGCGCGGCGTCATAAGGTTCTTCGCATTTCGGCGTGCGGTCGGCGCGGGCCCGGCCCCGCTGGCCGCATCCTCGTGGCCTTGCGGGGACCCCGTCCTAGCGTCCCGCGCGGATGCCGGCGATTTCCCTGACCTCGTCCCGCCAGGAACGTCGCCTGCGCGACGTGGCGATCCGGTCCGTCGGCATCCCGCTGTGCGGCCTCGCGATCCCCCGCCTGACCCGGCTGTTCGACGGCTTGGACGCCCGCGACGCGCTGTACTGGGCGGGCACCGCCTGGTTCGTCGGGCTCTCGTTCATCCTCTGGATGGGCAACCGGTGGCTCCTGTATCGGCTGCGCGACCGGCACGATTGGTCGCGCCGGCCCGTGGTGAAGCTCTTCTCCCTGCTTGGCGCGACCGCCGGTTACTCCCTCGCGGTCGCCGGCGCGATGCTCCTCGCCTGGTACGCGCTCGATCACCGGCCGGGCATCGACGGGCGCGGGCTCGCGGTGAACCTCGGGCTGATCCTCGCGGTGGTGTGGGCCGTGACCCACCTTTACGAGACGCTGTTCCTGATCAGCGACCGGCTGGAGGACCGGCTGGACCTCGAACGGACCGAGCGCGCCCGGCTGCAGGCCGAGCTGGCGATGCTGAAGAACCAGCTCACGCCGCACTTCCTCTTCAACTCGCTCAACACCCTGGGCGTGCTGATCGACGAGAATCCCCGCACGGCCCGGCAGTTCAACCAGCACCTCGCGGCCGTCTGCCGGTACGTCCTGGCGCAATCGAGCCGGGACTTGGTGCCGCTCTACCAGGAGATGGACTTCTTCCATGCCTACATCGGCCTGGCGCGCCTGCGGTTTCCCGACAGCCTGCGGCTCGAGCTCCGCGGCTTTCATTCCCTGAACGCCCTGCTCATTCCGCCGGCGTCGCTGCAGCTGCTCCTCGAGAACGCCCTGAAGCACAACTCGTTCTCCGCCGAGCAGCCCCTGCAGGTCGAGATCGAGCTCAACCGCGGGCGGATCGTGTTCACCAATCCCCTGCGGGCGCGCTGCCGGCCGGCCGATTCGACCGGCCACGGCCTGCGCAATCTTCGCGAGCGCTACCAGATTTCCGTCGGCGCCCCGATCGAGGTCGAGGAATCGAACGGCCAGTTCCGCGTCTCACTGCCGCTCGTGCGCATCTGAGTCCGGGCCTCCCGCGCGGAATTCGCGCGCGGGGGAATCAACTCCAGAGGCGAAGCCTCGTCCCGTTCGTCGGCGGATCAACCCCCTCGGCGTGGTCGTCGCCGCCTACCTGCCCGACGCGAACGCCGCGTCAGCCGGAAGGCGCCCCCTCAGAGCTTCTCCATCTTCGAAGGCGGCAGTGCGACCTTCGGGTCGACGTCGGGAAAGAGCGTCTTGAGCAGAGCGGGATTCGCCGCGATCCCAGCCCCGTCGAGGTACTTCCAGCCGGCCACGCCCTTCGTGCGGACCGCCACCATGAAGCCGGTGCTGCGGACCTTCTGGCCCTCGATCGACATGGTCGCCACGCGGGGGATGAAGCAGAGCTCATGCTCACCCGCCGCGTAGAGTTGCGTCGGCCGGCCCAGCTCCGAGCCCAGGAACTTCACCTCCATCTGCATGAGCTGCTGCACGGCGGCGCGGATCGCCTTCTCGAATTCCGCCCGGTCGCCGCCGGCGAGCACGTAGACCGACTCGTGCGTCCGCGCGAGCAGCGCGTCGGCATCGCCCTTCTCGAAGAGGGTCATCATGTGCTCGATGTCGGCCTTGATGGCCTTCTCGTCGGCTTCGCTGACCGGCCGGGCGAAGACGGCCCCGACGCCGGCGAGCGCGAGCACGATGAATGAAATGATTCGGGTCATGGCAAGGTTCCCTCCCTGACTGCCGGGACGAGGAAAGGCGGTTTGCGCTCCGACGGCAAGCGCGGCCGGGCGGACTCATCCGCCCACGGCCCACCGCAGGAACTCCGGCAGCGCGCGCGCCCAGGTCGCCTCGTTGTGTTCGCCGCCCTCGACCTGTCGGTAGACGACATCGCGGCCCTCCTGGAATCCCTTGGCGGCAAGTTCCCCGATGAGTTCCCGGGTGTCCTGGATGGCGTCGATCACCCCGTCGCCATCGCGGTCCGACGCCTCATCCCGCGTGCCCGCCGCGAACCAGAGCCGGAGCGGCGGCCTTTTCCGCGTCTGACGCACCCGACGGTGGGCGATTCGCGAAGCCTGCTGCGCCACCGGGTTCGAATCGTCCGTGCGCCACCAGAGCGAACCGGAAAAGACGCCGGCGACCCCGAGGACGTCCGGGTGCCTCCATGCGGTGTCGAAGGCGGACAATCCGCCCATCGACGCCCCGAAGATCCCGGTCGTGTGCCGGTCCGCCGGGAGTCCGCAATGTTCCCGCACGGCCGGAAGCACTTCGTAGACCAGGTAGTCCTGGAACAGCTTGGCGAGCCGGCCCCGGCCGGCAAAATCACTTATGCCCGCGGTCCCGTATTCATCGAGCCGGGCGGGCGAGGCCGGAATCGCGGCCACGATGGGCGCCGGGCCGCCCTGAGCCGCGACCAGCTCGAGCGCCGCGCCGAGCCGCCACTCCCGCGCGGTCTGCCCGTCGAGCATCAGCAGGAGCGGCGCGGGCTTCCTCCGCTCGAATCCGGGCGGCAGCCACAGGTCGACCGGGCGTGGCTCGAGGCCCCGCACGCCCGGACCGCGCAACCGCTCCATGCGCGTCCCGTCGCCGGCGATCCGGCGCAACAGCCTCCCCCAGCCCCGCTCGGCGGCGCTCACGGCTTCCCGAGCGCGTCCGTCACACGCTCCAGCCAGTTCTCGAACGCGGCCTTCAGCTTCACGTCGCAATCCACGCGGTTCAGGATCCGTCGGGCCCCCCGCGCGCCGAGGCTTTCATCGAGCCGCCGCCCGCAGCCGCAGAAGTCCGGGTAGCGCGAGGAGCCGAGCGCCAGCACCGCGTAGCGCAGCCGTTCGAGCCGCGGCGCATCGGGCGCAGCGACTTGGACGAAAAACTCCGCCGCGTCGGGCGGCGGCTCGCCGTCGCCCCAGGTGCTGACGAGGAACAGCGCGGTCCCCGCCCCCGCGAGATCCGCCGCGGGGAAGTCCGCGAGGTTGGCGATCTCCACGCTCCACCCGGCCGCCGTCAGCCGCCGGGCCGTCGCGGCGGACAGCTCCTCCGCATTGCCGGAGACGGTCGCGTAGAGGACGTGGATCAGAGGCGCTGGCACCGGCCCACGCTCGCGTCGCGCGCTCCGGAATTCAACGAACGATTACGCAGGCCTGCGTTCGCGACCGGTGGATGCACCACCCCGAACTTCCGCCGCCCCGGGGCGGGTCCCGCGCCCATGCCCGGGGCTTGCCCTTTGTCATAAACGCTGCCCGAATCCGCGGTCATGTCGCAACCCTCGTCTGCCGTACCCCAGGGGCCGCAGGTCATTGTCCCGCCCGCAAACTTCGGCGAGTTCCTCGGTCATCCCCGTCCGCTCTACACGCTGTTCTTCGCCGAGATGTGGGAGCGGTTCTCCTACTACGGCATGCGGGCGCTGCTGACGCTCTACATGGTGGCGCCGCTGGCCGCCGGCGGGATGGGCCTCTCGACCGCCCAGGCCTCCACCATATATGGGACGTACGTTTTCTCGGTGTACATGCTCTCCATCCCCGGCGGGAGCATCGCGGACAACATCCTCGGCTCGCGGATGGCGGTCCTGATCGGAGGCATCGTCATCGCCGCCGGGCACTTCGCGATGGCGTTCCCCAGCGACTTCACGTTCTACCTCGGCCTCATCCTCATCGTGTTGGGGACCGGTCTGCTGAAGCCGAATATCAGCGCGATGGTCGGCCAGCTGTACGCGCCGGGCGATTCCCGGCGCGATGCGGGCTTCTCGATTTTCTATCTGGGCATAAATCTAGGTGCAACGATCGCCCCGTTCGTGACCGGATTCCTGGCCCAACACAGCTATTTCAAGGGGATGCTCGAGGGATGGGGACTCGACCCCAGCCATTCCTGGCACTGGGGCTTCGGCGCCGCGGGCGTCGGCATGACCCTCGGTGTCATCGTGTTCCTGCTCTACGGCAATCCGCTGAAGGAAGTTGGGCCGCCCCCGCCTCGGACCCCAGGCTGGTGGAAAAGCCCCGTGTACACGGTTCTCGGCGCCGGGCTGCTTTGGGGCGTCGTGTGGCTCTCCGACTGGGAAGGAGGCATGATGAATGTGCTGAAGGTCTTCGAAGTCCACGTGCCGGACCTCAGGTGGCTTCGAGCGCTGTTCATCGTCGTGCCCGTCGGACTCATGCTTTGGTTCGGGTATTCGTCCTCCGTCGAGGTGCGGCGGCTCGGCGCCATCTACTATTTCTTCATCGGTGCCTTCATCTTCTGGGCGTTGTTCGAGCAGGCCGGCACGTCCCTGAATCTCTTCGCCGAGCGCTTCACCTGGACGCATGTCGGGCGGATGGAAGTGCCGGCCTCGTGGTACCAGTCGGCCAATCCGCTCTTCGTGATCATGCTGGCGCCGGTTTTTGCCTATCTGTGGACTCGGATGGGCGACCGGCAGCCCTCGAGTCCGATGAAATTCACCATCGGGTTGTTCTTCCTCGCCTGCGGCTTTGCGCTGATGGTCCCCGCCGCTAAACTAGCCCTCGAAGGGCGCGTCAGCCCGATCTGGCTGATCGGACTCTACTTCCTCCAGACCGTCGGCGAAATGTTTCTCAGCCCCGTCGGCCTGAGCACCTACACGAAGCTTTCGCCCAAGCATCTGGTCGGCGCGATGCTGGGCGTGTGGTTCCTGGGCTCCGCCTTCGGTAACAAATTCGCCGGGGTGCTCTCGACGGCATTCGGCGAGGGCGAAGCGGACAATCTCGACCGGTTCTTCGGCCAGCAGGCGCTCGCCGTGTTCGCGGTCACTGTGCTGTTCCTGGCTCTGGTCCCCTGGGTCCGGCGTCGGATGGGCGGCGTAACCTGATACCCGGGCAAAAAAAACACCGGGCTCGCGTCGCCAACGGGCCGGAAAGCGGCGCGAACCCGGGTTTTTAAAGCCACCGCTCCTTGCGGATGGGTTGCTCGGGGCGGAGCAAACCGACCGAACGGACCGGGGAGAAGCCCCCGGACTACGGAAATATCCGTATTCATTATTTGCCCACGGCCGGGCCGCTTTCGCTCCGTGTGCCGCCGGCGACCGGCCAGGTTCCGCCTCGTCGTCCCGTCGCGGCGGAACCGGAGATTTTCGTTCGTCACTTCACCCGCGTCACCGGGCACCATCCGCCCGACGCGTCGTAAAGCCGCCAGCCGCCGAAGACTTTTTCGATGAGGATGGGAGGCGCGTCGACCGGGTCGACGTAGCGGATATCCGAACCGGTATGCCGCCACACCTGGCCGTTCTGGAGCCGGAACTCGGTGCCGCGCGACCAGCCGTCGTACTTGCCGGCCAACCGGCTGAGCACCCGGGTTTCGGCGATCCGCCGGCGTTGCTCTTCTTCCCGGGCCTCGGTTTTCGCCTCCGCGACCGCCTCGGCGCGCACCTTTTCCTTCAGCTCCACCACGGCCTCGGCGCGGGCCTGCTCGCGGGCGGACCGTTCCCCGCCTTCGCGTTCGCGGCGGACCAGGGCGTCGAGGGCGGCGAGCTGCTCCCGCGTGAGCCGGTCGAGTCCGGCGGCGCGGCGTTCGTCATCGGAGAGCCGGTCCGAAAATTTCTCCGGTTCGGCGGCCACCGCCGAAATCGCCAGCGCACAGGCGAGAAGCACGAATCTCATCGGTCCAGCCTCTCGGCGCGCCGGCCGGTTCACAACGCTCAGGCGACAAAGAAACAGGAATCCGCGACCGGTGTCCTCGCGGCCAGCGCAAGCGACGGTCGTGCCTTGCCCTGGCCGCTTGCCCCCCTTTTTGGCCCGATCCATATGCCGATTCCCAGCGGCTTCCGGTCGGGCACGAGAGACCACGCCCCCCTTCGTCGGACTAGGCTAGGCCCGCCCCGGCGGCCAGCTCAGGTGACGGCCGTCGCTTGCCCTGGCCGGTTCGATTCCCTCCTGCCCATTCACGGAGACGCTCCCCAGAGCGCCTCGCGAAAGAGGGAGGGACGATGGCCCGCCTGTCAGACGTGCCCGGCAGGTAATCCTCCGCGGCCAGCTCAGGTGACGGCCGTCGCGTAGCCTGGCCGGGTGAGTCCCGTCCTGGTCTTCCAAGTGACGCGGGTCGCCATGCTTCTCCTTAAGAACTGGATCAGGTCTCGCCCTTGGGGGCGTCGCCTTCGGGCATCACGCCGCTGACGCGCCACTGTCCGTCCTCCCGCAGGAGGTGATACCGGAAGCGCGACGTCTGGCCGTCGTCGCCATGCACGACCACCGGAAGCATCGCCATGGCCCCGCCATCGTCGCGAACCACCCCCGGCTCGGCGCGAACATGCTTCAGCAGAGGCGCATAACCGCGACGGATCATCCGCTCATAGACCGGCAGCCGGAACTGCTGCTTGATGCCGCTGCTCGCGAACGCATACGCCGCCGGAATGTCCTCGCGCTGGAACGCCCGGAGCTGGTCGGCCACCACGGACTTCACCTCCTCGCGGATGTCGCGCGGGCTGAGCCGCCAGTCGCCCGCCGCCCGGACTCCCGCGGCCAGGAACCCCGCCGCGGCGAGAACGGCAAGCAGGAGGCGCGGAAACGACCGCGGTGGGGCAAAGCGCCGGGGCTGGACGCGCATCCTGGAATGACGCGGGAACAGTCCGGAAGTTAGCGGCAAAATCACCTTTCCCCCTCCAAGCCGAAGACCGCCCGCGCGTAATTCTCGATGTCGAAGGGCTGGAGGTCGTCGGGCTGCTCCCCGAGACCGATGAAATAGATCGGGATCTTGAGCTGGCGCCAGATGCCCACGATCGCCCCGCCTCGGCTGGTGCCGTCGAGCTTCGTGACGACCAGCCCGGTGAGCCCGAAGCTCTGGTGGAAGACCCGTGCCTGCTCGATGGAGTTGCTGCCGAGCGACCCGTCCACCACGAGCCACCGGTGCTGGGGCGCGGCGGGGTCGTGCTTCTGCAGCACGCGCCGGATCTTCGCGAGCTCCTCCATGAGGTTGCCCTTGGTGTGCAACCGACCGGCGGTGTCGACGATGAGCCAGTCGTGCCCGCGCGATCTCGCCGCCTGCCACGCGTCGAAGGCCACGGCCGCGGCATCCGCGCCGGTGTGGCTCGCGACGACCTGGAGATCCAGCCGGGCGGCCCAGCTCTTGAGCTGCTCCACCGCGGCCGCGCGAAACGTGTCGCAGGCCGCGACGACGACCGTCTGCCCGTCGCCCTTGAATTTGTGCGCGAGCTTCGCGGTGGTCGTGGTCTTGCCGGAGCCGTTGACGCCGATCATCGCGATGACCTCCGGCTTCGCCGCGCCCTTGGCCAGCCGCCCCTCCGCCCCGGCGAGCACGCGGCGGAGCACGGCGGCGCCGATCTCCGCGGCCTGCCGGCCCTGCAGATCCTTGTCCTTCCGGTAGGCAGCCTTGATCTCGTCCAGGATCTCGGTCGTGGTCTCGACCCCGAAGTCGGCCGTGTAGAGCGCCTCTTCGAGCTCGTCGAGCGACGCCGCGTCGATCTTCCTCCCGCCGAACAGCCCGTGGGTCTTCGCGGCGATCGCCGCGACGGTCTTGGTCAGGCCTTCCTTGAACTTCTTGAGGAGGGAAAACATGCGGGCGGGAAGACGCGGATCATGAAGGACGAAGGACGAGCCCGGCGACGCGCGGCCCCCGCCCTGCCGCCCCCTTGCCGCCGCTCAGGTGCGCCCCGGCCCCCTGCCGCTCCCCGGCCGCTTCCTCCCTCGTCATTGCTCCTTCGTCCATCCTACTCGGCCTTCCGCGCGTCACGGCCGGTCTTCTCCTTCATCCGGTCGAGGATGCCGTTCACGAAGCGTTTCGAATCCGCGCTGGAGAACTGCTTGCTGAGGTCGATGGCCTCGTTGATCGAGACGACCGGCGGGATGTCCTTCCGGTGCAGCATCTCGTAGATCGCGAGGCGCAGGATCGCCAGGTCGATGCGGGCGATGCGGTCGAACTCCCAGTTGTGCGCCAGGGAACGGATGTGGCCGTCGATCTCCGCGACGTGCTCGAGCGTTCCGTGGATCAGTTCCTCGGCGAAGGCGTAGTAGTCGCGCGGCTTCTCGAGGTGCTCGAAGAAGAGCCGGAGGTCCTCGGCCAGGTTGGCCGGGTGATTGATGCTCCAGGCGTAGAGGTACTGCAGCGCGGCCGAGCGGCACTCGCGGCGTTGGGCGAACTGGCTCATCGCCGGCCCTCCAGCGCCCGCCGGACGGCGGCCATCTCCAGGGCGGCGCGCGCGAACTCCGCGCCACGGTTGATCGGGCCCTGGCAACGCTCCTCCGCCTGTCTGCGGTTCTCGACCACGATCACACCGTTGATCACCGGCACGCCGGTGTCCAGCGCCACCCTCTGGAGCCCGTGCGCCACGGCCTCGCCGACCAGCGTGTGATGTCCGGTGTCGCCCTTGATCAGCACGCCGAGGGCGACGATCGCATCCCGGCCGCGGGCGAGCCACTGCGCCGCCAGCGGCACCTCATGGGAGCCCGGCACGCGGACGATCTCGATGCGGCCGGCCTCGACGCCGGCGGCCTCGAGGTCGCAGCGCACCGTCTCGAGCAGCGCGTCGACCAGCTCGGCGTTGAAGCGCGCGGCGACGATGCCGAAGCGGAAAGGCGATCCGTCGATCGCGGGGGAGCGGGGAGCGTCGAGGCTCATGGCAAAGGATCAGACGGGAACCTGCTCCACGATCTCGAGGCCGTAACCGTCCAGGCCGACGACGCGCCGCGGCGAATGCGCGAGCAGGCGGATCTTGCGGAGCCCGAGGGCGGTGAGGATCTGGGCGCCGATGCCGTAGTCGCGGAGGCTGGTCGGCGGCTTCTCCGACCGCAGCAGGGCGTTCTGCATCCGGCCGGTCTGTTCCATGTACACGATGACGCCGTGACCGGCGGAGGCGACGCGCTCGAGCGAGCGCTCGAGCATCGAGTGGCTGCCCATGTCCTTGGCGTGGAAAACATCGCTCAGGAGATTCTCGGTGTGCACGCGCACCAGCGTGGGGCCGCCGTCGAGGCGGCCCATGGTGAAGGCCAGGTGGTGCCGGCCGTCGACCTTGCTCCGGAAGACGTGCAGGGTGAAATCGCCGTACTCCGAGGAGAACGGCCGGCTCTCGAGCCGCTCGACCAGCTGCTCGCGCTGGTGCCGGTACTCGATGAGCGCGGCGATCGAGATCATCGGGATGCGGTGCTGCTGCTTGAAGGCGACCAGCTCCGGCAGCCGGGCCATCGTCCCGTCCTCGTTGAGCACCTCGCAGATCACCCCCGCCGGCCGCAGGCCCGCGAGCGCCGGCAGGTCGACGCCGGCTTCCGTGTGACCCGCCCGCTCGAGCACCCCGCCCGGCCGCGCGCACAGCGGGAAGACGTGGCCCGGCTGGACCAGGTCGTCCGGCCGCGTCGCCGGATCCGCCAGCAGCTTGATCGTGCGGGCGCGGTCGAACGCGCTGATCCCCGTCGTGACGCCCTCCGCCGCGTCGACGGACACGGTGAACGCGGTGCGATGCGACTCCCGGTTCTGCTGCACCATCGGGTTGATCCCGAGGCGCCGGAGCTGCGGCTCCGTCATGGGCACGCAGATCAGGCCGCGCGCGTGGCGGATCATCGTGTTGACGAGCTCGGGCGTGGCCTTTTCAGCGGCGAGGACCAAGTCGCCCTCGTTCTCGCGCCCCTCGTCATCGGTCACCAGCACCAGCCCGCCCGCGGCGATCGCCTGAATGGCGGATTCGACGGTATCGAACGGGCTCTGGCTCGAGGGCACGGTCATGCGGGGGGCGGGAGAGAATTGCGGCCCGCCCGACCGTGTCAAATCCCGGCTCGGGGCCGGTCTCAGGAGCCGGCGCCGGTGCCCGTCCCCGCGCCGCCCGTGAACCGGAAGCTGTAGGTCTCGCTCGTGTCGGGCGTGTCGCCGTCGCCCTTGACCAGGGTCAGGAAGAGCATGAACGAATGCGGCCCGCGGACGAAGAGGGTCCCCAGCAGGTAGGTGCCGTCGCCCGCCGGGTTCAGCACCGTGCGGTTGTCGCCCGGGCCGTGCATGTTCGGCCAGCGCGCGAGCGCGCGCGCGACGTCGGCCTTCTCGGGCTTTTTCTTTTCGTTGTAGAAGGTCAGCTTGTACTTCCCCTCCTGCAGGGTCAGGCCGAGGAATTTCCCGTTGGGGCGGTTGAGGACGTGGCCCTCGATCGTGCCCTCCTCCTCCTCGGCCTTCTTCTGATCGACCTTCTTCTGCTCCTGCTTCGGGGCGGCCTTGCCCTTGGCGGCGGGCGGCGTCTGCGCCGGAAGCGCGAGCGGGAGCAGCGAGCCCACGAAAAGACACAGGAGGAGGCGCAGGGTCTTCATGATGCCGGACGATACCTGCGCCCGCGCGCGGGGCAAGCCCCGGCTCCCGCCGCGCCGCGGCGAGCGGGATTTTGCCAGCGATTTCACGGGTGGGTGGCGCGGGCCGTCCCGGCCCGCTGACTCAGCACGATAGCACGCTCCGCGCGCATCGCGCGATGACAAGGCAGCCGGCGATTTTTTCCCTGCGTTCGCCTCCCGCCGCCGACAGAGTCCGCGCCGCATGAAGCTGGCGGCCGTCTCCATCATCAAGAACGAAGCCGACATCGTGGAGGCGTTCGTCCGCCACACGCGGGCGTGGACCGACCTGCATCTCGTCTTCGATCACGCCAGCACCGACGGCACGCGCGAGATCCTGTGCCGGCTCGTCGCCGAGGGCCTGCCGCTGCGCCTCTACACCGACGACGCGCTGGGCAATCTCCAGCAGTTCCGCAGCAACCACCTCGCGCGCCTGGCGGTGGCGGAATTCGGGGCCGACTGGGTGATCCCGCTCGATGCGGACGAGATCCTGGTCGCGCCGGACCGGCCGGCGCTGGAAGCGGTGCTCGGATCTCCGGGCACCGACCGGCCGGTCAGCCTGCCGATGGCCAACTACTACCCGACTTCGGACGAGCCGGCCGCCGAGCCCAACCCCGTGCGGCGGCTCGTGCACCGCTCCTCGCTCGCCGGCGCCACCCGCAAGATCGCGATCCCCGCCGCGCTCGCGCGCGATCCCGGCATCGAAGCCGGCAAGGGCAACCACGCGCTCTATCGCGACGGGACCCCCGTGCCCGACCGGCCGGCGCCGCCGGGTTTCCACCTGGCGCATTTCGCGCTCCGGTCGATCGGCCAGCAGGTCCTGCGCGTCGTCACCGCGGAACTGCAGAAGCTCGGCCGCGGCCGCGCGCACGCCGGGCTGGACGTGCATTACCGGCTCGGCTTCCAGCTCCTGGCCGACCGGCCGGACCTGTTCGTCGAAACGCTGTTTTCATCGCCCGCCACGCTGGAGCGCGACCCGGCGCCGTACCGCGGCGGGCCGCTCCGCTACTCCGCCTCGGCCGAGGACTGGCAACGGGTGGCCCGCGCCCTCCTGCCCTTCCTGGAAAGCCTCGCGAAAAGCCACGGGGACCTCGTGGACCGGCTGCCCCCGGCCCAGGGCGCGGCGACCGCCACGCCGGAGATCCGGCCCCTCGACGTCGCGGTCCCCGCCGCATCGGCCGACGGCGCCCGGTTTTCCGGATTCGATCCCGTCGACGGGCTCGGGCCACCTGAAGGTCCGTTCCCCGGCGCGTTCCTGCCCATTTTCCGCTGGGGGATGGGGCCGCGCACCGTGCTGCGGATCTCCTCGCCGGTCGCGCGCACCGGGCTCCTGCGCCTCGAGTGCGCCACCTACCTCGACGACCAGTCGATGACGGTGTCGCTGGACGGCGCCGCGGTCCGGAGCTTCCGCTTCCCGCGCACGAACCAGAAGGAGGTCATCGAGCTGCCGCTCGCGCTCCGCGCCGGCGACAATCAGGTCGCGATCTCCTACGGCCGGCATTTCTCCTCCGAGGCCGATCCGCGGAAGCTCGCCGTGATCTTCCTGGCGATTCAGGGCGGCTGACCCTTCGCCCGCGCCGCCCGCAGCTGCCGCCAGCGCGCGAGCCGCTCGGCAATCGCCGCCTCGGCCCCCGCCGCCTTGGGCGCGTAGATCGCCAGCGGCTTCTCGAGGTACGCCTGGCCGCTGATGTTCTCCGGGAAGTCGTGGGAATACAGGTAACCCTGGCCATGCCCCATGCGCTTGCTGGCCTGCCCGCCCTTGTCGCGGAGCGGGACCGGCACGGGCTGCACGGGGTTCTCCTTCAGCGCGCGATGCGCCTCCCCGAGCGCGAGCGTCGCCGAGTTGCTCTTCGGCGCGGTGGCGATGTGCAGGGTGGCGTGCGCGAGGGTGAGCTCCGCCTCCGGCAGGCCCACGAAGTCGCATGCATGGTGCGCCGCGACGGCCAGCGGCAGCGCGGTCGGATCGGCCAGGCCGACGTCCTCGCTGGCCAGGATGACGAGCCGGCGCGCGATGAACCGTGGGTCCTCGCCGCCGGCGAGCATCTTGGCCAGCCAGTACATCGCGGCGTCGGGATCCGATCCGCGGCAGCTCTTGATGAACGCCGAGATGGTGTCGTAGTGCTCGTCCTCGTCCGCGTCGTACCGGATCCGCCGCTCGCGCGCGAAGACCTCGAGCTCCCTCTCCGTGACCGGCGCCCGCTCGGGCAGCGAGAGCGCGATGACCTCGAGCGCGTTCAGCGCGCGGCGGAGGTCCCCGTCGCACAGCACGGCGAGGTCGAGGAGCACCTTGTCTTCGGCCTCGTGCCCCCGCGCGCCGAGCCCGCGCTCGGCGTCGCCCAGCGCGCGCCGGAGCACTCCCGCCACCTGCGCGGGGGTGAGCGGCTCGAGGCGGAACAGGTGGCTGCGGCTGAGGAGCGGCGGGTTCACGTAGAACCCGGGATTGTGCGTCGTGGCCCCGATGAGCCGCACGCTGCCCTCCTCGACGTCGGGCAGGAGCAGGTCCTGCTGGGACTTGTTGAAGCGGTGGAGCTCGTCGATGAAGAGGACCGTGGCGGCCTCGGGGCGCCGCCGCGCGGCGGCGAGGATCTCGCGGAGCTCGGCAACGTTGCTCATCACCGCGTTCACGCGCACGAACCGGCTCTTCGTCTCGCGCGCGATGACCTCGGCCAGGCTGGTCTTCCCGCACCCAGGGGGCCCGTAGAAAAGGAGCGAGCCGAAGCGGTTGCTCGCGATGAGCCGCGGGAGCAGGTTGCCCGGCCGGAGGATGTGCTCCTGCCCGACCACCTCCGCGAGCGACCGCGGCCGCATGCGCGCGGCCAGGGGCTGCGCCGCCGGCGCCGCCGGCGCGTCCCGGAACGGGTCGCGCGCCGGTTCCGGCTCGCGATCGAAAAACTCGCCCTGATTCGGCGGCATGCCCGCCCAACTAGGCACAATCGGCAGGGAATGGGGAGCGTATTTCGGCGCGGATTCCGCTACGGGGAATTCCGCAATCGCCGCCCTCGCCCGCGCCCCCCGGCGGGCGGTGGATGGAGCCGTGCCGCTCCCTCCCACGCGGGCCCCCCTCCTCTGGCTGGTGCTTCCCTTCGCCGGCGGCATCGCCCTCGCGTCGGATCTCGCGCCGCCGGCGGATGGCGGCCGGGGGCTCCTCGGCTGCGCGGCGGCGGCCGCGGCGGCCGCCGCGTGGGTCGGGCGGCACGAATCCCCCGCGGCGCGCTGCGGGTGGGCGCTGCTGCTCGCCGCCGGCGCGGCCGCGGCCGGTTTCGTCCACGCGCACCGGCAGGCACCGCAGCTCGCCGGCTGGGACGACCGGCCCCCGCGGGAGCTCGACGTGACGCTGCGGATCGACCGGCTGTTCGCATCGGACCCCCGAGGCCGGATGCAGTACGGGCTCGGGCAGATCCTCGCGGCGCCGGAGCTGGCGCCGGAGCTCGCCGGGTTGCGCGTGTACTTCTCGACCGTCCGGCGCGCCGACCGCACTCCGCCCCTGCGCAACGGCGTCTATCGGGTCCGCGGGGTCGTGTCTCCCCTGCCCGCGACCGGCGGCCGGGCCGACGGCTTCGAGGACTATCTCCGCAACCTGGGGGTCGCGGCCCGGTTCCAGCGCGGGCAGGTGCTCGCCGTGGTGCGGCCGCCCGGGTGGCTCGACCGGCTCGCCCAGCGCGCGCGCGGGCATTTCGCCGGCCACCTGCGGCTGGGGCTGGAGCGACGCCCCGAGCTAGCCTCGCTTCAGGTCGCGATGCTGCTGGGCGAAAAGGCATCGCTCAGCCCCGAGCAGGAGGCGGCGTTTCTCCGCAGCGGGACTTTCCATATCTTCTCCGTGAGCGGCCTCCACGTGGCCGCGATCGCCTCCGCCATCCAGGCGGTCCTTCTCCTGCTCCGGACCCCCCGGCTGCTGCGCGTGGCGGTCGGGTTGCTCGTGCTGTGGTTCTACGTGCTGGTCGTCGGCGCCAACCCGCCGGCGGTCCGGGCGTTCATCATGGTCGCGTTCCTTCTCGCCCGCGGCCTGTGCGGCCTCCCGGGAAACCCGTTTGCCGCGCTCTGCGCCGCGGCGCTCACCACCCTCCTCCTCGACCCTCGGCAGCTCTTCGGGTCGGGCTTCCAGCTCTCCTACCTCGTCGTCGGGGCGCTCGTGCTCATGGGCGCGCCGCTGGCGGAGAACTGGCTCGCGGCCTGGCGTCCGTGGGCCGACCTCCCGGAGACCAGCTGGAACCGCTGGCAAATGGCCTGGCGCTGGTGCGGACGCAAGGCGCTCGGGGCGCTGGCGGTCACGGTGGTCGCGGTGGTCGGCAGCACGCCGGCCAGCATCGCGGCGTTCGGGCTCTTCACGCCGGGCGCGCTGCTCGCGAACCTCGTCGTGGTGCCGCTCGCGTCGCTCGCGCTGGTCGCCGGGTTCATCTCGATCCTGGGCGGGCTGCTGGGGCTGCCCGGCGTCAGCATCTTCTTCAATCATGCGGCCGCGGTGACGATCATCGTGATGGACCGGCTGGCCGCGTGGTCGACGCTGCTGCCGCTGGCGCATTTCCCCGCGGAATACCGGGCGCCCTGGCTCGCCGCGCCCAGCGCGGCGCTGCCGCTCGTGCTCATGCTCGTCGGCGCCGCGTGCCGATGGCGCCCGGCCGCCGGCGGGTACTGGCTGCCGGTGGCCGGCGTCGTCCTGATACTGCTGGCTTGCGTGCGGCTCGGGTGAGCGTCGAATGGACGGCATGAAAAGCGCCTACGAACTCGCGATGGAACGCCTGGCCAAGTCCGACCCCTCCGCCGCCCGGAGCCTGACGCCGGAGCAGAAGGCGCGGCTCGCCGAGATCGACCGCGTCCACCAAGGCAAGCTGGCCGAACGGGAGATCTTCCTGAAGAAGCAGCTCGACGACGCGCTCGCGGCCCAGAATTTCGACGAGGCCGACAAGATCCGGAAGCAGATCGCCGGCGAGAAGGCGCGGATCGAGGAAGAGCGCGAGGAGGAGAAGGAACGCGTCCGCCGCGGGAAATGACCGCCGCGGATCGCCGCCGCGAAGAAGAAACGAACCCAGGATGGTCCGGCCGGCGCCCCCGCCGCGGTCAGCGCGCGAACTCGAACTCGGCCGACAGGGCGTGGTGATCGGAGGCCGGCGTGGGCTTCACGTTCCACGAGAGCGGCCGCAGCCACTCGTTGTAGAAGATATGGTCCAGGACGTAGGGGCGGCGGCGCCAGGTGATCTCCTGCGACTGGACCGTGCGGTACCCGACGCGGCCGAACTGCTCGATGAGCGACTCGTGCTTGCTGACGTTGAAGTCGCCGGTGAGCAGCGTCGGCCCGGAGCTCTTGGCCAGCTCGGCCGCGACCAGGTCGCGCTGCTGGCGGTGCTCCTCGCTCGAGGACTTCAGCATGAACAAGGCCAGCAGGTGCGTGTTGAGCAGCCGCACCGCGCGGCCGTCGATCGTCGTCGTCGCTCCGATCAGGAGCCGGTCCGTCGGGGTCTTCTTCTCCCCGAAGAACTCGAACTCGACCGGCGGCGACGGCAGGTTCACGCACACGGCGTCGTGCAGCGGCCACCGGCAGAAGATTGCCAGGCCGATGCCGAACGGCAGCTCCCGCGGATCGGAGCGCGGAAAGGAGAAGGTGCTGTAATAGCCGCCGAGCTCGGCCTTGAGGCGCGAGTAGTTCTTGGGGACGGGCGGCTGGCTGTTGCCCGGCTCGGCGTGCTCGACCTCCTGCAACATGATGACATCGGCGGCGTGCGACTTGATTTCCTCGATCGCGGCCTCCAAGCGGACCGGCGCGTGGTCGGGGTCGGCATCGTCCCAGACCTGGCCGAACTGCATGTTGAACTGCAGGACTTTGAAACGGGTACTCATGAACCGCCTGCCCAGGCCGGGTGTCGGGGCGGGGCGAGGCGCGAAGATTGGTCGGGAAGAGAGCTTTTCGCCCAGGCGTCGGCCGTCCCACGCAGGCGGTCATCGGTCGAGTCGGCGCCGCGCCTGGGCCGGTCCACGCTACCCGGGACGCTCCCGCCGCGGGTTCCGGAGAGGGCCGTCGCCGCGACAGAATTCAGGCGGCGGGCGGGAGGTGTCCGGAGGGCCATACGCAGCGCAAGTTACTGGCATGTTCTAGGCCGCCAGTGAGTTAGCAAGCCTATTCCGGCTCCGCCGTGCCCTCGACCACCCAGGATTTCGCCTCGGGAACCTGACGGCAATACTCCCGCAGGACCGCGCTCAGGTGTTCCGCGTAGCGGAAGTGCGCACCCATGCCCGTGCGCAGTTCGGCCTCGTAGATGAACTTGTCCGCGTGGGTGCTGTGCTCGAAGGGCGTCTGGGCGCCGAGCAGCAGCGAGTACACGTAAGCGGGCGACCCCCGCTGGAGCAGCTCGCGGGTCAGCGCCGCCTGCTCGTCGAGCAACGCCTGATGCGGTCCGGGCGCGACCTCGGGGGGCAGGTAAAAGCCGGCCTGGATCAGGGGCGTCCAGCGATGCCCGGTCCGGTGCCGGTTGAGGTCCCGCAGCTCCGCAATCGCCATGTTGTTCCAGGCGAAGGCCACGCGCATCCGGCGCGTCGCGGTCCCCTGATGTCCATAGCGGTTCGCCCGGTGGCGCAGCGCCTCCGCCACGCTCTGTTCCTCGCGCAGCCACGGCGGCGTCTCGCGGTCCACCTTCACCCACACCTCGTCGCGCAGCGGCGCGGTCGAGAGGCGCGCCAGCCCGAGCTTGACGCTCGCCTCCAGCTCGAGCTGGGCCTGCATCTGGTACGACGCCTCGGCCTGGCTGTGGCGCATGAGCCGCGGCGACTGCTTGAGCAGCTCGTCGCGGATCAGCCGGGCGGCGGCGCGGGCCTCCGGATGCGCGAGGGAATCGAGGTGCTTCACCGTCATCGCCCACATCCGCGAGGACTGCACCAAGCCCAGGTTGGTGCGCGTCGCGAACGGGATGAAATAGCGGGCCCGGTCGAGCGCGTAGTTCTTGCGAATGCGATTCACGACCGCGGGTTTCGCGTCCTTCGGCAGCCGCACGAGCCCGGGCTGGTCGCGGCCCAGCTGGTCGAGCCGCGCATACTCGGCGTGGTAGGCGGCAAAGGCGTTCGCCATCAGGGCGGTCCAGCGCGGCGCGAGATCCGCCGGCATCCCAATCTCCTCCGCCGACGGGAGGTTGGCCGCGTCCATCGTGATGTAGCGCGTGCTCGACTCCTGACCGTCCGCCATCTGCGCGATCTCGAAGACCTTCCAGGCGAGCCACATAGAGACGTCGTCGAGCGCGATGGCCAGGCCGCCGGTGAGGCCGCCGATGGAGGCGTGGCCGTAGTCGACGAACTTGAGGATCCGGTCGATCGACTCATCCGGGTTCGCCGGATCGACCTTCTCCAGGATCTTGCCGAGTCCCTCGTTGCTGCGCGAGTAGCGGGCGAGGACGGAGGCGAGGAGCTCTGGCGTGACCTTGGGGAGGTCGGCGGCGGTGGGCGGCGGAACGAGCGCGAGTCCGGTGACCTTCATGCGCGCGCCAGCGCAAACGGTTTCCCGAGCGGTGGCGAAACGAATCGCTCCTCCATGCCAAATCCCGACCAGGCCGACCGCTGCGGCGCCGGCGCAGCGGCGGCGGGAACCGCCCGGCGGCCCGTCACCGGATCATCAGCCAGGCCGTGAGCGGCTCCTGGAAAAAACCCAGGACGACCGAGGCGAGCGCGAGCCCGACGAGCACAACCGCGCTGACCGCCGCGGGAACGGTCCGGGCCGGCCCGACCGGCGCCGGCACGCTGCCGGCGGGCGACCAAACCTCGAAGAACGCGGCGCGGATCCACCCGAAGTAGTAGTAGATCGAGATCACGACGCCGACGACGGCGACGGCGAGCAGCCAGAAGAGGTGCGCCTGGAAGGCGGCGATGAAGATCAGGAGCTTGCCGAGGAATCCGACCAGCGGCGGGATGCCGGCCAGCGAGCCCACGGCGACCGCCAGGACCGCGGCGAGCAGCGGCTGTTCGCGGGCGAGTCGTCCATAGTGGTCGATCTGCTGGTCGGTGTCGTCCGGCCCCGCGACGTGGGCCATCACGCCGAACACCGCCATCGAGGCCAGCAGGTAGGAGAAGAGGTAGAACCAGACGGCGCCCTGTGCCCACGGCACGGTCAGCGCCGCGGCCACGCCCATGAGCAGGTAGCCGGCGTGCGACACGCCCGAGAGGCCCATGAGCCGCTTGGCGTTGCGCTGGTAGATCGCCGCCAAGTTGCCGAAGAGAATCGTCGCCGCGGCCATGGCGGACAGGACCGGGACCAGGACATCCTGGGCCGACGGGAAGACGTTCAGCACGAGCATCAGCAGGATGGCGAACCCGGCCGCCTTCGAGGACACCGCGAGGAAGGCGGTCACCGGCGTCGGCGCACCCTGGTAGACATCGGGGATCCAGACCTGGAACGGGACGGCGCCGATCTTGAACGCCACGCCGCCCAGCACCAGGAGCATGCCGGCGAGGACGAGGAAATTGTCCGGGTTGCTGCGGAGGAAATGGGCGACCACCTCGAACTCGAAGCCGGTCCGGACGAATCCGCCGCCGTCGACCACGCGGCCGACGGCGCCGTAGATGAGCACGATGCCGAACAGGAGGATGCCGGAACTCAGCGCGCCGCTCACCAGGTACTTCAGCCCCGCCTCGAGCGTTAGCGGGTTGTCGCGGAAGTAGCTCACGAGGATGTAGAACCCGATCGTGACCGTCTCCAGCGCGACGAACATCATCACGAAGTTGTTGCTCTGGGCCAGGAGCATCATCGCCGCCGTCACCACGAGCACGAGGTGGTAGAACTCGACGCGCGGCATCCGGGTGCGAGGCAGGCAGATGCCGGCGACGAAGCAGACGAGGAGGCCCGACACCAGGAAGAACAGGCGGGCGACCTGGCCCGGCAGCGAGTGCCGCAGCAGGCCCGCGAATGTCGTGCTGTCCATCCACGCGGTGTCGAAGTTGATCGCGACCCCGACGGCCATGGCGCCGAGCGCCATCGAGGCCGCCAGCGGGATATGCCGGTGCTGCGACTTCGGCAGCAGGATCTCCAGCCCCAGCAGCGCGAGCGCCGCGATCCCGAGGAACATCTCGGGAAAAATGGCCAGCCACTCGTTCGAGGCGGAGATCTGTTGGAGCGTGTCGACGGACATGGCGGAAAGTCAGCGCTGGATGGCGAGCGACGCCGTGGGCGTGGTCGCCTCGGCGCGGGCGGCCTCGAGCGCCTGGTTGACCGGCGTCGACAGGGCGCGCGGGTAAAAGCCGAAGAAAAGCAGGGCGGCCAGCAGCACCAGGGCGGGCACGCGCTCGGACCAGTCGAGGTCCGCCGGCGGATGCGAGGACAGCACGCGCTGCATCTGCTCGGTCGGCGGGCCGTAGAACACGCGGGCGACGGCGCGGAGGCCGTAGACCGCCGAGATGACCACGCCGGCCACGGCCACGGCCGTGATGCCCGGGGAAAAGCTCCAGAGGGCGACGAAGACGGTGAGCTCGCCCCAGAAGTTCGCGAAGCCGGGCAGGCCGATGCCCGCCATGGTCGCCGCGACGAAATACGCGGCCAGCACCGGGGTCCGCTGGGCCAGCCCGCCCATCTCGGTGAGGTCGAAGGTGTGCGTGCGGTGATGGATGCTCGTCGCCAGCAGGAACAGCAGGGCGACGGACAGCCCGTGCGCGACCATCAGCAGCACCACGCCGCCCGTGCCGACGACCGACATCGCCGCGAGTCCGAGGAAGCAGTAGCCCATGTGCATGACCGAGCTGTAGCCGAGCATCTGCTTGAGATCGCGCTGGGCCATCGTGATCAGGCCGACGATCACGATGTTGCCGATGCCCGCCAGCAGCGCCAGCGGCCAGGCCCAGTGCGCCGCGCCCTCGGGCAGCAGCGGGAAGGCGATCTGGATCAGGCCGTACAGGCCGAACTTCTTGAGCACGCCGGCGTGCAGCATCGCGGCCGAGGACGGCGCCGCGCCGTAACCGAGCGGCGCCCAGGTGTGCAGCGGCCAGAGCGAAACGAGGATGCCGAAGCCGAAGAGCAGCAGGCCGAAGATGTACTTCTGGGTCGCGCCGCGGATCCCCTCGGCGGCGATGGCCTCGCGCAGCGCGATCAGGTCGAAGGTCTCGGCGCCGCTCTTCACGTAGAGCGCGATGAGGCCGAGCAGCGAGAGCATCGCGCCCGCCGTCAGGTAGATCGTGAGCTTCATCGCCGCGTAGCCGCGGTCGAGGCGCGTGCCCCAGATGCCGACCATGATGAACGTCGGGATCAGCGCCAGCTCGTGGAAGAAGTAGAAGAAGAACACGTCGACCGAGGCGAACACACCCAGGAGCCCGCCGTGCATCACGAGCAGGAGCATGAGGTAGAGCTTCAGCCGCTCCGCGCCGGAGCGCAGCGCGTAAAGCCCGGCGGCGAAGCCCACGATGCCCGCGAGCAGGAACATCGGCAGGGCGATGCCGTTCAGCCCGAGCTTCAGGGTGATCCCGAACCGCGCGAGACCCGTGTCGAGCCGGCTGAGGAACTGGTAGTGCTGCGCCTCCGCGAACGGGAATTCCTTCCACAGCCAAAGCCCGATCAGCAGCGGCACCGTGAAGGCGACCGCGGCCAGCTTGGTCGAGAAGCGCTTCGGGAGCCCGCAGGCGATCACCAGCGCCGCCAACAGCGGGGTCCCGACGGCGATCTGCAGGAGGATGGCGTTCAGCGGCATGGGAGGTCAGCGGGCGCCGGCGGCGAAAGCCCAGAGGAGGGCGGCGCCGAGCAGGAACCAATAGACGTAGGCGTGGAGGCTGCCGGTGTGCAGCGCGCGGGCGCCCTGCCCCACGAGCCCCACCAGGCCCGCGAAGCCGCGCAGGATCGCGCCGGCCAGCACGATCTGCTCGAGGAAATTGATCACCATCGCGATCCGCTGCTGCACCTTCGCGACGTAGTAGTCGTACACGCGGTCGAACGACTCCTTGACCGAGCCGAGCACCGCGAAGGCGCCGGGGGACTTCGATTCGAGCGCGTCGTGCCCCGCGGAGGGATAATAGAGCCACGCGGCGCCGGCGCCCACGACCATCACGGCCAGCGAGACCACGAGGATCGTGACGTGATCCGCGCCGTGCGCGTGCGGGACGATCGTCGCGAACATCCCGGCCAGCTTGCCGTAGACGACGGAGTAGCCGCCCACCACCGAAAGAATGGCGAGGACGACCAGCGGCACCGTCATGACGAGCGGGCTCTCGTGCGCGTGCTTCGACTCCTCGGTCCGCGCCTCGCCGAAGAACACGATCTTCCACATGCGGACCATGTAGAACGAAGTGAGCACCGCGGTGAACGCCAGCACCCCGAAGATCCAGACGCTCTTCTTGAGCGCGAGGTAGAGGATCGCGTCCTTCGAGAAGAAGCCGGCGAGGCCCGGGAACCCGATGATCGCCAGCACGCCGACGGTGAAGACGGCGAACGTGAGCGGCATGCTCTGCCGCAGCCCGCCCATGCGGAAGATGTCCTGCTCGTGGTGGCAGCCGTGGATGACCGAGCCCGAGCCGAGGAACATCAGCGCCTTGAAGAAGGCGTGGGTCGTCAGGTGGAACATCGCGGCGCCGACGCCGGTCGCCAGGATCACCACCCCGCCCGACTCGCCCTGCGGGAGGATCGTCGAACCGAGCCCGAACGCCGCCACCATGTAGCCGAGCTGCGAGAGCGTGGAGTACGCGAGGACCTTCTTGATGTCGCGCTGCACGACGGCGCAGAGCGCGGCGTAGAGCGCGGTGACCGCGCCGATGCAGGCGATGGCCTGGAGCGCCTCGGGCACCATCAGCATCTGCACCCGGCAGAGCATGTAGATGCCCGCCGCGACCATCGTGGCGGCGTGGATCAGCGCGGAGACGGGCGTCGGGCCTTCCATCGCGTCGGGCAGCCACACGTGCAGCGGCATCTGCGCGGACTTGCCCAGCGCGCCGCAGAACAGCAGGAGCGGGATGCCCACGGAAACCGCGGCGACGCCGTCGTTCGTGTGCGCGTTCAGCTCGTCGAGCTGCACCGTGCCGTATGTCACCCAGCACAGGATGATGCCCAGCAGGAAGCCGAAGTCGCCCACCCGGTTGACGATGAAGGCCTTCTTGGCGGCGTCGGCCGCCGACTGCCGCTCGTGGTAATGGTTGATCAGCAGCCAGGAGCTGAACCCGACGAGCTCCCAGAAGATGAAAATCATGAACAGGTTGTCGGCCAGGACGATGCCGATCATCGAGAACATGAAGATCGAGAGGCCGCCGAAATACCGCGCCTTCGCGGCGTCCTCCCTCATGTAGCCCATCGAGAAGAGGTGGATGAGGAACCCGACGAACCCGACGATGAAGAGCATCAGCGCGGCCAGGTCGTCGTACTTGATCCCGAGCGAGACGGCGAACTTGCCGAACCGCATCCATTCGACGCCCTGGCTGAAGCGCTCGCCGTGCTGGAGGAGGACGATCGAGATCGCGGCGATCCCCGCCGCGGCCAGGGTCGAGATCCACGAGGCGAGCGTGCCGGCGCGGCGGAGGAAGAGCGCGATGAGCGCGGCCGACGCGAGCGGCAGCAGCAGGATGGCAACGGCGTGCTGGAGCATCGTCATCGGGTCAGTGCTTCAGGTGGTTCAGCTCCTCCACCTGCACGGTGTGCCGGCGGCGGAAGAGGGCCACGATGATGGCGAGGCCGACCGCGACCTCGGCGGCGGCGATCGTGAGGATGAAGAAGACGAACACCGCGCCGTCCAGCGTGCCGTTGAAGTGCGAGAACGCGACCAGCGCGAGGCTCGACGCCAGCAGCATCAGCTCGAGGCACATGTAGACCACGAGCGTGTTCTTCCGCAGGAGCACGCCGAAGAAGCCGATCGCGAACAGCAGCGCGCTGACGAAAAGGTACGAGGGCAGGCCGTACGCCGCCACGGCCAAACAGGGGTGAGGCAAGAAGGAGCCAGTGAACAGGGCCGAAGTCATGATAGGCAGAGCTTTACCTGCTCCCTCCGGTCCCCTCGCCCCTCACGCCTGGCTCCTGCTCCGGCAACTTCTTGCTCAGCACGATCACGCCGAGCATCGCCGCCAGCAGCAGGAAGCCGACGATCTGGACCGGGAGCAGGTACGTGGTGAAGAGCTGCTCCGCGTACGCCTTCATCGTCGGCGCGGGCAGGCTGGCCGGCGCGTGCGGGTACACCGCGCGGTCGGTCAGCGACCAGACCCCGGCGCCGAGGAGCGCGAGCGCGGCGGCCCCGAGGATCCAGGCCTTCGGCGTGATCGGCCGGGTCGTGCCCTTGGTGTCCAGGAGCATGATGATGAAGAGGAACAGGGCGACGACCGCGCCGGCGTAGACGAGGATGAGCACGAAGGCCAGGAGCGGCGCCTGCAGCAGCACGAACAGCCCGGCGAGGCCCACGAGCGAGAGCAGCAGGAACATCGCGGCGTTCACCGCGTTGCGGTTCACCACGACCATCAGGGCGCAGGCGACGGCGAGGACGGAAAAGGCGATGAAGAGCGCGTCGGTCATCTCAGT
>DASPMS010000070.1:0-22188 GCA_035626915.1 Opitutaceae bacterium
GTACGCAGCGATGCCATCGTGGCTCGGGCTCGCGTTGGAATTCACGAAGAACGGGTTCATCGTGATGGTTGGCCCGGTCGTGGTGACTCTCACCCGACGCGTCGAAAGGTTCGGGACAGTCTCCGATGTCCCGCCGACACCAAAGCCAGAATACACAGTGTTCCCCGGATTGAACTCGACCACGTCGTACTCGACCTCGTCCATGCCCAGGTAGTCGTATGCGTTCGGCACGCGGTTGCTGACGTAAGCATACAGATTCAGCCCGCCGGCCTCGCCGATCGTGTCCCGGTTGATGAAGCGTCCCAAACTCGGCGAGTAGTACCGGGTGTTGTACTGCACCAGGCCGGTCTCGATGTCGGTGTACTTCGTGGCGAAGCGGAAGGGATTCGAGGCGGCGTAGGTTCCCGACTCGCGCAGGGTGTTCCCGAAGGCGTCGTATTCGTAGGCGGCGGCGAGGGAGCCATCGGACGCCTTGATCATGCCGTGCACGTTGCCCAAGGCGTCGTAGGCGGGCAAGTAACTGTTTCCACCCTCCTGCACCATGAGGAGCCCGCCCACCCCGCCGGCGCCGGCCAGGGAACCGGAAAGGTCCAGCCCCCAGAAGTGATGCCGCGAGTAGGTCGAGACGAAGGCGCCGCCGTTGTACGCCCCCCAGAACTCGGCAATTGGATTCCAGCCGTTGTAGAGGAACCGGTTCTCGAACGAATAGCCCCCGAGCGTGCCGACCTTCCGGATCCGCCGGCCCAGGTAGTCATAGGCAAAGAGGATGTCCGTGTGAACGTGCCCGGCATTGGCCGCGGCGGTGGTGAGTCCCACCAGCTGCAGCCGGTTCTCCGCGTCGTAGGTGTAGGTGAACCGGCCGTCGGAGGTCAGGTTCCCGTCGTCGTCGTACGTGAACGCCTGCGGGGTCCCCGGCAGGAACGCCAGCAGGCCCGTCGAGGTGGTCCCGTCGGAAATCGTCAGCGTCGTGCACACCGGATTGGGCGCATTGCCCAGCCCGTGGCCCTTGAAGAAATAGTCCCCGTGGCGGGTCACGCCGGCGTTCGAGCCGTTCACCGTGACGGTGGTCGCGGAACCGGCCGCCCCGGCCACATCGAACACGCCCGGCACGGTCCGCGAGGAGTACTGGTTCCGGCTGTTGGCCGTGTAGGTGGCGGCGTTGCCGTTGTGCGTCACGCTGCTCCGGTTGCCCAGGTTGTCCCAGGCGTAGGCCGAATCGTTCCGGCCGGTGAGCACCGTGGAGGTGCCACCGAGGTACGTGACCTCGCTCGTGAGCTGCGAGCGGTCGTCATAGCCGTAGGCGATCTTGAGGCCCTGCGTGCCGTTGCCGTAGCGCGAGAACACCTCGCCGGTCTTGTCGAGCTGGCTGACCCGCCCGAGATTGTCCTGCGCATACGCGAACTTCGCCTTCGTCGTGGTGCCCCACTTCGTCTCCCGGTCGTCCAGCCAGTCGCGCTGCGGATCGTACGTGCGCACGTCGGTGTAGCCCAGGGACGTGTTCACCGTCGATGCGATCAGACGGGAGTTGTTCGTGTAGGTGTACGTGAACGCCGGCGCGGAATAGCCGCTGGCGTTGGCGTTGACGCCGGTTAGGCGTCCGTCCGTCCCATAGGTGTAGCCCGTGCCCTGGTCCAGGGTCGGGTTGACATTGGTCCCGAGGAACAGCTCGGTGAGGCGGCCCTTGGTCCCGCTGCCGGTCGTATCGTATTGGTACGTCAGCCGACGCGAGCCGAAGAACGCCGGCAGGTCCTCGCGCTGGAGCTCCAGTGTGCCGGCCAGGTTGTAGGTGAACGTGCGCGTGCCGGTGGCATCGGTGACGGTCGCGTTCTTGCCCAGCCGGTTGTAGGTATACGTGAGGTCCGCGGTGGTATCCGAGTAATCCACGGACGTGAGCTCCCCCGTCGTGCCCGAATAGCCGTACGTCGTGCTGACGCCGCGAGCCCAGGTGCGCGTGGCCATCTGCCGGGCCTGCGTGTAGGTGTAGGTGATCGCCTTGTTGGCGGCGTCCGTCTTCGACGAAAGTAGTCCGGTCGGGGTATGGAACGCCCAGGTCGTCGTGTCGGCCGTGCCGGGCGAGCCCGGCCAGGTGGACGCGGCCCAGCCCGAGCCGCCGCGGTACGTGCTCATCGTCGTCCGGCGACCCCAGTTGTCGTAGCCGTACTCGACCGGGTACGTCGTGTCGCCCCACTGGCGGTGGACCTCCCCGCGGGATGTGTACGTCGTGTACGAGTACTTGTTCAGCGCATCCTTCACGCTGAAGACCCGGCCGGCCGAATCGTAGGCGTACGTGGCCTGCACGACGCTCGCCGGATCCGTCACGGTGTAAACCTGGCTCGTGCCCGCCACGAAGGCCGTGGTGGTCGCGCCGGTGCGCGGGTCGATCGACTTGCACGGCCGGCCGAGCGCGTCGTGCTCGTAGCGCATCGTCACGCCGGCGGTATCGCGCGCCTCGACGGCCAGCCCGTTGTAGGCGACCGAGATGCTCTCGATGTTCGAATCCGGGGTATCGACCCGCGTGAGCAGTTTCTTGGCGGCGCGGTCCACTTCGACTCGGGTCACCGTCCAATTGCCATTGATGTCAAGTCCCTCGGTTTGGGACAGAATTCCAGAGGTCAGGCTCGTGAGCTTTTCGTAGCGCGTGCCGGTCTCGGTCGCGGTCGCGCTGCCCGGCGTCGCGTACACGACACCGGTGGTGCGGAGGTACCAGTTCGCGCCGTTCCAATAAAACGACTGGAGCGATTCCGTGATCCGGTCGTCCGAGGCCAGGTCGAGCGCCCCGTTGGCGTTGATATCGAGACCGTCGCGGTACATCCGGCCCATCGCGTCGTACACGTACAGGGTGTCGGCGAGGCCGGGCTGCACCCGCTTCGAGACCTGGCCGTAGGAGTTGTAGTGCCAGGTCCGGCCGGTGGCGGTGCCGTTCCAGCCGGGGATCCACTCCTCGCGCTTCCGACCCATCCAGTCGTAGAACGTGTTGACCCAGTTGTTGGCGTCGTGGGCCGGGTTGACCTGGTGCAGCACGCGATTCGTGCCGGATTCGATGCCGTAGTTGTGCCATTCGCTGACCTGCGCCGACCCGGACACCTGCTTGAGCCGGCCATCGAGGTAGTTCTCGGCGGTCCGGGTGGCGCCGCCCGGGAACGTCGTCGTGACCACGCGGCCGCCGGAAGCATAGGCCAGGTCGGTGTAGTAGCCGCCGGGTGCGGTGGAATTGTCCAGCCGGCCGGCCAGGTCGTAGGCGGCGCTCGACGTCTGGGACAGGCTGCCGCCGGAGACGACGGTCTGCGTGACGCGTCCCGCGCCGTCGTACGTGTACGTCGTCGTGACGTCGCCCTGCGCCGGGTAGGAATACCCGGCCGTGACGACCGCGGCCATCGCGGCGGCGCCTTTCCTGACCGAGGTCTTGACGCGCCCGAGCTCGTCGTAGGTGAACTGGGTCTCGGTGCCGTCGGCCCCCACCGTGCTCGCGAGCCGGCCGTTCGTGTAGGTGTTGGTCACCGTCGCGCCGTTGCTGGCGACGCTCGACAGGAGCCGGCCCGCGACGTCGTAGGTGAAGTCCTCCCAGGTCACGAGCGTGAAGCTCGTGCCGCCGGTGCAGACATGGGTCTCCCTGCGCACGATGTTGCCCGCCCAGTCGCGGATGACCACCTCGGCCGTCGAGCGGTTCGGGTGCACCCAGATTCCCTCCATCGCGGTGCCGTCCCACGAGGAGAACGCCCCGCCGGCGATGTAATTTCCACCATGAACCGTGACTTCGCGGAAATAGGGGTCGGGCGGATAACTCGACGTGGCCGTGAAGGCCTTGGTGGTGGGATTGAACGTCCCGTACCACCACATCGAGCTGCTGGTCGTCTCGTCCGGACGACGCACGAACGAGCTCTTGCCCGCGATGTCGGGCAGCGCGTCCTCCCGCGCGAAAAAGTGGTAGGTGCGCAGGTAATTGGAGCTGTCGGGGTACGCGTCCGCCTCGTGGCGGTAGCTGGGAATGGCATTGGTGTAGTGCGGGGCGTAGTACACCGACTGGAATTTCCGGATCATCGCGCCGTTCACGTATTCCCACCGGTGCATGAGCATCCGGTACCGCCCGCCGAAGTCCGGGCTCCAGTCGTAGGCGATCGAGTGCCCGACGGACGTGCCCGCCGCCTGGGCCGTGCCGGGCGAGTCGTTCCAGGGGCCGGACTCGATGCAAACCTGGCCGCGGCGGTTCCAGTCGTCGTAGTACGAGTAGGACCTCCAGTTGCCGTCCGGATGCGTGACCGTCGCGATCCGCCGGTAGTGGCCGAGCGCGGCGGAGTTCGTGTGGTACGTGTACGTGGTCGTGAGCGCCGCGCCGTCGGGATCCGCGACCCGCCGGTAGAGCTCCTCGCCCCAGCTGCCGGGATGCCGGAACTCGTACCGGGTCTTCGTGACCACCGTGCCCGACGTCCCGCCCGTGCGCACCACGACCGTCTCGTCGCGGCCGCCGGTCACGATGGCGCTCGTGTGGATCGTCGTGCGCAGCCAGGTCGTGCCGTCGCCCTCCTGCAGCTGCCAGGTGTAGTTGCCCGAACCGACCGTGCCGGCCTGCGGGTACCGGATCTTGACGATGCCCGATCCGCCGTTGCCGCCCCCCGCGCCGAAATTGCCGCCGCCCCCGCCGCCGGAGCCGGTGTTGGCGGACGCGTGCCCGCCCCAGTTTGCCCCGCTGCCGCCCGCACCCGCGCCGGCACCGCCGCCCGCGCCCCCGCCAAAGCCGCCGCCGCCGCCGCCGGCGAACGTCCCGGCCCAGGTCGTGATCGGCGGACCGCCGGTGGCGCCGTTGCCGGGACCGCCTGCACCGCCCCCGCCCCCGCCGTTGAAGGCGCTGCCGGTGGAGCCGGTGTTGCCCGAGTAGCCCTGCCCCGCAGTGCCCGCGCCGCCCAGGGCGGGGTCGGGATAGCCCGCCCCGCCGCCGGAGCCGCCGCTCAAGCCCGCGGCATCCGAATTGCCCGCGCCGCCGCCGTAGGCGGTGTAGCCGAGCGCGGAGGAGTTGCCACCCGATGTGCCGACGTAGGGCCATGAGCTCGGATTGCCGGCCCCGCCGCCGCCGACCGTGACGGCGTGCGAGGTGGCCGCGACGCTCACGCCGCTGGCTTGCACCACGCCGCCGGCGCCGCCGCCGCCCGCGTGCTGCGCCGCCCCGCCGCCACCGCCGCCGACGAGAATGACATCCGCGGTCAGCGCTGCGCTGGCGGTGAACGTGCCGCTGCCGGTGAACGTGTGCACCGTGTAGCCGTTCTCCGTCGTCACGGCGCCGCCCGACCCGACGGCGGTGCCGAGGCCCGGCAGCGTCAGGTGCGAGACCCGGGTGACCGCGCCTTCGCTCTCCGTGACCTTCAGGTCGGTGCCGGCGGGCGACTCGACCGTGATGCTCTTCCACACCGTGCCGCTGACGGTGTAGGTGGCCCCGTTCCAGGTCGCGGCGGAGACGGGATAGAAATCCATGCGGAAGCCGTTCGTGACATCCACGAGGTTGACGAACGTCTGGGCCGCGAGGACCTGCTTCAGGTGCTGGCCGGACGGGCCGTCGTAGACCGCGTGCGCCTGGCCGAAATTCCGCGGGGCCGCGTACATCAGCCGGTCGCGTGTCGCCGGCGTGGACGAATAGCTCAGGTCGGCCTCGTGGAACCGGATCAAGCCGGCGCCCTGCCCGCCGTGCAGGTTGCCCAGGCCCACGGACCACGAGACGGCCCGGCCGACGTCGATGCCGCTGAAGGACCCGGCCGGCGCGGCCTCGTTCTTCGAGACGATGCGCAGGGTGTGATAGACGGTGTAGTCGCCGCCGCCCGTGTTGTTGGTGTACATGTCCCGGGCGTACCCGTCGACGTGCACCTCGTAGCCGGCGGGCGCGAGGAAGCTCATCGTGTAGGCCCACGGTCCCCAGCCCTGGAACGTGACGCTGTAGTTCTTGCCCGGCCGCAGGAAGACGGTCGCCGTGCCCGACTCGGTCCAGGTGTTGTTCGTGAACTGGGTGAGCTGGTTGCCCGGCTCGCCCTGGACGGTCATCTGGCCGTTGCCGTAGCCGGCGATGAGGAACGAGATTCCGACCTGGAGCTTCGGCGGTTCGAGCTCCATGGCCGGGGCGCGGAGCGCCGCGAGGCAGGCGACGAGGAGGAGGACCTTTTTCATGCGGCGTTCCTCCTCAGTTCTGCTGACGGACGAGCTCGCGCACCGCGTCGGCTCGCGCCTTGCGGACCGCCGGCGGGGTGAACACCTCGAGGGTCGCGGCGGCGGGCGCGGCCGAGCCGCGGCCGCGCTCGCCGGCCGATGTTCCGTTCGCGCCCGGGGACGCAGCCGCGGCCGGATCCGCGGAGCCCGCGCCCGGCCCGGCCGAGCCGGCACCGGAGGACGTCGCCGAAGAATTCCGCCCCGGCGTGGCCGCGCCGGCGCCGGCGGATCCGCCCGTCTCGAGCGGGCCGCTCCGGAACGTCACCGCATCCAGCTCCCAGGGGGCGCCGCTGCCGGCCGAAAGGACAATGTCGTCGCCGGTCGCCAGACGCACCGGCTCGAGCTGCGTCTTCTCGCCGCCCGCCCCGACCTCCAGGCGGTCGCCGCGCCGCTCGACGGTCAGCCGAAGCGGGTCCGCGAGCCGGCCGGCTGCATCGAATTTGAGCGGGGCATCGAAGACATGGACCATCTCCCCGCCATCGAACACCCCCACCGCGGCCGAGCCGCCGCTGGCGAAGACGATGACGGCCAGCTCGCCGATCATCACGACCGGCCACGAAGCGGGCGCGGCGGCGATCGCCGGCCGCGACTCGATCGAGAGGCCGAACGCGCCGGCCGGGGCGAGCCGCACGAGTTCGCCGCCGGGCGGCAGCGTGATCGACGGGCCCACGAGATCGGTCGCGCGGCCCTCGCTATGAAGCGTCCAGGACCCGCCCGCCTGGGCGAAGCCGGTCGAGAAGAAGCCCGCGAGCACCGCGGCCAGGGAGAGCGTGGAACGAAGGTTCATGGCGCGTTGCTCCTTATTTTCCCGCGCCGGGCCGGAAGACCTCGGCCTTGTCGTTGCCGAGGAACTCCGCGCGCGCGGCCAGCGCCTGGTCGTCGGGCCGCAGCTTCCGCGCCGCGTCCAGGTCCTCCTTCGCCTCCTTGGCCTTGCCGAGATAGGTCACCCGGATGTACGCGACGGCCTGCAGGAGCATCGCCCGGTACGCGTCGTCGTTCTTCACCCGCTCGATCGCCTGGGCGAAGTCCTTCTCCGCCTCGCTGAAGAACACTTCCGCCTCGGCCGGCTTGCCGGCCGAAAGGAGCCGGTGGCCGACGTCCACGGCCGCGAAGGCGAACTCGGCCTGCCGGTCCTTGCCCGGCGCGCCGCGCGGCGCTTCCGCCGCCCTCAGCCGCTCGATGGCGTCCGCGGGTTTCTCGGCGCCGGCCACGACCGCGGCGCTCAGCCCGATCCGGAATTCCAGCGCCTGGGCGATCGCCCTCGAGGTTTCCTCCATCTCAGGGACCGAAGGCTGGGCCGACACGAGGCCGGCCGAAACCAACATGCTCATCAGCGTCAGGGGGATGCGCAGCTTCATCGCCCGGCCGACATAACCAGATGGCGGGGGGCGAGAAGCCCATTATTTATGGGCGTTTACTTTTTTTGTCTCGCCTCTTCCTACCGCATGTGCTGCGCGCGCGCCCGCACAAGAATGAATTCATGGGCCCGAGAGCAACGCTTCTTTGGCGCGGCCCGTTTTATCCGCGTGGATTCGCACGATCCGCGACCAAAACCGCGGACGGCTGACGGCGGCCGGTCTTCTTAACCACGGATTCCAGGCCCGGATGCCGGAAAAATAGGACAGGCCATTAAAAAACGCTCCTGGCGTCTGGGATTTCGTCAGCCGCAAAAAAACGCAGAGAACGCGAAAATCGTCTTTTGTGTTCCGTGTGTTCTTTCGCGGCGACCTCTCCGCGGGGGACGATTTAGGGACAAGGGACAGGCCGGTCGTACGTGACACGCCTTCTCGGTTGGCGGCTGGAGGGAACGGTTATCGGAACCCCATCCGTGTTCATCCGGGACATCCGTGGTCAAACCCGCCGACGGCTGACTGCCCTGCGCATCCGCCGGCTTTTCGGTCGACCGCGCCGCGGCCCGCGACCTAGCCTCGGCCGCCATGTCGAAGGTCTACTTCTACTACTCGGCGATGAACGCCGGCAAAAGCACCGTGCTGCTCCAGTCGAGCTACAACTACCACGAGCGCGGGATGCGCACCCTCGTCTTCGCGCCGACCATCGACACGCGGGCCGGCGCCGGCCGCGTGAAGTCGCGGATCGGCCTGGAGGCGCAGGCGCTGCCGCTGCCGCCGGAGGAGAACGTCTTCGACCACGTCCGCGCCGCGCACGCCACGCAGCCCGTGGCCTGCGTGCTGGTCGACGAGGCGCAGTTCCTCACCCCGGCGCAGGTTCGCCAGCTGACCGACATCGCCGACACCCTCCGCATCCCCGTCCTCTGCTACGGCCTGCGGACCGATTTCCAGGCCCAGCTCTTTCCCGGCAGCGCCGCGCTGCTGGCGCTCGCCGACAACCTGATCGAGCTCAAGACCATCTGCCACTGCGGGCGCAAGGCCACGATGAACCTCCGCGTGGGAGCCGACGGCCGGGCCGTGAAGGAGGGCGCGCAGGTCGAGATCGGCGGCAACGACCGTTACGTCGCCATGTGCCGCCGGCATTTCAAGGAAGCCCTCGCGCAGGCCTGACGCGCCGTCTCCGCCGCGCGCGCTTGCCAGCCTCCGCCATTTTCCGCTGAGCTGGGCGGCGACATGACCCTTACCGCCGCCTCGGGCCTCGCGATCTTCATCGGCACCTACACGCCCAAGGACGGCGAGAGCCGCGGCATCTACGCGGTGCAGCTGGACCCGGCCACGGGCGCGTTGAGCGCGCCGGTCCTCGCGGCCGAGACCCCGCAGCCGACGTTCCTCGCGTGGTCGCCGGACCGGCGGACGCTTTTCGCCCTCGGCGAGGGCGTCGGGCCCAACGGGCAGGTTTCGGGCGGCGCGGCCGCCTTCCGCTTCGATCCCGCCACCCGCGCGCTCGCGCCCCTGAACGCGCGGGGCGCGGGCGGCGCCGGGACCACGCACCTCGCGGCCGACGCGACGGGCCGCGTCCTCGTCACCGCGAGCTACAGCGGCGGGCAGGTCGCGTCATTTCCGATCGGGCCCGACGGGCGGCTGGGCCCGCGCGCGGCCTGGCTCGCGCCGACCGGCGAGCTGGGCCCGAACCGGCAGCGGCAGGACAAGCCCCATCCGCACTCGGTCACGCTGTCGCCCGACAACCGCTTCGCCTACGTCTGCGACCTGGGCCTCGACCGGGTATTCCGCTACCGCGTGGACCCGGCCACCGCCGCCCTGACCCCGGCGGGCGAGACCGCGACCACCCCGGGCGCCGGACCGCGCCACGCCAAGTTCTCGGCGGACGGCAAGTTCCTCTACGTGATCAACGAGCTGGACAGCACGATCGCGACCTATGGCGCCGAGGCGGACGGCTCGCTGGCGGGGCGGCAGGCGATCTCGACCCTGCCGGAAGGATTCTCCGGCGCGAACATCTGCGCCGAGATCCGGCTGAGCCCCGACGGGCGGTTCGTCTATGGCTCGAACCGGGGCCATGACAGCATCGCGGTGTTCGCCCGCGACGCCCGCGCGGGCACGCTCACGCTGGTCGAAATCGTGCCGTGCGGCGGCCGGCATCCGCGGAATTTCAATCTCTCGCCGGACGGACGCTGGCTCGTCTGCGCGAATCGCGACACGAACAATCTCGTGGTCTACCGGGTTGACCCCGGCACGGGCCGGCTGTCGTCGACCG
Organism: Opitutaceae bacterium; assembly: GCA_035626915.1. Lineage (GTDB taxonomy): Bacteria > Verrucomicrobiota > Verrucomicrobiia > Opitutales > Opitutaceae > Didemnitutus. The sequence goes on from DASPMS010000070.1 coordinate 9,808, forward strand.
GGCACACGGCGGCGGTTTTCCAGCCCGTCTGCGTCCTGTTCGTCGAATGACGGGCACTCCGCGCTGAGCGCGCCGGGACGGCGCGCGCCGGGTGGCACGCGCGGTCGCCACGCGCGCCGTCGTGCCTCGGCAGCCAGCGGGTGGCACGCGCGGTCGCCGCGCGTTCTCTGAAACGCGCCCGCTCAGAACGCCGTCTCGCCCTCGGTCGCCGGCGGCGGCCGCAGGGTCCGGACCAGCCAGAAACCGAACACCGCCAGGGCCCCGCAGAGACCGATGAACCAGTCGCCGCGCTGCGTGTAGGCGCTGGGGCGCCCCGCCCACCGGGCGTCGCGGGTGACCTCGAGGGTCCGGTGCCCGCGGAAGAAGATCCGCCCCTGGTCGTTCGTGACCGTCGCGCGAACCTGGCCGTATTCGTCGATCCACCCGCTCCAGCCACCGTTGCCGCAGCGCACCACCGGGCGCCGCGTCTCGACCGCGCGGAGGACGGAATGCGCGGCGTGCTGGGCGGCGGCCCCGCCCTCGCCGAACCAGCCGTTGTTGGTCACGACCGTGAGCAGCTCGGCGCCGTGCAGGACGGAGTCGCGCGCCAGGCCGGGGAAGATGTCCTCGAAACAAATGAGCACGCCCATCGGGACCTCGCCGGCGCGGGTGGGCAGCACGAGCGGCTCGGCCGATTCGCCCGGCTGAAAGTCGCCCCCGATCGGCACGACCTTCTCCAGCCAGCCGAACACGGGGCGGAGCGGGATGTATTCCCCGAACGGCACGAGGTGCCGCTTGGTGTAGCCCGGCAGCTGCACGCCATGGGTTGGATGCACGACCACCGCCCGGTTCCACCAGGTCACGTCGGCGCCGGCGGGCTCGCCGACCACCACGCCGAGCACGATCGGGCGGTCGACGCGCCGGGCGATCCCCTCGAGCCACGGCCGGACGTTGGGATCATCGATCAGCGCCCAGGGCGTGACGGCCTCCGGCCACAGGACAAAATCCGGCCGGCCCACGACGGCCGCCTCGACGGTCAGGTGCTCGAGCGTGCGCATGATCTCGCGGGCCTGCGCCGGATCCCACTTCTCGTTCTGCGGGATGTACGGCTGCACCACGGCGACCTTGGCGAGCCGTTCCCGCTGCTGGCCCATGACGTCCGCCACGAGCGGAAAGGAACTGCCGGCGAGCACCAGGAGCGCGGCCATGAACTCCGGGCTGCGTTTCTTCAGTCCGGTCGCGCCCTCGAAGAAGATGCGGTGCGCATAGGCGCCGGCGCCGAGGTTGAACATCGCGAGCACGAAGCTGACGGCCCCGGCCCCGGCGTACGACGCGACCTGCAACACCAGCGGGCGCTCCCACTGCGACGCCGCGAGCGGCAGCCACGGGAAGCCGCCGAAGATCCAGCCGCGCACCCACTCGAGGAGGACCCAGGCGGCGGCCAGCCCGAGCATGACGAGGATGCGGATCCACGGCAGGTGGCCCTTGAGGCGCGGGACGACCCACCACACGGCGAGGTACCAGCTCCCGTTGAGCAGCCCCACGAAGGGCCCGAGCAGGAAGAGCCCGGGCCAGGTGACGTTGTGCAGCCAGCCGAGGAGGGACGTCCAGGCGACGACCGTGGCGCCGAGGAGCGTTGCCGCATAGACCTTGAACGGCGGGCGGCGATAGGCCCACAGCACGGCCCCGACCGCGAAGGCGTACCCCGCCTCGCCGAGACTCAGCGGCGGGAACGAGGCGTAGGTCAAAAAGGCCGTGACCGCGAACACCGCCAGGACCCACGCCAGGTGCGGCCGGCCCTGCCAGAACGTCGGCCGCGGTTCGTACGGGTCCGGGATGGAGGAAGGTAACGTCAAGCTGGGGAGCAGTTGTGGGGCACCGCGCTGAGGTGCCACGCCGCCCGGCGGGCGGCGGTACAGAGGACGCCGCGCCTCACGACGCCCCGTGGCAGTGCTTGAATTTCTTGCCCGAGCCGCACGGGCACGGGTCGTTGCGGCCCACCTTCGGGGCGTCGCGGCGAATGGTGATCGTCGGCAGCTTGATCTCCTCGGCGGGCGCGTCCGTGGCCGGCGCGGGCTCCGCGCGGGCCCCGCCCGTGGCCTGGGTCGCGGCGCCGAGCGCGGTGGGCGCGGCCGCGGGGCCCTGGAGGCGCGCGGAGCGCGAGAGGATCGCGAAAAGGTTCTCGAAGGCCTCGCGGTTCGTCGCCGAGCGGAACAGCGTCGTGCAGATCTGCAGGCGGACGTTGTTCATCAGCTCCTCGAAGAAGCGGAACGCCTCGCTCTTGTATTCGGACAGCGGGTCCTTCTGCCCGTATGAGCGCAGCCCGATCGACCGGCGCAGCTCCTCCATCTCCGTCAGGTGCTCCTGCCAGTGGTGGTCGATGGCGTTGATGACGACGTAGCGCTCGAGCCCGCCCAGCGACGCGGGATCCTCGATCGACTCCTTCATGGCGTACGCGCCGCGCACCTTGTCCATGACGTTCTTGAGCACCGCCGGCGCGTCGGCCTGGCCGGTCAGTTCGTCGACCTTCGCGCTGACGGGAAAATGCGAGTTCAGCCAGCCGACGAAACTCTCGACGTCGGTCGCGCGCGGGCCGTCCTTCTCGCCGAAGCCGGCGTTCTCGAGGCGCATCGCGACCTCCTCCTCGATCATCTCGAAGATGATCTCCTTGGGGCGCTCGGCGTGGAGCGCGCCGTTGCGGATGCCGTAGATGACCTCGCGCTGCTTGTTGAGCACGTCGTCGTACTGGAGCAGGCGCTTGCGGATGGAGAAGTTCTGCTGCTCGACCTTCTTCTGCGCCGACTCGATCGAGCGGTTCAGCCACGGGTGCTCGAGCTCCTCGCCCTCCTGCATCGAGCCCTCCATGATGCGCGAGGCCAGGTTGCCCTGGAGGAAAAGGCGCATGAGGTCGTCCTCGAGCGAGAGGAAGAACTTGGTCGTGCCCGGGTCGCCCTGCCGCGAGCAGCGGCCGCGGAGCTGCCGGTCGATGCGGCGGGACTCGTGCCGCTCGGTGCCGACGACGAACAGGCCGCCCAGCTCGCGCACGCCCTCGCCCAGCTTGATGTCGGTGCCGCGCCCGGCCATGTTCGTCGCGATCGTCACGGCGCCGCGATGGCCGGCGCGGGAGACGATCTCGGCCTCCTGCTGGTGGAACTTCGCGTTGAGGACCGTGTGGACGATGTTCGCGCGCTTGAGCATGCGGCTCAGCACCTCGGACTGCTCGACGGTGACGGTGCCGACGAGCACGGGCTGGCCCCGCCCGTGGGCGTCCTGGATCATCTTCACCACCGCGTTGTACTTGTCGCGGCGGGTCTTGAAGATCGAGTCGTTGAGGTCGACGCGGATGGACGGCTTGTTCGTCGGGATGGCGGTGACGGCCAGCTTGTAGATCTCGTGGAACTCGGTGGCCTCGGTCTCGGCCGTGCCGGTCATGCCCGCGAGCTTCTCGTACATCCGGAAATAGTTCTGGATCGTGACCGTCGCGTACGTGCGCGTCTCGCGCTCGATCGTGACGCCCTCCTTCGCCTCGACGGCCTGGTGGAGGCCGTCCGACCAGCGCCGGCCCGGCATGACGCGGCCGGTGTTCTCGTCGACGATCACGACCTTGCCGTCCTGGATCACGTATTCGACGTCGCGCTCGTACAGCGCGTAGGCGCGGAGCAGCTGGGAAAGCGCATGGATGTCCTCCGACACCACCTCGTAGCGCTGCTGGAGGTCGCGCTTGGCCTGCTCCTTCTGCTCGGGCGCGTCGGCGCGCTTCTCGATCTCGATGAAGCCGGTCGCGAGGTCCGGCAGCACGAATGCGTCGGGATCGTCGGGCCGGAGCTTCTTGCGGCCGATCTCCGTCAGGTCCGCCTGGTGGTTCTTCTCGTCGATGGTGAAGAGGAGCTCCTCCTTCAGGCGGTACAGCTCGTCCTTGTTGAAATCCGAGTGCATCTCGACGTCCGTCTTGTCGAGCACCTTGCGCCATTCGGGGTTTTCCATCAGCCGGAGCAGCTGCTTGTTCTTCGGCATGCCCAGCTTGACCTGGAGCATCTTCTGCGCGGCCGCCTGGCGGTCGTCCGCGGTGAGGTCCTTCTTCTCGAGCAGCTCGGTCGCCTCCTTGACGAACCGGTTGACGAGCCGGAGCTGGTCGTTGACGAGGCCGGCGACGCCGGCCTTGAGGCGGGTGAAGGGCTGCTCGCGCTCGATCGGGGCGGGGCCGGAGATGATCAGCGGCGTGCGCGCCTCGTCGACGAGGATGGAGTCGATCTCGTCCACGATGCAGAACCAGTGGTCGCGCTGGACCTGCTGCTCCTTGCTCACGGCCATGCCGTTGTCGCGCAGGTAGTCGAACCCGAACTCCGAGGCCGTGCCGTAGGTGATGTCGCGGCCGTACATCTCGCGGCGCAGGTCGGAGGGCATCTGCTGCTGGATGCAGCCGACGGTGAGCCCGAGGAAATTGTACAGGTGGCCCATCCACTCGGAATCGCGGCGGGCCAGGTAGTCGTTGACCGTGACGAGCTGCGAGTTGCGGCCGGTCAGCGCGTTGAGGTACAGCGGCAGCGTGGCGACGAGGGTCTTGCCCTCGCCCGTCGCCATCTCGGCGATGCGGCCCTCGTGGAGGCAGATGCCGCCGATGAGCTGCACGTCGAAGTGCACCATGTCCCAGGTCAGCTCGTGCTCGCAGACGATGATCTTGCGGCCCACCATCCGGCGGGCGGCGTTCTTCACGGCGGCGAACGCCTCGGGCAGGACCTGATCGAGCTTTTCCCCCTGCTTGAGGCGTCCCCGGAATTCCTCGGTCTTGGCGCGCAGCTGGTCGTCCGTCAGGGACTGGTAGGACTGCTCCACCTCGTTGATCCGGGCGACGATCGGGCGGCACTTCTCGACGTACTTGCGGTGATGGCGCCCCGCCAACTTCTTGAAGAGGAAACTGAACATGGAAAGGGGCCGAATCAAAGCAGCGGCGGGGTGCTTGGCAAACGGCAAATGTTCGCCCCGGTTATCGCAAGTCTCTGGGCGACAAGGCCGCGCAGCGTCCGCGGCGAAACCGCGCCCGCCTCCGCCCCGGCCGGCCCAAGTCGCCCCGGCCGGCGCGGCCGCCGGGACCCGGCGGGACTCAGACCTTCGCCTTGAAGTAGGCGATGGTCTTCCGGAGGCCCTCGGCGAGCGGGACGGTCGGCTCCCACTTGAGGTGTTTCTTCGCGAGCGCGATGTCGGGCCGCCGCTGCTTCGGGTCGTCGGCCGGCAGCGGCTTGTGGACGATCTTCGACTTGCTCTTCGTGAGCTTGAGGACCTGCTCCGCGAGCTCGAGCATCGTGAACTCGCCCGGGTTGCCGAGGTTGACGGGCCCGACCGTCTCGGTCTGCTCCATCAGCCGCACGAAGCCCTCGATCAGGTCGTCCACGTAGCAGAACGACCGCGTCTGCGTGCCGTCGCCGTAGACGGTGATCGGCTCCCCCTTCAGCGCCTGGACGATGAAGTTCGAGACGACGCGGCCGTCGTTCGGATGCATGCGCGGGCCGTAGGTGTTGAAGATCCGCACCACGCGGATATCGACCTTGTTCTCGCGGTGGTAGTCGAAGAACAGCGTCTCGGCGCACCGCTTGCCCTCGTCGTAGCACGAGCGGCGGCCGATGGGGTTGACGTTGCCCCAGTAGCTTTCCGGCTGCGGGTGGACGGTCGGATCGCCGTAGACCTCGGAGGTGCTCGCCTGGAACACGCGGGCGCGCACGCGCTTCGCCAGCCCGAGGCAGTTGATCGCGCCCATCACCGAGGTCTTCGTGGTCTTGATCGGGTTGTACTGGTAGTGCGGCGGGGAGGCCGGGCACGCCAGGTTGTAGATGCGGTCCACCTCGTACTTGAAGGGATCGATCACGTCGTGGCGGACGAACTCGAAGTTCGGGTTGCCCGCCAGGTGGGCGATGTTGGCCTTGGTCCCCGTGAAGAGGTTGTCGAGCCCGATGACCTCGTGGCCCTGGCCGAGGAGCTTGTCGCAAAGGTGCGATCCGAGGAAGCCGGCGCCGCCGGTGACGAGGATTCTCATGAAGGAAAATAGCCGCGGAGAAGGGAAACCCGGGCCGACGCAAGAGGAAGTCCGGCGCGGATTCAATCCGCATTCGGCTCGCCAGCCCCGCCCCGGGCGGCATATCACCGCGCCGCCCCCGCCCCATGGACAGCGTCAACCTGATGCTCCCGCTCACCGGCGCGGCCGCCGTGCTGCTCTTCGCCGGCTGGCTGATCGGACGACGGGTGGACACGCTCCGCGACGCGCTCGACAGCCTCACCTCGGCCGGCCTGGCCTTCGGCGCCCTGTGCGCGGCGCCGGTCTTCTTTTACCTCACCCGGCAGCAGGCCGGCGCGAAGGACCGGCTGATCGAGGCGCGCCTGCCCGTCAGCCCCGACTTCGGCCGCGTCGTCGGCGCGCAGGGCGGCCGCGCCCCACGGAACGTGTGGCGCTTCGAGCTGGGCGGGGAGCCCGCCGACCTGTTCGCGGGCTACGAGCGCGCGGCGCGCGAGGCGGGCTGGAAGGTCGAACGCCGCCCGAACGGCCTGCTCCTCACGCGCGACGGCGCCGGCTACGGGCTCTGGTGCGAGCAGCACCGCGACGGCCCGCAGGCGGTGATCGAGCCCCATCCGCGCCGGCGCGGCTGACACGCCCGGCACATCGGTTCCGGCGCGCGGCGATCCGCGCCGGGTGACGCCAACCTAGCCCGCCACCACCCGGTTGCGGCCCGCGTGCTTTGCCGCGTACAGCCGCCGGTCGGCGAGACCGAGCAGTTGCTCCGGGCCGGCCATCGCCGGCGCCGCACCCGCCACGCCGATCGAAACCGTCACCGCGAGGCGCCGCGCCCCGGCCGGAAACGGAGCGGCCGCGATCGCCGCCCGCAAGCGTTCCGCCAGGCCCGCCGCGTTCGACGCGTCCGCGCCGGCGAGCAGCAGCGCGAACTCCTCGCCGCCGTACCGCGCGAGCGGGCCGGCCCCGACCAGGGGGTGGATTCGCGCCACCAGGCCCCGCAGCACGGCGTCGCCGGCGGCGTGCCCGTGCGCGTCGTTGATGGCCTTGAAATGGTCCACGTCGAGCAACGCGACGGCGAGCGCCCCGCCCCGCCCCGCGAGAGCCCATTCGCGCTCGAGACGGCGCTGAAAGTATGCGCGATTGAACGCGCCCGTCAGCGCGTCGCGGGTCGTCCGGCGGTAAAGCTCGTCGTGGTACGCCGCCTCGGCGCTGCCCGGCGCGAGGAACTTGAACGTCGTGGCACCCACGCGGATCCGGTCGCCGTCCGCCAACATCTTCGCGGCCGCCAGCCGCGCGTCGTTGACGAACGTCCCGTTGGTGGAGCCGAGATCCCGCACGACCCATCCGTCACCGCCGGATTGGAACTCGGCGTGCGTGCGCGAGACCGATTCGTGCTCCACCTGGATCGAGGAGGCGGACGAACGCCCGAGGACGACCCGGCCCGTGTCGAGCGCGTGTCCCCGGCCAAGATCCGGCCCGGCGATCACGACCAGCATGGCGGGGCTGGACGGACCCGCGCCGGCCGGTCCCGTCACCCGCAGGGTGGCGTCCGGAACCTGAGGTTCCGGCGGAATCGGGAACGATGGGTCGTCGTCGCTCATCGAAGCCGGTTTGGGTTCACCTTGCTCCGGACCCCGCCGCCTCGCCGGCCTCGTACCGGGCGATCCAGGCGCGGCTCCAGGCGCCGAAGTCGCCGGCCTCGATGTGCGCGCGCGCCTGCGCGACGAGGTCGAGGTAGAAGTGCACGTTGTGCAGCGTGAGCAGCGTGCTCGCGAGGATCTCGTTCGCCATCACGAGATGCCGGAGGTACGCGCGCGAGAAGTGGCGGCAGGCGTAGTTGTCGAGCCCGGCCACGACCGGTCCGGCATCGGCGCGGTAGCGCTCGTTGCGCAGGTTGATCAGCCCGTCGGGCGTGAACGCGGCGCCGTTGCGCGCGACGCGCGTGGGGTGCACGCAGTCGAACATGTCCACGCCGAGGGCGATCATCCTGAGGATCTGCGGCGGCGTGCCGAGGCCCATGGTGTACCGGGGCTTGTCCGCCGGCAGAAAGGGCGTCGTCGCGGCCACCTGCTTGAGCATTTCGGGTTCCGGCTCGCCCACGCTCACGCCCCCGACGGCGTAGCCGGGGAAGTCCAGCGCGGCGAGCGACTCCGCCGCCTCGCGCCGGAGGTCGTCGAAGGTCGAGCCCTGCACGATGGCGAACACGTGGTGGCCCGCGCCGAGGAAGCCATTGTCGGTCGCGACCTGCCGGCATTGTCCCGCCCACCGGAAGCTCCGGTCGACCGCGGCCCGGCACTCGTCGCGCGTGCACGGCCACGGCGGGCACTCGTCGAGCACCATGGCGATGTCCGAACCGAGGTTCGCCTGGATGGTCATGACCTCCCGCGGGCCGAGAAAGAGCTTGGCCCCGTCGATGTGCGACGAGAACGCGATGCCGTCGTCCTTGATGTCGCGCAGCTTCGCGAGGCTGAAGACCTGGAATCCGCCGCTGTCGGTCAGGATCGGGCCCTCCCAGCCCATGAACCGGTGCAGCCCGCCCAGGTCGCGGACGAGCTCCGAGCCCGGGCGCAGATTCAGGTGGTACGTGTTGCCGAGGATGATCTGGGCGCCGGTTTCCTTGATCTGGGCCGGGGTGAGCGCCTTCACCGTGCCCTGCGTGCCGACCGGCATGAAGATCGGGGTCTCGATCGTGCCGTGCAACGTGCGCAGCCGGCCCCGGCGCGCCGCCGTCGCGAGGTCGGTCTTCAGCAGGTCGAAATGGGCGGGCATGGAGGCGAGGCAGCTTGATGAGCCACGGATGAGAGGTTGCCAACCCCGAAGGCGGCGGACCAACTTCCGCCGCGCACCATGGGCCTTCTGTTTCAGTTCATCGCCGGCGAATCCGCCGCGATCGAGGCGGCGATCCGCAACGAGGAATTCTCTTTCAGCGACGGTCCGGCATGGACCACGCACGCGGTCCCGCTCGATCCGACCGAGCTCGACCGCCTGACCGGGGCGCGCGCACCGTCGTTCTGGAAGTCAGGCGCCGACAATCTGCTCCAGGACGACGAGTGCGGGCTTCATCGGCTGCCCCCGTCCGAGCTGGATCGCCTGATCGCGCTCGACCGGCCGGCGCTGCAGAGATTCGCGGCCCAGTGGAATCGCCGGCGGGCGGAGGACGTCGCTCGCCGATCCGGCGCTCGGAGCATGTGGAAAAGCCGCGGATTCCGGAAAATCCTGGCTGGGTTCGCGCTCGGCGGCGTCCTGTCGCTCGCGGTGAGCGGCTGGTCGTGGGTGGTCCCGGCCGTGGTCGGGCCAATCCTGGCCGGACTGGTGGGATTCGTGGTGTTCGCCGATCGTCGGGCGCAGCGCCGGGCCAGCTCCCGCCCGAAGGAAGAACCGGTCGACTGGGTCGAGCCGCTCGGAGAGCTCCAGGCCTTCCTGAAGGCCGCGCGGGACGGCGGGAAGACCGTGTATTATTACTGGTCGCTGTGAGAGGCCGCCGCGCGGGGCCGGACGAATTGGACGTTGAAAGTTGCGGGGCGCGTGGCGAACGTGCGGCCGCCGCGCCATGCTCCTGGTCATCGACAACTACGACTCGTTCACCTTCAACCTCGTGCAGTATTTTGGGCAGCTCGGGGTCGCGATGCGGGTGTTCCGGAATGACGAGTTGACCCCGGCCGAGGCGGAGAAGCTCAACCCGGACCGCGTCCTCATTTCCCCGGGCCCGTGCACCCCGAGCGATGCTGGCGTAAGCCTCGACATCATAAAGACTTTCGCCGGGCGGAAACCGATCCTGGGCGTCTGCCTGGGCCATCAGGCCATGGGCCAGTATTTCGGCGGCAAGGTCGTGCGCGCCGGCCGCTTGATGCACGGCAAGATGTCGCCCGTGCTGCACCGCGGCACGGACATTTTCCAGGGCCTGCCCTCGCCTTTCCGCGCGACGCGCTACCATTCGCTGCTGGTGGAGCGCGCGTCGTTCCCGGCCTGCCTCGAGGTCACCGCCGAGACGGCCGAAGGCGAGATCATGGGCCTGCGCCACCGGGAGTTCCCGGTCTGGGGCGTGCAATTCCACCCGGAATCCATCGCGACCGAGCACGGCATGACGATGCTCAGGAACTTCCTGAGCCTCAATTGACCCGCTTGCGCCGCCGCCCTTTGCCCTTACCTCTTTTCGCTTAGCCGCCCATGCGCTGCCCGAAGTGCACTTCCATCGAGGACAAGGTGATCGACTCCCGCATCGCCCGGGACGGGAACACGATCCGCCGGCGGCGCGAATGCCTCGAATGCGGCCACCGGTTCACCACGAACGAAAGCCTCGTGCGCGACTCGCTCGTCGTCATCAAGCGCGACGGGCGCCAGGAGCCGTTCATGCGCGACAAGCTGGTCGGCGCGGTCCGCGCGGCGTGCCACAAGCGCCCGGTGGACGGCGAGCAGATCTACATGCTGGTCGAGGACGTGATCGACGCGATCGAGGCGCAGTACGACAGCCAGGCGCCGACCAAGGCGATCGGCGAGCAGGTCATGCTGCGGCTCCGGAAGCTCGACCAGGTCGCCTACGTGCGGTTCGCGAGCGTTTATAAGGAATTTCGCGACGTCTCGGAGTTCGTGGACGAGATCACCAACCTTGCCCCCGGCGAACCCGGCAGCCCGCCGAAGCCCAAGAAATAATGCGCTCCGCCCAACTGCGCCGGCTGCATTTCCTGAACGCGCTGTTCGCCCCGCTGACGGGGTCCGACCTCTACCTCGCCCGTCAGATCGACGCGGCGATCACCACCAGCCTCGAGGAGGCGGTCGAGCGCGAGCCGTCGGATCCTGCGTTCGTCGCCGCGGCCGCGCAACTGTTCGCCCGGCTCTGCGGCGCGAATCCGCGGCATGGCTTCTTCCATTGGGACGCCGCCGGACATCCCGCCGCCTCCTCGCCGCTCTTCGCCCGGGCCGGGCTGATGGACGGCCTGAAGCGCCTCAGCCGGTTCCCGGAGTCCACCGTCCTCGTCACGAACCTCCGCGCGGCCCATTGCCCGCCGGACCGGCGCTGGACCGGCCGCCGACAGCGGGAGTACGACGACACGCTGTCCCTGCTGCAGCAGCTCGCCGCCGCCCGTTCCCGGCGCGGCACGCAATTGAACCTGCTGTTCCTGTAAGCCTCGGCGAGCCGTTCGAAGCGGCCGCGCCCCCGTCCCATGCCCAAGACCATCTTCCAAAAGATCATCGACCGCGAGATTCCCGCCAAGCTCGCGCATGAGGACGAGCGGTGCATCGCGATCCACGACATCAACCCGCAGGCCCCGGTGCACGTGCTGGTGATCCCGAAAAAGCTCATCCCCCGCGTCGGCGACGCCGCGCCCGCCGACCAGGCGGTGCTCGGTCATCTGCTGCTGACCGCCGCGGCCCTGGCGAAATCGCTCGGCGTGGCCGAGTCCGGTTACCGGCTCGTGATCAACAACGGGCGGGACGGCGGCGAAAGCGTCCCGCACCTGCACGTGCACCTGCTCGGAAAGCGCCCGCTCGCCTGGCCGCCGGGCTGACGCAATCGAAGGCGGAACGCTGAGCGCGGGGCGCCGCAAACCGCGGCACCTCAAGCGTAGCCCGCCCCGGAAGGGGCGGGATGACGATGGACATCCCGGTCCTTCCGGACCGGGCTACACGGAAAACGGGCGCCACTGCGTCGGGATCGGGCATCCAGCGTTCCGCGACTTGCGCTCCGCGGCTCGTTCAGCGCAGCCACCGCGCCCACCAGGCGTGCAGCTCGGCGTAGAAGAACCGGCTGTTCTCCCCCTTGAGGATCCAGTGGTTCTCGTCGGGGAAGACGATCAGCTTGCTCGGGATCTGCAGGCGCTGATGCAGCGACCAGTTCTCGATCGAGTTGTTGAGGGGGACGCGGAAATCCTGCTCGCCCACCGTGATCAGCATCGGGGTCGACCAGCCGGTTCCCTTGGCCTGGTTGCCGGCGAGGTCCGCGGGGTCCTGTTCGGTCCAGACCGGGTTCTGCTCCCAGACCGGTCCGCCGTTCGTCAGCTCGCGGCTGAAGATCACGTCGCTCGTGCCCCATTGGGATTCGAGCCGCACCAGGCCCGCGTGGGAGACGAGGCACCGGTAACGGCCGGCCGTCGTGGCCTGGAGCCAGTTGGCGAGGTGCCCGCCGTAGCTGGCGCCGCCCGCCGCGACCCGGCCTGGGTCGAGGAACGGATAATTCTTCAGGGCGGCGTCGACCGCCTCGTTGACCTCCTCGCCGGGCGTCTTGAGCGGATCGCGCTGGATGGCATGGGAGAATTTTTCGCCGAAGCCGGTCGAGCCGGTGTAGTTCGTGAGGAGGATGACGTAGCCGGGCGCGGCGAGGAGGTGGTAGTTCCAGCGCAGCACCCACTGGTCGCGCCACATGTTGTAGGGCCCGCCGTGGATGAGGGAGATCAGAGGGTATT
>DASPMS010000071.1:0-128037 GCA_035626915.1 Opitutaceae bacterium
GACCTCGGTTATTCGGTCACGGCGGTGCCGGAGCCGGCCACCTATGCCGCCCTCGCGGGCTGCCTCGCGCTCGTCGTCGCGGTGCGCCGCCGCCGCGCCGCGGCCTGAACGGCGCGCGCCGGGAGCTACCCCCCAGCCTTATTTCGCCGGCGGGTTCCCGTGATGCGCCCGGTGGGCCGCGTACGCCGCGGTGTCCGCCAGCATGGCCTCGATCGTCGCGGCGAGCGGCTCCAGCCGGACGAGTCCGGAAAACACGGCCTTGTCGCCGATCGCGTCGGTCAGCACGAATGCCGGGCGCTGGTCGATCCGGTGCGCGTGGAACTCGGCCGTGCTGGCCGCGACGCGGGTCGTGACGGCCGCGGACTCAGCCGCCTTGCGGAGCTTCTTCGGGTCGAGCTTCGCCGCCCTGGCCGCGACCGCCACCGCCGTCGCCAGGTCGCCGATCTTGCGGCCCTCGCGCAGCGCGGCGTGCGCGAGCGCGAGCCGCACGCGGTCGTCGGCTGCCCCGAGTTCCCGGGCCGCCTCGGCGACGACGTTGGGCGCCTCGTAGTGCCCCCGGCGCCCGGCCTCGTACCAGGCGGAATCGAGCATATAGGACGAGTGCATCATCGTGCCTCCGCTGCGGCGATAGAACCAGTCGCACTGCGCCTGCGACGCGGGGAAATCCTCGGGCCGCATCAGGGCGATCTTCCAGTCGAACTCCGCGCGGCCGGCGTAACGCGCCTTGAGTTCCGCCCAGACCGGCTCCACCCAGTGGCACCACGACGAGAGCACCTCGAGATAATAGGTCACCTTCATGGGCCCGAGCTTCCGCGCGACGGCGACCGGGTCAATCGCGCCCCCGGCGCGATGACGCACAGCGCCGCGATGAGCCCGCGGGCACAGGCCGGGACACCCGCGACCCGGCGCATCCCGCTCCGCCCTATCCGCCGCCCGCCCGCATCTGCTCCAGCAGGATCCGCAGTCCCTCGCCCTCGATCTTCACGCGGGGATTCACCGCCGGCGGGATGTGGTCTCCGTACTTGTAGGCCCGCCGCTGGTGGGTCCCGACCGCCGGCGCCGCCTCCTTGACCACGTAGGCGTCCTCCCACGTGCGATGGACGCATCCGCCCAGGCCCGCTCCGGCCAGCGCCACGGCAAGGATCGTCCCGACACGTCCCGCTTTCATCGCTCCGAGCCTGAACGCAATCCAGCAGCCCAACAACGACGGCACGACCAACCGCCGGTCCGGCGCGGTCGTCCGCCATTCCGCCGCGACCAGCGGGAGCGATCCGCGGGCCTCCATCCGCGTGATCCGCGGGCCCTCCACCGCTCGCCGCCGGCCGCTGGTGGCCCACCAGTTTTCTCCCGCGGATGACCGCGGAGGGGGCCGCTCTTCCTCGCCCCCGGCGCCACGTCCGTCGCATGCCGTCCGCCGCAGGACTCATCGCATTTGCGGCATTCCGCCGCCGCGACTTCATTCTCCGCGATGAAACTGATCGCCGTGCTCCTCGCGCTCGCCGTGTCCGCTTCCGCGACGGATTTCCCCCTCGGCGCCGTCACGGAGTTCACGGTGACGCTCTCCCTCGAGCAGCGGCGTGCGATCGGCCGGGGCCAGACCTCGCGGACGGACCGGGCGCTCTGCGCCATCGGATTGCCGGCGCATTTCGACCCGGCGCGGCCGGGGAGCATCCTGGTCGTGAGCTCGACGTCCGACCCCGGCTACAACTCCAGCCGGGCCTGGCTGCGCGAACGCTACGCGCCCGCCGCCCTGGCCGCCGGCTGGATCGTGATCGCGGCCGATCCGCCGACGCCGCAGCCGCCGACGGTCGACTCGCCCGAGCTGCGCTACGGGCTCGTGCGGGCGGCGCTCGATCACCTCGCGCGCATTTGGCCGGGATCCGCCGACTGGCCGCTCGTCTGCGCCGGCTTTTCGGGCGGCTCGAAGCACTCCGTGCATATCGCCGCGCAGGCCGCGCGCGATGGCCGGAACGTCATCGGCCTGTTCCTCGGCGGGTGCAACGAGGACGTTTCCTACACGGCCTTCAACCTTTACGCCCCGCCGCGCCGCGCCTTCCGCCGCGTGCCCGTGTTCATCAGCGGCGGCGAGGGCGACCGCATCGCGACACCCGACGCGCAGGCGCAGGTCGAGGCCTCGTTGCGCAGCAACGGATTCACCCGTGTGCGCCGCGAGAGCTACCCGGGCGTGCACGAATTCCACGAACCGCATCTCGTCGCGGCGCTCGAGTGGTTCGCGGACCTGCAGCGCCCGGTCGGGGCGCTCCCCTGGTAGGCCGCGGCCGGATGACGCTCCTCCCGGAGGCGCCCTCAGCGCTTCGTCGCGAGGATCAGCGCGGTGTCCGCGAGCACCTTGCCCGGGCCGACGTAGTTGTCGCCCTGGTAGCTGTCGGACAGCACGCGGCCGTCCGCCGCCACGAGCACCAGGCAGGGGATGCCGGGGCCCGCGTAGCTCATCAGCTCGTGGGTCCGCTCGTCGAATTTCACCGCGAGCCACGGCATCGCGTCGTCCTTCATGTATGCGCGCATCTCGCCGGCCGACCGGTCTCCGCTCAGGAACACCGCCTCGAACTCCGGGTGCGCCGCCTTCAGCCGGCGATACTCGCCCACGAACTCCGGCGTGAACTGCCGGCACGGCCCGCACCAGCTGGCCGAGTAGTAGAGCGCGAAGTACTTCACGCCGTTCAGCGCGGCGTCATCGACCGCCTTGAGCGCGCCGCCTTCGAGCCGCACGAGCCTGCCCGCGAGCTGCCGCTGCATGCGCGAGGGCCGCCCGGGGGCGCCCGCCGTGATCGGCAGTTCCCGGCCCGCCGTGGAGGTCCGGGCGGCGGGCCCGGGCCGCGCGGCGGGGGCGGGCGCCGGCGCGCCGAGGCGCTGAAAGAGATCGGTCCGGTCCGCCGGCACCCGGACGTGCTCGGTGCCGATGCGCCCGGTCACGCCTTCGGGGCTGACGGCGGTGACGAGCAGGATGCGCCCCGCGCCGAGGAGCATCGCGCCCGCCGGCGCACCGTCCTTCAGCACGGTGGCGCGGGCCGACGCCGTGAGCGTCACCTCGCGCGGCCAGCGCGCCGGATCGGCCGCGAGCTCCTCGAGCGTTTGGGCCGGCAGCGGGGCGCCGGCGAGCAGGAGCCAGGCGAGGAACGTGCCCAGCACGCGGAGGGAATAGGCGGGGAACGGGCGCGGGTCCATGACGGCAGGCTGGGCGGCGCGCGCGCCCGCGTCAGCCGCGAAATTGGACCGCCGCCAGCCCGCTTCGCTTCGCGGGCCGCGGTCCCCGCCGGTCCCCGGGGAACACCCGGTCGCGCGTTTCCCGACTTGTGGCGCGCCGGCGATTCGCCCTATTTCGCCCGTCGCAGGACGGCACCGCGTCCCCGCCTGGAGTTGCCTCTTCCCTTCCTCCCCTTACCGCCCTTCCCATGCCCAGCGCCTATACCGAAGCCTCCATCAAGACCCTCAGCTCGCTCGAGCACATCCGCCTGCGCCCGGGCATGTACATCGGCCGGCTCGGCAACGGCACCCACGCCGAGGACGGCATCTACGTCCTCCTCAAGGAGACCATCGACAACTCGATCGACGAATTCACGATGGGCGCGGGCAAGAAGATCGAGGTCGAGCTCGACGAGGGCACCCGGACCCTCCGGGTGCGCGACTACGGCCGCGGCATCCCGCTCGGCAAGCTCGTCGACTGCGTGTCGATCATCAACACCGGCGCGAAGTACGACTCGGAGACCTTCCAGAAGGCCGTCGGCCTCAACGGCGTCGGCCAGAAGGCCGTGAACGCCCTGTCCTTCAGCTACCGCGCGCAGGCCATCCGCGACGGCGAGACCAAGCTCGTCGAGTTCGAGAAGGGCAAGCTGCGCAAGGAGTCGCGGGTGACGAAGACGACGGACCGGAACGGCACGCTGATCGAATTCACCCCGGACGAACAGCTCTTCGGCAAGGACTTCAAGTTCCGCACCGAGTTCATCGAGGACATGCTGTGGAACTACGCCTTCCTCAACCGCGGCCTCACGCTCACGCTCAACGGCAAGGCGTTCCGGTCGGAGCACGGCCTCAAGGACCTCCTCACGAAGGAGCTCTCGGGCGAGCCCCTCTACCCGATCATCCACCTCGAGGGCGAGGACATCGAGGTCGCCTTCACCCACGGCAACCACTACGGCGAGGAGTACTGGTCGTTCGTCAACGGCCAGCACACGACGATGGGCGGCACGCATCTCTCCGCCTTCCGCGAGGCGCTCGTCGAGACGGTGCGCAACCACTTCAAGAAGGACTTCGACGCGGCCGACGTCCGCCAGGCGATCGACGCCGCCGTCGCCGTCCGCGTGCAGGAGCCGGTGTTCGAGTCGCAGACCAAGACGAAGCTCGGGTCCACCGACGTCGGCCCGAAGGGGCCCTCGCTCAAGGAGTTCGTCGGCAAGTTCCTCCAGCAGTCGCTCGACACCTACCTGCACAAGAACCGCGAGACCGCCGAGGCCATCCGGACCAAGATCGAGGAGTCCGAGCGCGAGCGCAAGGAGCTCGCCGGCATCCGCTCGCTCGCGCGCGAGCGCGCCAAGAAGGCCTCGCTCCACAACCGCAAGCTCCGCGACTGCCGCCTGCACCTCGGCGACCGCAACGGGCGCGCGGAGGAGTCCACCCTCTTCATCGTCGAGGGCGACTCGGCCGCCGGCTCCCTCACCGCCACGCGCGACGTCCAGACCCAGGCCGTGTTCGCGCTCAAGGGCAAGCCGCTCAACACCTACGGGCTCTCGAAGAAGGTCATCTACGAGAACGAGGAGTTCCACCTGCTGCAGTCCGCGCTCAACATCGAGGACGGCATGGACGGGCTCCGCTACAACCGGATCGTCATCGCGACCGACGCCGACGTCGACGGCATGCACATCCGGCTGCTCCTGATCTCGTTCTTCCTGCAGTTCTTCCCGGATCTGATCCGCAACGGCCACCTCTTCATCCTCGAGACCCCGCTCTTCCGCGTCCGGAACAAGAAGGAGACGATCTACTGCTACTCCGAGCAGGAGAAGCTCGCCGCCGCCGCGAAGCTCGGCGCCGCCCACGAGATCACGCGCTTCAAGGGCCTCGGCGAGATCTCGGCCGGCGAGTTCAAGGACTTCATCGGCGAGAACATCCGCCTCGAGCCCGTCAACCTGCACCACCTGTACAGCTCGGACGAGCTGCTCGCCTTCTTCATGGGCAAGAACACCCCCGAGCGGCAGGACTTCATCATCGGCAACCTCCGCGTCGAGAAGGACCTGGTCGAGGCGAAGTGATCGGCCCCGGGCGAGCGCGATGACGACGTGCCCTTCCCGCGGCTCCGCGCTCCCGGGTCGGGTCCCGGTCGCCGCGCCCCGGCCGGCGCAAGGGCCGCATCGCGCGCTTCGGCGGCGGCCCCGCCTGCTCGCCGGCCTCCTCGCCGCCGTCCTTTCGGTCGTCGCGTTGTGCGCGACGAGCGGCTGCGCCACCGCGCCGTCCGCCTTCCGGGCGCCGGCGCCGCTGTCCGCCGCGGCCCGCCCCGCGCACAACCTCCGTGTCTTCGACCGCGCGTGGCGGCTCGTGCAGGCGAAATATTTCGACGCCTCGTTCCGGGGCCAGGACTGGCGTGCGCTGCGCGAAAAGTACCGGCCGGAAGCCGCGCGGGCGGCGGACGACGACGCCCTGTACGGCGTGCTGAACCGCCTCCTGTCCGAGCTGAAGGAATCCCACCTCGTCGCGCTCCCCCCGCGCCAGGCCCACGAATTTCGCACGCAGCACCGCGCCGCGGTCGGCATGCGCTGGCGCGTCGTCGAGGGCCGCCGCGTGGTCACCGACGTCGTCCCCGGCAGCCCGGCCGCGCAGGCGGGGGTGCAGCCCGGCTGGCTCCCCGTCGCGCGCGACGGCATCCCCCTCGACCAGGAGGCGCCCTTCGCCAACGAGGTCGGCCGCACGATCACGTACGACTTTCTCGACGCCGACGACCGTCCCGTGTCGCGGTCGATGACCGCCGCGCTCCTCAGCTTCGAGCGCCGCGAGGCGCGGGTGCTCGACGACGGCATCGTGCTCCTGCGGTTCGACACGTTCGGCGCGCGGAACGCCCGCTGGTTCAAGGCGGAGCTGAAGAAGCATCGCGCCGCTCCCGCGGTCATCGTCGACCTCCGGCAGAATCCCGGCGGGCTCGCCGTCGCCCTGCGCCTCGCCGTGGCGGAGTTCTTTCCGGGGCCGGTCGACAGCGGGACCTCCGTGCGACGCAGCGGCCGCCGGAGTGCCTGGAACTCGCTGCGGCTCTTTCCGGCGAAATATCCGGGACGCGTCGTGATCCTCCTCGACCGCTTCTCCGCCAGCTCGGCCGAGATCTTCGCCCACGTCCTCCAGCACCACGACCGGGCGACCGTCGTCGGCCGCCGCTCCGCCGGGGCGGTCATCGTCGCGCGGTTCTATCGCCTCCCGGGCGGGGGGCGCCTCGAGGTCCCGGTCGAGGACTACCTCGGCGTCGATGGCCAGCGCATCGAGGGGCGGGGCGTGGCGCCCGACATGCCCGTCGAGCTTTCGCTCGCCGCGCTGCGCGCCGGGCGGGACCCCGACGTCGAGGTCGCGGTGACTCATCTGCGTGCGCAAATCTCCGACCGCGATCGGAAGTAGATCGGCCGGAACGCGGGCTCTCCGCCCCCCTGCAGATCGGCGGTCATCCGGCGTCGCGCAGCGCCGGCGAGGAGCGTGCGGGACGTTTTCAGCCCGCGTCCGACAGCCTTTGTCGGTGTTCGTCCTACATCCGCCGACGGCGTTCCTTGACCGGACTTCCGCCGCGGCGCCAGCATGCCGGTGCGCTTCCCCGCCCCGACGTGGCCCGCCGCTTTTCATTTCAAGTCGCCGCTTTCCGCCCGCTGGCCCGCCTCGGTCCCGCCGGCTGGCTCCTGGCGCTGATGCCGCTGCTGGCGCTCGCCGGCTGCGCCTCGGCCCCCCGCGCCTACGTCGAGCCGCCGCCCCTGGCCGCCACGGAACGCCCGGCGCACAACCTCGAGGTGTTCGAGCGGGCGCGGGAGCTCGTCGACGAGAAGTATTTCGACCCCGCGTTCCGCGGACGCGACTGGCGCGCGCTCGGCGCGCGTTACCGGCCGCTCGCCGCGGCGGCGCGCGACGACGCCGCCCTGTACCGCGTCCTGAACGACCTGTGCGGCGAGCTCGGCGAGTCGCACCTCGTTGCCATCCCCCCGCGCCGGACGCATGAGCGCAAGACCGACCTCCGGTTCGGCGTCGGCATGGGCTGGCGCCGGCTCGAGGCCAACCAGGTCGTGACCGAGCTCGTGCCGGGCGGTCCGGCCGAGGCAGCGGGCGTGGAGGTGGGCTGGATCATCGTCTCGCGCAACGGCGTGCCGCTCGACCAGCTGGCCGGTACCCCGCCGCCGCGTCCCGGCGAGCCCGTCACCTACGGTTTCCTGGACCTCGAGAACCAGCCGCGGTCGATCGTCTTCGCCCCGCAGCTCCTCCGCTACGAGCGCCTCGAGGCCCGCGACCTGCCGGGCGGCTTCCGGTACCTGCGGTTCGACCGCTTCGACCGCGAGTCGCTGCGGTGGCTGGGCGCGCAGCTGAAGGCTTTCCCCGACGCGCCGGGCGTCGTCATCGACCTCCGGGACAACCTCGGCGGGACGATCTACGCGTGCCAGGCTGCGGTGAACCAGTTCTTCCCCGACCGCGTCAGCAGCGGGCGCTTCGTCCGGCGCGGCGGCGCGGCCCACGAGTCGAAGGGCTGGTCCTTCTTCGGCGCGGACTACCGCGGGCGCGTCCTGATCCTCACCAGCGGCGCGACCGGCAGCGCGGCCGAGATCTTCGCCCATGTCCTGCAGTTCCGAGGACGGGCGACCGTGGTCGGCCGCCCGACCGCCGGCGCCGTGATCCTGTCCCGCACCTACGCCCTGCCCGGCGGCGGATCGCTGCAGGTCCCGATCCAGGACTACCGCGGGCTCGACGGCCGGCGGCTCGAGGGCCACGGCGTCATGCCCGACGTGCCTCTCGCGGTGCCGGTCGTGGCCGACCTCCGCGCCGGCCGGGACTCCGACCTCTCCGCCGCGCTCACGCTGCTGCGCACCAAGGACCCGCGGAACATCGCCAGCGCCGCCCGCCAGCCAGCGCGCGAGGCCTTCGCGGACACCGTCCTGGACTGAGCGCTCGCGCGGGCCCCGGCGCGCGGACAACCCGCTTCCCCGGCGGTGCGCCGGGACGGCGGATTTTTCCCTCTTGTCACCCGCGACCTGTCGCTGGTGACTTTCGCCACATGCCCCCGCGCAAGAAGAAGCCCTCCGACGACCAACCTGAACTGCCGCTGGACGACGCCTCCGCGTCTCCGGCCAAGGGCAAAGCGGCGAACCAGCCCGCCAAGGGCAAGCGGCGGGCGGCCGGGGCGGACCAGTCCGTCCGCCAGCCCTCGGCGGTCTCGGGCAAGGCGGAGGGCGATTCCGCCCACGCCGCGCCCCTGCCGGATTCATCCGCCGTCAGCGCGCCCCTGCCTCCGGCCCCCGCGGCGAGCGCGCCGGCGGCTCCGCAGCGCAAGAAGGGCGAGAAGGTCTACGACGAGGCCGCCCCGCTCACGCAGTCGTACCGCAACTGGTTCCTCGACTACGCCTCGTACGTCATCCTCGACCGCGCCGTCCCGCACCTCGACGACGGCCTGAAGCCGGTGCAGCGCCGCGTGCTGCACACGCTGTGGGACATGGACGACGGCCGCTTCCACAAGGTCGCGAACATCGTCGGCGCGACGATGAAGCTCCACCCGCACGGCGACGCCTCGATCGGCGCCGCCCTTGTCGGCATCGCCCAGCGCGGGTGGCTGATCGAGCCGCAGGGCAACTTCGGCAACATGCTCACCGGCGACGACGCGGCCGCGCCCCGCTACATCGAGGCCCGCCTCACGCCGTTCGCCCGCGAGGTGCTCTTCAATCCGAAGACCACGACCTGGCAGGCCTCGTACGACGGCCGCACCCGCGAGCCCGTCACGCTGCCCGCGAAGTTCCCGGTCGTGCTCCTCGAGGGCGCCGACGGCATCGCCGTCGGCCTCGCGACCAAGGTCCTGCCGCACAATTTCAACGACCTTTGCCGCGCGGCGATCAATCACCTCCAGGGCAAGACGTTCCGGATCCTGCCCGATTTCCCGACGGGCGGCACGGCCGACTTCTCGGAATACAACGACGGCGAGCGCGGCGGGAAGGTGAAAGTCCGCGCCCGCATCGAGGAGCGCTCGAAATACCTGCTCGCGGTCACGGAGCTGCCCTACGGCGTCACGACCGAGTCGCTCATCGAGTCGATCCTGGCCGCGAACGCGAAGGGCAAGATCAAGGTCAAGCACGTCGACGACAACACCGCCGACAAGGTCGAGATCCTCATCCACCTCCCGCAGGGATCCGAGCCCGAGAAGGTCATCCAGCAGCTCTATGTGTTCACGAGCTGCCAGATCCAGCTCAACCCGGCCGCGTGCGTCATCGTCGCCGATCCCAAGACCCGCCAGGACCGGCCCGAGTTTCTCGGCGTGCGCGAGATCCTCAAGCGCTCGGCCGAGGCCACGCGGGAGCTCCTGCGCCTCGAGCTCGAGATCAAGCTCGGCGAGCTCGAGCAGCAGTGGCACTGGGACTCGCTCGAGCGGATCTTCATCGAGGAGCGCATCTACCGGAACATCGAGAAGTCGAAGACCTGGGAGTCCGTCCTCGCCGAGATCCGCGCCGGCCTGAAGCCCTTCCTCAAGCAGCTCCGCCGCGAGGTGACCGACGACGACATCGTCCGCCTCACCGAGATCCGCATCAAGCGGATCTCCGCCTACAACCGCTTCCAGGCGGACGAGCAGATCAAGAAGATCGAGGAGGGCATCAAGGAGACCAGGGCGAACCTGCGGAAGCTCACCGAATACGCCGTCGCGTGGTTCGAGATGCTGGCCGAGAAATACGGCAAGGGCCTCAAGCGCCGGACCAGCTACGAGGAGCTCGAGCAGATCGACGCCTCCGAGGTCGTCTCGGCCAACCAGCGGCTGTACGTGAACCGCGAGGACGGCTTCATCGGACTCAACTGGCGCCAGCACGAGTTCGTCACCGAGTGCACGATCCTCGACAGCGTGCTCTGCATCATGCGCGACGGCTCGCTCAAGGTCTCGAAGGTGGCCGACAAGGTCTTCATGGGCCGCGACATCATCCACGTCGCCGTCTGGCCGAAGGAGGGCGACCAGAGCTTCTACACGATGGTCTACCAGGACAAGGAGAGCGGGAAGGCCTTCGCGAAGAAATTCCACATCGGCGGCCTCTCGCGCGACAAGCTGTACCCGCTCGTAAAGTCCGAGGGCTCGCGGGTCGTGTGGCTCGACGTGCAGGCGAAGGAGAAGGACATGCCGAAGTCCGTCCACGTCTCGCTCGACGGCCGGTCCGGCGCCCGCGTGCGCGAGTTCGACTTCGACCTCTCCCCGGTGCCCGTCTCCACCCGCTCCGCCAAGGGCCTCACCGTCACCAAGTGGGCGGTGAAGGAGATCAAGCCGAACGACCTGGCGCTGAAGTAAGCGCCTGCGCCTGCTCGCCCTCGCCGGCTGGCCCGTCCGGCCCCGGTCGCGATCCCGATGCTTTCCTCGTGGCCCCGCCCCATTCACGGCGGACCCTCGCCGGGGCAAGCTACCGGGCCATGAAAAAGAGCGTCCTCCTTCTCCTCGTCGTCTCCACCGCCGCGGCGCCCGCCTCCGCCCAGCCCGCCCCGCAGGGCGACATCAGCACCGCGCTCCGCTCCGGCATCGAGGCCTTCCTCGGCGGGCAGCGCCAGGGGCAGGTCAGCCTGCAGGAGCTCACCGCCAACTGGGACGAATCCGCCCGCGCGGCCGCCAAGCGGATGTTCGACAAGTACGGCGCGCCGCAGGAGGTCACGCCGAACCGGCTCGTCTGGCGCGACAACCGCCCGTGGAAATCCACCACCGTCATCAACCAGGACGTGCCGCACAACTTTCCCGCCCCGCACAACGACGTGCTGATCCAGGTCCTCGCGCTGGATGTGCCGATCGACAAGATCGCGGAGCTCGCGCAGTTCGACGGCAGCATCACCGTCAACCGCACCGCCGGCGAGCTGGCCGCGCATTGCGACCGCGAGGAGCACAACTTCATCGCGCTCAACCTCGCCAACGACGTCGTGCAGGGGAACCTCAACGTCTCGCAGGCCCGCCAGCGCCTCACCGAGCTCGCCGAGGCCGTCAAGCAGGGTCAGCAGCCCTCCTACGCGAGCGACATCCGGTTCAACCTCCCGGTGAGCAGCCGCACCGGCGATCCCGACCGACCCAGCGGCGCCCGCGACTGGCAGCGGATCGGCTGGTAAACGCCGGCGGACCCGCGGCGCCGGACGCCGGTGGAACGCCCGTCCCGGCGCGTCAGCCTCCCGTCTGCCGGCCGCGCGACCTGCCGGCGCCCGGCCTCGCCGCGGTGCTACCGCTGCTGCGTGGCTTGATAGGCCTCGACTTCGGGTTCGCTGAGGAACCCGTCGCCGTCCTTGTCGAGTTGGTTGAAGAGCTCGGTCGCGTTCGCCGCGGCCGACTCGCCGCGGGCCACGCCCGCGCCCGAGGCGTCGCGCTCCCGGTCGATCCTGGTGGCGGCCTTGTCGCCGCTTTGGACCCCCGGGCGCCCGCCGCCCTCGCGTTCCGGGTCCGACGCCCGGCCGGTCACGCCGCCGGCGCGCGGCTTCGTCGGACCCTGCGGCCCGAACGAGCCGTCCTTGAGGCCCGATTGGGCCGACGCGGTGAACTCCGCGAGGGTCACCTTGCCGTCCTTGTCCTTGTCCATCGCGAAGAACGGGTACGCCGTGCGCGACTCGGGACCGGCGGCGGGCGTGACGGTCGGCGCCTTCGCCTTGCTCTCCTCGGCCGCGAGAGGTCCGGACAGGCAGAGGGCGATGACGGCGAGGAAACGGGGAAGCGGGGTGTTCATGAGGGGCCGTGGTTGCCGGGAGAGTATCCGTGCGCCGGCGGCCGCGCCATCGGACGGCGACCGCGCCGCGGCGTCCGGGCGAATCCTCTAGTGGCGCGCGGCCCAAAGCAAAGGCCCGCGGCGCGAACCGCGGGCCTGAATGATGACGGAGATGATGGAGGTGTCGGCTCAGCGATCCTTGTCCTTCGGCGGAGTCGTGCTGGAACCCGTGGACCCGGTCGCCGAGCTGCCGGTCGAACCGGCGCCGGAAGTGCCCAGCCCGCTGTTCGACGTGCTCGACGAGCCCGTGCTGCTCTGGCCGGCCGCCAGCTCGGCGGCGCTGAGGTAGCCGTCACGATCGGTGTCGAGGAGACGGAACTGCTGCTCCGAATGCTCGCCGCCACTGGTCGACGAACCGAAGCTGCCGCTGCCGCTGCTGCGGCCGGTGGCGCTGCCGGTCGTGCTGCCCGACGCGGTGCCCGACTTCGAAGCGGCGGTGTATTCGCTCAGCGAGATGCGGCCGTCCGTGTCCTTGTCCAGCATCGTGAAGCTCTGCTGGCTGGACTGGCTGGTCGAGCTGGAGATGTCACCCGCCCCGGACGTGGCGCTGCTCTGCTGGCCGGCGCCCGACATCGAGCCGGTCGATCCCGAGCCCTGCCGATAGGGGTCCGACGGCGAGCTGGAGCCGCTCGGCGTCGTCGAGGACTGCGCGAAGGCCGGCACCGCGATCAACGCGAGCGTACCGGTGAGGAGGGAGATCAGTTTACGGGAATGGTTCATAGTGTCGTAGAGTTGAGGGTTGACGTTTCTTCCTAGTGGCGGGCCACGATACTCCCCGCGCCACGGGCCCGCTACCGGGCGCCTCCCCGCCCGCTCCATCCGAGATGAGCCCCCAGCGCGGGCGGGGCGGCGTCGTCGGATGACCGCGCTCCGCCGAATTCCCCCACTGAGAGACCGGGCATGCCCCGCTGGTGCGGACCGCCGGCGGCCGCTACCTTCCGGCCATGTCCTCCTTCGCCCCGCCCCCGCCGTCCGCCGCCCAGCACGACCTGCAGAACCAGCTCGACCAGCTCATCGACCGCGTCCGGACCGACGCCGGGCGGGTCCACGACGCCGGCTTCCGCGCGCTGCTCGAAACGACCGCCGAGGTCCTGCTCGGGCTCAAGTCCGCCTACCGCCACCATCACCTCGGCAACGGCGACGTCCCCGACCCCGCGCGCCGGTTCACGCCGGACAAGGCCGATTATTATCGGGCTCACCTGAGCCCGCACTGAGCGGGCGGAGACGACTAGTTGCGGTCGGGCGGCGAGTCCGCGGCCGGCGCCCCATCGGGAGGAAGGCGGCGTTCGGCTCCGCCGCGGTGCGTCCCGCGAAGGCTGGCCAGGCTCCGGACGACCGCGACAATCTCGGCGGCGGCGACGGGCTTGGCGACATGGGTCTGATATCCGGCCTGGAGGGCCCGCATCCGGTCTTCCGCGCGCGCAAGCGCGGTCAGCGCCGCGGCCGGCACGCTCTCGCCCCGGGGCAGCCCCCGGATCCGGCGGATCAGGTCGTAGCCGTCCGCGTCCGGCATCCCGATGTCGCTCAGGACGACGTCCGGATGAAATTCGCGGAAGATGTCGAGGGCCTGCGCGACCGACGCCGCGGTGCGGATGTCGGCATTGCGCGCTGCCAGGATGCGCCGAAGCAGCTCCAGCGAATCGCGGTCGTCGTCGACCGCCAGGACCTTCACGCCCCCGAGATCGACGCCGCCGGGCGGAGCGCTCGCCGAGCCGGACTCGGGTCCAGCGGTCAGTCGCTCGGGGTGGGCGACGGCCAGCGGCAGCGTCACGGTGAACGTCGCGCCCAGCCCGAGGCCGGGGCTTTCCGCCCGGACCGTGCCCGCGTGCAGCTCGACCAGCTGCTTCACGAGCGCCAGCCCGATGCCCAGGCCGCCGTGCTGCCGCGTGATCGACGAGTCGGCTTGGCGGAAGCGCTCGAAGACGTAGGGCAGGAACTCGGCGGCGATGCCGCGGCCGTTGTCGGCGACCGTCAGCGCGATCTGGGAACCGACCCGCGCGAGGGTCACCGTCACCCGCCCGTGGGCCGGGGTGAACTTGATCGCGTTGGCGAGCAGGTTCCAGACGACCTGTCGAAGCCGCTTCACATCGCCGGTCAGCCGGCCGGAAGGGTCGCTCAGCACCGTGCGGATGACGATGTGTTTGAGGTCCGCCGCGTGCTGCACGGATCCGATGGCCTCGCGCACGACGGCCGCCAGGTCCACGGGCTCGACATTCAGCGTCATCTTGCCCGAGGAGATGCGGCCCAGGTCGAGGAGGTCGTCGATCAGCTGGGCCTGGATCCGGGCGTTGCGCTCGATCACCTCGATCCCGTTGAGCACCTCCTCGTGGCCGGGGGCGATCGCCTTGAGGACTTCCGCCCAGCCCACGATGGCGTTGAGCGGCGTGCGGAGCTCGTGGGAGATGGTCGTGAGGAATTCGTCCTTCATCCGGTTCGCGTGCTCCGCCTGCGCCCGGGCGGCGCGCTCGCCCTGGAGGAACTGCTCCCGCTCGGTCGCGACCCGCTTCAGCTCCGTGATGTCGCGGGCGATCTTGGACGCGCCGATGACCTTTCCCGCCGCGTCCTTCACGGGCGAGATCGTGAGCGACACCGGGAAGTGCTCGCCGTTCTTTCGCACCCGCACGGTCTCGAAGTGATCGATGCGCTCGCCGCGGCGCAGGCGGTCGAGGATGCGCGGCTCCTCGTCCTTGCGATCGGCGGGGAGCAGCATGAGCACCGGCCGGCCGATGATTTCCTCCGGGGCGTAGCCGAACATCCGGCGGGCGCCTTCGTTCCAACTCGTGATGATCCCGTCGAGGTTCTTGCTGACGATGGCATCGTCGGAAGAGCTGACGATCGCCGCCAGCAGAGAGTCGGCCTCGGACTCTCGTTTTCGCTGGCCGATGTCCCGCGCGACCTTCGAGGAGCCCACGACCGCGCCGTCCGGCGCCCGGATCGGCGAAACGGTGACCGAGATTTCGAGACGGGAGCCGTCCTTTCGCATCCACACGGTCTCGAAGTGCGCGATCCGCTCGCCCCGGAGGATCCGACTGAGGATCTCCTCCTCCTGCACCTGACGCTCGGGCGCGACCAGCATCATGCAGGACTGCCCGATCGCCTCGGCGGCCGAATAGCCGAGCATCCGCTCGGCCGACGGATTCCAGGCCGTGATCACATGATCGCGATTCTGCATCGAGATCATGTCGTCCGATGCATCGAAGATCGCCGAAAGCATCAGCTCCGCCGGCAGCTGCGGGGGGCGGGCAGGACTCGGATCTGGGCCTGGGGCGGGATTCATGGAGCGAAGCGCTGAAGATATCAATGCCATCAGACCTCCGCCCGTCCGCCAATCCTCGGCGCACGGGGTGTTCACCTACTATCGGGGCCGCCCCGGAAGAAGTCGGCCGCCTGCTCCCGCGCTACCAGTTGCCACGCTGCTCGCGCTTTCGCTCGTGCGCCGCCGCGAACTCTTCCTTCGAAAGGAGGCCGTCCCCGTTGGTGTCCATCTTGATGAACATCTCGCTCGACCCGACCTCGTGCTCGGTGGACGTGAGCTGGCCGTCGTTGTTGCGGTCGACCTGCTTGATCTTCTCGGCCGACTCCCGGTCGATCGTCGTGCCCTGCGCGCGGGCGCGGCCGTCCATCTCGATCGGAGTGACGCTTCCGTCGCGATTGGCGTCCATCTCGACGAACATCATCTGCGCTCCGGTGGCGTGCTCGTCCCGGGAGACCTGGCCATCCCCGTTGGAATCCATCATCTTGAACTTAGCCTCCGGATCCTGTCGCTGCGCGCCCGGGGAGTCCTGGGCCCCGGCGGAGAGGCCGGCGAGCAGGGCCGCCACCGTCGCGAGCCATGCCTTCGCTTGCGTGGTTTTCATGCCTTCCACCGTAGGCCGGGGGGCATTCCGGCGCCACCGGGCGGCTTCCCGGCCGCCGCGCCCGGGCCGGCCCGGAAGCGGCTCGACTGTCCGGCCCCGCCGTCCGCCGCTGCGCCATTGCGGTCCGGGTCCGGCGCCGCCAGCCTCGGCACCGATGACGCCCGCGGGCCCGGCGCGCGTCCGCTTGCGTCCCCCGGCCGTCCGCCTAACCTAGTCCCACGATGCCCTCCCTGCCTCCCCGGCCTCGTCTCCGCCTCCATTGGCGGCGCCTGCTCCTGGGTGTCACCCTCGCGGCCGCCGCGGCGCTGTCCGGGTGCAAGACAATCCACTCCGTCAAGATCGACGCGATCAACAACCCCGCCAAGTCGCTCGGCACGTCGTACCGGCTCGAGATGAACGACCCGAGCGGCAGCCAGCCCGAGGAGGTCGCGCAGGACGCCCGCGTGCTCGTGAAGTCGGCCCTCGCCGCGCGCGGGATGTACGAGGCGCCGCCCAACGGGGCCGCGGAGATGGTCATCACCGCCGAGTACGGGGTCGGCCCCGGCCAGATGAAGATCGTCTACAAGCCGTCCGACTCCAGCCTCGGGGGCATCGCCACCCTCGGCCGCGGCAGCCCGAAGCCGATCCTCGTGTTCGAGAAGTATATCAAGCTCACCGCCCGCGAAGCCGCCGCCGCTCCGCCGGAACCGCGGGCCGGCGGCCGGCGCGCGTCCGCGCCGCGGGGCGAGGAGCTGTGGAGCCTCACGGTCTCGGTCGAGGACGAAAAGAAGGACCTCGGGCCGTATCTCGCCGTCCTGGCCTCGACCAGCGTGGACTACATCGGGGCCAATTCGGGATCCGAGCTGCACGTCGCCGTCGACGCCAGCACGGCCGAGGGCAACCTGCGGCGGCGTTCCGGGCAATGACACCGGTTCGCCTCCGCCCCGGCATCCTCAGCCTCTCCGGGACCTTGCGGCGTCGCCTTCTCGCCCTCGTCGCCCTCGGCGCGCTCGCCGGCTGCGCGACGCCGCCGGAGCCCCGGCCGGGCGCCCCGGCCGCCGCGGTCGCGGAGCCGCCGAACCTGTGGGTCCTCAAGCAGGAGCTGATCGCCTACGCCGATTCGGGCGACTACGAGCGCGGGCTCGCCGCCGTGGCCCAGGAGGCCCGCCGGTGGATCGAACACCGCGCGGCCGCTGGACCGGCCCCCGCGGGAGCCGGACGGCTGGCCATCGTGCTCGACCTCGACGAAACGCTCCTTTCGAACCTCCCGCACATGCGACGGCAGGACTTCGGTTACGTGCCGTCGGCTTGGGACGCCTGGGTGGCCGAGTCGTCCGCGCCGGCGATCAAGCCCGTCGCGGACGTCTATCGCGCGGCCCGGCGCCATGGCGTCGCGGTCTTCTACCTGACCGGCCGGCGCGCGCATCAGCAGGGCGTCACCGAGGAAAATCTCCGGCGCCTCGGGCTCGCCGACCACGCCGGCCTGCATTGCAAGCCCGACGACTTCGCCGGCACGACGGAGTCGTTCAAGACCGGCGTCCGGCGCCGGCTGACGGCGGAGGGCTGGATCATCATCGCGAACATCGGCGATCAGCACAGCGACCTCACCGGCGGGCACGCCGAGCGCATCTTCAAGCTGCCGAACCCGTATTACGTCACGAAGTGAGGCCCGGATGGGCCCGGCCCGGTTCCCGGCGGAGGCCTCCCCCTTTTCGGGCGGACTTTTCCAGCTGTTCAACGTCCGAATCCTCGGCTGTGCTCCGAGCCTCTTTCGTCGGGCGCAGCCAGCCGGGGACCTCAACGGGGAACCGGCCCGTTCCCGGCTCGCTCCCCGCCCGCCCGCCCATGCTCTACGCAGCGACCATCTTCACCGGCGCCTTCCTGCTTTTCCTCGTCCAGCCACTGATCGGAAAATACATCCTTCCGTGGTTCGGCGGGAGCCCCGGCGTCTGGACCACCTGCCTGCTGTTCTTCCAGTCGCTCCTGCTCGGCGGCTACGCCTACGCGCACCTGACCTCGACTTATCTGCGTCCGCGCGCGCAGGCCTGGCTGCATCTCGCGCTGCTCGCGCTCTCGCTGGCGTGGATCCCGATCGCGCCGGGCGCCGACTGGAAGCCGCTCACCGGCGACGCGCCGACCGGGCGCATCCTCCTCCTGCTCACCGCCTGCCTGGGGCTGCCGTACCTGGTGCTCTCCGCCACCGGCCCCCTCGTCCAGCGCTGGTTCAACCTGGTCCATCCCGGCGTCTCGCCCTACCGGCTCTACGCGCTTTCCAACGCGGGCTCCCTGCTCGCGCTGCTCGGCTACCCGTTCGCCGTCGAGCCGCTGCTCGGCCGCGACGCCCA
The DNA here is from genome assembly GCA_035626915.1 of Opitutaceae bacterium. Taxonomy (GTDB): domain Bacteria; phylum Verrucomicrobiota; class Verrucomicrobiia; order Opitutales; family Opitutaceae; genus Didemnitutus. Next base: position 18,121 of record DASPMS010000071.1, read on the forward strand.
GAGCTGGGCCTGGTCGGCCGGCCTCGTCGTGTTCGCGCTGCTGTGCGGCGCCTGCGCCTGGCAAATCCGCTCGCTGTCCGCTCCCGCGCCCGCGCCGGCCGCCGAGCCGGCCCCTTCGTCGCCGGAACCCCGCCCCTCCGCCGACAACCCGGAGGCGCCGCCGGCCGCCGCCGTCTTCTTCTGGATCGCGCTGCCGGCGGTCGCGTCGATCCTGCTGGTCGCGATCACGAACAAGCTGAGCACCGACGTCGCGGTGACGCCGTTCCTCTGGGTGCTGCCGCTCGCGCTGTACCTCCTGACGTTCATCCTCTGCTTCGACCACCCGCGCTGGTATCGCCGCGGGCTGTTCGGCGCGCTCTTCGCCGCGAGCTGCGCGGTCAGCTGGCACCTCCTCGACGAGGGCCCGTCCGCCCCGCTGGCGCAGCAGGTCGTCGGTTACGCGGCGACGCTGTTCGTCGCGTGCATGGTCTGCCACGGCGAGCTCTACCGCCAGAAGCCCGCGCCGCGCTACCTCACGCGCTTCTACCTCTGCATCTCGGCGGGCGGCGCGCTCGGCGGCGTGGCCGTCGCGCTCCTCGCCCCCCGCGTGTTCAACGACTATCACGAGCTCCCGCTCGGCCTCTGGGCGCTGGCGTATTTCGTCGGCGTCCTCGCGCTCATCGGCCGCAGCCGCTCCCTCGCCGCCGGCTCGTTCGCCGGCACGCTCGGCATCGTGCTCCTCCTGCCCGCGCTCCGGGTCGAGGCCGACGGCACGGTCGCGGGCTGGTTCGGCGGCTGGCTCGGCCAGATCCGCGCGTTCGCGGAGGCGAACTGGAAGGAAATCCTCGGCGTCGCCGTCCTCGGGTTCGCGTGCCTGCGCGAGGGCTGGCGCCCCGTGGCGCGGCAGTTCGACCGGCGCATGGCCGCGTTCCCCCTCTTCATGTCCATCCTGCTCGGGGTCGTGTTCATCATCCAGGCCACGAGCCACACCCACACCGCGCTCGAGGCCGTGCGGAATTTCTACGGCGCGCTGAAGGTGCGCGAATACAACAAGGAGCTGGGCGAGGAGCACTACTACACGCTCAGCCACGGCATCACGACGCACGGCCTGCAATTCGCGTCCGGCCTCCGCGCGATCCTCCCGATCAGCTACTACGGACCCACCAGCGGCGTCGGCCGGATCGTCGATGAGCTGCCGGGCGACCCGGGCCGCCACATCGGTGTCGTCGGCCTGGGCGCGGGCTCGCTGGCCGCGTACGCCGTGCCCGGCGACCGCGTCCGCTTCTACGAGATCAATCCGGAGGTCATCCGGCTCGCCCACGAGCGCTTCACGTACCTCGAAACGACCGCGGGCAGCGTGTCGATCGTCGAGGGCGACGCGCGGCTCACGATGGAGGACGAGCTCCGCCGCGACGCGCCGCAGAAGTTCGACCTGCTCGTCCTCGACGCCTTCAGCAGCGACGCGATCCCGATCCACCTGCTCACCGCCGAGGCGTTCGTCACCTACCTCCGGCACCTGAAGCACGGCGGGGTCATCGCCGTCCACATCTCGAACCGCTACCTCGACCTCCGGCCCGTCGTGGAGGGCGTCGCCAAGCACCACGGCCTGCACCAGATCACGATCTCGGACAATCCCGAGGACGAGAAATGGTGGCTCTATCCCACGACCTGGGTGCTCGTGAGCCACGACTACGACCGGCTCCACTCCGAGAGCCTGCTCAATGCCGCCGACGGCCCGCCCGACCCCGACGCCGAAACGGTCCTCTGGACCGACGACCGCGCGAGCCTGGTCCCCGTGCTGAAGTAGTCGCTCTCTCCGCGCCGCCGCCCGTGAAGGTGGCGCGGGCCGTCCCGGTGCGTCCAGCACGCGCGGAGACCGCGCGCACCACCGTCACTCCGATCGCGGCTGGCGCGCTGGCGGCGCGGCCTCTTTCTCGCCCGCCTCCTTCGCCGCCTCCTGCTTCGGATCGCCCCCTTTCGGCGCCTCTTGCGTGGCGGGCTTCTTCTGCCAGAAATAGCGGCCGTCGTTGAAGTAGACGTTGTGGGCGCGGATGCCGACCGCGAGCGCGACGATGAGGACCACCCAGAACAGCCGACGACGACGCTTGGCCGCCTTGTCCTCGTACGGATCCTCGATCGTCCGGCGCGCGCCCGGCGGCAGCCTCGCCGTCTGGGTGAGCCGGGCGCCGAACGGGACGTTGATTTTCACCCGGCCGTTGATGGCCCAGCCATTGCCCTCGAGGATCGGACCGATGGTCCGCTGCCGGAGCTTCAGCCAGGCGATCGCCATCGACGGCAGCGAAATTGCGAGCACCACGGCGACGACGACCAGCGGCAGCTGCCACGGCGTGAGCCGGGCCAGGCCGGTCGCGATCGCGCCGAGCGCGCCGCCGATCGCACCCACGGCCACGCCGAGCGCGGCCACGGTGCCGACGTCGATCTTTTTGGGCGGCTCGCCCGGCTTCGGCGGCGCCTTAGCGGGGTCGGTCGCGCGGTCGGCCACGGTCTCCAGCTTGCTGCTCGCGGCCGCGTCCGCCGCCGCGGCGCGCTTCGCCACCCGATCCTCGATCAGGCGGATGAGCTTCTTGTACGGCGACCAGAACGCCTGCCGGATGCTGATCGGATTGTCGACGATGCTGGTCACGGTCGCGTCCCAGTCGCGCCCCTTGCGGTCGTAGAAGACGCCGTTGCGCCCCACGAACAGGTAGTCGCTGTCGCCCTGCGTGATGCACGCGGCGATTTTCATCGGTTCGCTTCCCGCCCGCTTGCAGTCGCAGTACGCGATGAAGGCCTTGCTCATCGCGGCGATCGGGCTGGGCGCCGGCACCTGCACGCAAAGTTCCGTGCTGCGGCTGTCGAGATAGAGGGTGCCGGCCTGGAAGACCGCCCAGCGGTCGGGCGAGTAGAAGTCCTCGAAGTTGACGAAGTTGTGCAGGAGGGCCCGCAGGTCCCGGTGGTAGTGCGCCAAGCGGTTCACGTCGCTGATCGCCTTGTACCGCGGCTCGAGCTCCTGGTCGCGCGCGACGAGGGCGGCGAGCGCCTCGCGCGTCTGGCCGCCGAGGATCTCGCGCACCCGGGGCAGCCCGAGCTTCTCCACCGCGCTCCCGGCCTTCCCCCCGAGCCAGGTCTCGTAGGCGGCGAGCTTGCCGTTGAGCGTCGCCCATTCCTGCTCGGTCAGGAACCGGCGGCCGGGCCCGAGCAGCGGCGCGGCTGCGGCCTCGTGGAGCTTGGCCAGGGCGCCGGCCCACGCCGGGTTCACGCCGTCGAAGAACGGCAGCGGCCGGCCCGCGTCGATCCGCGCGAGCGGCAGGCCGGCCACCTCCTCGGCCGTGAGCTTCATGTCGTTCGCCGCCACCTTGAGGTACTCGTCCTCCGAGCGGTTGAGCGCCGCGGTCGCGCGGGCGTCGAACGCCGCGAGCCGGCACCGGGCAAAATAGTCGTCGGCCTTGGCCCGGATCGCCTTCAGGGCGGACACCGCGGCGCCCGTTGCCTCGCCGAGGACGGCGATGTCCTTCGCCGCGCTCTGCTCCAGCCATCCGGCGTAGGACTTCAGCTCGGTGAAGAACTGGTCGATCTTCTCCGCCGTCACGCCCTCCTTGCCCGTGCGATCCCGGACGCCGCCGACCGTCGCGATGATGTCCTTGATCAGCGCCTGCACGGCCGGGTCCTCCGTGGCCTCGGGCGGGATCACCCCGTCTCCGTTGAGCGGGCTGGCCGCGAAGATCGCGGCGGTGTCGCCGCTCTCGTCGGCGGAGACCGCCGCGGCGTCCGGCCGGCCGAGCGTCGCGAGGATCTGCCGCGCCGAGTCCAGCAGGGCCCGGCCCTCGGGCGCCTCGTTGATCGCGGCCAGCGGGAGCACGCGGGCGCCCTTGAGCAGGTCGGCCGGGTCCCGCAGGCGCGCGGCCGCCCATTTCACGGCCGCGAGCAGCTCCGGGACGCGGATGCGCCCGTCGTTGTCGGCGTCGATCAGCGCCAGGGTCTTCTCGTCGATCTCGAGGCCCTTCACCGGGCAACTCAGCGCGACCCACAGCTTCTGGTCGAGGTGCTCGAGGTTGAGCAGGTCCGCCGCAGTCTCGAGCGCGACCTGGTCGAGCCCGCCGGTGCGGAAGAACTTCCAGGAATGCTGGGCGGGCGGGGAGGTCATGCGGACACGAACGTCTCCCACGCTGTGCGGGGCCCCGCCGTTGGCAAACGCGAAGGCCGCCCGAGGGCCACGGCGCGGACCCCGGCCGCACCCCGGGGGCATATCCGGGCTCGCGGACCGGCCGTTCAGGCCTAGCCTGCGCGCGCCGATGCTCGAACCGACGATCCTGACGCCCCGCCGCCGCGCCCTCGTTGCCACGATGCTCGCGGTCTCGTTCGCCTGCAACCTCGCGGTGCTCTTCCTGCCCTTCATGGACCTGCGGCGGGTGCTGAGCCGCGAGCCCTATTCCCTGGTGAACTCGATCGCGATGCTCTGGGACTCCGGCCTCTACGTGCTCGCGGTGCTCGTGGTCGGGTTCTCGGTCGTGTTCCCCTTCGCGAAGCTCGGCGTGCTCGCGAGCGTGTGCCTGGCCGGCCGGATCGACGCCCGCAACCGCGGCCCGCTCGAGTGGGTGGAGCGGCTCGGCAAATGGTCGATGCTCGACGTGTTCCTCGTGTGCCTGATCCTCTCGCTCACGTCCGGGCAGGTCCTCGTCGGCGCCGAGCCTCGGGTCGGCATCCCGGTGTTCATCGCCGCCGTCGTCCTGAACATGGCGGCCGGCGAGCTCCTGGTCCGCGCGGCGGCGCCGAAGACGGACGCAGCGTCCGCCGGCGATCGCGGGGCGGGCTCCCCGGGCGGCGCGCTCCGGCTCGCGCTCGGTGGCGCGGCCCTGGCCGGCGCGGTCGCGTTTCCCCTCCTGGGCATCAACGACTGGCTGCTCGCGGACCGTCGCTACAGCATCCTCGCGCTCGCGCTCACCCTCTGGCGGGAGGGGGCGGTGCTCCCCTCGTTGCTCACCGGCGTGTTCCTCGTGCTGGCGCCCGCCGCGGGGTGGGCCGCGGGCGCGCGCGCCTGGTGGCAGGCGCGGCGCGGGCGGTCCGCCGCGGCGGCCGACGCGCTGGCTCGGCTGTTCGGGCGCTGGGCCATGCTCGACGTGTTCGGGCTCGCCCTCGCGATCTTCGCGGTCGAGGGCGATCTCATGGAAACGGAGGTCCGGTGGGGAGCCCTGTTCCTCGCGGCGCTGATCGCGATCCAATGGGGCTCCGGGCACCTCGCGGCGGCGCGAAGCCCGGGCGAGAATCCCGGGTCTTGACCCCGGGGGTGCGCCCCGCGCAGGCGTTCAGTCGCCGAACTTGATTCCCTGCGCCAGCGGCAGGGCGTCGGAATAATTCACCGTCACCGTCTGCCGGCGCATGTAGGCCTTCCACGCGTCCGAGCCGCTCTCGCGCCCGCCGCCGGTCTCCTTCTCGCCGCCGAACGCCCCGCCGATCTCCGCGCCGCTCGTGCCGATGTTCACGTTCGCGATCCCGCAGTCGCTGCCGCCGGCGGCCAGGAAGCGTTCGGCCTCCCGCAGGTCGGTCGTGAAAATCGCCGAGCTCAGGCCCTGCGGCACGCCGTTCTGCAGCGCGACGGCCTCGTCGAGTTCGCGGTACGGCATCACGTAGAGGATGGGCGCGAACGTTTCGTGCTGCACCACCCGCCATTCGTTGCGCGCCTCCACGATCGCCGGGCTCACGTAAAGCCCGCCGGGATAGGTCCGGCCCGTGAGCCGCTCGCCGCCGACGAGGATCCGGCCGCCGGCCCTCCGCGCCTCCGCCAGCGCGGTCTGCATGGCCTGCACCGCGAGCGGGTCGATGAGCGGCCCCACGAGCGTGCCGGCCGCCAGCGGGCTGCCCACCGGCAGCTGGCGGTAGGCGGCGACGAGCGACCCCACGAACTCCTCCTTGATCGACTCGTGCACGATGAGCCGGCGCGTCGTGGTGCAGCGCTGGCCGGCCGTCCCGACCGCGCCGAACAGGACCGCGCGCTTCGCCAGCTTCAGGTCGGCCGACGGGGCGACCACGATCGCGTTGTTGCCGCCCAGTTCGAGCAGCGCGCGGCCGAAGCGCTTGGCCACGACCTCGCCCACCCGCCGGCCCATGCGGCTGGAGCCGGTGGCCGAGACGAGCGGCAGCCGCGGGTCGCCCGCGAGCAGCTCGCCCACAGCGGGTCCGTCGCCCACCACCAGCGAGAAGATGGCCGGGTCGACCCCGGCGTCGCGGCACACCCGTTCCGCGATCCGGATGCACGCCACCGCCGTCAGCGGGGTCTTCTCGGACGGCTTCCAGAGCGTCGCATCGCCGCAGACAGCCGCCAGGGCGCTGTTCCAGGACCAGACGGCCACGGGAAAGTTGAAGGCCGAGATGATGCCCACCACGCCGAGCGGGTGCCAGGTTTCCATCATGCGGTGGCCGGGGCGTTCCGACGCGATCGTCAGCCCGTGCAGCTGGCGCGACAGCCCGACGGCGAAGTCGCAGATGTCGATCATCTCCTGAACCTCGCCCTCGCCCTCGGCGGGGATCTTGCCGGCCTCCAGCGTGACCAGCCGGCCGAGCTCGCCCTTCAGCGCCCGCAGGGCCTCCCCGTAGCGCCGCACGACCTCGCCGCGCTGCGGCGCCGGCACCTCGCGCCACCGCGCGAACGCCGTGTGCGCGGCCGCAGCCGCGCGCTCGTAATCCGCGGCCGACGCCTGCCGCACGCGTCCCAGCACCGTGCCGTCGATCGGCGACCGTTTCTCGATCACCTCGCCGCCGCCGCCCCACTCGCCCCAGAAGGCGCCGGGGTTGGCGGCCTTCAGCGAGAGCCCGAGCCGGGGAAATATGGATCGAGCGACTGCGGAGACGGAGGAGGATTTCGAGGCCATGGAGAAAGGATGAAGGATAAAATGAAGGGACGGGCGGGCAGGGGTCAGGGCGGGCCGAGGCCCCGGCACAGACGTCGGGGTACTCGAACTTCATTCTTCATACTTCATCTTTCATCCCTCCCGTAGACCCGGCCGCCCCACTGCGTGCCGAGGAAGGCTTCCAGCGAAACGGACTCCTGCTTCACGAAGCCGGGCCCGAGTTTTTTCCGCGCGAAAAGCTCGAGCACGCCGCAGATGCCCGCGGCGGTCGTCAGCTGGATGGCGTTGAGCTTCCGGCCGTGCACGGTGTCGCCCAGGAGTTTCTTGATGAAGCTCCGCTGCTTCAGCCGGCCCTCCCCGTCGGTGCCGACCGCGCTGACATAGAAGACCACGACGTCCGACTCGGTCTGCGGCACCTCCTGGTCGAAGATCTGCGTCACGAGCTCCTGGCGCGGCGCCAGGTTCAGGTCGTGCAGGAGGAACTTCATCAGGTCGCGGTGGCCGGGATAGCGCAGCGTCTTGTAATTCAGCTCCTGCACCCGGCCGGCAAAGGTCTCGCACATCGTGGCGACGCCGCCCGAGGTGTTGAAGGCCTCGTACTCCGCGCCGTCGATCGTGATCCGCTCCAGGCCGTCGAGCGGCATGGTGGTGACGTGCTTGCCGCCGAACAGGGCTTCGCCGACCTGGCAGTACTCGTTGATCAAGCCCGCGGTGCTCCAGCTCAGGTAGTACTTCATCTGGTTGCTCGCGTTCAGCGGCAGGGCGCCGACGCGCATCTCGCACTGGCGGACGAAGGAGAGCGACGACGCGAGCGAGCCGCCCACGATGTTGATCGCGCCGGGCGCGAGGCCGCACTGGGGCATGAAGGTCACGCCCTTGGTCCGCTCCGCGAGCTTCCGCACGTGCGCGGTCGTCTCGACGTCCTCGGTCAGGTCGAAATAGCTCACTCCCGCCCGCGCGCAGGCCTCGGCGATCGACTTGTTCAGGAAATAGGGCGCGGCGCTCGCCACGGCGTCGACGTCCGCGACCAAGGCGTCGAGCTGCGCCTTCTTCGTCACGTCGGCGCGGCGGAATTCCGCCTTCCGGAGCCCGGCGAGGTCGACGCCGGACCGGGAGTCCGCGAGCAGGACGCCCGTGCAGAACTTCGAGGACTCGAGGAGGGTGGCGATGGTGGCGCCGACTTTGCCGGCGCCGACGATTCCGATCTTCATGGGTTTGGTGTACGGCGGAGCGCTGAACGGATAGCGGGGTCCCGTTGGCTGGCTCCGAAAGGTCTGGCGTTCGGCGCTCCGCGCTCCGGCCTTCCGCGCCAAGCTGCGGGCCTCAATGGGCGTGCGCCTCCTGGATCTTGCGCGGGTCGACGGCGGCGATGATCGCGCTGACGGACTTCTGGTTGAACCCCTTGAAGCCGCCCTTGCGCTCGAGGTTCTCGAGGTGGCTGCCGATCGCGCCGTTCCGGATGAAGCCTTCCGCCTGGGCCGGGGTGATCAGGCCCTTCTCGCGCAGCGCCGCGACGCGGGCGGGGTTCACCTTCCAGCGCTCGCCCTCCGTAAACGCCTGCTTGAGGAAGGGAAAGTCGGAGAAGGGTTTCATCGTGGCGATGCCCTCGGCGGCGAGCTGCTCCCGGAGCAGGGGGTGGTTGAACCGGGCCTCCAGGTGATGCATGCCGGCCTGCAGGAAGCTGTCGCCGTGCAGGCCGCACCAGAGGCCCACCGTGCCGACCTGGCCGATCTCGGGCAGCCGGTTGGCCGCGTAATCCTCGTCGACCTCGCCGGGCTGGAGATCCACGTCCGCGAAGACCACGATGCCCACCGCGGGCGCCTCCATCACCTGCGCGCCCCAGCCGGCCTCCGCGCCGGCGTAGAAGCGCTCCCGCTTAACCAGGCCGAGGTTCTCCATGAACTTCACGAGGTCGGGGAAATGCCGCCGCGAGCACCGGAACGTGTGGTGATCGTGGTTCGCCCAGCCGAGGCCGAGCTGGTCCTGCCGCCACTTCTGCACCCGGCCGGCGCGGTTGCGGAACATCCAGAACTCGCGCTCCTCGGCGAAGAACAGCTCGCAGGCCACCTCCGGGCCCACCAGCTCGATCACCCGGGCCTGCACCGCGAACGCGTGATGCACGGCCTCGTCGTCGGAGGGGAAGTCGCGCCGGCGCGTCCGCCACAGCTCGCGCGCCATCAGCACCTCCTCGGCGAATCCCGGCCGGGGTTCGCTCACGAGGAAGCCGCGGTAGCCGAGCCGCTCGACCGCGCGGAAGACCGCGCCCGCCTGCTCGCTGACGGTCACGACACGGTACCGCGCGCAGGGCGGGCCGACCGGCTCGTCCGCGACTCCGTTGCGGGCCATGAAATCCGCCAGGTACTCCGGCCGGATCGCGAGCTCCGAGGGGACGTCCGACGGCGGGGCGTTCACGCTGACCAGCACCCGCGGCAGCATCGCGTGCGGGTGGGCGTACACGGTGTGCCCGAGCGGGGCGTCCGACGCCTCGGGCGCGAGGCCGGCGCCGCGCAGCGCCGCCACGTGGGCCGGCGAGAGCACGAAATGGTCGGTCCATTCGAAGAAGTCCGTCCCGGTCTCGTCGCGCATCCGCTCCGCCAGCCGCGCGGCCACGGGATTCTTCTCGAGGAAGGCGTTGATGAACCGGGAAAGCAGGGCCTCGGCCTCGTAGGCGAGCGGCCAGTTGAAGTTCGCGGGCGCGTTCAGCGAGGACATGGGAGCGGGGTTTGAGACACCATGTCCGGGACGGAGGTTCGTCCAAGCCCGTTCTGCTAGGCCATTGGGATGAACCCGGCCGGGCCGGCGGATCTCCGCCGCGCGGAGCGGCCCGCCAAATCTCTGTCGCATATGCGACAAAAGTTTGGCCGGCCGCGCGCTTTCTGCTTCCCCTCCGTGCGACCCGTGAGCCCGCCGTCCCCGCCCCTCCCCGACTTCGCTTCGCTCCGCGCCCGCCTCGCGGGCGAGCTGCACACCGGCGCGGCGATGCGCCGGCTCTACGCGACCGACGCCTCGGAATACCAGGAGCTGCCCGCCGCGGTGGCGTTCCCGCGATCCGAGGAGGACGTCCGCCGGCTGGTCGTCTTCGCCAACGCGCACCGGATCGGGCTGATCCCCCGAGGCGCCGGCACCTCGCTCGCGGGCCAGGTCGTGGGCAACGGCGTCGTCGTCGACCTCGGCCGGCACCTGAACCGCATCCTCGGCTACGACGCCGCCACGCGCCGCGTGCGCGTCCAGCCCGGCGTCGTCCGCAACGAGCTCAATCTCTTCCTGGCCCCCCACGGGGTGCATTTCGGCCCGGAGACCTCCACCGCCAACCGCGCGATGGTCGGCGGCATGGTCGGCAACAACTCCTGCGGCGCCAACTCGATCGTCTACGGATCCACCCGCGACCACCTCGTCTCCGCCCGCGGGTTCCTGAGCGACGGCTCGCTCGTCACGTTCGGCCCGCTCGGCCCCGCGGAATTCGACGCCAAGTGCGCGGCGCCGGACTCGCTCGAGACGCGCATCTACCGCGCGGTGCGCGACCTGCTCGGCGACCCCGCGAACCGCGCGCTCATCCGCGCGAGCTTCCCCAAGCCGTCCGTCACGCGCCGCAACACCGGCTACGCGCTCGACGCGCTGATGGACTGCGCCGTGTTCGACCCGGCGGCGGCGAAGCCGTTCAACCTCTGTCGTCTCCTGGCCGGCTCGGAGGGCACGCTGTTCCTCGGCGTCGAGTTCGAGCTCAACGCCGAGCCCCTCCCCCCGCCGGGCGCGCTGATGTGCGCGCACTTTGCGAGCGTGCCCGATGCCCTCGCGGCGACGCTGGCTGCGATGCGCCGCCGGCCGTTCGGATGCGAGCTCATCGACCGGCACATCCTCGAGTGCACCAAGGCGAACCTGGAGCAGGCGAAGAACCGGTTCTTCGTGGTCGGCGACCCCGGCGCGGTCCTGGTCGTCGAGCTCCGCCATGCCGACCCCGCGCATGTCGCGCGCGAGTTCGCCGCGCTCGAGGCCGACTTCCGCGCCGCCGGGCTGGGCTACGCGTTCCCCGTCGTCTGGGGCGCGGACACCCAGCGCGTCTGGGACCTGCGCCGCGCCGGCCAGGGCCTGATGAACAACGTCGTGGGCGACGCCAAGCCGCGCGAGGTGGTCGAGGACACCGCCGTCGCCGTCGAGGACCTCCCCGCCTACATCGCCGAGTTCGACGCGCTGATGCGCGGCAAGTACGGGATCAGCTGCGTCTATTATGCGCACGCCGGCGCGGGGGAGCTGCACACCCGGCCGCTCTTCGACCTCAAGACGGAGCGCGGGCGGCGGATGTTCCGGGAGATCGCCACCGACGTCGCGGCGCTCGTGAAGAAATACCGGGGCTCGCTCTCCGGCGAGCACGGCGACGGCCGGCTGCGGGGCGAGTTCATCCGCTTCATGGTCGGCGACGCCTGCTACGCGCTCATGCGCCGCGTGAAGGCGGCCTTCGACCCCCTCAACCTGCTCAACCCGGGCAAGATCGTCGACACGCCGCCGATGGACACCCACCTCCGGCACGAGGCCGGCCACGCGCCGCGCGAGGTCCGGACGCTCTTCGACTTTTCCGCGACGCTCGGGGTGCTGCGCGCGGCCGAGGCGTGCACCGGGGTCGGCGAATGCCGCAAGTCGCACCTGATGGGCGGGACGATGTGCCCGAGCTACATGGCGACCCGGGACGAGCGCGACACGACGCGCGCCCGCGCCAACATGCTCCGCCAGGTGCTCACCCACCCGCGCGACGTCACGAACCCCTGGGATTCCGCGGAGGTGGCCGGCGTGATGGACCTCTGCCTGTCGTGCAAGGGCTGCAAGGCCGAGTGCCCGTCGAACGTCGACCTCGCCCGCCTGAAGGCCGAGTGGCAGCAGCATTACCACGACGCCCACGGCGTGCCGTTCCGCTCGCGCCTCATCGCGAACTTCGGCGCGGCCATGCGCGTGGCCGCCCGCTTTCCGAGGCTGCACAACTACCTCGTCACCGCGCCCGACACGTCCCGCTGGCTCAAGCGCCTGGCCGGCTTCGCGCCGCGGCGGAGCCTGCCCCTCCTGCATGCGACCACGCTGCGCGCCTGGCACGCGCGGCGCGCGCGCGCGCGCGAGCGCCATCCCCCGGGCGACGGGCGCGCCCGGCTCCGCGTCCACCTCTTCTGCGACGAGTTCACCGACTATCATGACACGCCGGTCGGCATCGCGGCGATCGAGCTGCTCGAGCGGCTGGGCTACGAAGTCCTGATTCCGGAACACGTCGAAAGCGGCCGCGCCCACCTGTCCAAGGGCCTGGTGCGCGACGCGCAGCGGCTCGCCACGCGGAACGTCGAGCTGCTCCACGGGATCGTCCGCGCCGACGCCCCGCTGGTCGGGCTCGAGCCGTCGGCGCTGCTCGGATTCCGCGACGAGTATCCCGATCTCGTCCCGTCCGGCCTCAAGCCGGCCGCACAGGAGCTGGCCCGGCACGCGCTGCTCTTCGACGAGTTCATCGCCCGGGAGGCCGCCGCCGGGCGCATCCGCCGCGAGGCGTTCCGCCAGGAACCGCGCGTCGTCCGCCTGCACGGCCATTGCCACCAGAAGGCGCTGTCCTCGCTCAATCCCACCGTCCAGGCCCTCGGCCTCGCCGGCCACGACGTCCGGCTGATCCCGTCGGGATGCTGCGGCATGGCGGGATCGTTCGGCTACGAGGCCGAGCATTTCGGGATCTCCCAGCAGATCGGCGAGCTGGTGCTGTTCCCCGCGGTGCGCGCGACGCCGGCCGACGCGCTCGTGTGCGCGCCGGGGACGAGCTGCCGGCACCAGATCAAGGACGCCACGGGGCGCATCGCCCGCCACCCGGCGGAGATTTTGCGCGCCGCGCTGGCGTAGGCGCGGATCGAAGGGCCGGCGCGGACAGCCTTCGCCGCATCGCCGGCCCGCCCAAAAGTTCCCGAAAACTTTTTTACCCCGTCAAAATTCCGCCTTGGCAGGAGCGCAGATGAACCTTTCCGTAGACACGGGGTCGCTCACGTTTCGACGCCCGTGTTTCGTCTCGTTGCACCTGAGATCGGATTCGTGAGCGGCGTCACCGTCCCGGACTCTCCGGGACCGCGGTCACGGCCGCGTCAACGCTCACCGCCTCCGCCCGCGACTCCGTGCGCGGGGGCCCAACCCATCCAGTTCATGTCCGTCGTCAGCATTCCCGAGTCCACCCTCCCGCGGATCGGCATGGTGTCCACCCACGGCTACGTCGCGGCCGAGCCGCCGCTGGGGGCGGCCGACACCGGCGGCCAGGTCGTGTACGTCCTGGAGCTGGCCAAGAAACTCGCGCAGCTCGGCTTCGAGGTCGACATCTGGACGCGCCAGTTCGAGGACCAGCCGCCGCTCGACGTGGTGAACGAGCGGGTGCGCGTCATCCGGGTGCCGTGCGGGGGCCGCAATTTCCACGACAAGGAATACCTCGTCCTGCACCTGGCCGAGTGGGCGGAGAACGCCCTGCGCTTCATCAAGCAGCACCGCCTCCAGTACCAGTTCTTCAACAGCCACTATTGGGACGCCGGCTTCGCCACGCGCCGGCTGGCCGAGGCCCTCAACGTGCCGCACATCCACACGCCGCACTCGCTGGGCCTCTGGAAAAAGCAGCTCATGGAGCGCGACTCCCCGGAGGACGCGGCGAACTTCGAGCGGAAGTACAACTTCACCCAGCGGATCAACGAGGAGACGCTGCTCTACAGCAGCTGCGAGGAGGTCATCGCGACGACGCCGGACCAGCTCGACATGATCGTGAAGGACTACGGCGCGCCATCCGAGCGCGTGCACATGATCCCCCCGGGCTACGACGACAACCGGTTCTTCCCCGTCAGCGCGGCCAGCCGCACGGCCATCCGGCAGCGCCTCGGGTTCGAGGGCCGCCGCATCGTGCTGGCGCTCGGCCGGATCGCGAACAACAAGGGCTACGACCTGCTGATCGACGCGTTTTCCGTCGTCGCGCCGCGCATCCTCGACGCCGATCTCATCCTCGCGGTCGGCGGCACGTCGCTGAACGAGCGCGAGCAGAAGATCTACGACGGCCTGCAGCGCCGCGTCGCCTTCCACGGCCTGGGCGAGCGCGTGAAGTTCACCGGCTTTGTCGCCGACACCGAGCTGGCGGACTACTACCGCGCGGCCGACGTGTTCGTCCTCAGCAGCCGCTACGAGCCGTTCGGCATGACGGCGATCGAGGCGATGGCCTGCGGCACGCCGACCGTCGTCACGACGCACGGCGGGCTGTTCCGGGCCGTCACCTTCGGGCGCCACGCGCTCTACGCCGACACCTTCGACAAGGAGGATCTCGGGATCTCCATCGTGAAGATCCTCCGCCACCCGCGGCTCTCAAACCGCCTCGCGCGGATGGGGGCGCACAAGGCGCGGAGCCTGTTCACCTGGACCGGCATCGCCCAGCAGCTCGTCAGCCTGATCGAGCAGCGGGCCACCGCCCTCGCCTTCACCGACAATGAGTGGGACGAACCCTGGAACGACGGCGACTGACGGCGGCGGCGCCGTCCGGGGGACGGAGGGCAGCCGCCCTTCCGGCGCGCCCCCGTCCGAGGCCGCCCGCCCGCCGCCGCCCGTCAAGGTCTTCAGCTCCGACCTCGACGGCACCCTCCTCGGCAATCCCGAGGCGGCGACGCGGTTCAAGTCCGTGTGGGAATCCCTCGACGGGGACCGCCCGCTGCTCGTGTACAACAGCGGCCGGTTGATCGACGACCTCCGCCGCTTCGTGGACGACGGGACGCTCCCGGCGGCGGAATACTACATCGGCGGCGTCGGCACCCAGGTGTTCGACGTCCAGGCCGGGCGGATTCTCGAGGATTTCACCTCGCACCTCGCCCAGGGCTGGGACCTCGCGCTGGTGCGCGAGATCACCTCCCGCATCCCCGGCATCAAGGAGCAGCCGGCCGAGTTCCAGCACGAGTTCAAGTCCTCGTGGTTCCTCAATTTCGCGCCCCGCGGCACCATCCGCGCCCTGCGCGAGCAGCTCGTCGCCGCCGGCCTCACGGTGAACATCGTGTACTCGAGCTCCCGCGACCTCGACGTGCTCCCGCGCAACGCCACGAAGGGCGGCGCGCTCGCGTGGCTCTGCGAGCGGCTCGGCGTCCCCCTCGAGCAGGTCCTCGTCGCGGGCGACACGGGCAACGACGCCAGCATGTTCCGCCTGCCCGGCGTCCGGGGCATCATCGTGGAGAACGCGCAGCCCGAGCTCTTCGAGGCCACGGTCGAGATCCCCACGTATCACTCGCGGTCCATCCTCGCCGACGGCGTGCTCGACGGCCTGCACCACCACGGCGTCGTCGCGCAGCTCCCGTCGCTGGAGCGGACCCGCCAGACGCGGGACTCGATGGCGCCCGAGTTCCGCATGCTCTTCACCGGCACGCGGCTCGGCGCGATCAGCGCGGAGGACAAGTCCCTGCTCGTCACCGCCTACGACCGCGCCCTGGTCGCACTGCGCAAGAACATCACGCCGCTCGGCTTCTCCGCCTGCTCGCTGGGCGACAACACCGTCACGGGCACCGACGCGAATTACCGCAGCGTCTGGGCGCGCGACGGCGGGTTCACGGTCGCGCACACGATCCACCTTGACGAGCCCGACATCCGGGCCGCGCAGCTGGCTACGCTCGAGACGCTCCTGCGCGCGACCACGCCGACCGGGCAGATTCCCGCCAACGTCCGCATCGACGACGGCGTCCCGGACTATTCCGGCGTGGGCAACATCGCCTCGATCGACAGCGGCCTCTGGGTGATCATCGCCGTGTACAACTACTGCGCGGCCACGAAGGATTATTCCCTGCTGTACCGCCATGCCGGGCGGCTGCAGACGGTCATGAACTGGCTCAGCGCGCAGGACAGCAACAACGACGGGCTGCTCGAGATCCCCGAGGCGGGCGACTGGACCGACCTCTTCGGCCGCTCGTACAACGTCCTGTACGACGAGGTGCTCTGGTTCCGCGCCAACGTCTGCTACGGCCGGATCCTCGAGTTCATGGGGCAGTTCGACCGCGCCGGGGACTACCTCCGCTGGTCGCAGCGCATCCGCGGCCGCATCCTCGAGGCGTTCTGGACCACGACCAAGATCCCCGAGGAGGCCGACCGCCGGCCGCACCGGTTCGCGGACCGGCAGTTCGCGCTCGGCGACACGCAGTACCTGTTGGCCGAGATCACGCCGTTCGCGTTCAACTGGCGCTGCGACGTGCTGGGCAACCTCCTCGCGTTCCTGATGAACCTGCTCGACCTCGAGCGCGCGCGCACCGCCTTCCGTTTCATGTGGGGCGTCGGCGTGAACCAGCCCTGGCCCGTCTCGAACCTCTATCCGGTCGTGCAGGCGGGCGACCCCGACTGGCGCGCCTACTACACGGTCAACCTGCTCAATCTGCCGCACCACTATCACAACGGCGGCGTCTGGCCGTTCATCGGCGGGCTCTGGGTCCGGTACATTCACCGGATCGGCTTCCACGAGGTCGCGTGCCGCGAGCTGGTGCGGCTCGCGCGCCTGAACCAGCTCGGGCTCAACCAGGAGTGGGAATTCAACGAATGGGCCCACGGCACCACCGGCCGCCCGATGGGCAAGGCGTACCAGGCGTGGTCCGCCGCCTCGTTCATCCGCGCGTGCCAGGAGGTCGAGGTCGACCCGAGGTCCCTCGGCGAGGCCTAGCCCGTCCGGATCCCTGCTCCTTTCCACCATCGGGGCGGCGGGCCCGGTTCGCGGCGCACTTCGGCGGCCCCGGACCCGACGATTTCGCCCGCTCCCTGACATTCCCCGGGGTTGCCTCCGCATCCGCAACCTGCAACGTGGCATCGCCGTCCTGACCCGAGGTCCGGGGGGTCCCGTCCGCGGGTCCGCCGCCGCACCGCCCCCCGCCTTGCTCCTGGCCCCATGCCCGATTCCCGCCCCACCGTCGTGTGCTTCGGCGAAATCCTCTGGGATTTCCTGCCCGACGCGCTCTACCCGGGCGGCGCGCCGTTCAACGTGGCCTGCCATCTCCAGCGGCGCGGCGTGCATGCGCACCTCGTCTCCGCGATCGGCCGCGACCTGCTTGGCGACGAGCTGGCCCGGCGGGTGCGGCACGAGGGGCTCGAGGTCACTGGCCTTACCCGCCACCAGGGCCTGCCCACCGGCTACGTGCGCGCCGCGCTCGGCGCGGGCGGCGACGCGCAGTACGAGATCGCCGGGAGCGTGGCGTGGGACCAGATCACCCCGGGCGAGGATTCCGTGCGGGCCGCCCACGGCGCCCGGGCGATCGTGTACGGCTCCCTGGCGCTCCGCTCCACGTACAACCGCGCCGCGCTGGACCGGCTGCTCGCCATCGCCTGCGCGCGGCCCGAGCGCAGCGCGGCGCCCGAGCCGTGGCGCGTTTTCGACGTCAACCTGCGGCCGCCCTTCGACGATCTCGCGGTGGTCCGGGACGTCGCCCGCCGCTCCAGCCTCATCAAGCTGAACCAGGCCGAGGCGGCGCGCTTCGCCGGGGGGGAGCCGGGTTTCGGGCGCGAGGAAGGGCACGCGCGCGCGATCGCGGCGGCCTCGGGCTGCGGCACGGTCTGCGTCACGGCCGGCGCGCATGGCGCCGGGTTCCTCCGCCAGGGCGAGTGGACTTGGGAGACGGGGCGCTCCGTCGCCGTGGTCGACACCATCGGCGCCGGCGACGCGTTTCTCGCGGCCCTCGTCGCCGGGCTGGTGCTCGGCGAGGACGATCCCGCGCGGCTGCTCGCCCGCGCCTGCCGCCTCGGGGAGTGGGTGGCCGCGCGCCGCGGCGCGATCGCACCGTACGACTCCGCGACGCCGGCCTGATGACGCCCGGGAGGGAAAATTGCGCCCCGCCCGGGCGGCTCGCCGCGCGGAGGGTTCCACGCTTTGCCGGGCTTCGCGTTCCCCTTCATCCCACCTCCGCCGCCCGCCCACGATGACCCCGCTCCACCGCATCGCCGCGTTCCTGATCCTGCTCCCCGCCTGCGGCCGCGCCGCCGACGTCGTCCTGCTGGAGGACGATTTTCGCGATCTCACGCCCGGGATGATCTCGGGGGGCGTCATCGGCGCGCAGGCGGAATACCACTACCTACCGGCCACCGCGCCGCGCGGCCACTGGAGCGTGTCGAACTTCCGCAGCGACGGCTCGCAGCGCGCGTGGCGCCTCATCGAGGAAAACGGCCGGCGCGTGATGTGGCAGTCGTACACCAACGTCGCCGCCGAGCGGGCCTATGCGCACCTGATGCTCGTCGCCGGCGACCCCCTCTGGACCGACTACACGTTCGAGACGGCCTTCACGCCGGAATCCGACGAGGCCCAGAGCGGCGTCGTGTTCCTCTATCGACACGACCGCGCCTACTATTTCGCGGGGGTGATCGGACAACGGGCCATCCTCAAGAAGGTGCAGGGCGGGACCGGCTTCCGCGCGCTCAACGAGACGGTCCTCGCCGAGCGGCCGTTCACCTGGCGGCCGGGTGAGACGCTCGCCGTGAAGATCGCCGCGGCCGGCGGGCGGCTGCGCGCGGAGCTGGGCGGGCGCGTCACGCTCGAGGCGCAGGACGCCGCCTTCTCCGCCGGCCGCGTCGGGTTCACCTCGGATGTCCCGGCGAAGTTTCATCCGGTGCGCGTGTCCGCCCCGCCCGACGCCCACGGGCGCTTCCGCGCCGCGCGCGCGGCGGCGGACGCCCAGGAGCGCGCCCTCCAGGCGGAGAATCCCCAGCCCACGGTGTGGAAAAAGATCCAGACGCGCGGATTCGGCACGGGCCGGAACCTGCGCTTCGGCGACCTGAACGGCGACGGGAAGACCGACCTCCTCATCTGCCAGATGCGGCATCATGGGCCGACCGACAGCCATTCGGAGGTCGGCTGCCTCACCGCGATCGACCTGGAGGGAAACATCCTGTGGCAGAACGGCCGGCCCGACCGCTGGCAGACGCTGCTGACCAACGACGTCGCCTTCCAGATCCACGACCTCGATGGCGACGGCCGGAACGAGGTCGTGTATTGCCGCGACTTCGAGATCGTCGTCGCGGACGGCGCCACCGGCGTGACGAAGCGCAAGGCTCCGACGCCGGCCGCCCGGCCCGATGCGGCGGGGCGCGCGCCGCGCTACGATCGGATCCTCGGCGACAGCCTGGTCTTCGCCGATCTGCGCGGCACCGGCCGCAAGGCCGACCTCGTCATCAAGGACCGCTACCGGAACGTCTGGGCCTACAACGAGCAGCTGGAGCTCCTTTGGTCCGCGAGCCTCAACACGGGTCACTACCCGTTCCCGCACGACGTCGACGGCGACGGCCGCGACGAGATCGTCGTGGGCTACACCCTGCTCAGTCCTGACGGCCGGAAGCTCTGGACCAACGAGGACAAGATCCAGGACCACGCGGACGGCGTCTCGATCGTCCGGCTGAAAGACGAGGCCGCGCCCGTGCTGATCACCGCGGCGAGCGACGAGGGCCTTTTTTTCACGGACCTGAAAGGGCAGATTCTCAAGCGCCACCACATCGGCCACACGCAGGACGTCTCCGTGGCCGATTACCGGCCCGACCTCCCCGGCCTCGAGATCGTGGCGATCGATTTCTGGGCCACGCAGGGCATCACGTTCCTCCTCAACGCCGACATGGAGATCTACCACGAATTCGAGCCGGTGCAGCACGGGAGCGCCGTGCATCCCGTGAACTGGACCGGCCGGGCCGGCGAGCTCTGGCTGCTGTCCACGAATTCCGAGGAGGGCGGGATGTACGACGGCTGGGGCCGGCGCGCCGTGCGCTTCCCGGCCGACGGCCATCCCGACATGGCGTCCGCCGTGCTCGACGTCACCGGCGACGGCCGTGACGAGATCATCACGTGGGACCCGTTCGAGATCTGGATCTACACCCAGGACGACAATCCGAAGTCCGGCCGCCTGTACGCGCCCCGGCGCAACCCGCTGCACAATTACTCGAACTACATGACCATCCTTTCGCTGCCCGGGTGGAAGGAGTGACGCGGACCATGCCTTTTTCGCGTAATAATGCCTTCCCCCGCCTCGGCCGCGCCTTAGGTTCCGCCGCATGAGCCCCAAGAGCCTGCTCGCCATCTGCGTCGGCTTCGGAGCCGGCGGCTGGTTCGCCTTCCAGGCGGCGCGGCGGACCCTCGCGTTCAACCGCGCGCTGTGGTGGCCCGGCGTGCGCGGCACGATCCTCGAAAGCGTCGAGTACCGCGACGAGGTCCGGAACGGCAGGCATTTCCGCGTGCGGTACGAATACACCGTGAACGGCGAGCGGTTCATCGGGTCCACGCCGCGGTTGTGCGGGGACTGGTTCTGGGGCCTCAAGGAACAGACCGCCTTCGTCGCCCGCTATGCGCCCGGGCAGGAGGTCGAGGTCTTCCACGATCCGGCAAATCCGCGGATCTCCTGCCTCGACCGCACCGACCGCAGCGGCATCTCCGCGATGTGGATCATCGCGGTCGGCGCCACCGGCCTGGCGGCGATGCTGGTCTGGCTGGACCAGGCCGGCTGACCCGGGGACCGCGGCCGACTCCTGGCTTGCGACGATCGGGAGCCGTCGGCAGCGTCGTGCCGCCGGACCATGCGCTTCCGCTCCTTCTCGCCCCGCGGCCGCACCCGATCTTTAGCGGCGGCCCTCCTCGTCGCGGTGGTCCTGGCGCGGGAAGCCTCGGCCGAGCGGCTGCTCCTGGAGGGAACGGTGGTGACGCCCGATCGCGTGCTCTCGCCGGGCTGGGTGGAGATCGACAACGGCCGGATCACCGTCGTGCACGAGACCCGGCCCTCCGCGAAGCACGCGCAGTCGGTCGCGACCGGCGGCATCATTTTCCCCGGCCTGGTCGACCTCCACAATCACGTGCCGTGGAACATCTTTCCCCGCTGGGCGCCGCCGCGGCATTTCTCGAGCCGCTACGAGTGGAGGCGCGACCCCTTCTATCGCGCAAAAATCGTCGCTCCGTTCAACGCGCTGCGCGAAACCGTGTTCTGCGACATGAACCTCTACGGCGAGCTGCGAGCGCTCGCGGGCGGGACGACGTCGGTCGTCGGCACGCGCAACGCCGACTGCATCAAGGGACTCGTGCGGAACCTCGACCATGACTCCGGATTCTATGGGCGGCTCGACTCGGACGGGCAGCACCTGTGGAACTCGGTGAACCTGCCCAATGAGCGGGAGCTCAAGGAGCTTGTCCCGACCATGGCGAAGGCGCGCTTCGAGGCCTATCTCGTGCACGCGGCGGAGGGGGTGGACGAGCAGTCGCGAGGCGAATTCGCGACGCTGGACCGGCAGGGACTGTTAGCCGCCCGGACGGCCATCGTGCACGGGCTCGCGCTCGGGCCCGCGGAGTTCCGCATCATGCAGGAGCGGAATGTCGCCCTGGTCTGGTCGCCGCGCTGCCAGATGGAACTCTACGGCCGCACCACGGACGTCGCCGCCGCGCTCGCCGCGGGAGTCGAGGTCGCGCTCGGGCCAGACTGGGCGCTCACGGGCAGCGCCACTCTCCTGGAGGAGCTCGGTTACGCCTGGCGCTGGGCGCAGGCCCAGCCGGAGCCGCGACTGACGCCGGCGCAGCTGGTGGCCATGGCGACGACGACGGCCGCCCACATCGCCGGCGTGGACGACGAGGTCGGCGCGATCCGCGCAGGCCTCCGCGCCGACCTCCTGGTGATCGCGGGCGACGCCACCCGGCCGCATGAGGCGCTGGTGACCGCCTCGCCGGCGGCGGTGCAGCTGGTAATGATCGAGGGCGAGGCGGTCTACGGTGACGCTGCGTGGCTCGAGCGCGCCGGGCTCGCCACGGGCTTCGCCCCCCTGCCCGACGTGGCCGGCAAAGCCGTGAAGCTGCCCGCGGGAACCACTTACGCCGCCGTGCGCGACCGGTTGCAACGCGCCCTCGAGCCGCACGGCGTGCAGCTCGCTCCGCTCGTGGAGACACGCTGAGCGGCCGGCTTCGGCCGGAGCAAGGGCGCTGCGGCCTTATTGGCCTCGGGGATCAGCTTTCCAAAAAACCTGTGTTCATCCGCGCGCATCTGTGGTTGTCCCTTCCCTGGTGGCCAACGAACCCAAGGAATTCTCGCGCGAGGTGGAGAACCTCATCGCCAGCCTGCGCGGGGTGCCGGAGGACCGGACGCGGACGAAACGCCGGAAAGCGCAGGACGTGGGCGCGCTGATCGACGAGCTCCTCGTAAAATACCGCATCAGCCACGATTCGCTCGAACACAGCATCCGGGAGAAGTGGGCGGAGCTGGTCGGCATCGGCAACGCCACCTATTCGCACCCGGTCGTGGTCGAACGCGGCCAGCTCCTCGTGCTTTGCTCGCACGGCGTGGTCCGGCAGGAGCTCTTTCACCACCGGCTCGAAATCCTCGCCCGCCTCCGCAAACTTCCCGGCTGCGCGGAGATTCGAGGCATCACCCTGCGGGCCGGCTGACGCCCCGGGCGGAAGGCCAGAATCCGGGCCATTCCGTCTCATGAAGACGCTGAAAATAACGCTTGCCCGACCTCGGGGCCGTTTGGTTAATGGCGGCTTGCGTTAGTGGAAACCTGCGGTCGCGGGTTCCCACCACGGTCAGTCCGGGCAACCGGGCTACTAACGGTGTCGCCGGCCCACCAAGCGGGTGACACGGGTCCTGCAAACGCGGGGCTCCATCTCAAAGACCGCGTCATCAACCACATAAACCATGTCACAAGCCCCCGTTAAGTCAGACGTCATCGCCCAGTTCAAGACCCACGAGAAGGACACCGGCTCCAGCGACGTCCAGATCGCGCTGCTCACTGCCCGGATCAATCACCTGACCGAGCATCTGCGCACGCACCGCAAGGACTTCCACAGCCGCCGCGGCCTGCTCCAAATGGCCAGCCGCCGTCGCAAGCTCCTCGACTACCTCAAGCGCGAGGATCTCGCGAAGTACAACGACCTGCTGCAGAAGCTCAGCCTCCGCAAGTAACCGACTTTCACGAGGGCGGCCCACCGACGGGCCGCCCTTTGTTCTCCAGGAACCAGCCGACTCGGGACATTTCCGCTTACTTCTCCATGGTGGCACGCGCCGTCCCCGGCACGTTTCCCTCGGGAGCCGTAATCCGAAATTTCTCGGGAGCTGATTCCGAGATCCGAAACCGGATCCAACCCACCCCGCGCCACGCCGGCCGTTGCCGGCGGGACGCAAGCCGGCGCCTAGCGCCGGCTCTTCCGACATCAGCCATCCGAAATAGCAAATGAACCAGAAACATAACGTCACGGTCCCGGGCCTCGGGATCACGTTCTCCACCGGCTCCATCGCCTCGCTCGCCAACGGCGCCGTCAACGTCAACGTCGGCGAGACCAACGTCTTCGTCACCGCCTGCGTCGCGCAGACCATGCGCCCGGGCCAGGACTTCTTCCCGCTCACCGTCGACTACCGCGACAAGTACGCCGCGGCCGGCCGCTTCCCCGGCGGCTACTTCAAGCGTGAGGGCCGCCCGACGGAGCGCGAGATCCTCATCTCCCGCCTCTGCGACCGCCCGTGCCGCCCCCTCTTCCCCGAGGGCTTCCTCAATGAGGTCCAGATCATCGGCCAGCTCTTCTCGGCCGACCAGGTCAACGACTCGGACATCGCGATGGTCAACGGCGCCAGCGCGGCGCTCGCCATCTCCGACATCCCGTGGGGCGGACCGATCGGCGCCGTCCGCGTCGGCCTCATCGACGGCCAGTTCGTCGCCAACCCGACCATCGAGCAGATGTTCAGCTCGTCGCTCGACCTGATCTATGTCGGCAACAAGAAGGACATGCTGATGATCGAGGGCTCGGCCGACCAGCTGCCCGAGGAGGAGTTCATCAAGGCCCTCGAGTTCGGCCACCAGTCC
The DNA here is from genome assembly GCA_035626915.1 of Opitutaceae bacterium. Classification (GTDB taxonomy): domain Bacteria; phylum Verrucomicrobiota; class Verrucomicrobiia; order Opitutales; family Opitutaceae; genus Didemnitutus. Next base: position 41,739 of record DASPMS010000071.1, read on the forward strand.
ATCCAGCCGATCATCGCGGCCATCGAGGAGCTCGTCGCCCGGTGCGGCAAGCCGAAGGCCAGCTTCGCGCTCGTCGGCGCCACGCCCGAGGCCCGCGCCATCATCGAGGAGGTCGTTCCCGCGGAGCGCATCTCCGCCGCCATCTTCGGCAAGGAGAAGGCCGCCCGCAGCCTCGCGGTCAAGATGCTCAAGGAGGAGGCCAAGGTCGCTCTCGCGGCCAAGCTCGGCGAAGGCAAGTTCACCGACGTCGACCTGAACGTTGTGTTCGAGGACCTGCAGTACAAGGCCTACCGCCACACCGTCCTGTCGAAGGGCGTGCGGGCCGACGGCCGCGGCGAGAAGGACCTCCGCCCGCTCGATGCGAAGGTCGGCGTCCTCCCCCGCGTCCACGGCACGGCGATGTTCCAGCGCGGCGACACCCAGAACATCGCCCTCGTCACCCTCGGGCCCACCAAGGAAGCCCAGGACATGGACGGCCTCACCGGCGGCGCGACGTCCAAGTCGTTCATCCTCCACTACAACTTCCCCCCGTTCTCCGTGGGAGAGACCGGCCGGTTCACCGGCCCGGGCCGCCGCGAGGTCGGCCACGGCGCGCTGGCCGAGCGCTCGCTCGTCCCCGTGCTCCCGCCCGAGGACGTGTTCCCCTACTCCATCCGCGTCGTCTCCGAGATCATGGCCTCCAACGGCTCGACCTCGATGGCCTCGATCTGCGGCGGCTGCCTCGCCCTCATGGACGCCGGCGTCCCGATCATCGCCCCCGTCGCCGGCATCTCCTGCGGCCTCATGACCGAGAACGCCCCGGACGGCTCGATCGCGAAGTGGAAGACCATCACCGACATCCTCGGTGAGGAAGACCACTTCGGCGACATGGACTTCAAGCTCGCCGGCACGACCAAGGGCATCACGGGCTTCCAGCTCGATCTCAAGATCAACGGCCTGCCCTTCGAGATCGCCCGGACCGCCATCATGCAGGCGCGCGACGCCCGCATCGAGATCCTGAAGGTCATGCTCGCGGCGCTCCCCGCCCCGCGCAAGGACCTCAGCACGTTCGCGCCGCGCATCCAGACCATCCAGATCGATCCCGAGAAGATCGGCCTGCTCATCGGGCCGGGCGGCAAGACCATCCGGCGCATCACCGAGACGACCGGCGCGCAGATCGACATCGCCGAGGACGACTCCGGCAAGGTGTTCATCTACTCGAACAACGCCGACGCGATGAACCGGGCGGTGCAGGAGATCGATGCCCTCTGCGGCGGCGGGGCCCAGATCGAGATCGGCAAGATCTACACCGGACGCGTGACGGGCACCAAGGAGTTCGGCGCCTTCGTCGAATGCATGCCCGGCAAGGAAGGCCTCGTGCACATCTCCGAGCTCGCGGACTTCCGCGTGCGCCGCACCGAGGACGTCGTGAAGGTCGGCGACTCGATCACCGTGAAGTGCATCGGCATCGACGAGCGGTCCGGCAAGGTCCGCCTCAGCCGCCGCGCCGCGATGAAGGAGCTCGAGGGCCAGAAGCAGGGCGGCGAAGGCGCCCCGGCCGAGGCCGCGGCTCCGGCGCAGTCGTAATCCATCGCGTCTCCGCCCGCCGGTTTGTTCAAGCCGCGACTTCGGTCGCGGCTTTTTCTTTGCCGGGGACGACGCCGCCCGGAGGCGGCGCCATCTCCCCGGTGACGCGAAAGCGCTCCGCCGGGGTGCTCCGCCGTCACTTCCTCGCGGGCTCGGGCGCCGGCCTCGGCGGGAGCGCCGGCGCGATGCCCAGGACCTCCGGCGTGCCGATGATCACCTCGGGCTCGCTGTACTGCTGGATCATGCTGCTTGTCGCCTGGCCGAAGTGCCGGGAGGCGCTAGCCAGCATCTGCATGAACTTGTCGTCGAACTTGTCGTTGTACGCGGACATGCTCATGCGCGTGCGCCAGAGGAGCTTCTTTTCCCCTGCGGCGACGCGCCCGAGATCGTAGGCCGAGAGGATGACGTAGTACCGCGGACCGAAGAGCGTCTCGTTGTCGTACAGGCGCATCCAGCTCGATGCCGGGTGGCGATGGGCCTCCCCGAGACCGAGCAGCTCGGCATTCCTCCGAGCCTCCTTGTCCAGCTGCTCCTGCTGGAAATCCAGGAGCGCGAGGTCGTCCGACGAGCTGAAGGAAGACGGGCTGACCGTGCCGATCAGCTCCGCATGCGGGCGGATGACCGTTTTCCCCCAGTGCGCGAGGATGAGGAGCCGGGCGGACTGGCTGTCGGGGGCGAAGTGATAGTTCTGCCGCGCCAGCTCGCGCACGATCGCCCCGGCCAGCGTCGGGGAATCAACGGCCCGCACCGATGCGTCGGCGATCGTGCCCGGCACCTGTCCGCCCATGAGCAGGACATACTCCTCGCGCCGCCACTTCCCATCGTCGCCCTTCTGGCGGAGATGCCCGCGGTGCACCATGCCGCTGATCGCGGTCGTCAGCGCGTCGCGGGACCCATGAAGCCAGACGGGGCCGAGCAGGAGGCCGATCGACAGCGCAATTGACTGCCCCGCGCGATTCATGGCCGCCGGGCCGCGGCCTCGGCCGCACGCGGCTCGTCGTCTTCGATCTCGGACGCCGGCGCGATGCCCACCACCGTCGCCTCGCCGATCTCGACCACGGGGGTCCGTTCGTAGCGGCGGACGAGGCCGTCGCTGTCCCGTCCGAAATATCTCGTCGCCGCCGCCAGCATCGCGACCGCCTTGTCGTCGAAGCGATTGCCCTGCGTCCGGATGCTGATCCGCGTCACCCACTGGAGCTTCGGCCGCCCGTCGCGGTTGGTCTGCGCCAGATCGTAGGCGGAGAGGATCACGTAATACCGGGGCTCTTCGATGTCCGTGATGAGGTCGTCGTAATAGGCGCCGCCACCCGCCCACCGCGCGGGTCCGTTGCGCTTGTTGATCTCGTCGATGTAGCCCAGCAGGCGGGCGTTCCAGAGGTTCGCCTCCTCCCGCTGCCGGTTGAACATCTCCAGCGTCGTCAGGCCCGCGCTCAGTTCGTCGCCCAGTCGCTCCCGCTCCGCCGCCGCCAGGTCCGGCGCCATCAGCGACCCGCTGGTGGGCGTGCCGTCGTCGTTCCGCAGCGGCTGCGCCTGCGCGATTTCCTGCGGCAGCGTATCGCGCTGGTTCAGCACGTTCATCACCTGGTCGCGCGCCACCGCATAGGTCAGGTCGCTGAACGGCGCCGTCCGCCCCCAGTGCACGAAAATGAGCAGCTGCGTGGGATGCTCGTCGTCCGCGGGGCGGTAGTCCTGCTGCGCCAGCTGCGCGATCACGGCCTTCGCCAGCTCCTCGAACGTCACGGCCGCCATCGTCCGGTCGCGCGACGTGCCACGCAGCATGCCGCCGTTGACGAGCCGGAAATACTCCGGTTCGCCGCGGGTCCGCCGGTAGTCGGGGGCCTTCTTGGCGAAGACCGACGTCGTGACCGCGTCCTCGCGGGCGGCGCCGGCCGTCGCCGCGCCGGCGACCAGCAGGAAGCACAGGCAGGATCGGGGAATGGCGCGCATCGGGGGCTCGGCCTACCCTGGACGCAAACGGACGGGCCGGCAACCCTACTTCCGGGCCGCGCCTTCCGGGCGGCCCTTGTTCTTCGCGCGCTCCTTCACGGCCTCGTCCGAGATGGTCCCGACGACCGTCGCCTCGCCGACCTCGACGGAGCCCTTCCGGTCCTCGTACTGGCGCAGGAGCCGGCCGCTGTCGCGGCCGAACTGCTTCGAGGCGCTGCGGATCATCGCGTCGATGCTGTCGGCGAAGTCGTTGCCGGGCGCCCGGACGCTCACGCGGGTGACCCACAGGAGCTTCGCCTCCTTCTGCTCCACGGTCTTCCGGAAGTCGTAGGCGGAGATCACGACGTAGTAGCGGGGCTCCTCGATGTCCGCCCGCAGGTCGTTGAAATAGTCGCCGCCGCCCGCCCAGCGCTGGATGCCGTTGTTCTCGTTGATCTCGCGGAGGTACCCGAGCAGCCGCGCGTTCCGCTCGTTGGCGCGGTCGCGGTCCTTGTTCTCCATCATCAGCATCATCATGTCCTGCTCGAACTGCTCCTCGAGGACGTGCAGCGGGGCGTCCCCGGCGCCGGCCTCGCCGCCGCCCAGGGGGTTGGCCGGATTCAGGCCGGCGACCGGCCCGTCGGAGCCGCGGCGCACGCTCTGCACCCGCGCGAAGGATCCGCCGGCAGCGCCCACCTGGGTCGTGTAATTGACGTCGTTGAACGGAATCGTGGCGCCCCAGTGGACCACGAGCACGAGCTGCGCGTCCTCCTTTTTCGGCGCCGGGTAATAATTCTGCCGCGCGAGGTGCTCGGCCAGGATGCCGGCGAGCGTCGCGAACGGGAGCTTCCGCTGGGGCAGGTCCTGCAGCGTGCCGGGCAGCTTCCCGCCGTTGCTCATGACGTAGTACTCCCGGGCCGGCGAGCCGTCCGGCTGCTTCTTCCGGCGGTAACTGCCGTCCGTCTGCGCGTAAACCGCCGTCGTGACCGCGTCCGACGCGGCCGCGGCGCCGTCCGTGAAGGCGAAAAGGGCCAGCAGGCCCGCCATGCTTCCTCGTGCCGCTCGCGCCATAAGGCCGCTCCTACCGGTTTGCCTTCTGCTTTTCGCGCTCCTTCACGGCGTCGTCCGAGACGGTGCCGACCACCGTCGCCTCCCCGACCTCGACCGAACCCTCCCGCTCGTACTGGCGCACAAGCCGGCCGGTCTCCCGGCCGAAGTACCGCGAGGCATTCGCCACCATGGTCGTCATGCGGTCGCCGAAATTGTTGCCGGGAGTCCGGATGCTGACGCGCGTGACCCACTGCAGCTTGGGCTTCTTCTCCCGGACGGTGGACCGGAAATCGTAGGCGGAGATGATCACGTAGTAGCGCGACTCCTCGATGTCGCCGATGAGGTCGTTGAACTTGTCGCCGCCGCCGGCGAAGCGCTGGACGCCGTTGGCCGCGTTGATCTCCTGGATGTACCCAAGGAGCTTCGCGTTCCGGAGGTTGGCCTCGTCGCGGGCCTTGTTGAACATGTCCTGGACGATCATCTGGCTGGCCACCGCGTCGGCCGCGGCCTGGCGCTGCATGTCCTGCACGCTTCCGGTGAGGGATATCTCCGACTGCGGCGGCTGCTCCGCATTGCCGGCGGGCATCTGCATGCCGGGGTTGTTGCGGTTCATCTCAGAGAGAGCGTTCATCGCGGCCGCCGTGTTCTCGATGTTGCCGCGGTAGGTGCCGTCGTTGAACGGGATGGTCGTGCCCCAGTGGATCACGATGAGCAGGCTGGGCTCGCGGTCGCCGGTGGCGGGCCAGTAGCCCTGCCGCGCCAGGTGCTCGGCGAGCGAGCCCGCCAGGGCGGAGAAGTGGACCTTGTCGACCGACACGTCATTGGAGGTGCCCGGCAGCATCCCGCCGTTGCTCATGGCGTAGTACTCCCGCTCCCAGGAGCCGTCGACCGCCTTCTTCCGCTTGTAGCCCTTGTCGGTTTGGGAAAACACCGCGGTCGTGATGCCGTCCGAAAGCGCGCCCGCCGCGGGCGCGAGCAGCGCGGCGGCAAGGCCGAGCGCGGCGGCGGCGGCCGCGCGGGATTTCCTGACGAGCGGGCTCATTTCTTTCCCTTGGCCGGGCCGTCCGGCGCGACGCCGATGACCTCGGTCTCGCCGATCTCGACGCGTCCCTCGGGGGTGTACTGCCGGATCAGCCGGCCGCTTTCCTGTCCGAAGTAGCGCGACGCCGCCGCGAGCATCGCGGCCGCCTGCTTGTCGAACGCATGGCCCGGCGAGCGCACGCTCACGCGCGTCACCCACTGCAGCTTCAAATTGTTCTTCTCCGTGGCCTCCCGGAAATCATAGGCGGAAACCACGATGTAGTAGCGCGACTCCTCGATGTCCGCGCGCAGGTCGTCGAAGTGGTGCCGACCAGCCGAGAACCGCTGCACGCCGTTGTGGTCGTTGACTTCGCGGAGGTAGCCGAGCAGCCGCGCGTTCTGCTCGTTGGCGCGATCCCGCGCGTCGTTCTCCTGCAGGAGCATCATCATCCGCATCTCGAAATCCGCCTCCGCCGCCCGCGCCGCCGCGCCCGACGTCGATCCGAACGGTCCGGCGCCCGCATCCGGCACGGTCCCTGGTCCGCCGCCCAAAGCCAGCATCCCCGACCGGCTGTCCGAAGCGTTGGACATCGCGATCGAGTAGTTCGCGTCGTTGTACGGGATCGTCTTTCCCCAGTGCAGCACGAGCAGCAGCTGGGCCGACTTCTTGTCCTTCGCCAGGAAGTAGTTCTCCTTCGCCAGAAACTGCGCTATCAGGCCCGCGACCTCCGGGTAGGTGACGCGATCGATCGTGTGGTCGCGCGTGGTGCCCGGAAACACGCCGCCGTTGGCGATGGCGTAATACTCGGGCTTGAACTTCCCGTTGTCGGCCTTCGTCCGGCGATAGCCGTTGCCCACCTGCGAGTAGACCGCGGTGGTGATCGCCTCGGCCGCGAACGCCGGCGCCGCGAGCAGGAGCAGCACGGGCGCCAGCGCATGCCGCGACAGGGCCCAGGAAAAAAGGGTCGGTAGCATCCGGGTCACCGGGTGGGGTAGGTCGGCGCGCACTTTCGCGCGGGTTCGCCGCGCCTGCAACCTTTCCGGGGGTTCTTACGTTAGAATGGCCCCAGGCTGTCCGGTCCGTCCGGCCGGGTCGACCGCCCGGGCCGCGCCGGCTTGGCGCTTGTCCCCGGGGCCGGGCCCGGTGAAATGGGCCGATGCCGTACATCCGCATCTGGCGCTACCAGGTGGCACCGGGCCGCGAGCAGGATTTTCGGGCGGCCTACGGGCCCGCCGGCGACTGGGCGCGGCTGTTCCGCCGCGCGGACGGCTACCTCGGGACCGAACTGATCCAAGCCGCGCCGGACAGCCGGCTCTACCTCACGATCGACCGCTGGCGGGCGGCGGCGGACTGGGACCGGTTCCTGGCCGCGCACCGGGAGCCCTACCAGGCGCTCGACCGCCGGCTGGCGCCGCTCTGCGCACAGGACGTCGAGGTGGCGAGCTTCGAGGCCTGACGCGCGAGCCGCTCCCGCGCTCCTAGCCGTCCGGCCCGGCGTTTCCCGCTTCCTTTTGCCGGGCCGAGCTCCTTTCGTGGGCGGACATACGCACCATGAAACTGCTCGTCACGAACGACGACGGCATCAACTCGCTCTTCCTCCACGCGCTCGTCTTCGCCCTGCGCGACGCCGGCCACCAGCTCTATGTGGTGGCGCCGGTGAACGAACAAAGCTGGACCGGCGCGTCCAAGACGCGGAGCCGACCGGTGAAATCGGCCCTCGTCGACCGCGGCTTCGGCTGCCCCACCTGGATCGTGGACGGCACGCCGTCCGATTGCGTCAACATCGCCATCGCCCACCTGCTCCCGAAGAATGGCGGCCCCGGGCCGAGCTGCGTCGACGGCGTCGTCTCCGGCATCAACGTCGGGTTCAACTGCACGCTCGGGTTCATCATCGCCAGCGGCACGGTCGCGGGCGCCTGGGAAGGCGCGCTGCACGGCCTGCCGGCGATGGCCGTGTCGCAGGACGTGTCGGAGGAGATCTATTACCGGCTCAAGGAGCACGGCGGCCAGCCCGAGGGGGCGCTGCTCGACACGCTCCGCATTTCCGCCGCGCACGCGGCGCGGCTGGCGGGCGACCTGCTTTCGGCCACCCCGCCGCGCAGCTTCACGGTGCACAACCTGAACTTCCCCGATCCGTGCCGCCCCGACACTCCCCTCCGCCGCACCGTGCCCGCCCATTTCTTCGTGCCGGGGCTTTTCACGCCGGCCGACGAGGAGGGCCGGCACAAACTCATCTGGACCGAGGGCGAGGACGTCTCCCCGCCCGAGCCGCTCACCGACCTGCGCTGCGTCGAGTCGGGCTGGATCAGCCACACAATCCTCGACTATCGGCGGCTCGGCCACGATTAACCGGGGCGTGAAGCCCTTCGAGATCCCCGGCACCGGCCGCGCGGTCCCCCCGCTTTGCCTGGGCGGCGCGCATTTCGGGACCACGATCAGCGAGTCCGCGAGCGCCGCACTGCTCGACCGGTTCGTCTCCCTCGGCGGCGGCCTGGTCGACACCGCCCGCATTTACTCCGACTGGATCCCCGGGGAAACGCGGCGCAGCGAACGCGTCTTGGGCGACTGGCTCGCGGCCCGCGGCAACCGCGATCGCGTGCTCGTCGCAACCAAGGGCGCGCACCCGTTCATCGAATCGCTCGGCACGCCGCGGTCGTCCGCCGCCGAGATCCGCGACGATCTCGAGGGCAGCCTCCGCACCCTGCGGATCGACGGGATCGACCTCTACTGGCTGCACCGCGACGATCCGGCCCGGCCGGTCGAGCATTTCGTCGACCTGCTGAATGCGTTTCGCCGCGAGGGAAAGATCCGCGCCGGCGGGGCGTCCAATTGGACCGCCGCGCGGCTCCGCGCCGCGAACGCCTACGCGCGACAATCGGGCCAGGAGGGCTTCGTCGCGAGCCAGCCGCTCTGGTGCCTCGGCAGCGCCGCGGCCCGGCCGCCCACGGACAAAACCCTCGTGCGCTTCGACGCCGACGCCTGGCGCTTTCACCGTGAAACCGGCCTGCCCGTCATGCCGTACACGGCGCAGGCGAACGGATTCTTCTCCAAGCTGGCGCTGCCGCCCGACCGTCGGCCGCCGGACCTCGCCGGAAGCACCTTCCATACGCCGCCCAACCTCGCAGCCGGCCGGATCGTGGCCGACCTCGCCGCGGCCAAGGCCGTGCCGCCGAGCGCCATCGTGCTCGCGTACCTGTGGTCGCGCCCGTTTCCCGTCGCGCCGATCATCGGCAGCCGGACGCCCGAACAGCTGGAGGATTGCTTCGCGGCGCTGCCGGTCCGGCTGACCCCGTCGGAACTGGCCGCGCTGGAAGGCGCCTCGTGCTCGGGACTCCCGGCCGCGGGGTAGCCCCGCCGGCCGCGCCTCAGGACCGCCCGGCGCGCGCCCGCAGTGCTTCGCGCTCGGCCGGCGACAGGAAGGCGATCTCCACCGCGTTCCATTGGGCCTGGACGACTTGCGCGGGCGTCAGCCCCGCCGCAGGCGCGGCGACCTCGAGTTCGTGCGGCAGATCGACGGCGCTGATGCCGGGGTCGTCGGTGTTGATCGTGGCCAGCAGGCCCCGCTCGAGAAACCGCCGCAACGGATGCGCGGCGAGGGTCGGCACCGTGCTCGTCTGGACGTTGCTCGTGAGGCTGACCTCGAGGCCGATCCGGTGCTCCGCCAGGTGATCCAGCAGCCGGGGGTCGTCGACCGCGCGGACGCCGTGCCCGATCCGCGTCGCCCCGAGCTCGCGCAGGGCGGACCAGACGCTGGCCGCGCCGCCCGCCTCGCCCGCGTGCACGGTGATCGCCCATCCCGCGTCGCGCCCGCGCCGGAAGTGCTCCGCGAAAAGCTCCGCCGGCCAATTCTTCTCGTCCCCGGCCAGGTCGAGCGCGACGAGCTCGTCGCGGTGCGCCAAGAGCGCGTCGAGCTCCCTTCGGCAGCTCTCGGGTCCGAACGTGCGGCTCAGGATGCCGATGAGCTTCACCTTCACGCCCGTCGCCGCGCTCGCCTCGCGCGCGCCGGCCGCGACCGCGCCGACCACGTCCCCCAGGTCGAGGCGGTGCGCCCGGCCCATGAAATAGGGGCTGAAACGCAGTTCTAGGTACGCCAGGCCCTCGCGGCGCGCGTCCTCCACGTTCTCGCGCGCGACGCGCCGGCACGCCTCCGCGTCGGCGAGCACGGAGGTCATCACGTCGAGGCGGCGCAGGAAGGCCAGCAGGTCCCCGACCGCGCCGTCGATCTGGACGTGCGGTCGCAGCTCGGCGGGCGTGCGCCCGGGCAGCTCGAGCCCGTGCCGGGCGGCCAGGTCGAGCATCGTGGACAGGCGGATGCTGCCGTCGAGGTGACGATGAAGGTCGATCAGCGGCGGCCCGGCGGCCGTGTCGCTCCGGGTGGACATGCGTGCGTGTGCTTCCGCCAACGTGGGGCATTGCCCCGCCCGCGTCGAGCCGGACCCGGCGGTGCCGCCGGTGGTCAGGCCCGCGACGACACCGCCGCGAACTCGACCGCCCGCAGCAGGCCCGCCAGCTCGTACGGCTTGGGCACCACGGCGCAGAAGCCGTAATCCCGGAAGCGGGCCATCACCGGATTGCTCGAGTAGCCGCTCGACACGACGACGCGCGCCGCGGGGTCGATCTTCAGAATCTCCCGCACCGCCTGCTCGCCGCCCATGCCGCCGGGCACCGTGAGGTCCAGGATCACCACCTCGAACGGCCGCCCCGCGGTGTGGGCGTCGGCGTAGGCCTTCACCGCCGCGGCGCCGTCGGGCACGACCGTCGCCTCGTGGCCGCTCGACGCCAGGGCCAGCGCGGCCGTGTCGCGGATGATCTCCTCGTCGTCCATCAGGAGCACGCGCCGCGGCGTGGAGGACGCCAGCCCGGCGGGCTCGGGCGGCGGCTCCGGCAGGGAGGTCGCGACCGGCAGCCAGACCTTGAAGACCGTGCCGCGGCCGCGCTCGGATTCGACGGCCACCTGCCCCTCGTGCTTCTGGATGATCGAGCGCACGACGGCCAATCCCAGGCCCGAGTTGCCCTGCTTGGTGCTGAAATACGGCTCGAACAGCCGCGCGAGCTCGGCGGGAGCGATGCCGGGGCCGTCGTCGGAGACGGTGAGCCGCAGGTAGCGCCCGGCGCGCAGGCCCTCGATCTCGTCCTCGCCCACGTTCGCCTCGCGCAGTTCGAACCGCACCAGGCCGCCCGTCGGCATGGCCTGGGCCGCGTTGAGCACGAGGTTGTGGATCACGCGCGTCACCTGCGCCGCGTCCACCTCCGCGGGCGGCAGGTCGGCGGGCAGGTCGAACTCCGCGAGGACGCTCGAGCCGTGCAGCGCGAATCCGGCGGCCTCGCGCACCAGATCGGCCAGCGGCACCGCCTTGCGGATCGGGTCCCCGCCCTTCGCGAACGTCAGGAGCTGCTGCGTGATGTCCCCCGCCCGCCGCGTCGCGCGCCGCGCGTTCTCCACCAGCTGGCCGCTCGTGCCCATCGCGTTCGGGTCGAGCGCGATCAGGCCGAGGTTGCCCAGGATGGCCGTCAGCAGGTTGTTGAAGTCGTGCGCGATCCCGCCGGCCAGGACGCCGAGCGACTCGAGCCGCGTCGACCGCTCGAGCTCGGCCTGCATCCGGTTCTCCCGATCCCACTGCGCGCGGATCTGCGCGGTCTGCCGCGAGACCTGCCGGCGCAGGATCACGATCCACGCCAGGCCCGCCGCGCTGGCCAGGCCGACGATGGCCAGCACGCTGGCGAGGCGCCGGGCCGTCCACCGCGATGGCGCGCCGAGGAGGATGACGTCCTCGGGCGTGCGCAGCCGCAGCTCGAACGCCCGCGCCTGCCCGGTCTCGTCGTACTCGACCAGGTAAACGCCCGTCACCAGCAGCCGGCTTCCGGGCAGCCACTCGACCGCACCGGGGATGGAGGCCTCGAAGGATCGGTCGCCCGCCTGGAACAGCAGCCGCGAATCGCCATTGCGGCGGCGGACGTCCACCAGCCGCGCCTCGACCCGCACGAGGGCGCCGTCGGCCTCCGGGCGGGGCGTCGCCGCGTCGCTCACGGAAAGGATGGAGGGGGCCACGACGTTTTCGGACGAGGGCCGCCACCGGCCTTCACGGAGGACCGTCCGGCGCCCCTCGCTTCCGAGCAGGCCCACGACGTCGACCACGACGCCGACCGCCGGCGGCGCCCCTTCGCGCACGAGCACCTGCACGCCCGCGTTGCCTTCCTGCACGAAGAAATAGCCGGGCCCGGACGCGACGACCCGGCCCGCGACGCGCGCGGTCGGAACCGCCGCCTGCAGCCGGTTGAACCGGCGCAGGCTGACGATCGATTGCCGCGGGCGGTCGAAGGGATCGGCCCGCTTCGGCTCCTCCACATCCAGCGCACTGACCGAAGGGACCCAAAGCTGAAAGCCCGTGAGGCGGCCCTGCTCGTCGGCCCGCGACGCGGCGACCCCCGTGGCCCGCACGACCGCGCCGACCAGCCCCGAGACATCGGTCTCAGGCGGGACCAAGGCCGCGAACTCGCCGGTCGGGGTGACCATGTCCAGCTTCGGCCATCCGTCCTCCACCGAGATGCCGCGCAAATAGCCCCGCAGGGCGACCAGGCGGCCCTCCTCGTGGCCCGTCATGACCTGTTCCAGCGTCACGTTCCGCGCCTTGGGCCGCGCCACCGTCGCATCCGTCGTGACCTGCTCGAGCCGGACCTCCGGGGCGAACCCGCCCATGGCCGTGACGCCGACCACGCGCACGGAAGTTCCCACGGCGGGCGCGGACTCCCCGGCCGCGCGGCCCGCCACCCGGATTCCCGCGCTGGCGTCCTCGACGAAGAAGAAGTTCGCGTTGGGATGCGACCAGGTGACGACGCCCCGCACGTCGACCGGATGCCCCCGGGCGGCGTCCTCCGCGGAAAGCTCGAGGACGCGGGCAGCCACCCGGATGCGGGTCATGGGGACCGGAATCGGGGCGGCCCGGTCGTCGCGGCGCCACAGCGGCGCCGTCAGGGTCATGCCCTCCGCGCTGCGCGCCGGGCGGCCCACGATCTCGAGCCGGGTGCCGGGCGGAAGACTGCCGGGCTGCGCGCTCGCCACCGCGATCTGGCCGGTGTCGTCCCGGATGGTGACGGCCGTGCCGGGCTCGTGCGTGTAGACGGTGCCAACCACGCGCACCCAGTCGCGCCCGAGCGACGCCGGCAGTTCGTCCAGCGGCGTCGGCGGCAGCTGGAACCTCGGGTCGTCCGCCAGGGTGCCCAGGACCCGCAGGTCGTGGCGCTGCGGCAGCCAGAGGTCGACCTGCACGAGCTCGCCGTTCCCGTCATGGGCGCCGACGTAGACGCCGCGCGCCTTCACGCGGAGGCCCTGCAGCTGGGGAAAAGAATCGGACGGCCCCATCTGCATCCGCATCTCGACGATAAAACCCTCGACCAGGAGCCGGTATTCGACGTGCGACGGGTCGACCTCGAATTGCTGGACCACCACGCCCTCTACCTCGACGAGGCGCGCGTTCAGTTGCCGGTCCTTCATCTTCTCGAGGTCGACGGGGATGGGTTCCGGCCAGGTATTCTGCTCGAGCACGGTGACCTCGATCTCCCGGCGCGAAAAGCCACGCGCCGGAACCACCGTGCCGCGCAGCCGCGCGCGCTGGCCGGAGGCGATCCGCGGCGCCTCGCCCACGGCCAGGGGCAGGTAGATTGCCGCACCCTCGGCCTCGCCCCAGAGCAGGTTCCACGTCGGGTCGGCGTAAAAGGCGTGGAATTCGAAATCCACCTCCCAGCGCTCGGATCGCTCCGTGCCCGAGATCCCCCAGAAATCGCTCGCGCGCTCCAGCCGGCGCACCGGCGCGGCGGGCTGGGCGCCCGCCACCGACCAAGCCAGCGCGCAAAGGAGGAATGCCCTCGCAAGGAGGCGCATGCTCGCGCCTGTCCCATGGGTATTGGGGCGCCCGTTGGTCATCACTGTCGGTACTTGTTACTATCGACCGCAGAAGCGCGGAGTGGAGCCGAAAGACGGTCGGACAGTAGCACATTCGCTTTTGCATCCGACCCGCCCGTCGCTTCACTCCCGGCCTCCATGATCGAGGTCGAGAATCTCACCCGCATCTTTCGCACCTACAAGAAACAGCCCGGATTCTGGGGCGGTGTAAAAGGCCTGGTTCGGCGGGACTTCGAGGAAACCCGCGCGGCGGACAACATCAGTTTCGCCATCCGCGAAGGCGAGTTCGTCGGCTTCCTGGGGCCGAACGGCGCGGGCAAGACGACCACGCTGAAGATGCTCTCCGGCCTGATCTACCCGACCAGCGGGAAGGCGCGGGTGGCCGGCTTCGACCCGTCCCGCCGCGACAACGCGTACCGGCGGCTGTTCGCCCTGGTGCTCGGCCAGAAGAACCAGCTGTGGTGGGACCTTCCGGCCCAGGAATCGTTCTTCCTTCTCCGGGCCATCTACGGCCTCGACCAGCGGCAGTGGCAGGAGGCCCTCGACGAGCTGGTGGCCCTCCTGGGCGTGGGCCCGAAGCTGAACGTCCAGGTGCGGGAGCTCTCCCTCGGCGAGCGCATGAAGATGGAGCTCATCGCCGCGCTCCTGCACCGGCCGCGCGTGCTGTTCCTCGACGAGCCCACCATCGGGCTCGACGTGGTCTCGCAGAAGAACGTCCGCGAGTTCCTCCGCGAATACAACCGGAAGCACCGCACCACCATCCTCCTGACGAGCCACTACATGGCCGACATCTCGTCGCTGTGTGAACGCGTCATCGTCATCGACCACGGCCGGAAGATCTACGACGGCGCGCTCGACCGCATCGCCGGCGCCGGCGCCCGCCAGCGGATCGTGAAGTTCAAGCCCCGCGACGGCGCCTTTCCGGCCGACTGGAAGCCGCTCCACGGCGAATGCAAGGTCGGCGAGGACGGCGAGCTCATCCTGCACGTCCCGAGCGAGCACGTGACGACCGTCTGCTCCCAGATCCTTTCCTCCGGGCCGGTCGACGACATCACCATCCAGGACGTCCCCCTCGAGGACATCATCAGCGAGATCTTCTCCCGCGGCACGACGCGGAGCTGACCGGCGGCAGCCGGCCGGGCCGCCAAACCTTGGATTGCCAAAGCCGGCGGCCAGGCCCACCTTTCCCTACCCGACCACCATGATCGAGACCGCCTCGTCTCCCACCGCCGCCGCCACGCGCCCCAAGGTGCTGATCGTGGACGACGAGCTGGGTCCGCGCGAAAGCATCAGCTACCTCCTGCAGGAGGACTTCGACGTGCAGACGGCCGACCGGGTGGACCGCGGCCTCGAGCTCGTCGCGCGCGAGTCGTTCGCCGTCGTCATCATGGACATCCGGATGCCGCAGAAGAACGGCATCCAGGGGCTCGAGGAGCTCCGGCGGATCGATCCCGAGGTTTCGGTGATCATGCTCACGGGCTACGGCGCCCTCGCCTCCGCTCAGGTCGCGATGAGCCTCGGCGCAAACGAATATCTCAAGAAGCCCTTCGACGTGGAGGTCATGCTCCAGGCCGTGCACCGCCACGCCCGCGCCACGCTTGAGCGCAAGAAGCGCACGTCGCTCTTCAAGCAGCTCGAGGAGATGTACGAGTCGGTGAAGCGCGAGCAGAAGAAGAACCAGCTCCAGGTCGGCTACGGCCAGGCGGCGGCCGAGATGGTCCACGACATCTGCAACCCGCTCGTCGTGGCCATCGGCTACACCAACATGCTCCTCGACGAGGCCAAGCAGCTGCCCACCGGCCAGCCGGCGATCGAGCGCATCGTGCAGTACGCCGAGACGCTCGAGAAATGCTCGTCGTTCTGCCTGCACCTCGCGGAGTCCTGGCGGCAGAGCACGCGGCACGCGCGCGAGGAGACCTCGTTTGACCTGCTCGCGACCGTGCGCGAGGCCAAGTCCGTCCTTTTCTTCGACAATCCGCGGATCGAGATCAGCGGCGAATCCGCGCTCGTCACCGGCGTCCGGTTCGACCTGGTGCGGGTGCTGCAGAACCTGCTGAAGAACGCCCTCGAGGCCGGCGCCACCCAGGTCGTGGTCGACGTGCGCAAGGCGGGCCCGCGGACGGTCCTCACGGTCGCCGACAACGGCCAGGGATTCTCGCCCGAGAGCCTGAAGGTCATCCTCAAGCGCCCGATCGAGTCCACGAAGGCGCACGGCACCGGGCTCGGCCTCACCATCTGCCGCCACATCGCGACGGCCCACCAGGCGGATCTCGCGGTCGACGCCCGCCCCGGCGGCGGCACGGTGTTCACGCTGACGTTCCCGCCCGCGGCGCCCTGAGCCGGACCTCCGGCGCGGGCCGGCCCGCGCATGGTTGCTCCCGGGCGTCAGGAGCCCGCCGCCATCCGGCCGAGCTCGGCGCGCAGCCACCGCTCGATCTCCGCGTGGGGTTCCAGGGCGAAGCCCCGTCCGGCGGCGACCGCGCGCGCCGCGGCGGAGAATACGTCGATCGTCGCCAGCTGCGCGCGCGCCTGCTCCGCGCGCGACCAGCCCGGCGCGAGCTCGGTCTGCCGCAACCGCTCCGGCTCCAGCCAGCGCTCCGCCTTCCGCGCCTCCGGCCGCGCCCGCCGGCCCCCGAGCCGCGCCTCCTCGGCCAGGAGGAGGTAGACCAGCTCCAGCACCTCGCGCCCGTGCCAGCGCGCGGCGGCGCGCAGCTCCCCGCGGGCCGATTTCTTGAAGACCCAGACGGCATGGCGCCAGAAGGCCGCCTGGCACTGGCGGAACTGGTCCGCACCGAAGACCGGATCCGGCCAGGGGCCCCGCACCGCGGCGTAACGGCGCTCCCACGCCGGGCCGCCGAGCACCACGCGGTACCCCGGGCCCGCAATGAGCCGGAGGTTCGCGATGCCCTGGCGCAGGGGGCGCGGGAAGAGCCGGCGCCAGCCCGGCCGGCGCATGGCCCAGCAGACGAGGCGCATCTGCCAGGCGGTGAGCGGGACGAAGTCCGCCTCCCATCCGCCCGCGAACACCCCGCTCAGCTTGGTCACCGCCCGCTCGGTCCGCTCGACATGCACGCACCAGGCCGGCGCGATCTCCGCGGCCCACGCCGGGTTCGCGTACGGCCGCGCGTCGCGGACGACCAGGTGGTAATCCCAGTCCGACCACGCGTCCACCTCGGCAGCGGGCTGCGCGCGCGACCCGATCTGCACCAGCGCCTCGACGTCGCGCCGCGCATTCGCCCAGCCCACGATCCGCGCTTCGAACTCCGCCGACGTCATGGCCCGTCCTTGTGCGCGCCGCCCCGGCGATACGCAAGCTTGCCGTCACCGCCGGACTCGGCCAACAACGCCCAGCGGTCTGTGTCAGCGGAAGGGCGAACGATGACTCCGGCAACCCGGCGCCCCGCCTTTGGCGCCGGCCGCCGACCCATCCCGCCTTGACGCAGCACCCGTTCCGCCCGCTCGCCGCCCCCCCGCTCGCCCCGTCGCGCCGTCGCGTGAAGATCACGGGCCTCGGGGTCGTCACGCCCGCCGGCATCGGCCGCGAGGAGTTCTTCCGCGGCATCAACGAGCCGCGCAGCCGGATCGGCACCATCACCCGGTTCGACGCGGACGCGGGCACGTTCGTCGGCGCGGAAATCCACGGCTTCGACCTGAAGAACTTCGCGCCGGACGAGAATCCCCGCCGGATGTCGCGCCACACGCAGTTCGCGCTCGTCGCCGGGCTGCTCGCGATCCGGGATGCCGGCATCGACCCCGCCCGCTGCGCCGCGCTCAACCCGACGGTCGTCACGGGCACCTCCATCATGGACATCGACCGCATCGGCCGCGGCATCGAGAACGTGGTGAAGAAGGGGCCGCGCCACGCGCCGGGCAGCATCATCTACGAGGCGTCGACCGTGAACGTCGCGGGCAAGATCGCGCAGCTCTTCGAGCCCACCGCGCGGATGCTCACGCTGCAGACCTCGTGCTGCTCGGGGCTCGACGCCATCGGCCAGGCCGCGGAACTCGTCGCCACCGGCCAGACGCAGCTCGCGATCGCCGGCGGCGCGGAGTCCCCGTTCGCCTACTACCCGATGCTCGCCTTCAACGCCTCGGAGCTGAGCCCGTCCGCGAAGGATCATCCGGAGCGCTCCTGCCGCCCGTTCGACCTCTGGCGTTCCACCGGCGTGCTCGGCGAGGGCGCCGCCATGCTCGTGCTGGAGCCGGAGGACAGCCCCCGCCCCGCCTTCGCCTGGCTCTCCGGCTACGGCTATGCGAACGACCCCGAGGGCCAGACCGCCGCCGGGCTGTACGAGGCCGCGCTCCACGCGCTCGCGAACGCCCGGCGCCAGCCGCGCGACATCGACTACGTGAACGCGTGGGGCCCCGGCCACCGCCTGATCGACAACCAGGAGTCGTTCGTGCTCAAGCGGCTCTTCGGCGACCGCCTGCCCGACATCGCCGTCACGTCGCTCAAGGGCGCGATCGGGACGGCCCTCGCCGCGTCGGGCGCGATCCAGGCCGCGAGCGTCGCGCTGACGTTCCAGCACGGACGGCTGCCGCCGACGGTCAACTGGCAGACGCCCGATCCGAACTGCCCGCTGAACCTCTCCGCCCAGCCCCGCTTCCTCGAGAGCCGCGTCGCGATGGTCAACTCGCACGGGCTCTCGGGCAGCAACGCGGTCGTGATCCTCGAGAAGTCATGTCCGCCCTGATCCTCACCGCCGCGTTCGTCTCGCTGGCGATCGGTGCCGGCGTCCTCTGGGCCAACCCCCACCGCTTCGTCAACCGGGCCTTCGTCCTGAGCGCGCTCGCCAGCGCGGGCTGGCTGACCTGCGTGTTCGTCGCCGCGTACCAGGGCGCCCGCTACGTGCCCGGCTCCGACTTCAACCCCGTGCCCTGGCTCCGCGGCGGGTCGATCGTCGGCGCGTTCTTCCCCTGGATCATCTGGCTGATGAAGGAATCGATCCTCGTGGAGGCGGCCTTCCAGCGGCAGGCGCTGCGCCGGTCGTGGCCCTGGTTCGCGATCGGCTGCGGCCTCGCCGTCCTCGCCTCGACCGACTTTTTCATCCCGCGCGGCTCCACGCCCGACAATCCGAGCCGCGGGCTCGGCTACCTCGTGTACAACGCCATCTCGGTGCCGCTGTACGTCGTCCTGATCTTCGACGCGTTCCGCCAGCTGCGGACCCAGACCGGCATCCGGCGGATCGAGATGCAGTTCCTCACCTTCAACGCCGGCGTGGCCTGCCTGGCGGCGATCCTGATCAACGCCTGGGGCAGCTACCTCGACATGCGCGCGCTGGCCCGGCTCAGCCCGCTCACGATCCTGATTTTCTACGCGCTCACCGCCTGGGCCGTGACGTTCCACCGGGTCTTCGACGCCGAGCAGGTGTTCGTCGCCCTCGGGCAGCGCGTCGCGCTGATCGTGGCCCTCTGCGCCGGCGTCCTCGGCCTGGCCCAAGCCCTGCAGCCGATCCTCCCCTCGCCGTTCGACCTGCTCCTCAGCCTGACCGTGTGCGGCCCGGCCGCTTTCTGGCTGGACCGCAACTCCCGCGACTGGCTCCGCATCAGCCCGGCCCAGCACGTCGCGACGCTCCGGCGGGCCGCGACCGAATTCGCCCGCTCGCAGCCGAGCCCGGACAAGCTCGTGATGGATTTCGAGGAGCTCCTCCGCGCGCATTACCACGCCTCGTTCGCCCACCTGCTCTTCGACGGCGGCGAAGCCTACGCCGGGGCGGGGGCCAGCCTCGCGCTCCCGAAATCCCGCAGCGGCTACCAGGCCCTGTGCAAGGCCGGATGGGCGACGCCCGAGAGCCTCCAGCGCCAGCGCGCCGCTCCGGGCCTCGTCGACCTCCGGCAGCTCATGACCGAGCACGACCTCGGCCTGCTCGTCACCGCTCCCCGCGGCCACCCCGAGCCCACGCTGGTCGCGGCGCTGGGCGTGAAGACCAACAAGCGCCCGTTCACTTACCCCGAGGTCCAGCAGCTCCAGGAGATCGCGGAGTTCATGGACAACGTCCTGGCGCGGTCCCGCCTCACGCTTCAGGCGCGGCAGTCCGAGCAGCTCGCGGTCATCGGCCTGGTCGGCGCGAGCCTCGCCCACGAGATCCGCAACCCGCTGGTGTCGATCAAGACCTTCGCGCACCTCCTTCCGACCCGCTTCGAGGATCCGGCCTTCCGCCAGCGCTTCAACCAGCTGATCCCCACCGAGGTCGACCGCATCGACAGCCTCACGCAGCAGCTGCTCGACCTCGCCCACCCGCGCAGCCACATCCTCGAGCGCGTGTCACTGCACGGCATCGTCCGCGACACGCTCGACCTCATGCAGACCAACGCGACCGAGGCGAAGGTCGCCATCACGCCGCGCCTGGGGGCCAACCCCGACGTCATCCACGCCGACGGCAGCGCCATCCGCCAGGTCCTGATCAACCTCCTCATCAATTCCATCCAGGCGCTCGAGGCCCAGCCGGACAACCGGGCCATCGAGATCTTCACGCGCTCGCTCTCGAACGGCGGCGTCATCCTCGACGTCTCCGACAATGGCCCCGGCATCCCCGCGGAGCAGCGTTCACGACTTTTTCATCCGTTCGCCTCGACCAAGACCAAGGGCATGGGCCTCGGACTGGCCATTTGCGCGGATATCTTGCGTGAGCACAACGCAACCATCAATGTGCCCGAACTGGGTCGCCCGGGAGCGACCTTCCGCATCACTTTTCCATGCCCGCCACCATAATCCTGACCACACCGGACCCTGGTCTCGAGGCCGCATGGAAGGCGCAGCTCGCGCCCCGCGAACCCACGACCTTCGCGCGGCCGGCGGACCTGCACCGCGAGCTGCTGCGTCCCGGCGCCCGGGTCTGGATCGCCGACATCAACGACCCCCGGACCCGGCACACGGCCGGCACGGGCACGCTGGTCATCCTCGTCGGCCAGCCGCACAGCCTGCCCTTCGAGCAGGCGCGGCAGAACCGCGCCGCCCGCCTGTTCCTCAGCTACGACGAGAGCCGGTCGCGCCTCGGCGAGTCCGTCAGCCTCCTCGAGGAGGTCGCCGAGAAGAACGCCCAGCTCCAGACCGCCCTCGACCGCACGCGCCGGCTCGAGACCGAGCAGCAGCTCGTCCGGGAGCCGGCGCCGCCCGTCCCGGGCGAAACCGCCGACAGCTGGGACTTCCTCGAGAGCGCCCTCGAGCATCTCGGCGACCGCGACCGCCTGCTCGACGAGTTCCGCCGCGCCGGCCGGTACCTCCTGCGCGCGGGCAAGGTCCTGTTCTTCCTCCGCCAGTATGACGCATTCGTGGCCGACCGGGAGGCGCACCGCTGCGAGGCGGGCCATGCGCTGCCGCTCTGGCTCGAGGAGCATCCGGCCGCCCTCGACCTGGGCGCCTGGACCGGCACCGGCGACCCCACGCTCGACTCCCCGATCCGCCAGCAGCTCCAGACCTGCGGCGCGCGCGTCATCGTCCCCCTCCATTCCCAGAGCCAGCTCCTCGGCTGGATCGCCCTCGGGCCGCGCGCCGACGGCGGCCCCTATCGCGAGGCCGACCGCAGCCGCGCCGTCCTGCTCGCCCGGCTGCTCGAGCGCTGCCTCGAACGCCACACGCAGCTCGACGAGCTCCGCCAGAGCGAGGCGCAGGCCGCGCTGCGCGCGAAATACCTGCCCGGGGCCCGGCTCCTCACCCGCGCCGTGCTCGCCAACGCCGATCTGCCCGTCGAAGTCCGCGCCGTGGCCGGCGAGGCGCTCGCCCTCAAGAAGGTGGTCACCCAGCCCGCCCGCCCCCCGCACCGCTTCCGGGTCTCCGCCGGGCCCGTGCCGGAGATCGACGGCGTGTGGGTCACGTGGGAGGAGGCCGCGCCGGAGATCGAGCGGATCCGCGGCGAGCACGAGCTCGTGCGCCGCGAACTCCTCCGCAACCTCGGCCTGACGCTCAGCCACGAGCTCTCCAACCCGCTGGTCTCGCTCGTCACGTTCTCCCAGCTGCGCTCGCGCGGCACGGCTTCGCCGCTCGTCCCGGGCGGCGCCGCGGTGGCGCACGAGGTCGCCCTCGCCTCCGACGTCCAGAAACTCCAGCGCCTGGCCGAGCACGCGTCGGTGCTGGGCGAGCTCGCCGCCCCCGAGCCCCAGGCGGTGGACCTCAACCTCCTGCTCACCGAGATCGCGGCCAAGCACGGCCTCACCACGCGCTTCTCCGAGGAGCCCCTCGCCTTCTCCGTCGACCCGCGCCTGCTCCGGTTCGCGTTCGGCGCCATCTTCGACGCGATCTCCGCCAACCGGCCCGACGAGGGCACCAAGAATCTCCTGCTCACCCTGCGCGCCTCCGGCACCGACGCGCACCGGCTCGCCGTCATCACGATCGAGGGCAAGAACCTCGAGCTCGACGGCGTCCTGCCGCTGCCGGAGCCCGGCGTCACGCCGAACCAGGGCCGCCTCTCCGTCTTCCTCGCGCGCGAGATCCTCCGTCTCCACGGCGGCACGCTCCACGCGGGGCCCGGGATCAAGGGCACGGACATCCAGATCTCGCTCGGGGCGCTGCGGTAGCGCGGCGGACGGGCCGCCCGGTCGGCGGCGAGAACGACCGAGATTTCTCTTCGACAGCCGGAGCTCCGTCCCGCTTCACTCCCCGCCGATGGATGTCCTCGCGTATCTCCTGGCCGGCGCGGCGGTCGGCGCCGTCCTCGGCTGGGTGTTCGCCCAGTCCCGGTCCGCCGCGGCCGCGGAACGGGCCCGCTTCCTCGACGCCGAGCTCGCCGCCTGCCGGGGGCAGCTGTCCGAGGTCGCGGATCTCAAGTCCCGTGCCGAGGCCGCCCTGGCGGCCGAGAAGGCCGCGGCCGCCGAGAAGATCTCGGCCCTCACCGAGGCCAACGAGCGCGCGAAGAACGAGTTCAAGGCGCTCTCGGCCGACGCCCTCAGCCGCAACACGGACGAGTTCCTCAAGGTCGCGCGCGAGACCTTCGGCAAGCTCCACCAGCAGTCGACCGACGACCTCGGCAAACGCCAGCAGGCGATCGATTCCCTCGTCCAGCCGCTGAAGGAATCGCTCGCCAAGGTCGACTCGAAGATCGGCGAGATCGAGAAGGCCCGCGCCGACGCCTATGGCCGCCTGTCCGAGCAGCTGAAGGGGCTCGGCACGGCCCAGAACCTCCTGCAGGCCGAGGCCGCGAAGCTCTCCGTCGCGCTCCGCTCCACGACCACCGCCGGCACCTGGGGCGAGCTCCAGCTGCGCCGCGTGATCGAGCTCGCGGGCATGTCCTCGTACTGCGACTTCCTCGAGCAAAGCACCACGGGCTCCCTCCGGGCCGACGTCGTGGTCCGGCTGCCCGGCGGCCAGCAGATCGTCATCGACGCGAAGGCCCCCAACGACTCGTACCGCGAGGCCGCGAACGCGATCGACGAGACCGTCCGCGCCGCGCGCCTGGCGGAGCACGCCGCCAAGGTCCGCGGCCACATCGACGCCCTCGGCGCGAAGAACTACTGGGAGCAGTACCAGCCGTCGCCCGAGCTCGTCGTGCTGTTCCTGCCCGGCGACCAGTTCCTCGCCGGCGCGCTCCAATCCGACCCCTCCCTCATCGATCGCGCGATCGGCCGGAAGGTGCTGCTCGCCACGCCGGCCACGCTGATCGCGCTCCTCAAGGCCGCCGCCTACGGCTGGCGCCAGGAGGATGTCTCGCGCAACGCGCAGGTCATCGCCGACCTCGGCCGCGCGCTCCACGACCGCATCGCCAACTTCGCCGACAACCTCGACAAGGTCGGCCGCGGGCTCGAGAGCGCGACCCGGGCCTACAACGCCGCCGTCGGCTCGTTCGAGCAGACCGTGCTGCCCGGCGCGCGGAAGTTCTCCGAGCTCGGCGCCAAGGGCGCGAAGGACCTGCCGGAGCCCGGCGCCGTCGAGACGACCGCGCGCGACGTCCTCAAGCGGGCGTAGGCGAGGCCGCCGCCCCGGCTCAGCGTCCCGGACTCACCGCCATGCACGTCACCGCCCTCCACGTCTACCCCGTGAAGTCCCTCCGCGGCTTCGCCGTGCCCGCGGCCGAGGTCGACGCCTTCGGCTTCGCCGGCGACCGGAATTTCCTCGTGGTGGACCCGGCCGGGAAGTTCCTCACGCAGCGCGCGCTGCCCCGCATGGCCCTCGTCGCCACGGCGTTGTCGGCCGACGCGCTCACGCTGTCCGCCGCCGGCTTCGGCTCGGTCTCGGTCCGCCGCGCGCCCGACCCCGCGGCGCCGGTCCGGCCCGTCACGGTGTGGAAGGCGGAGGGGCTCCTCGCCGAGGACTGCGGCGACGAGGCGGCCGCGTTCCTCAGCCGGTTCCTCGAGGCGCCGCTCCGGCTCGTGCGCATCGGACCGCAGTACCACCGGCCCGTGGGGGACCGGGACGACGTCGTGTCGTTCGCCGACGGCTATCCGTTCCTGCTGCTCTCCGAGGCCTCGCTGGCCGACCTCAACGACCGGCTCGCCGCGCAGGACGAAGACCGGCTCGGCATGGACCGTTTCCGCCCGAACATCGTCGTGAACAGCTGCGCGGCCTTCGCCGAGGACGGCTGGTCCCGCCTCCGGATCGGACCCGTCGCGTTCCGCAACGCCGGGCCGTGCGCCCGCTGCATCATGACGACGACCGACCAGCTCACCGCGGTCCGCGGGAAGGAGCCGCTGTACACCCTCGCGACCTACCGCCGCGACCGGGACAAGCCGGCGAACGTCAACTTCGGGATCAACCTGATCCACGAGACCAAGCGCGGCACCATCCGGGTCGGCGATCCCGTCTCGCTCTGACCGGCGGGCCGGGCCGGCCTGGCCCCCCGATTTCGCCGCCGCCGTCGGCGTCATCTGCGGGCTCCGGACTCGCTTCCGTCCGGCATTCTGCTCTCATCGCGGCCATCGCCCCGGCTCGGGCGAAACCTTTATGGCCGACAACCCGTTCACCGATTCCTCGACCGCCGCTGCGCCGGCGAGTCCGCCCCCTGCGCCCGAGAAGCTCGACCGCGCCGCGATCGCCCGGTCCGACCCGGCGATCATGAGCGACGTCAGCTGGTTCTGGTGGATCGCCGGGCTCTCGTTGATCAACACCGTCATGGCCCACACCGGCAGCGACTGGGGCTTCGCCATCGGCCTCGGGTTCACGCTGATCGTCGACCACGCCCTGCAGAACTTCAAGGTGGTGGCCCTCGCCATCGACCTCATCGCCATCGGTTCGTTCGTGGGCCTCGGCCTGCTCGCGCGCAAGGGCCATGTCTGGGCGTTCATCGTCGGCGCGGTGCTCTACGCGGTCGACACCCTCGTCTACCTGGTCGCGATGGAATGGCTCGGCCTGATCTTCCACGTGATCGCGGTCGCCTTCCTCATCCGGGGCGCGCGGAAGCTCAGCGCGGCCATCAAGGACGCCCGCGCCGCCGGGGTCCTCGCGAGCGCCTAGTCGTCCGCCGCCCGCCCGCGCGTGGATTTGATCCGCGCGCGGTGCCGCTTCGACTCGATCATCCGGGCCTTCTGGCCGCGGGTTTTCTGCCGTGATCGCCGCCGCCCGCGCTCCCGCTCGGCCTGGGCGGCGGTCGCCGCCTGCGCGCGGCGCCACTCCAGCTTGTCCGCGAGCGCGGTCCACGCGACGGCGCGGTTCTGGACCTGCGAGCGTTCGTCCTGGATCCGCACCGCGACGCCCGTGGGCCGGTGCCGCAGGGCGACGGTCGAGGAGGTCTTGTTGATCTTCTGCCCGCCGGCGCCCGCGCCGCGGACGAACCGCTCCTCCACGTCCTCCGGCCGCACGCCCAGCAAGACAAACCGCGCACGCAGCGACGCTTCCACGATGTCGGGAAAATCGGCCATGTATTTGAGTCCCAGAGTGAAACCTTGTGATGCTCCCCCAGTCAAACCCGGGCTTGGCTCGGCACTTGCAGGGCGCAGCCGCGCTCCCTTCACTCGGCCGGATCCCGTGCGGGCGCCGGCCCTTCGCCGGCCCGCCGCGCGCCACCTCCTCCATTTTTCACCGCTTCCCCGACATGATCACCGGACCCGACTGGTCACAGAAACTGCGCAATGAAATCGGCCAGGCCGTCATCGGCCAGGACGCCGTGGTCGAGCGACTGCTCGTCGCGCTGCTCGCCAACGGCCACGTCCTCCTCGAGGGCATGCCGGGCCTGGCGAAGACGCTCCTCGTGAAGTCCCTCGGCACGGCCCTGGGCGTCCAGTTCGAGCGCATCCAGTTCACGCCGGACCTCCTTCCGAGCGACGTCGTCGGCACGATGATCTTTTCGCCCAAGGACGGCGCGTTCAGCACGCACAAGGGGCCGATCTTCGCCAACCTCGTCCTGGCCGACGAAATCAACCGCGCGCCGGCGAAGGTCCAGTCCGCCCTCCTCGAGGCGATGCAGGAGCGCCAGGTCACCATCGGCGGCAACTCCCACAAGCTGCCGCGGCCGTTCTTCGTCATGGCGACGCAGAATCCCATCGAGCAGGAGGGCACGTACCCGCTGCCCGAGGCCCAGACCGACCGCTTCCTGTTCAAGCTGCTCGTGGACTACCCGTCGGCCGACGAGGAGGCCGCGATGATGGATCGCTGGGGCCAGGTCACCAAGCAGCCGGAGCTCCGGCCGGTGTCCAGCGGCGAGGAGCTGCTTTCGCTCCGCGAGCAGGTCGACCGCATCCACGTGTCGCCCGGCGTCCAGGCCTACATCCTCGCCCTCGTCCGCGGCACCCGGGATCTCGCCGCGCAGGCGGAAACGACTGCCCGCGGCGCGGAGCGCGGACCGCGCCCCGCCGCCGGCGCCCCGCCCCCGACCACGAAGCGCCTGCTGAACTTCGGCGCCTCGCCGCGCGCCTCGCTCGCGCTTTTCCAGGCCGGCCGCGCCCTCGCGTGGCTCCGCGGCCAGGACTACCTTTCGCCCGCGTTCGTCCAGGACGTCTTCCACGACTGCCTGCGCCACCGCGTGGGCCTGACCTACGAGGCGGAGGCGGAGGAGCTCACCTCCGACCGGATCCTTGCGCAGGTCCTCGAGCGGACCCCGGTGCCGGCCAAGGTCTGACCCGTCCGCAACCCCGCGCCTCAAACGCCCGGCGCGTTCGCCGATGCCGTCCCCTCTGCAACAACACACGTCGGTCGTCACCTCCCAGCTCGCGCTCCTGCGCCAGCTCGAATGGCGCGTCCGCCATGCGGTCGAGAATGTGCTGAGCGGCGAGTACCGGTCCGCCTTCCGCGGCCGGGGCATGGAGTTCGACCAGGTCGTGAAATACACCTTCGGCGACGACGTGCGGGACATCGACTGGAACGTCACCGCGCGGCTCGGCGAGCCCTACCGCAAGAAGTTCATTGAGGAACGCGAGGTCACCCTGCTGCTCCTGTTCGAGGACAGCCCGAGCCTGCAGTTCGGCTCGGGGGCGCAGTCGAAGCGCGAGGCGCTCCTCGAGCTCGCCGGACTCGTCATGCTCCTGGGCGCGGTGAACCGTGACCGCGTCGGCTTTCTGCACGCTTCGCCCGAGGGCTACACGCTCAAGGAACCCGTCCGGGGCCGCGGCCCCATCCTGCACCTCGCCGCGCAGCTGCTGGGCCGCCCCGCTCCGACGCTGGAAAGCCAGGAATTGAGCCCCCAGCCCCAAAGCCCGACCGCCGTCATCCCGTGGCGGATGCTGGCCCACGCAGCCCCCCGGCACAGCATCCTGATCTGGCTTTCGGACTTTCCGCCCCGCCTCGATCCCGAGGGCTGGTCCGTCCTTTCGCGGCGCTACCAGACGATGGGCTTCCGGGTCGACGATCCGTGGGAGCGCGCGCTGCCGGACGAGCGGGTCCTCACCGCCTACGACCCGGTGGCGGGGCGGATCGTGACGCTCAACCCGGCGTCCGCGGCGCAGCGCGCGGCCCATGCCCACTGGGTGACGCGGCGCGAGGCCGCGTTCGGCACGCTGTTCCCCGATCGCCTCAGCCGGCTCGTCGTCGGCACCGAGGAGGAACGCCTCGAGGCGCTGGTTCGGTTCTTCCATCGCCGGATGGCGGCGAGCCGCCACTGAACCGGAGTCCGAGCCATGCGCAAAATCCAAGACCCGCCGTCTCCATCGCACCCGGATTCATGCCGATCCGATCGCGATCGGGCGTGGGTGCGGGGCATCCGGCCGCGCGTTCGATGAGCTTGGACCAGTACACGTTCCATTCCCCCTGGTGGCTGCTCGCGCTGCTGCTGCTGCCTCTGGCGGCGTGGCTGCGC
This sequence comes from Opitutaceae bacterium, assembly GCA_035626915.1. GTDB lineage: Bacteria > Verrucomicrobiota > Verrucomicrobiia > Opitutales > Opitutaceae > Didemnitutus. The sequence goes on from DASPMS010000071.1 coordinate 69,358, forward strand.
GGACGGCGCGGCGCCCCGGTGCTGGTCGTGCCCTTCGCGGCGGCCTGGCACCGCCCGAGCCTCATCCCGACATCCCGCTGGCCCGCGGCGCTCGCGTTCGGCGGGATCGCGCTCCTGATCGTCGCCCTCGCCCGGCCGCAGCGGATCGAGGACAAGCGGGAGGTCAAGCAGCAGGGCTACGACCTGATGCTGGCGATCGACCTCTCCGGCTCGATGCTCGCGGAGGATTACGAGCGCCACGGCGAGCAGATCAACCGGCTGCAGGCCATCAAGCCCGTCATCCAGGCGTTCATCGACGAGCGGAAGAGCGACCGCATCGGCATCGTCATCTTCTCCGGCCGCGCGTACACGCTGGCGCCGCTCACGTTCGACCACGCCTGGCTCGGCCGGCAGATCGAGCGGCTGCGGATCGGCCTGATCGAGGACGGCACCGCGATCGGCGACGGCCTCGGACTCGCCCTGTCGCGCCTCGAGCAGGCCGGCCGCGAGGAAGGCAACCGCCGGCAGGGCGCGTTCGTCGTCCTCATGACGGACGGCGCGAACAACCGGGGGAACCTGCAGCCCGAGCAGGCCGCGCAGCTCGCGCAGTCCCGGGGCATCCCGGTGTACACGGTCGGGGCCGGCCGCGACGGCCTCGTGCCGATGCCGGCCCTGGACGAGCACGGCAACTATATGCGCGGTGCGAACGGCAAGAAGCTGTACCGCCGGACGATCTCGGACATCGATGAGGGCCAGCTGCGCATGATCGCCGACTCCACCGGCGGGCGGTTCTTCCGCGCCATGGACGTCGACACCGTGGAGAAGGCGTTCGCGGCCATCGACCGCGGCCAGAAGATCGAGTTCGAGGCGAAGTCGTACCTCGTGACGACGGAGCTCTTTGTCTGGCTCGCCGTGCCGGGCGCGGCGTTGCTCTTCCTCGGCGCCCTGCTGGCGCTCCCCCCGCGGCTGGCGCGCGAGCCGCGGCCCCCCGGCGGAGCCGCCGCCCCGGGCCCCGCCCCCACCGCATGAGATTCCATTCGCCCCACGTCCTGTGGCTCCTCGTGCCGCTCGTGCTCCTCTTCTCGTGGGAGCTCGCGCGGAGCGCGGGCCGGCGCGGCGCGGCAACCTGGCCGAAGATCGCGCGCGCGTGGGCGGGGGCGTTTGCCGTCACGCTCGGCGCGCGGCACACGACGGCCGAGTCGCGGCCCCGCATCTGGCTGTGGTTCGGCCTCGCCCTCTGCCTCGTGGCGCTCGCCCGCCCGCAGTGGGGCGCCGTCGACGAACAGGTCTTCGACCAGTCCCGCGAAGTCCTCATCGCCGTGGACCTTTCGCGCTCCATGGTCGCGCAGGACGTCAAGCCCTCGCGCCTCGACCGGGCGAAGCTGCTGATCCAGTCGCTGCTCGACCGCCTCAAGGGCGAGCGCGTCGGCCTCGTGCTCTTCGCGGGCACGGGCTTCCTGCAGAGCCCGCTCAGCGCCGACTACGAGATCCTGCGGGAATTCCTGCCCGCCCTGCAGCCCGATTACCTGCCGGAGGGGGGATCCAACTACCGCGCGATGCTCGAGGCCGCGATCGAGGCGTTCGGCACCTCCACGGCCGACCGCTACCTGATCGTGCTGAGCGACGGCGAAAGCACCGAGGAGACGTGGAAGGAGCTCGCCGGGCAGCTCCGCGAGAAGGGGATCAAGGTCATCGGCCTGGGCATCGGCACGCCCGCGGGCGCCTTCATCCCCGACGGCAGCGGCGGGTTCGTGAAGGACGAGCGCGGGGCCGTCGTGATGTCGCGGCTCAACGGCTCGACGCTACAGGAGCTCGCGCAGCTGACCGGCGGCGTCTACAGCGACGCCAGCGCGTGGGTCGACCTCCCCGCGCTTCTCGCGCGCACCGTCGAGTCCGGCCAGAAGGGCGAGTTCGCGGAGCGGAACACGGCCCGGATGATCGAGCGGTTCCAGTGGTTCCTCGCGCCCGGGCTGCTCTTGCTGCTGCTCAGCCTCTGGGCCGAGTTCCCGGTGCGCCCGCGCGAGCGCGCGCTGCCGCTGGCCCCGGCGGCGCCGCGCGGAACGCGGCGGGCGGACCCCCCCCTGGCCGCCCCCGTCACCTTCGCCGGCCTGGCCGTGGTCGCCTGGCTCGTCGCGCTCACCGCGCCGCGCGCCGCGCCGGCCCAGCCGCAGGCCGCCCCGCCGGTCGACACCTCCGCCCTCGCCCAGCCGCTGGCCACCACCGTCGGCCGGCTGGCCGCCAAGGAGCGATTGTCGGCCAAGGACCTCGCCGAGCTGGCCCAGACGACCGTCACCTATGGCGAGAGGATGAAGTCCGCCCAGCAGCCGCCCATCGAGGGGGCCCTGCGGGACGCGCTCGGCGCCGTCGACCGCGGCCAGCGGCTCGACGCCAAGGCGGCGGACTGGCCCAGGCTCCGGCAGCAGCTCGAGGACCTCTTGAAAAAGGAGGAGCGCCCGCCCGAGCAATCGCCGCCGCAGGACGGACAGGAAAACCAGGAGCAGCCGCAGCAGGACCAGTCCCAGCCCAAACAGGATCCGCAAAACCAGGAGCAATCCCCGTCCGGCGAGCAGAAGGACCAGCAGGAGCAGCCCTCGCAGGACGCGGAGTCGGCGTTCGGCGACATGGACGAGAAGTCGGAGCCGGCCAAACAGGAGCCGAAGCCGCAGAGCGGAACGCAGAAGGTGGGCGGCCAGCAGGAGCAGCCGCCGGAAGCCAAGCAGAACCCCGAGCTCGCCCTGCCCCTGCAGAAGCTCGACCAGGTCCGCGACCAGGACTCGCCCGCGCGGCTCTACCAGCTCCTGCAGGGCAAGGGGCAGCAGCCGAAGAAGCCGGCCAAGGATTGGTGATTCTCATGCAGCGTCTCGTCCTCCTTTTCGTCGTTGTCGCCGCGCTCGGCCTCCGCCTCGCGGGCCAGTCGGTGCGATGGGAGCCGCCGAGCGGCTCGCTCGGCCTCAACCAGGTGTCGGACCTGGCCCTGGTCTTCGAGAACTGCGAGCCGCGCGACACCTTCACGCTCCCGCAGGTCGACGGCCTGGTCTTCGGCCAGCCTTCGCTCAGCCAGCAGAGCAGCATCAGCTTCGGCACCGGCGGCCGGCAGCAGAACAGCACGTACTCGCTGGTCTACCGGGTCCGGCCCACCCGCCGCGGGCCGGTGCGAATCCCCGCCTTCAGGGTCGAGACCGACCGCGGCGAGCTCACCACCCCCGAGGCGGCGTTCACGGTGGAGGACGCCCCGTCCGGCGGCGCCGGCCGCATCACGCTCGATGACATCGCGCAGGCGCGGCTCGCGACGCCCACCACCACGCTGTGGGCCGGCGAGGTCTTTCCCCTGACATACACGCTGACCGTGGTGCGGAATCGCTACTACGCGCTCGATCCGACGCTGTCGTGGTCGCCGGGCCCGTTCATGGCGGAGGACTGGAGCAAGCCCGCGCCGGCCGAGACGGTCGTCCGCGGCGAGCGCCGCGTGGTGAGCACGCAGACGACGCGGGCGCTCGCCAAGCAGCCGGGCACGTACTCGCTCGGACCCGTCACGCAGGTCGTCCAGTTGATCGTCGGAACGTCCGGCCTCAGCCTCTTCGCGCAGCCGATAGTCGAGCCGCGGCAGCTTCTCACCGCTCCGCTGGACCTCACCGTGAAGCCCCTGCCCGCCCCGCCGGCGGACTTCGGCGGCGCCGTCGGCCAGTTCACGTTCACCTCGAAGATCGTGCCGACCTCGGCCGCCGTGAACGAGCCGATCACCTGGACCCTCGAGCTGGCGGGCACGGGCAACTGGCCCGACATCGCCGGGCTGCCCACGCGCGAGGTCTCGAATGATTTCTCGGTCGTCCAGCCGAAGTCCCGCCGCGTGATGAAGGAAGGGATGCTCTTCGAGGGCTCGCTCACCGAGGACGTCGTCCTCGTCCCGACGCGGCCCGGCACCTACACGCTCGGGCCGGTCAAGTTCACGTACTTCGACCCGAAGGCCGGGACCTATCGGACGCTCAGCACCGAGACGGTCACCGTGACCGTCGGCAGCACGCCCACGCCGGCCGCCACGCCCTCCGGCGCCCCGCAGTTTTCGCTCACGCCGTCCCCCGAGGCCGCGCCGCTGCCGGCGGCACCCGCCGCCGTCGCCCCGGTGCCGCCCGAGCGGCTCCCGCGCGACCCCCTCGAGACCGGCGCGCGGGGCGTCGCGCCGCGGCCCCTGCGGACGCTCGCGTGGGCCTGCGCCGCCGTCGCGATCGTTCCCCCGCTCGTCGCCTGGCTCGTCCTTGCGGCCCTCCGCTCGCGCGCGACCGACCGGGCGCGCCGCCGGCGCGAGGCCCGGGCCCGGCTCGCGGTGATCCTGTCCGAACTGCGCGGCTCCGCGGCCGAGCCCGCCGCCGTCCGCGCCCAGCTCCGCCTCTGGCAGCAGGAGGCCGCATCGCTGTGGGAACTGGCCCACGCCGCGCCCGGCGCCCCGCTGCTCCACGCGGGCGTCACCGCACGGGCCCGCGACGCGGGAGCCGCCTGGGCCAAGCTCTGGCAGGAGGCGGACCGCGCGCTCCATGGCCGCGAGGGCGCGCTGCCCGCGGACTGGGTCCTCCGGGCGGAGGGGGCGCTGCAGGCGGTCCGCGTGCCGGCCTGGCCGCTGCACTCGCTCTTCGCGCCGCGCAACCTCTTCCCGTTCCTCGCCGCGGCCGTCCTCGCCCTGGCGGCCGGGCTGCCGGCTTCCCTCATCGCCCAGGCCGCCGAAGCCTACCGCCGCGCCGACTACCCGGCCGCGGAAAAGGGCTGGCGAAGCGCCGTCGCGGCCGAGCCGACCGACTGGGCCGCGCGTCACAATCTCGGCCTGGCGCTCGCCCAGCAGGACCGCTGGGCGGAGGCGACCGCGCACTGGACCAGCGGATTCCTCCTCCACCCCCGCGACGAGGCGCTGCGCTGGGATCTGGCCCTTGGCCTGCAGCAGTCGGGCATGGCGCCGGAGGAACTGGTGGCGTTCTCGCGGGGCGAGGGCCGCCACGCCGTCGCCCGGATGGCCTCGCCCGGCGAGTGGCAGCTCGCGCTGCTCGGCGCCTCGCTCCTGCTCGCGGCGGCGGTGTCGCTGCTTCTCCTGCATGCGTATCGGCGCGTGGGGGGCTGGGCCCTGCCGGTCGGGCTGATGGCGTGCCTTGCCGCCGTCGTCATGGCGGGCGCCGCCACGCTGAGCCTCCACACGTACGGCCACCTCGCGCACCCGGAGGCGGCCCTGGTCTGGAGGGAATCCGTGCTGCGCAGCATCCCGACGGAGGCCGACGCGACCCAGAAAACCTCCCCGCTCTCGGCGGGCTCCGTCGCCGTCGTCGATCGCGCGTTCCTCGGCTGGTCCCGCCTCACCTTTCCCGGCGGCCAGAGCGGCTGGACCCGCACCGAGGACCTGCTGCCGCTGTACCGGTAGGAATGGCCCGGGCGTAATCCCCGGGGGCCCTTCCGGGCGGCGGCCCGGTGGCGGGAGAAACCGGGCCGGCAAATAATGAGGGCACCATGAAAACCAGCCATGCCTTGCCCCTTGCCGCCGCCGTCGTGCTCGCCCTGTCCGCGTGCGCGACCGCCGAGCGGACGATCGAAGACAACCCGAACGCGGCGCGCAAAGCCGGCATCGGCGCCGCCGCGGGTGCCGTGATCGGCGGCATCATCGGCCACCAGTCCGGCAACACCACCGAAGGCGCCGCCGTGGGCGCGGCCGTCGGTGGCATCGCCGGCGGCGCGGTGGGAGCCCGCGAGGACCGCCAATACCGCACGGGCGACACACCCCGCGACCGGTACGGCTTCACGAGCGGAGATTACCTCACGCTCATGACGGACCAGGAGATGCGGATCCTCCAATCGCGCGCCCCGAACACCTCGGGAGTCGATCTCGCGAACTACCTCACGGACGAGGAGCGCGCGAATCTCCGCCGCCGCGCCGGCAATCGCGCGCCGATCGGCTAGCCGCCGCTCCCGGCGCCGCCGGAAACCCTGAGATTTCCCTCTCAGGGTTTTCGTCGTGCTCGGCCGTCCCGCCGAAAGGCGCGGCGCCGGCTCAGTCGGTCTTGAACCACCACTTCGACTCCACGGGCGCGGCGCTCCAGTTCTCCAGCTGCGCGAAGATGTCGTGCACCGTGGGCGCGACCGCGTACTGGCGGCGGATGCTGTCGCGCATGAATTTTTCGCCCACCATCCGCTCGAAGAACTCGAGCAGCGGGTCGTAATAGCCGTCCTGGTTGAACAGCACCACCGGCTTCTGGAGCACGTCGACCTGCTTGAGCGTCAGGATCTCCATGATCTCCTCCAGCGTGCCCCAGCCGCCGGGCAGCGCGAGGAACGCGTCCGCCCGCGTCTCCATCAGCATCTTCCGCTCCCGCATCGTGAGCACCGTGATGAGCTCGTCCGCCTCGTCGAAGGCCAGCTCCTTGGCCTTCATGAACTCCGGGATCACGCCGACCACCGTCCCGCCGGCCCCCTTCGCGCCGCGCGCGACCGCCCCCATCAGGCCGGTTTTTCCGCCGCCGTAGACAAGCGTCCAGCCGCGCCGGGCGACTTCGGCGCCGATCCGCTGCGCCGCGTCGGCGTACTTCGGATCCAGGCGGTCGCTCGACGCGCAGTACACGCACAGGGACTTCATCGCGGTCACTGATGGACACAGATCCCCGCGGATTGAACCCGAAAAAATCCGCAGCCCAGGCTTCCCGCCGTCCGGATCCGTGCCAACCTCGGCCCCATCCGTGGCTGAGCACGACATGAACTACCGCGGCCGGCTGGCGCCGTCGCCCACCGGCTGGCTGCACCTGGGACACGCCCGGACGTTCTGGACCGTCCAGCAGCGCGCGGCGGACGCCGGCGGCACGCTGGTCCTGCGCAACGATGACCTCGACCGCGCGCGCTGCCGGCCGGAATTCGTCGCCGCCATGCTCGAGGACCTCCGCTGGTTCGGTTTGGAATGGGCCGAAGGGCCCGACGTCGGCGGCCCTCACGCACCCTATGACCAGAGCCGGCGCGGGGAATACTACGCCGCCGCGTTCGAGGAGCTGCGCGACCTCGGCGCCATCTACCCGTGCACCTGCTCGCGAAGGGATGTGCAGTCCGCCGTGGGCGCGCCGCATGAAAGCGGCGCACTCCCCGCCGCGGGCGCGCCCCGCGAAAACGAGGCCGGAGGCGGGGACGAACCCGTCTACCCCGGCACGTGCCGGCCGGAGAATCTCTCGCCGGCCGAGCGGGCGCATCGCGCCACCCTGGGGCTCCGCGACCCGGTGAACTGGCGATTCCGGCTCGCCGACGGCGACACGGTGGTCTTCGAGGACGGCCATTTCGGCCACCAACGCGCGACCGCCGGACGGTCCTTCGGGGATTTCCTCGTGTGGCGCAAGGACGGGCTGCCGAGCTACCAGCTGGCGTGCGCGGTCGACGACGCGCTGATGGAGATTACGGAAGTCGTGCGCGGGGCGGATCTCATCCTTTCCACGTTCCGGCAGATCCTGCTCCTCCGCGCGCTGTCGCGGCCCGTGCCGCAGTATTACCATTGCCCGCTCGTCACGGATGAAACCGGCGCCCGCCTGGCCAAGCGCCACGACGCGCTGGCCCTCCGGGCGCTGCGCGCCGCCGGCCGCACGCCGGCCGAGCTGCGCGACACGTTCTGACCGCGGCTCGGAACGACCCGCCGCCGGACGCCGGCGTCGGGATTTGAATTGCCGGGGCCGTCGACGGGCGCAGCCTCCGCCCCGGGTGCGCACACGCCCAGTCGTCATGGCCGACGAGAATCCACCGCCCGCGCCGGAGGCATCGCTTTCCGGCGGTGCACCGGCGCCATCTCCGGACGCGCTCTCGCCCGGCGTGCCGCCCGCGGCCGTCGCGGTGGAGCCCCCGGCCTCCGTGCCCGGCACCGAGGCCAGCGGCGCCGCGCCGGCGGCCCTCACGATGGCGGTTGGCGACCCTCCGATCCACCCGGCCCCCGTCGAAATCAGACCGACGCCGGCTGCGCCCGCGCCCCTGGCGCCGTTCACGTTCCACGGCGATGCGCGGGAGTATTTCCGCATCTGGATCGTCAACACCCTGCTCACGCTGCTGACGTGCGGCGTGTTCGCCGCCTGGGCCAAGGTCCGGAAACGCCGCTATTTCCGTGGCAACACCGAGGTCCTCGGCCACCGGTTCGACTACCACGCGGAGCCCTGGCGGCTCTTGGTGGGCAACATCCTGGTCGCGTTTCTTTTCGTCGCGTACGTCGTCGTCGGCGAAGTGTACCCGCTCGTGCGCGTCGGGGCGTTCCTGGCCGGCGCCGTGCTCCTGCCCTGGATCGTCGTGCGCTCGCTGGCGTTCAACGCGCACAACACGAGCTACCGCGGCATCCGCTTTTATTTCGGCCAGCCTTATGGCTCGGCCGCCCTGCTCTACCTCGGGCAGGCGGTGGTGATCGCGATCACCTTGGGGTTCTACTATCCCGCCTGGCAGCGCAACCGGCGGCAGTTCATCGTCTCGAACCATCGGCTCGGGGACGCGTTTTTCCGCTTCGAGTCCGGCAGCAGCCCGTTCTACCTGGCGTATCTGGTCGGCGGGTTGATGGTCGCCGGCGCCGCCATCGTCGGCTTGCTGGTCACGGTGGGGATCGTCATGGCCCAGAAGGGAAGGATCCCCGGGCTGACGCAGATGCTGCCGTACCTGGCGATCTACGGGACCGCGTTCTTCCTCGCCCGCCACTACGTCTACGCCCGGCTGTTCAACCAGGTGTGGAACCGCACGCACCTGGATCGCCACCGCTTCGTCGCGAGCCTGCGCACCGGCGCCTGGATGCGCCTCCAGCTCACGAACCTCCTCGCGATGATCGGGTCGTGCGGCCTGCTTTATCCGTGGGCCGCGGTGCGCTCGATGCGCCACCTGGCCGGCAGCCTCCATTTCCAGCCCGCCGGCCCGGTCGAGACCATCGGCCGGCTGGGCCGGAACACCGGCTCCGCCGTCGGTGACACCACCGCCGAGTTCATGGGGATGGACTTCGGCCTATGAACACCATCGCCGCCCAGTTCCTCGACGGCCGGCACCTGGCCGCGCGGCCCGCGGAAGTCTCCCGGGAGGACGACCGGCTGATCGTCGCCGGCGAAGGCTTCCGGCACGCGTTCCCCGTCCGGGAGGTCCGCGTGAGTGACCGGCTCGGCCGCATTCCCCGGTACCTTTACCTGCCGGACGGGGCGACGGTGGAGACGACCGCGCACGACGCGGTCGACGCGTTCCTTCCGTCGACCCGGCGCACGCGGCTCGCCCGGCTGCTGCACTGGCTCGAGTCCCACACCGCCTTCGCCGCGGGCGCCACGGCGCTGCTCCTCGTCGCCATCGGGCTCACGATGGTCCTGGGCCTGCCGGTCGCGGCCCGGCACCTCGCCCTCCAGGTGCCGGACGCGATGGACCGCCGGGCCGGCGAAGTCTCCCTGGCCGCGATGTCCAAATTCACCCAGCCCTCCGGCCTCAGCGCCGCGCGGCGCCGGGAAATCGAAGCGTTGGCGGCGGACCTGGCGGCGTTGCGCGGCCTGCCGCCGCCCCGGGTGGAATTCCGGTCCATGGGAGGCCGGTTCCCGAACGCCTTCGCCCTTCCGGGCCGGATCATCGTGGTGACGGACGAACTCGTCGAAGTCGCCGGCTCGGACGGCGAATTGCAGGCAGTCCTGGCGCACGAGCTGGGCCACGTGCACCACCGGCACAGCCTCCAGGGCGTCTTCCGCGGGTCGGCCGCGCTGCTGGTCGTGACCCTGGTTTCCGGCGACTTGTCGGCGCTCACAACTTTTTCAGCGTCGATCCCCTTCGTGCTGCTCCAGCGCGGCTACTCGCGCGAGTTCGAGGAGGAAGCCGACGATTACGCGGCCGAGACCCTGCGGCTCGCCGGCGTCGACCTGGACGAATTCGCCGCAATCCTGGGGAAGCTGGAGGGGTCGCGCGAAGGCCTCGCCGTGGACTATTCCTATCTCAGCACGCATCCCCATACCGACGACCGCATCAAGCGAATCGACCGGAACGCGCCCCGGGCGCCGCGGAGCCGGTAGGCTGGCTCCGGCGGGCTTGCGGAACGGCGGCTTTGCGATTCATACGGCGCTGCCCATGGCCACGTACGTCTATGAGACCGTCCCGCGCGATGGCGCCGCCCCCCGGCGCTTCGAGGTCGTGCAGAGCATGAAGGACGCCCCGCTCACGCGGCATCCCGAGACGGGTGAGCCGATCCGCCGCCTGATCTCGGGCGGCTATGGCCTGATGGGTTTGGGCAGGCCGGAAAGAACGCCCGCACCGGCTCCGGCGCCCTGCCGGCCCGGCTGTGCCTGCCACGCGGGACCGAGGATACCGAATCCCTGACGCTCCGGGCGCCGCCGCGCCCGGCGCGGTCAGAGCTCGGTGTATTTGTCCGCCCGGCCGCGGGCCTTCTCGACCGGATACTTCTGCGCGTTGGCCGCGAGCTTCCGCTCGATCGCGGCGGCGAGGTCGATCCCCGCGACATTCGCGAACTCGAGGGCATAGATCACCACGTCGGCGATCTCCTCCTCGATCTTCGGGCGCTTTCGCGCGTCGCGCGCCGTCACGTGGGAATCCGGCGAATCGCTCCACAGGAAGTGCTCCATCAACTCCCCGGACTCGGCCGCCAGCGCCATGCTGAGGTTCTTCGGCGAGTGGAATTGCTCCCACTCGCGCTCGCGCGCGAAGGCCAGGACCCGCTCCCGCATCTCTGCCACCGTGGTCGTCGCATCCGTCATCGGCTTCATGGCGCGCATGCTGCCGCCGGCCCGTCGGCGCGCAACCCAGCACACGCCGGCCGTCGCATGCCCGCGGCGGACAGTCACTTGGCGCGCGCACCGCCGGCCCCGCCCAACCGGCACAGCGGAAACGTCATAGCGGGAGAAATCCCTTGGCGGCTGGCACGACCCGTGCATTTTTGAGCACGTCACCCGATGGTTCCGACCAGCAAAGCTCTCCATCATCTCGGCGCTGCGACCACGCAGGCCGGCATGACGCTTTGCCGCCAGCAGCGCCCGGTCGCCTCCCTTTGGGTCAACAAACTGACCCGCGCGGGCTGCCTGGCCTGACGTTACCGCTCCCAAGGTAATTCGTCCCCTCCCAGGAGTCCCGCCGGTCCACCCGACCGACGCTCTCACCGTCCATGCCTACGCTCATCCACCCTGCCCTTGCCCGCCCGGCCGATACCATCGGACCCGCGCCGTCGTTCCGCCACCCGCACTACGACTGCGAGGACCTGCCGCAGGCGCTCCGGATCACGGTCTACGTCCCCGGCGTCGACAGCCACGGCATCGAGATCTCCTCGCGCGGCCCCGACCTCGTGGTCACCGCCCGCAAGGCGCGGCACGTCCGCGTCAACTGGCAGGCGCTGCACCTCGAGACCGCGCAGCTCGATTACCGGCTGAAGCTCCGGCTCGGGGCCGCCTTCCGCTTCGACGAGCTTCGCGCCACCCTGCACGACGGCGTGCTCGTGCTGTCGCTCCCGAAGCGCCCCGGCCTCGCCGCCGCCTCCCCGGGCCGGCTCCCGGCGCTCGGCCGGGTGGAAAGGGGATGGCGCGTCGCGTGACTTCACAGCCGGGCGCCGGTCCACCTCCGCGTCCCGCCGCCTTCGGCGGGCTGGCGAGTGGGACCGGCCGCCCGGCTGCAAGCGGCGCAAAAAAAATCTCGCGAACGAAGTTCACGCGAACGTCGCGTTGGAACATTTGCGCTGCTCGCGTGTTCTCATAAGGTCCGATGCAGCGATCTGACCCATCGCCGCAACGACGCCCAACCAAGCAAACCGATGACCCACTTCCCGCAGAAATCCGCCCCGCGTCCGGCGAAGCCGGCGAACGGGACGGGCGCTTCCCCGAAGCCGGGACTGCTCCGTGACCTCGTCTGGGGCCGCCCTGTGTTCAAGGCACCGGCGCTGCCGAACCCGCGGATCGTGTTCGATCCGCTGCCGTTCCAGGCCGCGCGCGTGACCGCGCCGCGCCGCCACGAAGCCCCCGGCGCCTGAGGCCGGCCACCGGCTTCAGCGCTCAGGCACGAGCCACCACGCCCGCGCCGAGGCGCCGGCGTCCGCCCGCAGCGCGTCGGCGAGCACGGGCAGCACCGGTCTGATCTCCCCCTCGATCCGCCACGGCGGGTTGAGCACGAGCACGCCGCAGCCCTTCATCCGCACCGCCGAGCCCTCTCCCGCCACGGCCAGCTCGGCCACGAGGGCCGGTACCGCCAGCTCCGTCACTTCCCGGTGGAATTCGTCCGCGCGGGCACGTTCCGTCACCGGATACCACACCGCGTACGTCCCGCCCGGAAACCGGCGCAGCGCCTCTCGCAGTCCGCCCAGCACCGCGCCGAATTCCCCCTTCGATTCGAACGGCGGGTCGATGAGCACCAGGGCCCGGCGCTCGGGCGGCGGCAGCATCGCCTTCAGGGCGGTGTAGCCATCCATCACCCGGACCACGACGCGCTCGGCGTCCCGGAACTCATGGGACAGCGCCTCGGCATCGTCCTCGCGCAATTCACACAGGGCCAGCCGATCCTGCGGCCGGGCCAGCAGCCGGACGATCCACGGCGAGCCGGGATAATGGCTGGGCGCCGCGGGGGATCCGCCCGCCACGCCCTTCCTTTCCTCATAGCGCCGCAGCAGGCCCAGGAAATCCTCCAGCACCGGCCCCAGCCCCGGCCGACCCCACAGCCGGCCGATGCCCGCGGGCCATTCCGGCGCGCGCTGGCGGCCATCCGGCAGGACGGGTGCGACGCTCAGGTCGTAGCCGCCCCGGCCCGCGTGGGTGTCGAGATAAAGGAAACCCTTTTCCTTCCGCTGCAGGCCCCGGACCAGCAGCAGGAGCAGCACGTGCTTGAACACATCCGCATAGTTCCCCGCATGATAATGGTGGCGGTAGTTCATCGCCTGTCTGCGCCGAGGCGCGGCCGGCTAGGCCGGGCGCACCGGCACCTTGACCACGCTCTTCCGGACCAGCGCCGGCCCGCGCCCGTGCAGCGCGGGCATGTGGCCGTCCTCGGGAAAAAACACCGCCACGTCGCCCGGCCGCATCGTCAGCCGAGAGAACACCGCCGGTTCCGCGTACTTCACGAGGTCGCGCTCGGCGACGTACGGCGCCGACACGGCGAGCCGGCCGATGTCCTCGACCTCCATCGCCTCCTCACCCGCCACGACGATCTGCACATCGATGTACTTCCGGTGCGATTCGAAGAACCCCTCCGGCCGCGGCTTGGTCCGGTAGACCTGCTCGAGCGCGAATGCGCCATCGTCCAGGTCGTGCCGCGCCGTTTCGCCCTCGGCGATGCCCGCGAGCCGGCCGTGGGGGACGGAGCCGGTTTCCAGGAGGCTGGACGCATAGGCGAGCGCCGCCGCGAATCGCGGGTCGTGCTCGAGCTGCTTGCGGAGGGTGGGGAGCGGACCGAACAGGGCCATGGGCGCGAGAATCCAGCCGGCGGCGGACCCGGCAAGCCGCAATGTCCCGAGCCATCCCCCGTCGTTCAATTGATCCGCTCCGCGCATCGCGCTCACGCCGGACCCGTCAGTCCGCGCTTGAGGTCCGGGAACGCCCCGGGTTTCCTCCGGTCCACCCCCTCCCATGAAAACCCCTGTTCGCTATCTCACCGCGTTGATTGCCCTCTCGCTCGCCGGCTTCGCCTACGCCGGCGACAAGCCCGCCGACAAGAAGGAAGGCGAGAAGAAGGAGTGCTGCGGCTGTGCCGACTGCAAGGAATGCAAGGCCGGCAACTGCTGCTGCGCCGAGAAGACCGAAAAGAAGGAGACGAAGAAGGACGAGAAGCCCGCAGAGCCGAAGAAGAGCTGAGTCCGCTCCCGGATTTTACATTTCGCGGCCCATTTCCCTCCCGGGGAGATGGGCCATTTGCTTGCGATAATGGCCTTGTGAAGCGCGCCCCGTAGGGCCATTAATCCCAGCCATGAGCCGACGCTTCTTTCGCCCCGCGCTCGCGGCGGTACTTCTCCTGACCGTAACCGCGAGCAACCTGAGCGGACAGGTCATCTATTATCACTGGACCGGCAACGGAGGCAGCGCGGTTACTAATCCGCTGAACTGGCGCGGGCTGGCCGTCCCCGCGGCGGATCTCGCGAACAGCCGGATCGTCTTCGGGCCGCGCACGCCTGGCTTTGTCTCCTACGCCGAGATTTCGGTGAACCAGCTGCGGTTCGAGGGCATCACGAACAGCTTTTATCTCCAGGGCGGATACGACACGACCTACCTCGGTGCAGGCGGCATCGTGTACGCCCCGACTGGGGCGGTCACCTCGAGTCTGGCGGACTTGGTGGCGCTTACGGCGAGTCAGACCTGGGACATCCAAGGCGGCACGTTCATCCTGACCGGCCCGATCACTGACGAGGACGGCAATTCCGAGACGAGGTTCAACATCACGAAGACGGGCGCCGGCACCCTGTTCCTGGACACCCACGGCACCAACTCGTGGAGCGGCGGACTCACGCTCGAAGCGGGCCAGCTCGCGATCAATTCGAACACGACTTACTATGGCGGCCTCGGCGCCGGCGCGCTCACGATCAACGGCGGCGGGCTGATCGCCCAGAGCTACTACGGCGACGAGGACTACGTCCAGGTCTACAACGATATCGTGATCAACAACGGGTTCCTCCGCACGACGAACGAGGCGGAGCTTACGCTCGGGTACAGCGGCGACGGCGAATCCACGATCACGCTCACCGCCGACACCACGATCCAGTCCACGGGCGAGGCCCTGTTCCTGTCGGGTCACGTGACGGAAGAAGGCGGCGCGAGAAAGCTGACGGTGGATTCGGAAGGCGCGGTCATCGTCGACGGTCCGACCAGCTGGACCGGCGGCACGCAGGTGACGAAAGGCGTCCTGATTTTCGCCGGGGAGAACAACGCGCCGGAGTTCGGAACGATCAAGATCGATACCTGGGGTTACGCCGGCATCGCCGTCCCCGCCGACCAGGACGTGGCCACGTTCATCAGCCAGATCGATCCAACTTCCCAGGGCACCATCGGATTCGACAGCGATCCCGATCAAAGCCCCGACACCTTCCTCGGCCACGCCAATCTATCCGGTTTCAACCCCGACATCCGCCTCGGCTCCGCGACCCACGCCATTTTTGCCGGCACGATCACCCCGTTCGATCACTACCGCTTCGGCGGCGGTGGCGGCTGGCTGCAAGTGGACACCGCGCTCACCGGCGAGCGCTCGCTCTTTGTCGCGTCGCCTGCCCTGCCGCTGACGCTCCGCCTCACATCGTCCGAGAATAGCTTCAGTGCGGGTACCGTCGTATCCAACTCCGCCCTGATCTTCGACGCGGACGCCTTCGGCTCGACGCCGGCCGGTCCCAGCATCGCCATCAACCCGGGCGGCTACGTCGGCAGCGAAAGCACCACCTTGTCCGATCTGTTCGGTCGGCTGCACGCCGGCTCGACGGGCATGTTTGGGTGGGACCGCGACCCGACCGTGCTGGGCGGGCGGACGATCGAGGCCGATCTCGACCTCTCCGGCTTCACCAGCGCCGCGGGCATCTGGCTCGGCACCGCGTCCGTCTCGTCGGGCGATGGCTTCGACCTGCCCGGCCTGGTCATCGCGAGCGCACAGATCATCCCGCAAGGCTCGGCCTATCGGTTCGGTGCGTACAAGGGCGGCTACCTGCGGGTCGACACCGCTCTCACCAACGGCCCTGAAAACGCGCCCCGGTCGGTCTACATCGGCGATCTGAACAGCATCGGCACGATGGGCGACTTCGCCGCGGGCGAGTACTCCCGCGTCCAGCTTAGCGGCGACAGCTCGTACAGCGGCACGACCACCCTGTACGCTGGCGAACTGATCGTCGGGCAGTCGAACGGCGCCATTGGCGAGGTCCCGACCACGGCGCTGGGCACCGGCGCGCTGGTCGTCCAGCCGTTCGCCTTCGACGTCCCGGCCGGACACGAGGACGTGTACCCCCAGCTGACGCTTCAGAACGGCGTGGTCCTGCCGAACGCCATCGAGCTTAATTCCGACCTGGGGCTCGGCGGCGAAGGCGTCCACCTGGAGCGGCTCCACTACGAGCTCGCCGGCAACATCAGCGGCACCGGCAGCCTCAACATCGAGGCCGAGTACACCGACGTGGTGCTGAGCGGTAGCAACACGTTCAGCGGCGGGCTTTATCTCAGCGGCAACAGCAACCATCTCTTCCTCAATTCGGACACTGCCGCCGGCACCGGTCCGCTCGGCTTCGGCGGCGGCAGCTACAACCACGTGTTCTTCGGCACCAGCGCCCCGATCGTGGCCGGCCTTTCGACCAACGATTACTCGGACTACGCGATACTCTTCGCCAACCAGCCGGATACGGTGCTCACGATCGACCAGCCCGAAGATGCGCTGTTCCAGGGGGAATTCCGCTCCAACGACCTGAGCGACAGCCTCCGGGTCGTGAAGTCCGGGCCCGGCACGCTCTACCTCGCCGAGGGCGGGCTCTACGTCCACAACGGCGTGAACGTCGACGTCGACCCGACGGCCGGCGAGGACATCCGCGAAGTCAGCCTCCAGGTGAACGCCGGGACTGTTGTCGTCGGCGGCGCCTTCTTCATCGAGGACGCGAATCCGACGATCTGGGTCAACGGCGGGACGCTCGGCGTGGCGGACCACAAGGCCATCTACAACCCCCTCCTGATCAGCTCCGGCAAGCTCGCCGGCACCGGCTATTTCCCGACCGCCACGATCGGCGCGAATACGACCCTCAGCCCCGGTCTCGCGGACGACCCGATCGGACGCCTTGATTTTCACGACCTCACGCTCGGCGCGCTCGGTACCCTGGAGTTCAACGTGCGCACCGCTGATCCGCTCGCGGGGGACTATGACCTGGTCACCATCTCCGGCGACACGACGCTGCACATCACCGCCGGCACGACCGTGGACAATCCGCTCACCGAAGGGTACGAGGACGATCGCTTCACGCTGAAGCTCATCTCGCTGCAGGCCGACGGCACGCCCGGCACGCTCACCGGCTTCTCGGGCGATCGC
Organism: Opitutaceae bacterium; assembly: GCA_035626915.1. GTDB lineage: Bacteria > Verrucomicrobiota > Verrucomicrobiia > Opitutales > Opitutaceae > Didemnitutus. The sequence continues at coordinate 86,290 of DASPMS010000071.1, forward strand.
TCGTGGACCTGGACGCTCTTCGACGCGAGCTCGTCGAGCATCGACGGCTTCGACCCCGCCAAGTTCCGGATCGACACCTCGCTCTTCTTCACCGACGTCCCGGGCACTACCTTCACGCTCTCGCAGAGCGGCAACCTGCTCCAGCTGACCTTCCAGCCGGTGCCGGAGCCTTCGACGTACGCGCTGATGGGCCTGGGTCTCGCGCTCGTGGCCTTCGAGGCCCGCCGGCGCCGCCGTCAGGCCTGAGCGTCCCCGCGGAAATTCGCGGCCGCGCGCGGCATCCGCGGCCGATCGCTCACTTGAGCAGCGGCTCGGCCAGCTTCACCAGCCCGAGGAACTCGGTGCGGTACCCGCCCGCATCGCGACCGGTGCCGGACGACGCCCACGCGGTGACGTCGGCGAGCGTCGCGGTGCCCTTGTAGGGCGAGTCGCGCAGGATCATCCCCCAGGCCGCGACCGACGCCGCGAACCGGAAGTCCATCGAGGCTTCCTCGAACCGCGCCCCGCCGTCGACGAGCGGGAACTCCCGCAGCCGGCTCATGACGCCGTCCGGCTCCTTGTAACGGAGCTTCAGGGTGAGCATTTCCGGGCTCGCCGTCCTCCGGCCGCGCTCGGCGCCGGGGATCTGGTACTTGGAGCTGTCGACCGTCGAGTCCGGCTTCCAATCCACGCCGACCGGCACGACCTCGAACAGCGCCGTCACGGTGTGGGCGGCGCCGATCTCGCCGGCGTCGATGTGGTCGTTGTTGAAGTCCTCCTTGCGGAGCAGCCGGTTCTCGTAGCCGATCAGCCGGTACGCCTGCACCTGCGCGGGATTGAAATCGACCTGGACCTTCACGTCCTTGGCGATCGTCACCAGCGTGCCGCCGGCCTGCTCGACGAGCAGCTTCTGCGCCTCGCGCAGCGAGTCGACGTAGCCGTGGTTGCCGTTCCCCCGGTCCGCGAGCTGCTCGAGCGTGGCGTCCTTGTAGTTGCCCATGCCGAATCCGAGCACGGTCAGGAACACGCCGCCCTTCGCCTTCTCCTCGACGAGTCGCACCAGGTCGCCGCGGTTCGTGACGCCGACGTTGAAGTCCCCATCCGTGCAGAGGATGAGACGGTTCACGCCGCCCGGGATGAAATTCGCCTTGGCGACGTCGTAGGCCAGCTGGATGCCCATCGCGCCGTTCGTCGACCCTCCCGCCTCCAGCCGCTCGATCGCGGCCAGGATCTCGCGCTTCTCGGCGGCGCGCGTCGAGGGCAGCACCAGCCCCGCGCTGCCGGCGTACACTGCGAGCGCCACGCGGTCGTCCGGCCGCAGCTGCTCGACCAGCAGCTGCAACGAGCGCTTCACCAGGGGCAGCCGGTTCTGCGGCCGCATGGAGCCGGAGACGTCGATCAGGAACACGAGGTTCGCCGCCGGGCGCTCCGCGGCCGGGATCTCGCGGCCCTTCAGCCCGATCCGCACGAGCCGGTGCTCCGGCTTCCACGGCGCCGAAGCGACCTCCATCGCGGCCGCGAACGGCATGTCGCGGTCCTTCGGCTCCGCGTAATCGTAGGGGAAGTAGTTCACCAGCTCCTCGATCCGCACCGCGTCGCGCGGCGGCCGCTGGCCCTGCTGCAGGAATCGGCGGACGTTGGCGTAGCTGGCCGTGTCCACATCGATCGAGAATGTCGAGAAGTTGTGGTGGGCGACCGCGACGAACGGATTGTCCGTCAGCCGGTCGTAGGCCTCGGTGTTGAAAGCACCGACGTAGCCGCCCGCGTCCGGCGCGCGCGCCTCTTGCTCCGATAGGTAACCCATTTTCCGCGATGTGGCTTCGCCGGCCCCATTCCCGCGCCGGGCCGCACCCCGCGACATCTTCCGCTGGTCGGCGCTGACGGTGAACGCCTGCAATTGCACGATCTCCCCCACCGTCCCTCCGACGACCGGCGGTGCGGCGGGGGCCGGCGCCGACTGCGCCGCGACGGAAAAATGCATCGGCCCTTCCTTGGGCATCGGCGCCAGCGCGAGCGCACCGCTCTCGGCCTTCTCCTCGACGGGCGTGCCGGCGGCCATGGGAGCCGCGGCCACCGCGGACGCGGGGTCCGCGTCCGCGGCGCGGGCCGGCGCGGGAATCTTCTCGTTGTTCTCAGGCAGCGGCTGCTTGGCGACGTCCTTGAAGAACGCCTCCGCCGCGGCGATGGTCTCGCCCGCCTTCGCCCCGCGCGCTTGCTCCGCCTCGGGCGGGAGCACGACGACGGCGAAATCCGACTCCGGTTTCGCCGGGGGCAACGCCACCGGCGCCGGGCCGTCGGCCGCCGTGGCCGGCGCGGCCGCGGGCGGCTCCGGCGCCTGCAGCTCGACCTTGATCAGGCGCGTCGGCCCGGGCGCCCGATACTGGGCCTGCCAGACGACGAAGCCGACCGCGAAGCACGCGGCGGCGAGGCCGCTGACCCAGTAATAGGGGAACCGGCTCACCCTGGGCAGGGAGTCATGCGCGGGCAGGAGCGCTTGCGGCCGCGCGCCGGCCGGCATCGCCGGCAGCGGCTCCTCCGCCAGGGCGCGGTCGAGCTGCCGCCCGAGGGCGGTGATTTCCTCGACCTGCCGGCGGGCCGCTGCGTCCTGCTGCAGCAGCTGTTCAAACTGCGCCCGCTCCGCCGGTTCCATCTCGTCGAAGGCGTAGGCGGTCAGGCGCGGGTCGTCGGGCAAAATCTCGTTTTCGTTCATCGCGGTCGGATTCCTCGGTGGTTCATTCGGGCAGCGCGGTCAGTTCGCGCCGCAGCCGGTTCACGGCGGTGTGGATCAGGAAACCCACATTGCTGACGGACAGCGACGTGATGCGGCTGATCTCCTTGTAGCTGAATCCGCTCTGGAATTTCAGGCGGATCACCTCCTGCTGGTTGGGTGGGAGCCGGTCGATGAGCCTCAGCACGGCCGCCTGGGTCTCCGCGCGCTCGAGCGAGCGCGCCGGGGCGGGATCGCCCGTCGACAGCCTCTCGACCTGGCCCTCCTCGAAGCGTTTCATGCGGCCCTCCTTCCGGAGGACGTCCAGCGCGCGGTGGCGGCAGACGGTGTACAGCCATTCGGCGACGTGCCCGTCGACCTGCTCGGGCGCCTGCGCCATGAGCCGGACGAATGTGTCCTGCACGACATCCCGGGCGCGCTCCGGGTCGCCCCCGAAGAAGCGCGCGGCATAGCGCAGCAGCGGCGCCTGATGGCGCTCGACGGCCTGTTGGACAAAGGCAGTGCTTTCATGACTGACGGACGGGCTGTGGGATCCGGTGTTCACGTCACCTGCCTTCATTCACGGACGAAAGTGCCGGTTCTTAGGGGGTTTGCACCAAAATCTTCCGCCCCGGCCGCTTGCCCCGCCCGGGCGGCTAGGCACTCTGGCGCGATGCCGCCGCCGCCCGCGCCGTTCCGCCGCCTTGCCTCCCGATCGGGAAACCCGGCGGCCATCGCCCTGCTGTTGCTCGCGCTCGCCTTCCTGGCCGCCTGCGGGCGCCGCGACACCCCGGCGGAGGTCGCGCGCCGGGAAGCGACCCTCATCGTCGGCAACGGCGCCGAGCCCGGTTCCCTCGACCCGCACTTCGCCTCGATCCTCAGCGACCAGATCATCGTCAACGCGCTCTTCGAGGGCCTGACCCTGCTCGATGAATCGACCACCGCGCCGCTGCCGGCGTCTGCCGAATCCTGGACCGAGTCGCCGGACCGCCTGACCTGGACCTTCCGTCTGCGCGAGGGCCTGCGCTGGTCCAACGGCGAGCCCCTCACCGCCGATGATTTCGTCCAGACCTGGCGGCGCGCCCTGGATCCGGCCGTCGCCGCCAGCAACGCCGACTACCTCTTCCTCCTGAAAAACGCGCAGGCCTACTATGAGGGCCGGCTGAGCGATCCCGCGGCGATCGGCGCCGCCGCCCCCGACACCCGCACGCTCGTCCTCGCCCTCGAGCGCCCCACCCCCTACCTCCCGGCGGCCGTCTCGCTTCCCGCCTGGTTCCCGCTCAACCCGCGCGTCCTCGCCGCCGCCGGGGCGATGCGCCAGCGCGATGCCTCGTGGACCCGCCCCGGCCGCTTCGTCGGCAACGGCGCCTTCACGCTCGCGGAGTGGCTGCCGAACGACCGCATCGTGCTCGCCCGCAATCCGCACCACCGCGAGGCGGCGGGCAACCGGCTCGAGCAGCTGGTCTTCCGCCCGATCGAGAACGCCGATGTCGAGGAGCGGAATTTCCGCGCCGGCCAGCTGCACGTCACCTTCAGCCTGCCGGTGACGAAGGTCGAGGGGTGGCGCGCCGCCGAACCCGCGAAGGTGCGGGTCGACCCGATGCTCCAGTCGAACTTCCTGCGCTTCAACACGACGCGCCCGCCGCTGGACGATCCGCGCGTCCGCCGGGCGCTCTCGCTCGCGATCGACCGCGACGAGCTCATGCGCACGGTCCTGCGCGGCGCCCGCGCGGGCGCCCGCTCGCTCGTGCCCCCCGGAACCGGCGGCTATGCCTCCCGCGCCGCCGTCGCCACCGACGTCGCCGCGGCGAAGGCGCTGCTGGCCGCGGCCGGTTTCCCGGAGGGCCGCGGATTCCCGGTCCTCGACCTGCAGTGCCGGAACGACGAGATCATGCCCCGCCTGGCCGAGGCGCTGCAGGCCCGCTGGGAGCGCGAGCTCGGGATCCAGGTCACCGTGTCGTCGATGGAGCAGAAGACCTGGATCGCGAACCAGCAGGCGCTGGCGTACGGGATTTCCACCGCCGCGTGGACCGCCGATTATCCCGATGCCGAGAATTTCCTCAGCCGCTTCGTCGCCGACGGCTCGTACAACTGGACCGGCTGGAAAAGCCCGGAGTACGACGCGCTGCTCGACCAGGCCTCGCGCGCGGCGGACCCGGCCGCCCGCGCGGACATCCTCCAGCGCGCCGAGGCGCTCCTGCTGGCGGAGTCTCCGATCGCTCCTCTGCACTACGGCGCCCAAACCTACCTCATCGATCCCGCGATCCGCGGATGGGACCCTGCCCCGCTCGTCTTCCGGCGCTACCAGAAAGTGTTCTTCGCGAACCCCTGAGCCTCCCGACGGTTGGGGTGGCGGAAACCCGGGCGGGACGGAACGCGGCGCCCGCCCGCGTTGTCCGCCCTATCGCCCCTTGCCTGCCCGGGCCTTCCCGACCCACTATCCCGCCGTGCCCCCCCGAGTCATCCGCGCTGTCCTTCTTTTCTCCGCCCTGGCGCTGGCCGCCGGCGCCGCCCGCGGCGCCGAGCTTTCCATCACCCGCGTTTTCACCGGCTGGCGCGACGCCGCCTCCTTCAAGCGGGTCTCCGAGTACTTCACCGGCCGCGAGAACACCGGCGGGCAGATCGTGCTGCGGACCGACCCCGCGGAACGGGCGGGCTATTATTTCCTCATCCGCACGCGCCAGGACGAAGCCCTCGCGGCGACGATCAGGCTCACGTATTTCACGCCGGATGGCGCCGAAGCGAGGGTCGTGACCTTCCCGGTCCAGCTGCCCCCGCGCACCGCGGCCGTGAACGTGGGCCTCACCGGCGCGGCCTGGCCCGATCCCGACGCCAGCGCGGTCGCCTGGAAGGTGGATATCCTCTCCGCCGACGGGGCGACGGTGCTCGCGTCGGAAAAGAGTTACCTGTGGGACCAGCCGGCGGCGAAGTGAAGGCCGGGATCCGGATGCGCCCCGCGGGCGGTGAAATCGACTCCGCTGCCGCCTCCCCGTTGGCGCCGTGGCGCGCGCTTGAGCCGGTCTGGCAACCCACGGCGGCCGTCCTCGCCGAGACCCTGGACGGCGGGCAGGCGTTCCGCTGGCACCAGGTGGATGGAATCTGGACTGGTCAGTGGGCGGACTGCCTCGTGCAGCTGCGAATCGTTCCCGCCGGGCGGCTCGAATGGCGCGCGCCCGCCGCCATCGCCGGCCGCGCCGCGTCCGAGCTGCCCCGCTACCTGGCGGCCGGCGAGGACTGGGCCGGACGGGCGGATTCGCTGCCCTGGCGCAGCGACACCCACCTCGCGCGCTGCCTGGAGTCGTTTCCCGGGCTGCGCATCCTCCGCCAGCCGTTCGGCGAGACGCTGCTCGGATTCCTCTGCTCCGCCACGAAGCAGATCGTGCAGATCAAGCAGATGGTCGCGCTTCTGGCGGAAAGGCATGGCCGGGCGCTCGGGGTCCGTCCGCGGGCCCATGGCTTGCCGGCCTGGGCGGAGCTCGCGTCGCTGTCGGAGAAGGAGCTGCGCGCCTGCCAGCTCGGCTTCCGCGCGCGGTTCATCCACGAAACGGCGCGCTTTCTTCACGAGAATCCCGGATGGCTGGCGGCGACCGAGTCGCTGCCATATCCGGACGCCAAGGCGCGCCTCATGGAACTGCCCGGCGTCGGCGAAAAGGTCGCGGACTGCGTGCTGCTGTTCGGCGCCGGCAAGCTCGAGGCCTTTCCCGTCGACACCTGGGTGCTGAAATCGCTCGAGCGCCGGTACGGGCTCGTGGGATGGAAGCCCGCACAGGTCGCGCAGTTCGGCCGCGTCCACTTCGGCCCGCTCGCCGGCCTCGCCCAGCAGTTTCTTTTCGCCTGGGAGCGCCGCTTCGGCGGCCGGTGACGCCCGCCTCCGTCACGCCGCCGCCCGCGCGGTCTTCGCCCCCTTCTTCACCAGCCGCCACGGAAAGAAATAGACCGCGTACACCACCGCGTAGACGAGGAAGCTCTCGAGCTTCGCGAAATGCGCGAAGGCGAAGAAGAAGATCAGCAGGTGCAGCCGGATGACGTTGCGGTACGGGCGCATCATGCCCTTTGGGGCGCGGTCCATACCCTGCATCTTCATCGGCATGCGTTCCTCCTTCTGATCCTCGCCGGAGAACCGGAACGCCTCCCGCTCCGCGACGAGCGCGATGGGCACAAAGATCCAATATTCCTTCAGCACCGCGAGGTAGGATCCGAGGCCCAGGCCGAACCCCGTGCCGCGGGGGGTCCCGTCGGTCATGGGGAAAAAGCTGTGCAGGAAGACCGAATGCACGAGGTGGAACATCCCGAAATGGATCGTGAAGAACACCAGCGTGAACAGGCCGCCGACCACGAGACCGATCAGCCCGATCGCCGACCGCGCCTGCGCTCCTTCGCGCGGGGCCGGCCCGATGCCCGGCACCCGCTGCGCCGCCGGGGCGAAAATCGTCCACACGATCATGGCGTAGCCGACCAGCAGGCTCGACAGCCAGAGGCTCCACACGAGGTCGCGCGTCTGCCAGCCGGCGAACCAGGCCACCGCCAGGCCGGCCCCGAAGGCGAGGGCGTCGGGCCAGCCCTCCTGCCAGCCGCCCCGGGCGGCCGCGCCGTCGGACTCGCGGGCGCGGAACGGGTTCACTTCGCGCGCTGGATCAGCTCCACCTCGTAGCCCTCGGGCGCGTCGATGAACGCGATGATCGAGCCGCTGCCCGTTTTCGTCGGGCCGTCGCTCAGGGCGAAGCCCTTTCGCTTCAGGTCGGCCGCGAACGCCTCGAGGTCGTCGACCTCGAACGCCAGGTGCATCAGGTCGGGCTGCACCTTCACGGGCTCGGCGCCCGCGGGCATCTGGCAAACCTCGATCTCCTCCTCGCTGTTGGGCGTCGCGAGGAACGCCAGCTGCGCGCCGCGGGGCGAGGTGTGCCGCCGCGCCACCTTCAGCCCGAGCGCCTGCTCGTAGAATTTCACCGTCCGCTCGAGGTCGTTCACCCGCATCCGGGTGTGGAGAAGCTTTTTGACTGCCATGGCGGCCATGGTGCATCCGGCCGCGCCCGCCGGCAAGTCTGCGCCGCGGCGGCGCTTTTCGGTGTATTTCGTCCGCCGGCTGGTTAACCGTCTCCGCGTCCCGATGCCCCTCACGCTCGCCGACTTCCGCGCCGCCCACGAGCGCATCCGCCCGTACATCGTGCGGACGCCCGTGCTCCGCAGCGAGGCGCTCGACGCGGCCAGCGGCGCGCGGTTCTTCTTCAAATGCGAGAACCTGCAGGCCGCCGGCGCGTTCAAGACCCGGGGCGCCTGCAACGCGGTGTTCTCGCTCGACGACGCCGAGGCCGCGGCCGGGGTCGTCACGCACTCGTCCGGCAACCACGCCGCGGCCGTCGCGCGCGCCGCCCAACTCCGCGGCATCCCCGCCCGCATCGTCATGCCGACCACCGCGCCCCAGTCCAAGGTGCGCAACGTCGGCGGCTTCGGCGGCTGGATCACGTTCAGCGAGCCCACCTTGATGGCGCGCGAGGCCGCCTGCGCGCGCGTGCAGCGCGAGACCGGCGCCGCCCTCATCCACCCGTTCGACGACCTCCGCGTCATCGCCGGCCAGGGCACGGCCGTGCTGGAGCTGCTCGAGGACCACCCCGACCTGGACCTCATCCTCACGCCGGTCGGCGGCGGCGGCCTCCTCTCCGGCACCGTCCTGGCCGCCAAGGCCATCAAGCCCTCCATCGAGGTCATCGGCGTCGAGCCCGCGCTGGCGGACGACGCCAGCCAGTCCCTGGCCGCGGGCCGGATCGTCTCCATCCCCACCCCCGCCACGATTGCCGACGGCCTCCGCACGAACGCGATCAGCGAGCTCACGTTCTCCATCATTCGGGCGCACGTCGACCGCATCGTCACCGTCTCGGAAGATGGCATCCGCGACGCCATGCGCCGCCTTTGGGAAGCGCTGCACCTCGTCATCGAACCCTCCGCGGCCGTGCCCTATGCCGCGATGCTGGAGCGCAAGGTCGATCTCGCCGGCCGCAAGGTCGGGCTGATCGTCACGGGCGGCAACGCCGACCTGGACACGCTCCCGTGGATGCCGAAGGCCAACCTTTCGCTGCCGCCCTTCACCTGAGCGCCGGTTCGACGGCTCGCCCCGGCGGCCGGGCGTCACTCCCGGCCCCACCACCGCCACAGCACGTACGACAGCCCGACGGTCACCAGGAATGTCACCGTCGCCGCCCCGAGCGACTCGTCCGCCGCCAGGGAATATACCGTCGCGATCACCAGGTTGGCCGGGACGGTGGCGAGCAGGATCCGCCGCAGCGGGATCCGCGCCGCCGCAGCGACCAGCACGGACATCTCCGCCAGCACGGGCACGCTGCGCAGGCACACGAGCCCGATCATCACCTGCCGCGGCGCCGCGCGCCGCAGCCGCTCGAGATCGCCCGCCGGCGCGATGCGCGATGCCACCGGCCCGACCGCGGCGCGGCCGATCCACGCGGCGACGACCACCCCCGCCGTGAGCCCCGCGGTCCCGCCCGCGATGCCCGCCGCCACGCCCGCCTGGTTCGCCAACGCGATCAGCACCCACGAGGACGGCACGGGCAGCACCGCGTCGACCGCGAGGAGCAGCATCCCGGTCGCGACCAGCCACGCGCGGCCCGCGCCGGCATCGGCCAGCCAGGGCTTCGCGAGGTCCTCGCCGAAGATGAGGAAGGGGACGATGACGAACGCCCCCACCAGGAGGATGAACGCGGTGCGGCGGGCGATGGTGGCGCGGTTCACCACGGCACCCTCCCGGTCAGGCGGCCGAGGAACTTCACCGCATACTGCTCGCCGCGCACCCGCACGATCTGCGGGTCCGACCAGTATTTTCCGAGCCCGAGGCCGGTCAGGTCGGGCGGCGTTCCCCAGTCCTGGGGATGACGGATGACCCAGACCAGCACCTTCTCGAGGTCCTCCTCCGGCATCGTATCCTGGAGGTACTCGAGCGCGAACACCGGCACATGCCGTTCGACCGGCAGCTGCGCGATGTCGCACTGTGCGGCGAAGCTCAGCACGTTCCGCACGCGCTGCACCGGGTCCTCCGCCCGGGCCGGAGCCCAGTCGCGCAACCGCCCCTTCAGCCCGGACAGCAGCCGGTCGAGCGCGGGATCCGGTTCCTCCCCGCGCTCGGCGAAGGGCGTGACGACGCCGGCGTCCGGCGACGTGGGAATATTCAGCTCCGGCGCAGCCGCCACGTCGATCGCGCGCCACCGCTCGCCCAGCTCCACCGCCCGGGAATCGCGCGGCCCGACCCGCGTCCGATCCTGGCGCATCGCCGCCACGCCCACCAGCGCCCACGCGGCGACCACGACCGCGAGCAGCGCGCGGCCCCGCGCTGTGCCGCTGCCAGCCGGATCCCAGCGGAAAAGCCGCAACCCGACGACGGAACCCGCGGCGGCGGTCGCCGCCAGCGCGAGCAGGTTGAAGCCGTCGAGGTCGCCGCCCGGCTTCGCCGCCGCCTGCAGCGCCGCCACCGCGTACCGGCCCGGCAGGAAGCCCGACACGTGCTGCGCCCACTCGGGCAGCAAGGCCAGCGGGACCGCCACCCCGCCGATCACGAGCATCGGCAGGAAGAGACACTGCCCGAGCGCCTGCACGGCCGGCACCGTGTTCGCCACGGCGGCGATCACGAGCCCGAGGCCGATGAACGCGAACGCCGCGAAGGCGAACGCCAGGGCCAGCAGCGGCAGTTCCGCCGGCCACGGCATGCCGAGGATCCGCGCGAGGCCGAGCTGCAGCAGCGCCGCGCTCAGGATCAGGAGGAACCGTGCGACAACGACGCCCGCGATCAACCGGCCCGGAGCGACCGGCGCCAGCCGGTAGCGCCGCCAGACCCCGTGCTCGCGCTCGCTGACCAGGGCCGTCGGCAGGCCGAAGCAGGCCCCGCCGAGGATGCTGATCGTCAGCCATTCCCCGAGGTGGCCGATGAGCGGCGTCGTTTCATGCCGGTACAGCACGGCGAACACGCCGAGAAAGAGCAGCGGGAAGAGATGCCCGTAGACCAGCGCCATCCGGTTGCGCGCATGCAACCGCAGCTGCAGTCCGACATGCTGGAGGAACCCGCTCATCCGGCGTCCGTGCCCGTCAACCGCAGGAACGATTCCTCGAGCGTCGCCGGCCGCGCCTCGAGGGCGCGCACCTCGATTCCGCGCTCCGCGAGGCGCGGAAGCAGCGCGCCGAGCGTCGCGGCGACCGACGAGGCCGCGAAGGTCACGACGCTGCCCTCGGCGGTCGCGTCCTCGATGGCCGGGATGCCGCGCCACGTCTCCGGCGGCACGGGCCGGTCGGCCTCGAGCCGCACGCGCTGGCGGCGACCCGCGCGGGCCGCGAGTTCCGCCGGCGAACCCTCGGCGAGGATCCGGCCGCGGTCGAGGATCGCGACGCGGTCGCAGAGCCTTTCGGCTTCGTCGAGGAGGTGCGTGGCGAGCACGACCGCCCGCCCCTCGCGTTTCATGCGCAGGATTTCCTCCTGCAATTCGTGCCGCGCCTGGGGATCGAGGCCGTTGGACGGCTCGTCGAGCAGCATGACTTCCGGCTCGCCGAGGCAGGCAAGGGCAAGGTTCAGCCGCTGCCGCTGCCCCTGCGAAAGCTGACCGGCGCGCGCGTCGGCCTGCGCCGCGAGCCCGAACCGCCCAAGCAGGTCCCGCGTTTCGCGCCGGTCCCCGCGCCAGGTGGCGAAGAGCCGGACCGCCTCGCCGGCCGTCACCTGCTCCGGCAGCGCGAGCACCGGCAGCACGACGCCGATCTTCGCGCGCACCGCCCGCAGGTGCCGCCGCGGCTCGAGCCCGCCGATCGCAATCGAGCCGTCATCGGGCTCGCGCAGCCCCGACAGGCATTCAAGCGTCGTCGTCTTGCCCGCGCCGTTCACGCCAAGAATTCCGAAGATCTCGCCGGCCCCGACGGAAAAGCTCACGCGGTCGAGCGCCGTGACCGGGCCGTAGCGCTTCGTCAGGTTCTGGACGACGATCTTTGCTTCCATCGCGAGACGCCCAAGAAGCCCGCCTACGCCACCGTCCTCAATCCCATACGCCGGCGCGCGGCCGCCGCGTCGCCGGCCGCGCCCACCTACCCCCGGCACGCCCTTTCCGCATCGTGCGCGCGACTATTTCGGCTCCGCCTCCCTCGGTTCGCGATTCGCGAGCAAACGAAAAGCCACCGCGGCAGACATTTCTTCGTATCGTAAGGCGCTGTACAAAAATGTCTTAATGCACTGCCAGTCCCCGTCCCGCCGTCCCGTGGCAAAAAACCGATTGACTAGACTAAACAGTCAACTATTCATTCTCGCCATGGGAAGAACCTCCGACGCCAACGAGCGGCTGATGAATGCCGCGCTCGACCTCATCTGGGGGGAGAGCTACGGCGGCGTCACGATCGACGACATCTGCAAGCGCGCGGATGTGAAGAAAGGGAGCTTCTACTATTTCTTCAGCTCGAAGTCGGACCTCGCGGTGAAGGCCCTCGAGCACATGTGGAGCTCGGAGAGCAAGCCGCTCCTCGATGGCATGTTCTCTTCGTCGGTCGAGCCGCTGTCCCGCATCACCACTTATCTCCGGCACATCCACACCCGGCAGGCCGAGATCAAGGCCAAGTACGGTCGTGTCCTCGGCTGCCCCGTCGTCGCGCTGGGCACCGAGACGTGCACGTGCGAGGAAGAGAAGGCCGTCGGGGACAAGATCCGCGAGATGTTCGCCCGCAAGCGCCGCTACTACGAGTCGGCAATCCGCGACGCGCTCGCGGAAGGCAGCATCGAACCGTGCGACCCCGCCGCCAAGGCCGTCGCCTTGGCCGGGCTGATCGAGGGATTGATTGTCCAGGCGCGCATTCTCGACGACACCGAAATTCTTCGGAATCTGCCCGACTTGGCGCTGCGTGTCATCGGCGCCAAAACGACTTCCCAAGCCGCCGCCACCTCCGCCTGATTCCTCCTGTGGCGCACGCGTCTCCCGTGCGCATTTTTTTGGCTCAAAAGCTAACTAACTAGTCAACTATCAACAGCCTCGCTGCCTCTTTCCGATGACACGCAAGATCTCCCCCCGCGCTCCCTCTCCGGCCCTGAACCGTGCCCGTACCGCCGCCCTCATGGCCCGATTTTCCATCAACCGATTCGTCCCGTCGATCGCCGGCGGCGCATTCGGCCAGCTGATCCCGCCGCCCAGCCGGTTGTGGCACGCCGACTCCGGCGCGCGCCCCGCCGCCCCGCTCACGCGCTACCGCGAGTGATTTTCCCGCACCGCCTCGCTGCCTGCCGCCATCCATGAACACCGTCACCCATCCCATTTCCGTCGGACCCGAGACCTTCGACGCCGACGTCCTCGCCGCCTCCCGCCGCCAACTCGTGCTCGTCGACTTCTGGGCCGCCTGGTGCGGGCCCTGCAAGGCGATCGCCCCGCTCCTCGACGAGATCGCCCGCGAACGCGCCGACCGCGTCCTCGTGGCCAAGGTCGACGTCGACGCCCACCCGCAGCTCGCCGCGCGCTTCGGCATCCGCTCGATCCCCAGCCTCCTCGTCTTCCGCGACGGCGAGGCCGTCGACTCGATGACCGGCGTGCGCCCGAAGTCCGCGATCCTCCAACGCCTCGACGCCGCCGCGGCCGCGCCCGCCGCCGCCTGAACTTCCCTTCATCCGCCAACCCTCCGCTCACCATGTCCGCCGCCAGCCATTCGTTCTTTGTCCGCCTCCGCCGCCGCCCGGTGGCCTTCGCGACCGGCCTGCTCGCCGTCGCCGCCACCGCCTACTTCGCCGCCCCGACCGGGACCCACGCCGCCGATTCCGCGTCCGCCGCGCCGGCCGCTCCGCCCGCGCCGACCGTCACCGTCGCCCCGGTCGAGGAGCAGCTCTTCACCGAGTACGAGGAGCTCACCGGCCGGGTCGACGCGCTCGAGACCGTCGAGCTGCGCGCCCGCGTCGCGGGTCACCTCGAGGCCGTCCATTTCCAGGCCGGCCAGGAGGTGAAGAAGGGCGACCTCCTCTTCTCCATCGACCCGCGCTGGTACCGCGCGCAGCTCGACCTCGCCTCGGCCCGGGCCGACGTCGCCGCCCGCGAGGCCGCGCGGGCCGAGCACCTGCTCGCCGCCGCCGCGATCTCGAGCGAGGAGGCCGAGGCCCGCCGCGCCGCCGCCGCCGAGGCGAAGGCCGCCCTCGAGACCGCCCGCCTCGACTTCGAGCACACGCAGGTCCGCGCGCCGATCTCCGGCCGGATCGGCCGCGCGCTCGTGACGCCGGGCAACCTTGTCGCCGGCACGGCCGGCGGCGGCACCCTGCTCACCACGATCGTCGCGACCGGCGACGCCTACGTCTACGCGGACCTCGACGAGGGGACCCTCCTGAAGTTCAACCGCCTCCTGCGCGAAGGCCGCATGCTCACGCGCAACGGCCGCATTCCGGTCGAGCTGCAGCTCGCCGATGAGTCGGGCTTCCCGCGCGCCGGCTACCTCGAGTCGGCGGACAACCGCGTCAACCCGGCCACCGGCTCGCTCGCCCTCCGGCTCGTGTTTCCCAACGACGACGGCGCGCTCATCCCCGGCCTGTTCGCCCGCGTGCGGCTGCCGCTCGGCGCGCCGGCGCCCGCGCTGCTCGTGAGCGAGCGCGCGATCGGCACGGACCAGAACCAGAAGTTCGTCCTCGCGGTCGACCGCGCCAACACCGTCGCCTACCGCACGGTCAAGCTCGGCGCCGCGATCGACGGCAAACGCGTCATCCGCGAAGGCCTCCAGGCCGGCGACACGATCATCGTCAACGGCCTGCAGCGCGTCCGTCCCGGCATGACCGTCGCGCCGCAGTCGCCGGCGATCGCCGCCACGCCGCCCGCCACGCCGTCCGGCGACAAGCTCGCCGCCCTGCGCTAAGCCCCGCCTTCCACCGCGCCATCCTGGGCCGCTCGCCGCGGCCCCCCTGGCCACCGCCTTGCCCACGTCCTCCCTGCTCCCGCCATGAATGTCTCCGATTTCTTCATCAAGCGCCCGATCTTCGCCGCCGTGCTTTCGGCCGTGATCTTCCTCGTCGGCCTGCTCGCGATGGTCCGGCTGCCCGTCAGCGAATACCCCGAGGTCGTCCCGCCGACGGTCGTCGTGCGCGCCGTCTATCCCGGCGCCAATCCCAAGACCATCTCCGACACCGTCGCCGCGCCGCTCGAGCAATCGATCAACGGCGTCGAGGACTCCCTCTACATGTTCTCGCAGGCGACGAGCGACGGCGTGATGACCCTCACCATCACATTCGCCATCGGGACGGACTTGGACAAGGCGCAGGTGCAGGTCCAGAACCGCGTCGCCCAGGTCCTGCCCAAGCTGCCGGAGGACGTGCGCCGGCTCGGCGTCACCACCCAGAAGACCTCGCCCGACCTCCTCATGGTCGTGCACCTGTTCTCGCCGGAGAACCGGTACGACGACATCTACGTCCGCAACTACGCGACGCTCCAGGTGCGCGACGTGCTCGCGCGGCTCCCGGGCGTCGGCGACGTCCGGCTCTTCGGGTCGGGCGACTACGCGATGCGCGTATGGCTCGACCCCCACAAGGTGGCGGCCAAGGGCCTGACGGCCTCCGAGGTGGTCGCGGCGATCCGCGAGCAGAACGTGCAGGTCGCGGCGGGCTCCGTCGGCCGCCAGCCCGCCGCGGTAGCCCCCGACACCGAGCTGCTGATCAACACCCAGGGCCGGCTCGCGTCCGAGGAGGAATTCGGCGCCATCATCGTCAAGACCGGCGCCGCCGGCGAGCGCGTCCAGCTCCGCGACGTCGCCCGGGTCGAGCTCGGCGCGTCCGACTACGCGCTCCGCTCCCTGCTCAACAACAAGCCCGCCGTCGCGCTCCCGATCTCGCAGCTGCCCGGCTCGAACGCGATCGCCACCTCCAACGCGGTCCGCGCCACGATGAAGGAGCTGGCGAAGGATTTCCCCGAGGGGCTGAGCTACGACATCGTCTACGACCCGACGATCTTCGTGCGCAGCTCGATCAAGGCCGTGGTGCAGACCCTCTTCGAGGCCATCCTGCTCGTCGTCCTCGTCGTCATCCTGTTCCTGCAGACCTGGCGGGCCTCGATCATTCCGCTCGCCGCCGTCCCGGTGTCCCTCGTCGGCACGTTCGCCGCGATGCACGCCCTCGGGTTTTCCATCAATGCCCTGTCGCTCTTCGGCCTCGTCCTCGCCATCGGCATCGTGGTCGACGACGCGATCGTGGTGGTCGAGAACGTCGAGCGGAACATCGCGCTCGGCCTCTCGCCGATGGACGCGACGCGACGCGCGATGCGCGAGGTCACGGGCCCGATCGTCGCCACCGCGCTCGTCCTCTCGGCCGTGTTCATCCCGACCGCGTTCATCAGCGGCCTCACCGGCCAGTTCTACAAGCAGTTCGCCATCACCATCGCGATCTCGACGGTCATCTCGGCCTTCAACTCGCTCACGCTCTCGCCCGCGCTCAGCGCTCTGCTGCTGAAGGACCACCATGCGCCGAAGGACCGCCTCACGCGCGCCATGGACTTCGCGTTCGGCTGGTTCTTCCGGCCGTTCAACCGGTTCTTCGACTGGGCCTCGCGCCAGTATTCCCGCGGCGTCGCGCGCCTGCTGCGCGTCTCGGCCATCGCGCTGCTGGTGTACGGCGGGCTCGTGGCCACGACCGGCTGGCTCTTCCAGTCCACGCCGACCGGGTTCGTGCCCTCCCAGGACAAGCAGTACCTCGTCGCTTTCGCCCAGCTGCCCGCCGCCGCCTCGCTCGAACGCACCGACGCGGTCATCCGGCGCATGAGCGAGATCGCCCTGCGCCACCCGGGCGCGGCCAACGCCATCGCCTTCCCCGGACTCTCGATCAACGGCTTCACCAACTCGCCGAACAGCGGCATCGTGTTCGTCGCGCTGAAGCCGTTCGAGGAGCGCACCGCGCCCGAGCTCTCCGGCCACGCGATCGCGCAGCAGCTGCAGGCCGAGTTCGGGCAGATCCAGGACGCCTTCATCGCCATCTTCCCGCCCCCGCCCGTGCAGGGCCTCGGCACCATCGGCGGCTTCAAGGCGTACGTGGAGGACCGCGGGGACAACGGCCTCGACGCTCTCTACGCCGCGACGCAGGGCCTGATCGGCCAGGGCTACCAGACGCCCGGGCTCGCCGGCCTGTTCTCCAGCTTCACCATCAACACGCCCCAGCTCGAGGCCGACGTGGACCGGGCGAAGGCCAAGGCGCAGGGCGTGCCGCTCGCGAACGTCTTCGAGACGATGCAGGTCAACCTCGGCTCGCTCTACGTGAACGACTTCAACCGGTTCGGCCGCACCTACCAGGTGGTGGCGCAGGCCGACGCCGAGTTCCGCGACCGGCCGGAGGACATCCTGCGGCTCAAGACGCGCAACGCCGCCGGCGAGCTCGTGCCGCTCGGCTCGCTCGTGAAGGTCCGCGAGACGTACGGCCCCGACCGGGTCATGCGCTACAACGGCTATCCCGCCGCCGAGATCAACGGCGCGCCCGCGCCGGGGTTCAGCTCGGGCCAGGCCGAGGCGCGGCTGGAGCAGCTGGCGCGCGAGCACCTGCCCAAGGGCATGGTGCTCGATTGGACCGAGCTCACCTACCAGAAGATCATCGCGGGCAACACCGCGGTCTACATCTTCCCGCTGAGCATCTTCCTCGTGTTCCTCGTGCTCGCGGCGCAGTACGAGAGCTTCCGGCTGCCGTTCGCGGTCATCCTCATCGTGCCGATGGCGCTGTTCTCCGCCCTCGCCGGCCTCTGGCTCACCCGGGGCGAGAACAACGTCTTCACCCAGATCGGCCTGATCGTGCTCATCGGCCTCGCGGCCAAGAATGCGATCCTGATCGTCGAGTTCGCCGTGAAGCTCCGCGAGGAGGGCAAGGGCATCGTCGAGGCGGCGGTCGAGGCCTCCCGGCTCCGTCTCCGGCCGATTCTCATGACGTCGATCGCCTTCATCGCCGGCGTCTTCCCGCTCGTGATCAGCACCGGCGCCGGGGCGGAGATGCGCCGGGCAATGGGCGTCGCCGTCTTCGCCGGCATGATCGGCGTCACGTTGTTCGGCCTGTTCCTCACGCCCGTGTTCTACGCGGTGCTCGAGCGCATCGGCTTCCGCAAGCCGGCGCCCGCCGCGCTGCCGCAGCAGGCCTGAACGTTCCGACCTCTCCATGAATCCCGCCATGAAAGCCCTCGCCCTGGTCCTCCCGCTTCTCGCCGCCGCCTCCGCCGCCGCGGCCGTCGGTCCCGACTACCGTCGCCCCGATGTCCCGGCTCCCGTCGCCTGGAAGGCTGCCGCCGGTGACGGCCTGCCGCCCGCCGGAACCTGGTGGCAGCTCTACGACGATGCGACGCTCGACGCGCTCGTCCAACGCGCCCTCGCCGCCAACCAGGACCTGGCCGCCGCGGCCGCCCGCGTCGAGCAGGCCCGCGCCGCCGCCGGCCTCGCGCGCAGCCAGTACCTGCCGTCGGCCGCCCTCGGCGCCTCGGTCGACCGCAGCCGCGTCTCGGAGGCGACGGACAACCGCCTGCCCGTCGCCGAGAGCACGACCCACCGGGCCGCGCTCGACGCCTCGTGGGAGCTCGACCTCTTCGGGCGGGTCCGCCGCCTGCACGAGGGCGCGCGCGCCGCGGCCGCCGCCAGCGCCGCGGATTTCGCGCACGTCCGGCTCGTGCTCGCCGCGGAGGTGACCTCCGGGTACTTCACGCTGCGCGCCCTCGACCGGGAGCTCGCCCTGGTGCACGACGGCGTCGAGCTCCGCCGCCGCGCCCTCGCGCTCGTCGCCTCCCGCCGGCAGGGCGGCGCCGCCACGGACTTCGACTTAGCGCGGGCGGAGGCCGAGCTCGCCTCGACCGAGGCCGAGGCTGCGGCCCTGGCCAACCGCCGCGCGGCCGCCCAGAACGCGCTCGCGGTGCTGCTGGGCGAGCCGGCCCCGGACTTCGCCGTGGGACCCCCCGCGGCGGCCGCCGTCCCGCCCGCCATCCCGGCCGGCCTGCCGAGCGAGCTCCTCGAGCGCCGGCCCGACATCGCCGCGGCGGAGGCGCAGCTGGCGGCCGCCAATGCCCGGATCGGCGTCGCCAAGGCCGCGTTTTTCCCGGCCATCTCCCTGACCGGCTCCGCCGGGTCGGCCAGCGGGGACCTCGGCCGGCTGTTCGGGACCGACGCGCGCATCTGGTCGATCGGACCGAGCCTCTACCTCCCGGTGTTTCAGGGCGGCCGCAACCGCGCGAACCTCGCCCGGGCGCGGGCCGAGTGGGACGAGAACGTCGCGCGCTTCCGCCAGCGCGTGCTCGTGGCCTTCCAGGAGGTGCAGGACGCCCTCACCGCCACGCAGCTCCTCGCGGAGCAGGATGCCGCGCAGGCCCGCGCCGTCGCCGCGGCCCGACGGGCGGCCGACCTCGCCCAGGCGCGTTACGACGCCGGCTACGTCGCGTACTTCGAGGTCATCGACGCGCAGCGCACGGTGCTGGGTGCCGAGCGCGCCGCCACCCAGCTGGACGCCCAGCGGCTGCTCGCGAGCGTCGGCCTCTTCAAGGCGCTCGGCGGGGGGTGGGACGCCCCCGCGGTGAACTGAAGGCCGCCATGATCACCGCCGTCCTCGTGCTCGGTGCGCTCACGCTGGTCGTCGCTCTCGACGACGCGGCCTGATCCTTCCCGTTCTCTTTCCCGCGGCCCCCGCCCGAAGGGGTTATTTGACCCGCGTCGCCCGGAGCCGGGCCTCGAGATCGCCTTCGCGCAGCGGCTTGCTCAGGAAATCGTCCATGCCCGCGGCGAGGCAGATCTCGCGGTCCCGGGTGGTCGCGTTCGCGGTCAGCGCCACGATCCGCGGCTGCGGGCCCGGCCGGGCGCGGATCTCGCGCGTCGCCTCCAGGCCGTCCATTTCGGGCATGTTCACGTCCATGAAAATGATGTCGTACCACTTGCGGGCGACCGCCGCCACGGCCTCGCGCCCGTCGCCCACGATGTCGGGTTCGTAGCCGAACTTCCGCAGGAGTCCCTCGGCCACGCGGCGGTTCACGAGATTGTCTTCCGCGATGAGGATCGAGAGCGGCATGTCCGCGGCGAGCCGCGGTCCCGGCGAGACGGCCCCCGGGGCCGGCGTGCCCTGCAGCGCGCGGAGGAAGGCCGAGTGAAGCTCGCGCTGCTTCACCGGCTTGGTGAACGCGACGGCGAAGAGCTTCCAGCGCGGGTCCGTGCGGTCCGCCAGGCCCGCAGCCGAGCTCAGCAGCACCAGCGGCAGCCCGTCCCGCCCCGGCAGCTCCCGGATCCGCCGGGCCAGCTCGAGCCCGTCCATTTCCGGCATCTGCATGTCGAGGATGGCCATGTCGACCTCCGCGCCCCCGCGCAGCAGCTCGAGCGCCGCCGGGCCGCTCGCCGCCTCGACCGCCGCCATCTGCCAGCGCTCCGCCTGGATGCGGAGGATCCGCCGGTTGACCTCCCCGTCGTCGACCACCAGCACGCGGCGACCCACCAGGGGCGAGGGCCGGTCGTTCGACTTGACCGAGGGCCCGACGGCCGCCGGCACGCGGATGGTGAAATGGAACTTCGAGCCGACGTTCACCTCGCTCTCGACCCAGATGCGGCCGCCCATCAGCCCCACGAGCTGCTTCGAGATCGCGAGGCCGAGGCCGGTGCCGCCGTATTTCCGCGTGGTCGACGCGTCGACCTGGCTGAAGAGCTGGAAAAGGCCGTCCTGCCGGTCCGCCGGGATGCCCAGGCCGCTGTCCTTGACCTGGAAATGCAGCTCCCGCCAGGCCGTGCCTTCCGGGAGCGGCGAGGTGCGCGCCGCCTCGGCGGCCCGCTTCTCCGCCTCGTCGAGCGGCCGGGCGCACACGCACACGAACACCGAGCCCCGCTCGGTGAACTTCACGGCGTTGCCCGCCAGGTTCACGAGGACCTGCCGCAGCCGCGCGACGTCGCCCAGGACCACCGGCGGGACCTCGTCGGCCGCGAGGTACACGAGGTCGAGGCCCTTCTCCATCGCCTTCGGGCTCACGAGCTCGAGGGATTCCTCCACGCAGTCGCGCAGGTCGAACGGCACCTCCTCGAGGTCGAGCCGCCCCGACTCGATCTTCGAGAAGTCCAGGATGTCGTTGATCAGCGTGAGCAGCGCGTCGCCGCTCGTGCGGATCGTCTCCACGAAGCTCTGCTGGTCGGGATTGAGCTGGGTGTCCTGCAGCAGGCTGGTCATGCCGATCACGCCGTTCATCGGCGTGCGGATCTCGTGGCTCATGTTGGCCAGGAACTGCGACTTCGCCCGGCTGGCGGACTCCGCCGCCAGCTTCGCGGCCTCCAGCTCCACCGCCAGGCGCTCGCGGTTCTGCACCTCCGCGACCAGCCGGCGGTTCGCGGCCGCCAGCTCCTCGGTGCGGCGGATGACCGCCTGCTCGATGGAATTGTTGGTGATCTCCAGCTGGGCGCGCTGCAGGGCGATCTCCTGCATCTCGTGCTGGCCGCGAAGGCAGGCGTAGATCAGGAAGATGTCCTCGAACACGACCCAGCCGGTGTGCTCCAGCCACCGCCAGTACGAGCCCACCGCGCCGCCGAACACCGAGAGGGGGAAATACACCCCGCGCATGAAATGGTCGATCGCGACCACGACGGAGGCCGTGATCAGGACCTTCCAGTCGCGGTAGAAGGCCAGGAACGCGAGCGAGCCGAAGACGTGGAAATGGGTCTCGATGCGCCCGCCCGTGACGTGGATGAGCAGGGCCGAGAAGAGCATCTGCGCCACCGCGATGACGTGCCGGGTCAGCGCCTCGCCCGGGCGCAGGAGCGCGAGCGCGACGGGCGGCAGGGCGATCACGCCGCCGAGCACCAGCGCCGAGATGACGTGGACATGGACCTGGGAAGATCCGCCGATCCACGTCCGGGGCGAGATCCACAGCGCGCCCGCGACGGCGGCCGCCCATTGCACCAGCATCAGCCCGCCGAACAGGCGGTCGGTGCGCCGATAAATTTGGTCGCGGTGCTTGGACCAGATCTCCCGCGCGCGGATGTCGATGAGCGCGTCGCCAATCGGGTTGCTCATGGCCGGGAAACGGGGCGCTCGCTCTCGGGGGTGCCGAGGCTGCAGCCGAACACCGGCATGCGCGTCAGGCCGGACGGGCGGTCCACCGCCGCCACCAGCCCGCGGCGGGCAGGGCTGTCCCCGGGGTGCCCGCGCGACGCGGTGACGCCGCCGGCGAACACGAGCCGGCCGGCGGGTTCGAAGACGCGGATCTCTCCGGAGGTCGCCGCGCCGAACCGCGCCGCGAGGCGCGCGTCCGCGTCAACCACGCGCGTCGCGCCGGGCAGGCTCGCCGCCGCCGCCCAGAGCGGGCTCTGGTCCGGCGCCCGGCCGGGCAGGCCGTAATCGGCGAACAGGAGAAGGACGCGCGGAGCCCGCTTCATCTCCGCCAGCGCCGCTCCCAGCTCCTCCACGCTGGCGGCCGAACACCCGCATTCGGGGTGCAGCGCGACCACCACGGTGCTGCGATCCGTCGCGCGGTCGAGGCCGGTCGCGTCGGGCCAGTCGACCGCCGCGCCGCTTTCCCCCGGCGTCGCGTTGTAGCGGTTCAGCTGCCAGAACCCGGCCACCGCCGCCGCCGCGCTCGCCCCGACGAATGCCAGCACGCCAAGACGAGACCAGGGCATCGATCGGCGGGGGACCCTCACGCCCGGAGGCTACCAGCCCCTCCTCCCCGCGCAAGCCGCCGATTTTCCCGAAGTGGCTAATTGCCACCGGCGGCCGGCATGGTGCCCGGGACAGGACTCGAACCTGTACGCCTTGCGGCACGGGCTTCTAAGACCCGCATGTCTGCCATTCCATCACCCGGGCGAGGGCCGCCACGTTGACCGAGCTTCCCGGGGGGCGCCAGCATGATCCTGAGCCGCCCACAGCGGAGATCAGCGGTCCCTCTCCTACCCCAGCCCCTCCCCATCCTCGCCTCTCACCCCTCGCCCCTACACCCTCCATCCTCACCCCGCCCCCAGCCGCTCCCCCACCCGGGCGAAGACCTCGCGCTGCTCGGCGGAGTGCCGGAGGAGGTCGGCGTCCACCGTCAGCCGGCCCTGCTGGTACAGCGTGACGACGCACGAGCCGCCGAACTTGAAGTACCCTTTCTCGGCGCCCTTCGTGACCGGGCGGCCGGGCACGAATCCCTGGAAGATGGTCCCGACCATCGTGGCGCCGATCTCGACCATCGCGACGCGGCCGAACGCCGGGGACTCGATCAGCGTCACCATCCGCTTGTTCTGCCACAGGTAGCCGAGGTTGCGGCGCAGCGCGACGGGCGACACCGAGTACAGCCAGCCGTTGATCAACCGCGGCTCGCCCGGGGTGCCGTCCACGGGAAAATGAAACCGGTGGTAATCCACCGGGCACAGGCGCGAGATCACCATCGAACCGCCCGCGAACTGCCGCGCCAGCTCCGCGTCGCCGAGGAACGCCGCCAGGTCGAACTTCTGGCCCTTGGCGTAGAAGCCGGCCGTGGCGTCGACGTCCTGGAAGCACAGGTGCCGCCCGTCCGCCGGCAGCACCGCGACCCGCTCGCCCGGCGCGACCGGCCGCATCCCGGGCTTCAGCGCGCGGTGGAAGAAGTCGTTGAAGCTCTTGAACGAAAGCGGCTTTTTCGCGAACTCGTCGACGTCGAGGTCGTACTTGATGATGAACGGCAGCACCTGGCTCGCGCTGAACGGCCGCGACATCCGCCAGCCGTAATAGCGCGACACGACCGCCCGCTTCACCAGCAGCGCGAGCGCCAGCCGCCCCGGCGCGCTCTCATAGGTCCAGCGCAGCCAGCCCTCGCCGTAGACCTCCTCGGTCTCGATCACGCCCTTGGCGCGGTGGTAATAAAGGATCGGCTCGCGATGCTGGGTCACGGAGGGGAAAGTGTGCACGCGGGAAGCAGCCGCAAGCCTGGGGCGGACCATTCCCGCGGCCCGCTCCGGAAGGAGCGGGACCTGGCAGCGGATCCCGGCCCTTCCGGGCCGGGCCACCGATGGCTGCCCGCTCGTTTCAGTGGTCCGCTCCGGAGGGAGCGGGCCCGGTCGACTGTTAGTCGTGTCATGCCGGTTGCGACGCGGCCGCCGCGAACTACACTCGCACCGCCATGGAGAACTTCACCTTCCACAACCCGACCCGCATCCACTTCGGCAAGGGCCAGATCGCCCGGCTGGCCGACGAGCTCCCCGCCGGCGCCCGCCCGCTCCTCCTCGCCGGCGGCGGCAGCATCAAGGCCAACGGGGTCCTCGCGCAGGTGAAGCAGGCGCTCGGCGCGCGCCCCGTGCACGAATTCTGGGGCGTCGAGGCCAACCCGGACTTCGACACCCTCATGAAGGCGGTGGAGCTCGTCCGCCGCGAGCGGCTCGACTGGATCCTTCCGGTCGGCGGCGGCTCCGTCCTCGACGGCGCGAAGTTCGTCGCCGCCGCCGTCCACTTCGCCGGCGATCCGTGGGACATCCTCGTCAAGGGCGGCCCCGTCGTGAAATCTGCGCTGCCGATCGGCGCCGTGCTCACCCTCCCGGCCACCGGCTCCGAGGCCAACGGGGCGTCCGTCGTCTCCCGCCGCGCCCTCCGCGAGAAGCTCGCCTTCATCAGCCCGCACGTCTTCCCGCGCTTCTCCGTCCTCGACCCCGAGACCACCTTCTCGCTCCCGCCCCGGCAGGTCGCGAACGGCATCGGCGACGCGTTCTGCCACGTGGTGGAACAGTACCTCACCTTCCCGGCCGACGCCGCGATCCAGGACCGCTTCGCCGAGGGCGTGCTGCGCACGCTCATCGAGGTCGGGCCGAAGACGCTGGCCGACCCGCGCGACTACCCGACCCGCGCCAACTTCGTCTGGGCGGCCACCTGCGCGCTCAACGGCTGGATCGGCGCCGGCGTCCCGCAGGACTGGGCCACGCACGTGATCGGCCACGAGCTCACGGCCCTCCACGACATCGACCACGCGCGCACGCTCGCGATCGTCATGCCGAGCCTGCTGCAGCACCAGCGCGACCTGAAGCGCGGCAAGCTGCTCCAATACGCCGCCCGCGTGTGGGACCTGCGCGACGGCCCGGAGGACGCCCGCATCGACGCCGCCATCGCCCGGACCCGCGCGTTCTACGAGTCGATCGGCATCAAGACGCGGCTCTCCGACTACGACGTGCCCGCGAGCACCGCCGGCGAGGTGGCGCGCCGCCTCGAGCAGCGCGGCATGAGGAAGTTCGGCGATCGCAACGCCATCACGCCCCGGGCCGTCGAGGAGATCCTCAAGGCCGCGGCGTAAGGCCTCCGTCCGGTCGTTTTCCCTCGGCCTCGCGTGCCCGGCGGAAGCCGGGCCGCACGCATGCCGCCCCGGCCGCCGCTAGCGCTTCGCCGGTTTCAGCAGGTCGTGGACGGCGCGGGCGATTCCCTCCCACGTCACGGGCTTGGCGAGCAGCCGCAGGCTGCCCTTCGAGAGCGCCTCGGCGCGCTCGGCGTCCGAAAAATAGCCGCTGCAGAGCAGGAAGGGCACCCCGGGCCGGAGCGCCCGCACCTGCGCGTGCAGCTGCAGCCCCGTGATGCCCGGCATCGTGAGGTCGCTGATCACCGCGGCGAAATCCGCGGGCCGCGCGACGAAATCGATCCACGCGTCCGCCGCCCGGCTGTGGCTGCTCACGCGGTAGTCGAGCCGCGTGAGAATCTGCGCCACCGCCTCGCGCACCGGCTCCTCGTCCTCGACCAGCAGCAGCAGCTCGCCGGCGCCGCGCGGCGCCGCGGCCGACTCGGCCACGACCGGCACCGGGCCGGGGCAAGAGGCGGCGGGAAAATACAGCTGGAAGAGCGTGCCGCGGCCCAGCTGGCTCTGCAGCGCCACCGCGCCGCCGTGCTGGGCCATGATGCCGTGCACCACCGCGAGCCCGAGCCCGGTGCCCTCGCCCGGCGCCTTCGTGGTGAAGAACGGTTCGAAGATCCGGCGCTGCACCTCCGGCGTCATCCCGGGCCCCGTGTCCTGGATCCCGATGCGCACGTAGCGTCCGGCCTTCAGGCCGGTGAGCGGGCCGGTCCCGTCCGGCCCGAATTCGCAGGCGTCGACGCGAAAGACCAGGCTCCCGGACGTGCCGCGCATCGCCTGCACCGCGTTCGTGCCGATGTTCATCAGCACCTGGTGCAGCTGCGAGGGATCCGCCATCACCGGCGGGAGGCCGGGCGCCAGCAGGACCTGGAACTCCACGTCGCCGCGCGCGAGCGTCCGCAGCAGCGCCACGGTCTCCTCGAGCACCGGCCCCAGCGCGATCACCTCGCGGCTCGGCTCGGTGCGGCGCGAGAACGTGAGGATCTGCTTCACCAGGTCCCGCGCGCGGCGCGACGCGCCGAGGATCTGCTCGAGCGAGCGCACCGCCCCGTGGCCGGCCGGGACGCCCTGCCGCGCCAGCTCGGCGTGGCCGAGGATCGCCGTGAGGAGGTTGTTGAAGTCGTGCGCCACGCCGCCGGCCAGCGTCCCGATCGCCTCGAGCTTCTGGCGCTGCCGCAGCTGCTCCTCCTGCACCTGCAGCCGCCGCCGGGCCTGCGTCTCGTCGGTGATGTCCGTCAGCACCACCAGCGCGCGGTCATGGAGCCGCGACACCGAGACGCGCAGCCAGGTCGACCCGCCGCGGCAGGCGTGCTCGAACGCCCCGCGCCCGCCGGGCAGCGCCTGGAGCACGTGCGCGGCCAGCGCCGGTTCCGCCGCGAACGGGTCCACGCCGGGCCGCGCGCCGTCGAAATCCAGCAGGCGGCCCGCGGCCGGATTCGCCTGCTCGAGGGCGAACCGGCCGCCGCCGGCATCCCACGACGCCACGAGCAGGCCGTCGTGCGTGCCTTCGAACACCGCGCGCAGCCGCTCCTCCCCCGCCCGCAGCGCCCGAGTCTGGGCCGCGAGGCTCCGGCCCATCGCGCGCTGCCGCCAGGCGGCCCACACCGCGATCGCGAGGGCCACGGCCAGGCCCACCAGCACGGCCAGCATCACATCCTCCTTCGTGTACTTCGCCGGCACCACCTGCCCGAACCATTTCTGGTACAGCTGATCGTAGCGCTCGGTGCGGACCAGGATCGCGAGCCCCTCGTTCAGCCGCGCCAGCAGCTCGCGCTCGCCCTTCCGCACCGAGATGCAGTAGCGCACCTCGTAGCCGGGCACCGCGACATCCAACGCGCGCACGTGCTTCAGCCCCAGGCGGTGCGAAACCGCCAGCCCGGTCAGCCGCGTCGCGAGGACCGCCTCGCCCTCCCCGCGCTCGAGCTTCTCCAGCGCCTCGTTGACCGTCTCGACGTACAGGATCGACTCCTGCAGGCCGGCGCGGCGCAGCGCCTCCTCGCCGAGGCTGCCCCGGTGCACCATCACGCGATGGTCACGCAGGTCCTCGAACCGCTTGATCGGCGGCGCGTCGGTGCGCATGAACACCGCGCCGGCGAGGGTCAGGTACGGGAAGGAAAAATCGAAGTCCCGCTCGCGCTCCTTGGAGTGGGCGAAGCTCTGCAGCATGTCGATGCGGCCGGCGCGGAACTCGCGGTGCAGCTCCGGCGTGGGCCCCACCACGCGCTCGAGCTTGATGCCCATCACCTGCTCGAGCTCCGAGAGCAGCTCGTAGGCGAAACCCTTCAGCTGCCCGTCGTCGTCGCGGAACGAATACGGGTAATTGTCCGTCAGGACGCCCATCCGCGGCGGCGGCCTCGCGAGCACCGGTTCGCTCTGGGGCTCCTGGGCCGCGGCGGCTCCGGCGCAAACAAACAAGCCGAGCCCCAGCATCAATCGCAGCGGCAGATTGCGGGGTGCGGCCATCTCGGGGGGTTCGGCGCTTGTCCCATCCAACGGCACAGACTGCAAGCCGCTGAATGGAAGTTGCAGGCCTCAGCTGCAACCGGCTGTCCCGCAAGAGGACAGAGCGAAACTTCCCAGTTACAAGCAGGCGCGAGCTGCGTGCAGAGCCGGCGCGCATTACCGCTTTGGCGCCCCGCTGGAAGGTCACGCGCGATCGGCGCCGATTCTCCCCGACTTGGTGGCACGCGCGGTCTCCGCGCGTTTTCCGCCGTCAGGCTTTCGGAGGCGCGCCGGGACGGCGCGCACCACCGCCCGCGGTCCTGCGTATGCTTGGTGGCCCGCGCGGGCTCCGCGCGTTTCCGGGGTCGCGCGACAATTGTTCGGAAGGAAACGGTAACTCAAGCCCTCGCGGAGAAAACACCCGCCGCGAACGTAGTTGGTGCCGCTGGATCGTCTAAACAGCGTCGAAAATCCGCTGACGGCGGGCCCGGGCCAGCCACGCCCGACCGATCGCCATCACGGCTTCATGAACTGGCGGCGTCTCAGTGCACGCCGGCCGGGACGCCGTGCATCGCGAGCTCGTCGCGCTCGACGCCGAATGTGACGGTCGAATCCTCCCCGACCTCGCCGGCGATGAGCGCCCGGGCCAGCCGCGTCTCGAGGTGCCGCTGGAGGAAGCGCTTGAGCGGGCGCGCGCCGAAGACCGGGTCGTAGCCTTTCTCGGCCACCCACTCCTTCGCCTTCCCGTCAAGCACGACGAGGACGCGCCGGTCCGCCAGCCGCCGGTTGATGTCCGCGACCAGCAGGTCGACGATCTTCTCGATCTCCTCGAGCGCGAGCGGCTTGAACAGCACAGTCTCGTCGATGCGGTTGAGGAACTCCGGACGGAACGCCTGCCGCAGCTCGGCCAGCACGCTCTCGCGCACGCGCTCGGGGATGTCCGCCCCGTGCACGCCCTCGAGCAGGTGCCGGCTGCCGATGTTCGAGGTCATGATGATGACCGTGTTCTTGAAGTCCACGGTGCGGCCCTGCGAATCCGTGATCCGGCCGTCGTCAAGGACCTGGAGCAGCACGTTGAAGACGTCGGGATGCGCCTTCTCGACCTCGTCGAACAGGACCACCGCGTACGGCTTTCGCCGGACGGCCTCGGTCAGCTGCCCGCCCTCGTCGTAGCCGACGTAGCCCGGGGGCGCGCCGATCATCCGCGCGACGGAGTGCTTCTCCATGTATTCGGACATGTCGAGGCGGATGAGGTTGGCCTCCGAGTCGAACAGCTGCTCCGCCAGCGTCTTCGCCAGCTCCGTCTTGCCCACGCCGGTCGGGCCGAGGAACAGGAAGCTGCCGATCGGCCGCCGCGGGTCCTTGATGCCCGCGCGGGCGCGCAGGATGGCCTCGCTCACGAGCCGCACGCCCTCGTCCTGGCCGATCACGCGCCGGTGCAGCTCGTCCTCGAGCCGCAGGAGCTTCTCCTTCTCGCCCTCCATGAGCTTCGTGACCGGGATGTGGGTCCACTTGGAGATGATCTCGGCGATCTCCTCGGCGGAGACCTCCTCCTTCACGAGCGTGGTCTTGGCGGTGCCCGCCTTCTCGGCCTTCGCGAGCTCCTTCTCGAGCTGCGGGATCCGGCCGTGGCGAAGCTCCGCGATCTTGTTGAGGTCGTAGGCGCGCTCGGCCTGCGCCATCTCGAGGCGCGCGGCCTCGAGCTCCTCGCGCACCTTCTGCACGCGGTTGAGCGACTCCTTCTCCTGCTGCCAGACGCCGCGAAGCGCGGTCGCCTTCTCGCGGGCCTCGGCCAGCTCCCGGCGCAGCTCGGCCAGCCGGCGCTTCGAGGCGTCGTCCTTCTCCTTCTGCAGCGCGGTCTCCTCGATCTCGAGCTGCATGACGCGGCGCTGGAGCTCGTCGAGCTCGGTCGGCAGCGAGTCGATCTCGGTGCGGATCATCGCGCAGGCCTCGTCCACGAGGTCGATGGCCTTGTCGGGCAGGAAGCGGTCGGAGATGTACCGGTGCGAGAGCACGGCGGCCGACACCAGGGCGTTGTCCTGGATGCGCACGCCGTGGTGCAGCTCGTAGCGCTCGCGCAGGCCGCGGAGGATCGAGATGGCGTCCTCGACCGTCGGCTCCTCCACCAGCACGGGCTGGAAGCGGCGCTCGAGCGCCGGGTCCTTCTCGATGTGCTTGCGGTACTCGTCGAGCGTGGTCGCGCCGATGCAGTGCAGCTCGCCGCGCGCCAGCATGGGCTTGAGCAGGTTGCCGGCGTCCATCGCGCCCTCGGTCTTGCCGGCGCCGACGATGGTGTGGAGCTCGTCGATGAAGAGGATGATGCGGCCCTCGGCCTGCTTCACCTCGTTGAGCACGGCCTTGAGCCGCTCCTCGAACTCGCCGCGGTACTTCGCGCCCGCGATGAGCGCGCCCATGTCGAGGGCGAAGACGGTCTTGTCCTTCAGCCCCTCGGGCACGTCGCCGCGCACGATGCGCTGCGCAAGCCCCTCGACGATCGCCGTCTTGCCGACGCCGGGCTCGCCGATGAGCACGGGATTGTTCTTCGTCTTGCGCGAGAGGATGCGGATGGCGCGCCGGATCTCGGCGTCGCGGCCGATCACCGGGTCGATCCTGCCCTTCCGGGCCTGGGCCACGAGGTCCGCCCCGTACTTCTCCAGGGCGTTGTAGGTGGCCTCGGGATTGTCGGACGTGACCCGCTGGCTGCCGCGCATCTGCTTGAGCGCGGCCAGCACCTTTGCGCGGTCCAGCCCGAAGCTCTCGAAATACTTCTTCAGCGGCGCGGGCTTCGCGACGTCGATCAGGCCGAGGAACAGGTGCTCGACGCTCACATACTCGTCCTTGAGCTGCTCGGCCTCGCCCTCGGCGCGCGTGAGCACCTCGTTGAGGGCCTGGGTGACGTAGATCTTCGAGACGTCGACGCTGCCCGACACGCGGGGCAGGCGCTCGAGCTCGCGCTCCGCCGCGAGCTGCAGCGCGCTGACCGTGAGCCCGAGGTTCCCGGCCAGCGACGGCACAAGCCCGTCCTCCTGGGCCAGCAGCGCGACCAGGAGGTGCCACGTGTCCACCTCGTTGTGCGAGCGCCGGCGCGCCTCGTTCTGCGCCTCCTGCACGGCCTGGCGCGACATGACGGTGAGCTTTTGCGGGTCCATAACGCTTTGACCCTTCCCTCTGCAGTCCGTGTTCCAGCCGTCCGGGGCCTTGATCCGCCGGTACTTGCACCGGTGCACCCCCGGGCCGGCGGGCCGGAAAGCACCCCGCGGTGTCCCACCCCGCGCCAAAAATGCCCGTCCGGCGGGGGCGTCCCGCCGCTCAGGAATCGCGGTTGAGCGCCGCCGCGTGCTTCAGGCCCCAGAGCACGAGTTCGGGGACGACCTCGTCGAACAGGTTCTCGGATTCGAACATCCGCGCGAACCCGCCCGTGCCGACGACGTGCGGCCGGCGGCCCTCGAACGCGTCGGCGGTGAGCGCCGAGATCAGGTTCCGCACCGCTCCGACGTGGCCGTGGTAAAGGCCGGACTGGATGCTCTCGACCGACGTGCGGCCCAGCGCGGATTCCGGGCGCGCGATCTCGACCCGCGGCAGCTTGGCCGTGCGCATGGCGAGCGTCTCCGCGGAGATGCCGATGCCGGGCAGGATGGCGCCCCCGAGGTAGTCGCCCGCGGCCGTGATCGCCTCGAGCGTCGTGGCGGTCCCGCAATCGACCACCAGCACGTCGCGCCGGGGATGCCGCTCGGCCGCCGCGATGGCGCAGGCCACGCGGTCGGCGCCGACCTCGGCCGGATTGCGGTACTTGATCTTCAGGCCGGTCTTCACGCCGGCCTGGAGCACGAACGGCTCGCGGCGAAAATACTTCACGACCGCGCTGCGCAGCGAATAGCTGGCGGCGGGCACCACCGAGCAGATCGCGACCTGCTCGATCGCGCGCGGGTCCACGCCGTTCTCCCTCAGGACGGCGGTGAAGAAGATGCCGAGCTCGTCGGACGACCCCAGCGGATGGGTCGCCTTCCGGAACTGGCAGACGATCTCGTCGCCGCGGAACGCGCCCGCGTGGATGTGGCTGTTGCCGATATCGAGGCAGAGGAGCATGTCAGGATTTTCGACTGCGGATTGTGGATTTTCGATCGGGAAGGCCCCCGCCGTCGAGGTTGCCGGTGTTGTCGTTCTGCTGGCCAGCCGGCGGCACCGGGGCCTCCAACAACCGGCACAGCTCCTCGGCCAGCGTCACGCGGTCGCGGCAACGCACGACCGTGCCGTCGGCGTCATGGATGTCCGCTGGGAAACCCCCGTCGCCGCGATCGTGCGCAATGTCGTTGTGCACAACCAGGTCGGCGCCGGAGCGCGCGAGGAGCTCCCGCACCGCACCCGCGGCCTCCGCGGCCGACGCACCCGCGGTGAGCTTGAAGGCGACGACCCGGAGCGGAGCGGGGCTGCGACCGCGCAGGCCGTCGACCAGCTTCGGATTTCGGCGGAGGCGCAGCAGCGGCGGCTCCGCGGAGTCGATCTTCCCGCGCGCCGGCGACTGCACCGCACCGGCCGCGGGCAGGAGCTCGACCCCGAAGTCGCTCACCGCCGCCGCGTGAATCACCGCGTCGTAGCCGCCGGCCCCGAGGGCGCGGCCGAGCGCCGCGTCCAGGTCCGCGAACGACTCGAACGTCTCCTCCTCGCCCGGCACCTCGGCCCGCGCCGCCCCGCGCGCGCGCAGGAGCTTCACCTCGTGCCCGCGGCGGCGGAAGTGCGCGGCCAGCAGCGCGCCCGTCGCGCCCGTGCTCCGGTTCGTGAGCACCCGGACCGCGTCGACCGGCTCCGCCGTGCCGCCCGCCGTGACCAGCACCCGCAGCCGCCGGGCCGGGGCCGCCAGCGCGGCCTCGGCCGCCGCGACGATCTCGGGCGGCTCGGCCATGCGCCCCTCGCCCGTCTCGCCGCAGGCCGTGCGACCCTCGCCGATCGGGACGAAGCGGACCCCCCAGGACTGCAGCCGCTCCACGGACGCGCGGGTCGCCGGGTGCGACCACATCGCCGGGTTCATCGCGGGCGCCACGAGCCAGGGCTTCGCCGGGTCGCGCGCCAGGAACAGCGCGCCCGGGAGATCGTCCGCCAGCCCGGCCGCGAGCCGGTTGAGCGTGTTCGCCGTGGCGGGGCACACCAGGGCCAGGTCGGCCCAGCGCGTCAGGTTGATGTGCTCGAGCGCGGCGCCGGGCGCGAAGACGTCCGAGAGCACCGGCGCGCCCGTGAGCCCCTCGAACGTCGCGGGGCCGACGAACCGGAGCGCCGCCGGCGTCGCCACGCACCGCACGCGGTGGCCGCGCTGCACGAGCCGGGAGATCGCGTCGCACGCCTTCGCGGCCGCGATCGAGCCCGTCACGATGAAGAGCACCTTAGACCCGGACATTGTCGATCAGCCTCACGCCCTCCAGCCGCACCGCGCCCAGCCGGACGCCGTCGCGCTCGCTCACGTAGTCGACCCCGAAGCCCGCGCCGGCGAGCATCGCCGCCGCCGCGGCCGCGTCCGGCGCGGTGCGCAGGATTTTCGGAAACTGCGCGGCCTGCTGGCGCGCGGCCCGCGAGAGCCGCGCGTTCCGGGAGCTCAGGGCCAGCCCGTCCGGGGCGCGCTCGGTCGGGCAGGACACGATTTCCACGGGCAGGAAGAGCGCGCGCGCCATGCCCTCGACCAGCCGCAGCTGCTGCCAGTCCTTCTCGCCGAAATACGCGCGGCGCGGCCCGACCAGGTTCAGCAGCTTCAGGACGACCGTGAGGACGCCGTCGAAATGCCCGGGGCGGTGCTCGCCCTCGAGCTCCCGGCTGAAGGCCGACTCGGTGACGCGGTAATGGTAGGCGTCCGGATACATCTGCGCGGGCGGCGGGGCGAGGACGTGGTCGACGAGCCCGGCGGCCAGCTTCAGGTCGGCCTCGAGCGTCCGCGGGTATTTCTCGAGGTCCTTGGGGTCGTTGAACTGCGTCGGGTTGACGAAGATGCTCAGCACCACGCGGTCGTTCTCCGCGCGCGCCCGCGCCAGGAGCGCGCGGTGCCCCGCGTGGAGCGCCCCCATGGTCGGGACGAAGCCGACGCTCGCCCCGCCAAAATCCGCGCCGGACCGGGCCGCCCGCCAGGAGGCGAGGTCGGTGTGCAGGTTCACGCGAGCACCTCCTCGCGCGCGGGAAACCGCGCCTCGCGGACGTCGCGGGCGTACGCGTTCAGCGCGTCGCGCACCACGGCGTGGCCGTCGAGGTACCGCCGCGCGAAGCGGGGCTGGAAGGAGGCGTCCAGCCCGAGCAGGTCGGTCAGAACCAGGATCTGGCCCGAGGTGGCGGGCCCCGCGCCGATGCCGATGGTGGGGACGGCAAGGTCCGTCGTGATCGACGCCGCCAGCGCCTCCGGCACGCACTCGAGCACGATCGCGAAGGCGCCGAGCTCGGCCAGCAGCCGCGCATCGGCCCGCAGCCGTTCGGCCTCGGGCGCGGACCGGCCCTGCACCCGGTAGCCGCCCAGCTGGTTGATCGCCTGGGGCGTCAATCCGAGGTGGCCCATGACCGGGATGCCGCTGCCGACGAGGTGGGCCACGACGTCCTCGTGGCCCTCCACGCCCTCGAGCTTCACCGCCGTCGCGCCGGCCTGCATCAGCGCCGCGGCGGCCTCGACCGCCGCATGCTTGCCGCGGCGGAAGGTGCCGAACGGAAGATCCGCGACCAGCACGATCTGCGGAGCGCCGCGGCGGACCGCGGCGGTGTGCAGGCACATCATGTCCAGCGTGGCGTGGATGGTCGACGGCAGCCCGTGCACGACCATCGCCGCGCTGTCGCCCACGAGGATGGCGTCGGCGTCCGACGCCGCGACGATCCGCGCCATGGGCGCGTCATACGCCGTGACCATCACGATGGGCCGCAGCTCCTGCCGGGCCCGGGAGAATTCGAGGATGCTCTTCATGCCGCCTTCGCAGTGTCCCGGCAACGCGGCACCTGCAGGCGGGGCCCGGGGCTGAAGCCCGGGCGGAGGAGGGACGGAAGTGCTTGTCGCATCGCGATCAGGCCTGGAGGTCGTCCGAGGACGGTTGAGTTGAACTTGCGGTGTCCGGTCGCGCACGAGTTCGCGCCAGACGCCCCCCACAGTTGGCGGGGCCCGGGACGCCGCAACCCGAAAACCCGGCCTGGGGCATGGACCCCACCCCGCCCGTCGGGGAGCGTCCGTCGGGGGCGGGCGAGGTCGGGGCGGCACGCCCCCGTTGACTCCGCCCCCGGCGTAACTCCTAGTGGCTGGCTCATGGCCGATTTCCTCACCGAGCAGAAACCCGTCTCCCGTGCCTTCCTGGTGGGCGTCCAGTCGCCCGGCATGAAGCCCGGCGAGGGCGCGGAGCTGCTCGGCGAACTGACGGAGCTGGTGGAGAACCTCCACCTGACCGTCACCCGCGCCACGCTCGTCACGCTGCGCGACCGCGCGCAGCCGAAGTACCTCATCGGCTCCGGCAAGGCCGAGGAGATCATCGCGCAGGCGAAGGCGGACGGCGCCGACCTCATCGTCGTCGACGAGGAGCTCTCGCCCGCCCAGCAGCGCAACTGGGAGGAGGAGTCGGGCCTCGCGGTGATCGACCGCCAGGAGGTGATCCTCGAGATCTTCGCCGACCGCGCGCAGACCCGCGAGGCGGTGCTCCAGGTCGCCCTCGCGCGCATGGAATACTCGCTGCCGCGCCTGACCCGCGCCTGGACCCACCTTTCCCGCCAGCGCGGCAAGGGCGCGATGGGCGGCGAGGGCGAGACCCAGCTCGAGCAGGACCGGCGCATCGTCCGCGACCGCATCGCGCACCTGAAGGCCGAGCTCGCCCGCGTGCTCTCGCAGCGCGAGGTGCAGCGCCGGAAGCGCATGCGGAAGCCCGTGCCGGGCGCCGCCATCGTCGGCTACACCAACGCCGGCAAGTCCTCGCTGCTGAACCGGCTCACCGGCGCCGGGGTGCTCGCGGCCGACAAGCTGTTCGCCACGCTCGACCCCACCACGCGCCAGCTCGCGCTGCCCGACGGCCGCACGCTGCTGCTGACGGACACCGTCGGCTTCATCCGCCGCCTCCCCCACCGGCTGGTCGAGGCGTTCAAGGCGACGCTCGAGGAGGTCGTCGTCGCCGATTTCGTGATCCACCTGCTCGACGTCTCGAACCCGAACGTCGAACACCACTTCGCCACCACGATGGAGGTGCTCGGCGAGTTGGGCGCCGCGGACAAGCCGATGATCACGGTCTTCAACAAGGTCGACGTGGCCGACCCGGCGACGGTCGCGCTCATGCGCGTGCGGCATCCCGACGCGTTCTTCGTCAGCGTGCACACCGGCGAGGGCCTCGACGCGCTGCTCGCCCGCTGCGCGGAGCTCGCGATCGACGACACCGTCACGGCCGAGCTCGTGGTCCCGCACGACCGGTACGACGTCGTGGGCCGGCTTCACCGCGCCGGCACGGTGAGCGCCCAGGAGAGCCGCGACGACGGCGTGCACCTCACGGGCCGCTTCCCGCTGAAGCAGCGGGCGCTCTTCGAGCCCTTCCTCAAGCCCGCGCCGAAGAAGGCCCCGGCCCGGCGGCGGCGCGGCTCGACCGTCGGCTCATGATCGAGGTCGAGGCAGCGGAGCGCCTGGTTCTCGAGCGCGTCCGGCCGCTCGAGGCCGTCGCCGTCCCGCTCGCCCAGGCCCTCGGGACCGTGCTCCGCCAGGACGTGACCGCCGACGCGGACCAGCCGCCGTTCGACGCGTCGGCGATGGACGGCTACGCCGCCCGCCGGGCGGACCTCGGCGCGGCCCTGCGGGTCGTGGGCGAGTCGTCGGCCGGCGCCGCCTGGGAGGGCACCCTGGCCGCGGGCCAGTGCGTCCGGATCTTCACCGGCGCGCCGGTGCCCGCGGGGGCGGATTGCGTCGTGAAACAGGAGGACACGGCCCGCGAGGGCGCCGTCGTGCGCGCCCTGCGGGCGGTGGCCGCCAGCCACATCCGGCGCCGCGGCGAGAACCGCCGCGCCGGCGCCGTCGTGGTCGCGAGCGGCACGCGCCTCGGGGCCGCCGACCTGGCCGCGCTCGCCGCGGTCGGCGCCACGCGCCCGCTCGTCAGCCGGCCCGCGCGCTGCGTGCATGTCGCGACCGGCGACGAGCTCGTCGCCCCCGACCAGGCCCCCCGCGGCGCCCAGATCCGCGACAGCAACTCCGTCCTCATCGCCGCCCTCCTCGCCTCGCACCGCGCGGAGCTCGCCGGCCAGGCCCGCGTGGGCGACGACCCCGCCGCCGTCGCCGCGGCGGCGGAACGCTGGGGCGCCTGCGACGTCCTGCTCCTGTCCGGCGGCGCCGGCTTCGGCGAGCGCGATCCCGCGCGCGCGGCCCTGCAGGCGCTCGGCTACGAGCTGGTCTTCACGGAGCTGAACCTGCGTCCGGGCAAGCCGCTGCTCTTCGCTCGCCGCGGCGGCCAGGTCGCGTTCGTCCTCCCGGGCAACCCGGTCTCCCACTGGGTCGTGTTCCACCTTTTCGTCGCCCCCCTGCTGCGCGCGCTCGAGGACGGCCGCGGCGCGCCGCGTCCGCGGCTCACCGGCCGCCTGGCGCGCCCGGACCACCTGCCCGCGCTCGACGGCCGGGCGACCTACTGGCCGTGCCGGGTCGAGGCGGGCGCCGGCGGCGCCGAGGTCACCCCGCTCCCGCTGGCGAGCTCGGGCGACAGCGCCGGCCTCGCCGGCGCAAACGGGCTCTTGCCGCTCCCACCGGGCGCGCGCAGCGTGGCCGCCGGCCAGGAAGTTTCCTACCTGCCCTGCCCATGAGCTCCTCGTTCTCGCATCTCGATGCCGCCGGGCACGCCCGGATGGTCGACGTCTCGGCCAAGCCCGTGACGGCGCGCACCGCCGTGGCCGCGGGCCGGCTCGCCTGCGCGCGCGACACCATCGCCCGGCTGCGCGACCGCGCGCTGCCCAAGGGCGACGTGCTCACGGTCGCGAAGATCGCCGGCATCCAGGCGGCGAAGGCGACGAGCTCGCTCATCCCGCTCTGCCATCCCCTCGCGCTGACCGGCGTCGAGCTCGAGTTCACGGTCGAGGACGACGGCATCGGCATCCGCGCGACGGTCCGCACCGCCGGGCCGACCGGGGTCGAGATGGAGGCGCTGGCCGCGGTCTCGGTCGCGGCGCTCACGCTCTACGACATGTGCAAGGCGGTCGACAAAACGATGTCCATCGGCGGCATCCGCGTGCTGGAGAAGACCAAGGCATGAGGATCGCGCGCGTGACCCTGAGCGACCGGGCCGCTTCCGGCGTCTACGCCGACGCCAGCGGGCCCGAGATCGAGCGCGTCACCGCGCAGGTCTTCGCCGAGCCGGTGGAGTGGACGCGGCTGCTCCTGGCGGACGACCGCCCCGCCCTCGAGGCCGCCCTGCGCCAGCTCGCCGACGAGGCGCAGTGCCCGCTCATCATCACCACCGGGGGCACCGGCCCCTCGCCGCGCGACATCACGCCGGAGGCGACGCGCGCGGTGATCGAGAAGGAACTCCCCGGCTTCGGCGAGGTGATGCGCCAGCAGAGCTACGCCAGGGTCAAGACCGCCATCCTCTCCCGCGCCACGGCCGGCATCCGCGGCCGCTCCCTCATCCTGAACCTCCCGGGCCGCCCGACCGCGATCGGCGAGTGCCTCCCCCTGCTCGCGCCGGCCATCGCCGAGGCGATCGACCACGTGGCCGGCTTCCGGCCCCGGCTGGCGCCCGCCTTTGCCGCGCCGCCGCCGCCCGGCCGGGCCTGAATCCTCCTCCCCATGCCGCTCGACCAATACGGACGCGACATCGACTACCTGCGCATCTCGCTGACGGACGCCTGCAACCTCCGCTGCGTGTACTGCATGCCGGAGCACATGTCCTTCCGCCCGCGGCACCAGTTGCTGAGCGACGACGAGCTGCGCCGGCTGATCACGCTGTTCGGCGCGCTCGGCTTCCGGAAGATCCGCTTCACCGGCGGCGAGCCGACGCTTCGCCCCGGGCTGGTCGGACTCGTGCAGCACGCCGCCGCCGCGCCCGGCATCGAAAGCGTCGGGCTGACCACGAACGGCGTGCTCCTCGACCAGCTCGCGCAGCCGCTGCGCGACGCCGGATTGCGTTCGGTCAACATCTCGATCGACAGCCTGGACGAGGCGCGCTTCCGGCAGGTCACGCGGTGGGGCAGCCTCCGGGACGTGCTCGCGGGCGTCGAGGCCGCGCGCCGGGCCGGCCTGCGGATCAAGCTCAACGCGGTCGTCTGCCGCGGCGTGAACGACGGCGAGGACGTGATCGCGCTGGCCCGGCTCACGCTCGCCGAGTCCTGGCAGGTGCGCTTCATCGAGCAGATGCCGTTCGGCGACCGCGCGGATTTCCAGACCCAGAGCCGCGTGACGGAGGACGAGCTCCTCGGCCTCCTGGGACGCGCGTTCGGCCCCCTCGAGCTCCTCGGGGAGGGGCGGCTCGACGGCGAGGCCCGGCTCTACCGGCTCCCGGGCGGCCGGGGCTCCGTCGGCTTCATCAGCCCGGTCTCCAAGCCCTTCTGCGCCGACTGCAACCGCCTGCGCCTGACCGCCGACGGCCGCCTGCGGCTCTGCCTGCTCCGCGACAACGAGGTCAACCTGCTCGCCTTGCTCCGCGGCGGCGCGAGCGACGAGGCCCTCCGCGAGTGCATCCTCGGCGCGGTGCACGAGAAGCCGTGGGGCCACGGCCTAGCCCAGCACGTCGTGCCCGCCTCGCGCGGCATGTCCGAAATCGGCGGCTGAGCCGCCGCCGCGCCCGATGTCCGCCCCGCGCCCCCTCCACGTGCGATTCTTCGCCGTCCTGCGCGAGCAGGCGGGTTGCGCCGCGGTCGAGCTCGACAGCGCGGCGCCCACGCCGGCCGCGCTCTACGCCGAGCTGCGGAGGCGCCACGCGCTCACCTTTCCGGCCGAGCTCCTGAAGGTCGCGGTCAACGAGCGGTACGCGGACATGGACACGCCGCTGGCGGCCGGCGACCGCGTGGTGTTCATCCCGCCCGTGGCGGGAGGCTGAGCCATGTTCGAGCTCACGGCCGCCCCGCTCCAGCCCGAGGCCCTCCGGCAGCGCCTCGCCCGGCCCGACGCCGGCGCGCTGGTCGTGTTCGAGGGCCGCGTGCGCAATCATCACCTCGGCCGGCCCGTGACGAAGCTGGAGTACGAGGCGTTCGACGACCTCGCGCGCCTCGAGGGCGAGGCCATCGCCGGCGAGACCGAGGAGCTCTATCCCGGCACGACCGTCCTGTGCGTGCACCGGACCGGCTCGCTCGCGATCGGCGACATCGCGGTCTGGATCGGTGTCGCTTCGCCGCACCGGCAGGCGGGCTTCGCCGCGTGCCGGCATGTCATCGAGGAGATCAAGCGGCGGCTGCCGGTCTGGAAAAAGGAGCACCATCCCGACGGCGCCGCCGAGTGGGTCAACTGCACCGTCGAGGCGGCGCCGGCGGACCGCGGGTACTACGACCGCCAGGTGGCGCTGCCGGAGATCGGCGCCGCCGGGCAGGTCCGCCTCGCCGCCGCCCGGGTGCTCGTCGTGGGCGCCGGCGGGCTCGGCTGTCCCGCCGCGCTGTACCTCGCCGGCGCGGGAATCGGCCGGCTGACGCTGGTTGACGACGGCCGCGTCGAGCTCTCGAACCTGCACCGGCAGGTGCTCTTCACGCCGGCCGAGGTGGGCGCACCCAAGGCCGCGGCCGCCGCGGCGCGTCTCCGCCTGCACAACCCGCACATCCAGGTCGCCGCGCGGCCGGTGGGGCTGACGGCGGCCAACGCCCGCGCGCTGGTCGCGGGCCACGATGCGGTGCTCGACTGCACCGACAATTTCGCCGCGCGCTTCGTCGTCCACGACGCCTGCCGGGCGCTCGACGTGCCGCTCGTCTCCGCCGCGGTGCACCGGTTCGAGGGCACGCTCGAGGTGTTCCGTCGCGGCGGCGCAGGCGGCTGCCTCCATTGCCAGTGGCCCGGCCGAACCGCGGCCGAGCTGGACCGGCCGGACGCGACCGCGCCCGGCGCCGACGGCCGCTGCGCGGGCGCCGCGGTCTTCGGCCCGGCCGTCGGCGTGCTCGGAGTCATGCAGGCGGCCGAAACCCTGAAGCTGCTGCTCGGGCTCGACGCCGCGGCGGCGGCGCAAACCCGGCTGGTCAATCTCCTCGACGGGTCCGTCGTCCCGATCGCGCGCCCGCCGCGCCCCGGCTGCCCGGCGTGCGCGGGGCTGGACGAGCTTCGGACCGACCGGCCGGCGCGGCCGGACACCCCGGTCCTCGT
This sequence comes from Opitutaceae bacterium, assembly GCA_035626915.1. Taxonomy (GTDB): domain Bacteria; phylum Verrucomicrobiota; class Verrucomicrobiia; order Opitutales; family Opitutaceae; genus Didemnitutus. The sequence continues at coordinate 126,893 of DASPMS010000071.1, forward strand.
CGAGCCGGCCGCCGTCGCCTCGCTCGGCCCCGCCGCCCGTACCGTGTTCCTCATCGAGCCCGGCGAAGCGCCGGCCGCGGACGCCGGCGCGCTGGCCGTGCCGGCGCAGGACCTGGCCCGGTTGCGCGAGCTCGCCGACGCCGGACCGCTCGTGCTCTCCTGCCGCCACGGCATCCGCAGCGTGGCCCTCGCGCGCCTGCTCCGCGCGGAAGGCGCGGCGGCGGTCTATGCCCTCGGCGACGGCTCCGTCCATGGCTGAGACCCGCGCGCTCCTCCAGCTCCTCGCCGCCCGACCCGCGGCGCCGGGCGTCCTCGCGACCCTCGTCGGCGTCGAGGGCTCCTCGTACCGCCGGCCCGGCGCGCGCCTGCTGTGGTTTCCCGACGGCGCCTGGGCGGGCTCCGTCAGCGGCGGCTGCCTGGAATCGGACCTGTTCGAGCGCGCCCGGGCGGTGCTGGCCGGCGGCCGGCCGGAGGCGGCCGTGTACGACACCACCGCGGAGAACGATCTCGTCTGGGGCACCGGCACCGGCTGCCACGGGCGCGTGCGCGTCCTCCTGGAACCCCTCCCCGCGGCCCGGCCGGCGTGGCTCGAGGCCCTGCGCGCCAACCAGGCCGCCCAGCGCGACACCGCGCTCGCCGTCGTCCACGGCGGCTCCGCGCTGCCCCTCGGCACGCGCCTGGCGGCGGAGCTGCCGGCCGGCCCGGACGGCGCGCTCGTTTTTCGCGACGAGGTCCCGGCCCCGGCCTCGCTGGTGGTGTTCGGCGCCGGCGACGACGCGCAGCCGCTCGTCCGCTTCGCCGCGGAGCTCGGCTGGCACGTGACCGTCGTGGACGCGCGCCCCGCCTACGCGACGGCGGAGCGTTTCCCTTCCGCCGCCGCGGTGGTGGTGGCGGCGGCGGCCGAGGCCCTCGCTCGCGTCGCGCCCGGCCCCCGGGCGTTCGCGGTCGTCATGACGCACCGCTACCGCGACGACGCCGCGCTGCTGCACGCCCTGGTCGCGCGGCCCCTGTCCTACCTCGGGGTGCTCGGACCGCGGGCGCGGACGGAGCGGCTCCTCGAGGAGGTCCGCCGCGCGGGCCGGGCGGTGCCGCCCGAGGCCCGGGCCCGGCTGTTCGCGCCCGTCGGCCTCGATCTTGGCGGCGAG
>DASPMS010000072.1:0-11776 GCA_035626915.1 Opitutaceae bacterium
GTAGGCCTTTTCGTCGAGATCCGCCTGGACGATCACCACCTTGGTGAAGTCGACCTCGAGTTCCTCGGCGACGATCATGGGCAGCGAGGTTTTCACGCCCTGGCCGCCCTCGGGGTTCTTGGCCGTGATGGTCACGGTCCCGTCCGGCGTGATCTTGATGAAGGGATTCGGCGCGAAGACGCGGGCCGTGTCGTCGACCGCGCCCGTGGCCTGGGCGAGGGCCTCGCTGCCCGGGAGCACGTAGCCGATGGCAAGGCCGCCGCCGGCGAGCGCCGTCACGCGGAGGAAACCGCGGCGATCGAGAATCGAAGCAGGCGCGGGGCTCATCGGGCGGCTCCTTTCATCGCCGCGGCGGCGTCCTTCACGGCGGCGCGGATGCGGACATAGGTGCCGCAGCGGCAGATGTTGCCCGCCAGCGCGGCGTCGATGTCCGCGTCGGTCGGCGCCGGGTTTGTCCGGAGCAGCGCGGCCGCCGTCATGATCTGGCCGGCCTGGCAATAGCCGCACTGCGGGACGTCATGGTCGCACCAGGCCTGCTGCAGCGGATGGCCGCCGTCCGGCGCGAGGCCTTCGATCGTGGTGATCGCCACGCCGGCCGCGCCGGAGACCGGCAGCTGGCACGAGCGCATGGGCGCGCCGTCGACATGCACGGTGCAGGAGCCGCACAGGCCCATGCCGCAGCCGTACTTCGTGCCGACGAGTCCGAGGTGGTCGCGCAGGACCCAAAGCAGCGGCGTGTCGGCGGCGACATCGACCGGGCGGGCCTGCCCATTCACTTGCAGCGTGTAGGAGGGCATGGGGAGGGGAGAAGTAACCGCGAGGACGCTGGTGGCGGCCCGCGCCGGAGGCAAGCCGGGCTATTTCGCCGCGCTGCGCCGCGCGACCCAGTCGATGATCGCCGCGTCGCCGTTCTCGTGGCGCCAGACCAGGCTCAGGAATTCGGCCGGATGGATGTCGTGCTCCCGGAAGAACGCGCGGTCGCCTCCGCACGAATACATCAACGACGGCGGGAGCTCGCCCCGGAGCTTGGCCTTCGTCTTCGGGATGATGCGCGGCAGCCAGGGAATCCCGCGCACCGCCTCGGTCTTCGCCGGCAGCTTGGCCTCGTCGAGCAGGCGGCCCGACGGCTTGCCTCCCTGCACGTTCAAAAAGTAGTCCCGACGGACCATCTCGATCGCGAGCGCGCGGTCGTAGCCCGGTTCGCCGCCGTTGTTGTGGTCTTCCGCGTAATCGTAGAGGTGCTGGGGCGTGAGCCCGTTCGCGGCCAGCCAGGCGGTCTCCTCCGGCGTGAACCACGTCGCCAGCCCGCTGCGCCCCGCGGCGTAGAGCTTCACCGACTTTTCATACAGCGCGCGGAAGCGGTCGGCGAAGTCGTAGTGCCTCATGCGCGCCCACGAAAAGTGACGTTCCCCGAAAGGCAAATCGGCGCATGCCAGCTGGTTAAATTTTCGTAGCGTTGCAGGCAACTTGCAGCTTACGGCTTGAGCGGGGCGCCGGTTGGCGTACAATCTGTGGATTCACCCTGGGCCCGGGTGGCAGAACCGGTATGTCTTCGCCCTCGACAGGAGAGCCGTGGCCCTTGGAAAGGCGTATTACGCTCGGCTTCGTCGTGGCCCTGGGTGTGTTGCTCGCGATGGCGGTCGCCGCGACGTATGCGGTGCGGGCCTTCAACAGCACCAACGCCAGCGTCCGCCGGACCGAGGCGGTGCGGCGGGAGATGATGGAGCTCGTCTTGGTGCTTCAGGACGTCGAGATCGGCTCGCGCGGATACATCCTGACCGGGCAGGAACAGTTCGTGGAGCCGTTCGAGCGTGGAGCTGCGAAGGTTCGCCAGGCGCTGCCGGAGCTCCGGCACCTGACCGTTGACGACCCGCACGCGCGCGAGCGCCTCGACCGCATGGCGCCGCTGATCGCGCAGCGCGTCGAACACGCCGCGCAAGGCATCGCGTTGCGTCGGTCCGGCGCCACGGCGGCCGCCGTGGCGCATGTCGCGACCGGCGAGGGGAAGTCGCTGATGGACGAGATCCGGCGGCTCTTCGACGAGCTCCGCCAGCGGGAGGACCGCCGGCTCGACGAAAGGCTCGCCGCGGTCCGTCGCACCGCCACCTGGACCACGACCGCGCTGGCGCTCGGGCTCACGATCGACTTTGTCCTGCTCGGGCTGGTCTTTTCGATCGCGCGCCAGGGCCTGCGCATCCGCGCTCGCGCCGTCCGCGAGCTCGAGGAGGCGCGGAAGTATTCCGACAGCATCGTCGAGACCGTCCGCGAACCGCTGCTGATCCTGTCCGAAGACCTGCACGTTGTCCGCGCCAACCGCGCCTTTTACCGCAAGTTCGCCGCGACGCCGGCCGGAACGGAGGGGCGCCCGTTGCGGGAGCTGGCGGGCGGATCCTGGCAGGTGCCCGCGCTGCTGGACCGGCTGGCCGCGGTGATCCCGCAGCACGCCGAGTTCGACGACCTCGAGGTCGTCCAGGAGATTCCCGAGCGCGGCCGGCGCGTGCACCTGCTGACCGCGCGGGAGCTCGTGCGCCCCGGCAGCGACGCGCGCCTCCTGCTGCTCGCGATCGACGACGTGACGGCGCGGCGGGCGGCGGAGGAGGAGCGCGACCGCTTCTTCAACATCTCGCTGGATCTCCTGTGCATCGCGAGCGCGGCCGACGGCCGGTTCAAGCAGGTGAGCCCGACGGTCACGGACATGCTCGGGTGGACGCCCGAGGAGTTCCTGGCGCAGCCGTACATGGATCTCATCCATCCCGACGACCGCGCGTCGTCCCAGGCCGAGGTCGAGCGGCAGGTGCGCCTCGGGGAAAAGGTGCTGAATTTCGAGAATCGCTTCCGGCACAAGGACGGCTCGTGGCGCATCCTGTCCTGGCGCTCCGTCCCGCAGCCGGGCGGACTCATGTATGCGAGCGCCCGGGACGTCACCGAACACCGGCGCATGGACCACCAGATCCGCGACCTCAACGCCGAGCTGAGCCGTCGTGCCGCCGAGCTGGAGGCCGCGAATCACGAGCTGGAGGCGTTTTCGTATTCCGTCTCGCACGACCTGCGCGCGCCGCTGCGCCACATCGACGGGTTCGCGAACCTGCTGGCCCGCAACAACCGGGACCGGCTCGACGAGAAAGGCCGGCGCCACGTGGACGTCATCGCCGGAGCCGCGCGCAAGCTCGGCATCCTCATCGACGAACTCCTGACCTTCTCGCGGATGGGGCGGGCGGAAATGCGCCACACTCCCACCGACATGCGCGCCCTGGTCGCCGAGGTGGCCGCCGAGCAGAATGCGGCGGCCGGCGACCGGCGGATCGATTGGCGCATCGGCCCGCTGCCGACCGTCGCGGCCGACCCGGCCATGCTGCGGCAGGTCTGGGTCAATCTCCTTGGCAACGCCGTGAAATACTCGCGCGAGCGCGCCGAGGCGGTGATCGCGGTCTCGCATCGGGCGGACCCCAGGCTCGGGCACGTGTTCTCCGTCCGCGACAACGGCGCGGGCTTCGACATGCAGTACGCCGGAAAGCTGTTCGGCGTGTTCCAGCGGCTGCACACCGACGGCGAATTCGAGGGCACGGGCGTCGGCCTCGCGAACGTGCGCCGCATCGTGCAGCGCCACGGCGGGCACACGTGGGCCGAGGGCGCGCCCGGAGTCGGCGCAACCTTTCACTTTTCGCTGCCGGGCCACCCGGCGGTCAACGGCCGGAACCCAACGCCCCCATGAGCGACATCAAGCAAATCCTCCTCGCCGAGGACAACCCGAACGACGTCGAGCTGACCCTCGCGGCCCTCGCCGAGCACCACCTGGCCAACCAGGTGGTGGTGGTCCCCGATGGCGCGCAGGCGCTCGAGTTTCTCCGCCGGACCGGCCGGTTCGCCGAGCGCGCGCCCGGCAACCCGGTCGTCGTCCTGCTCGACCTCAAGATGCCCAGGGTCGACGGGCTCGAGGTCCTGCGGCAGATCAAGGCCGACCCCGGACTGCGCACGACGCCGGTCGTGATGCTGACGTCGTCGCGCGAGGAGGCCGACCTCGTGCGGAGCTACCAACTCGGGACGAACGCCTATGTGGTCAAGCCCGTGGGCTTCGAGGAGTTCGTGGACGCGGTGAAGCAGCTCGGCTTCTTCTGGGCCGTGATCAACGAGCCGCCGGCGCGGGTCACGCCGACGGCAACGGAGCCGGCCCGATGACCGACTCAATTTCACCTTTCGCCCTGCTCCGGATCCTCCACCTGGAGGACAACCCGGCCGATGCCGAGCTGGTGCAGTCGGTCCTCCGCGAGGAATGGCCGGGCTGCCAGGTGACCCGCGTCGAGACCCGCGATGATTTCCTCGCCGCGGTGCGCGAGGGCCGCGCGGACATCATTCTCTCGGATTTCTCCCTCCCTTCCTACAACGGGCTCCGCGCCCTCGAGGAGACGCGCCAGCACGACTCCGCCACGCCGTTCATCTTCCTCTCCGGAACCATCGGCGAGGACTACGCGGTGGAGGCGCTCCAGCGGGGCGCGACCGACTACGTCATCAAGGATCGTCCGGCGCGGCTGATCCCCGCCATCCGGCGCGCGCTGGAGACGGTCCGCGAGTACCGGCGCCGCCGGCGCGCCGAGGAGCGCCTGCGCGAGATCCAGGAGATGTTCCACCAGCTGGCGGAGAAGAGCAGCGAGATCTTCTGGTTCGCGCAGTTCGACCCGGAGCGGATCCTGTATGTCAGCCCGGCCTTCGAGGCGGTGTGGGGCCGGCCCGCGAGCGCGCTCTACCAGTCGCCGCGCGCGTGGATCGACAACGTCCATCCGGAGGACCGGGCGCGCGTCGCGAACGCGTATGAGGCGTGCGCGGCGGGCCGCCTCCCGCGCTTCGACGAGGAATACCGGGTGATCCGGCCCGACGGCACCGTCCGCTGGGTGCTCGACAGCGGGACTCCGGTGCGGGACGCCCAGGGCCGCCTCGTGCGCATGAGCGGCATCGCCAAGGACGTGACGGAACGGAGGGTCGTCGAGCAGCACATGCGGGAGCAGGCCGACCTGCTCGACAAGGCGCGCGACGCCATCGTCGTGAGCGACCTCGATCGCCGGATCGTCTTCTGGAACAAGGGCGCGGAGCGCATGTTCGGGTGGCCGGCGCTCGAGGCCGTCGGCCGCCGCAGCGACGAACTGTTCGGGCCGACGGCGCTGCACGAAATCGAGGGCGTCAAGGCCGGCATCGCCTCGGACGAGTGGAACGGCGAGGTGCGCCTCCACAACAAGGCGGGCGACGCGCTCGTCCTCGACTCGCGCGTCACCGTCATCCGCGACGCGGCCGGCCGGCCCGTGTCCCACCTGATCATCAGCACCGACGTGACGGAGCAGCGCAAGCTGGAGAAGCAGTACCTGCGCGCGCAGCGCCTCGAGAGCATCGGCACGCTCGCCGGCGGCATCGCGCACGACCTCAACAACGTCCTCGCGCCGATCCTGATGTCGATCAGCCTGCTGCAGCGGAAGACGCTCGACGCGGAGGCGCAGCGGCTGCTGACCGTGCTCGAGCACAGCGCCCAGCACGGCGCCGGCCTGGTCCAGCAGGTCCTGGCCTTCGCCCGCGGCACGGAGGGCCAGCGGACCGAGCTGCGCGTCGGCGCGGCCGTCAAGCAGGTCATCGGGCTGCTCGCGCAGACCCTGCCGCGCGCGATCATCGTGCAGTCGGACGTCGCGGCCGACGTGGCGACGATCTCCGGCGACCCGACGCAGTTCAGCCAGGTGCTGATGAACCTCTGTGTGAACGCGCGCGACGCGATGCCGAACGGCGGGCGGCTCGTGATCCGGGCGCACAACGCGGTCGTGACCGCGGCGCACGTGCGGGCGCATCCGGGCGCCAAGCCCGGCCCCTACGTCCGCGTGATCGTCGAGGACACCGGCACCGGCATCCCGCCCGAGATCCTCGACCGCATCTTCGATCCCTTCTTCACGACCAAGGTCGCCGGCAAGGGCACGGGCCTCGGGCTTGCCACCGTGCTCGGCATCGTTCGGGGCCATGCCGGATTCCTCGAGGTCCAGAGCACGGTCGGCAAGGGCACCGCGTTCACCATCTACTTCCCGGCCAGCCCCGCGGTCGCGCCGGCCGCCGTGCTCACCGCGGCGCCCGCGGTCCTGCCGGGGCTCGGCCGCACCGTGCTCCTCATCGAGGACGAGGAGAGCGTCCGGGCGGTCACGCAGGCCCTGCTCGAGGCGAGCGACTTCCGGGTCCTCGTGGCGGAGGACGGGCTCGCGGGCATCGGGCTGTATCGCAACCACCGCGCGGAGATACACGCCGTCATCACCGACATGATGATGCCCGGCATGCAGGGGCCGGAGGTGATCGCGGAGCTCAAGCAGCTCAACCCCGAGGTGCGCATCGTCGCGATGAGCGGCGTGGTCGGCGAGCGCGCCGGCCTGACCGAGCAGCCGGGCCGGCTCGCGTTCCTGCAGAAGCCGATGACGGGGGAGGACCTCCTCCGCGCGCTCATCGCGGTGCTGCCCGCGACGGTCTGAGCGCGTCAGGGAACCGTGAAGTCGATCAGCCGCTTCTGCCGGTCGACGCGCATGACGACGACCGGCACCTTGTGGCCGAGCGCGAAGCGGCGCCGGGTCTTCCGGCCGACGAACGCGGTGCCCGCGCCGTCGCGGATGTAGAAGTCGTCCTTGAGCGAGGAGATCGGCACGAGCCCGAACGCGCCCGCTTCGGCCAGCTCCACGAAGAACCCGTGGGTGCGCACATCCGTGATGACGGCGGTGAACGGCGTCTTCCGCTTCTTCGCCGCCTCGCGCTCGAAGAATTCCATCAGCTTCACCTTCACGGAGTCGCGCTCCGCCTCGGTGCTGTTCACCTCCGTGAGGCTCAGGTGCTCGGCCATCGCCTCCGCCCGCGCGATGTGGAACCCGCCCTCGGCCGGGCGCGTCCCCTGGTGCTTGGCGAGGTAGTGATCGAAGACGCGGTGCACCACGAGGTCGGCGTACCGGCGGATCGGGGACGTGAAGTGCGTGTAGTCCTTCTTATTTAGCCCGTAGTGGCCGTCCGGCGTCGCGCGGTAGACCGCCTTGCGCATGCTGCGCAACAGCTGCGTGCGCAGCAGGTGGCTTTGCGGGTGGTCGCGCGTGAAGGCCAGGACCTTGACGACCTCCTCGCGCTGGGTGAGGTCCCCGGCCTTGATGCCGAACGTCGCGGCGAACTGCCGGTAGTCGTCCAGCCGGGTCGGGTCGGGCTCGTCGTGGACGCGGTAGAGCGAGGGCAGGTTGTTCGTGCGCGTCAGCCGCGCGACCGCCTCGTTCGCGAGGAGCATGAACTCCTCGATCAGCTGGTGGCTCTCGTCGTTCTCGATGCGTTCGATCCGGTCGGCGTAGCCCTCCTCGTCGACGAAGATCTTCGTCTCCGGCATGTCGAGGTCGAGGCTGCCGTGGCGCATGCGGTCGCCCCGGAGCTTGGCCGCGATCGCCCAGAGCTGCCGCACCCATCGCTGCAGGTCGGAAAGCTCGAGGTCGGACAGCGACGCCAGCAGCCGGCCGGTGGACCCGGTCTGGTGCTTCGGCGGCACCGGCAGACGGCGGATCTTGTCGAGGCTGTCCTCGAACATCAGGGCGTAGGCCTGCTTGTACGTGAGCCGCTTGCGGCTCCGGATGACGGTGTTGGCGAACTCCGTGCGCTTGAGGCGGCCGCCGTGGCCGAAGGTGAACAGCGCCGCCTTGGTCAGCCGGTCCTCGGCCTCGACCAGCGAGCAGAGCCCGTTCGAGAGCTTCTCGGGCAGCATCGGGACCACCGTGCCGACGAGGTAGGTCGAGTTGCCGCGGCGCTGCGCCTCGCGGTCCAGCGCCGTGCCCGCGCGCACGTAGCTGCTCACGTCGGCGATGTGGACGCCCACGCGCACGTCCCCGCCATCGAGGTATTCGAGCGAAAGCGCGTCGTCGAAGTCCTTGGCGTCGTCCGGGTCGATCGTGAAGGTCGGCACGTCGCGAAAGTCGCGCCGCCCGGCCATGTCGCCCGGGCCGACGCGGTCCGGCAGCGCGGTCACCTCGCGCACCACCGGGTCGGGGAAGACCGGGGTGAGGTCGTACTTGTGGTAGATCGCCGCCAGCTCGGCCCGCGGCTCGAACGTGCGGCCGAGGCGGGCGACGACCTCGCCCTCGGGATTCAGGTGGCGCTCCTTCCACTCGCTCAGCCGGACGACCACCTTGTCGCCGACCGCGGGGATCGGTCGCAGGCCCGCGCGCATCGGATCCGGCACGATGATGTCGTGCGGGATCCGCGGGTCGTCGGGCGTGACGTAGAAATAGGCCCGGCCGCGCTGCAGCGAGCCCGTGACGGTGTCGCGCCCGCGCTCGAGGATCTCGATCACGCGCCCGGCGCGCTCGTCCGGCTTGAGGAAGTGCGGGAAGTCGCGGTCGTGCGGGTGGATCAGGCGCACCACCACCTGGTCGCCGTGGAGCGCGGTGCCGGTGTCCTCGGCCGAGACGTGCACGCGCGGCTCGTCGGCGAGCCGGTTGACCGGCGCGTCGGGCACGACCTGGGCCGAGCCGCTCTGGCGGAACTGGATTCGGCCGGTGACGAGGTCGGCCTCCTGCGGCAGGCACAGGCGGTCGCCCTTGACCTGCACGATCGCGCCGGTGCGGAGCAGTTGCCGCAGCTCGTGCGCGAATTTGCGGCGGTCGCGCGCGGGGAGCTTCCACGCGCGCGCGATGGCGTCGGCGGGCGCCGGCACGTAGTCGCGGCGGCGGAGATGGGCGATGAGTCGATCGCGGAAATTCATGCGGAGGGAATCGGGCCGTGCGCCAAGACTGGCAGATTTCGGTTGGAACCCGACGGCTGGATTCGTAGGGTAGCAAAATGCGAATCGTCCATGCCGCGAGCGAAATGTTTCCCTGGCTCAAGACGGGCGGCCTGGCGGACGTCGTGGCGGCGCTGAGCGGCGCGCTGGCCGACAACGGGCACGAGGTCGTCGTCTTCCTCCCCGGCTATCGCTCGGTGCTGGACAAGGCCGTCCCCGCCGGCGCCACCCGCACCCACCAGCTCAAGATCGAGCTCGGCGACGCGTTCCTCGCGGCGGACATCTACACCCTTTCGCCCCGGCCGCGCCTGACGCTGCACCTCGTGTGCCGCGAGGAGTTCTTCGACCGCAAGCAGCCCTACTGGACCGGCGAGCGCGACTACGACGACAACGACGCCCGCTTCACGTTCTTCCAGAAGGCGGCGGTCGAGGTGCTCCGCCTGACCGACTTCAAGGCCGACATCGTGCACTGCCACGACTGGCAGACGGGCCTGCTGCCGATCTTCCTGCGCGACGCGGAGCGCCGGCACAGCACCACGCTGGCGCTGAAGACGGTCTTCACCATCCACAACATCGCGTACCAGGGGGTGTTCCCGAAGAAGTCCTTCCCGCTGACCAACCTTCCGGACGAGATGCTGACGATCGACGGCATCGAGTACTACGACCAGATCAGCATGCTGAAGGGCGGGGTGCTTTTCGCCGACCTCGTCACCACCGTCAGCCCGCAGTACGCCCGGGAGATCCAGACCCCGGAGTTCGGGCACGGGCTGGACGGCGTGATCCGCACGCGCGTCGACGACCTCCACGGCCTGTTGAACGGCGTCGACACGGCCGTGTGGAACCCCGCCACCGACGCGAGCCTGCCCGCCCGTTACAGCGCGGACGACCTCGCGGGCAAGGAGGCCTGCCGCACGCGCCTGCTGAAGGAGTTCGGCTGGAACACGAAGTTCAAGGGCCCGATCTTCGGCATGATCAGCCGCATGACGCCCGCGAAGGGCCACGACTTCGTGCTGGGGGCGACGCCGTTCTTCGCGAATGAAAACTGCCGCCTCGTCATCCTCGGCTCGGGCGAGAAGCGGTACGAGGTCGAGTTCATGGAGATGTCCGTGAAGCACCGCGACAAGGTCGCGGTGAGCGTGCGGCTCGACGAGGCCATGAGCCATCTGATCGAGGCCGGCTCCGATTTCTTCCTCATGCCGTCGCTTTTCGAGCCGTGCGGGCTCAACCAGATGTACAGCCTGGGTTACGGGACGATCCCGCTCGTCAGCCGCGTCGGCGGCCTGGTCGACACCGTGCGCGACATCGACGAGCACCCCGCCGACGGCACCGGGCTGATGTTCGCCCCCCGGCAGGAGGAGTTCGACGCCGCCCTCCGGCGCGCGCTGGCGCTCTACGCGGACAAGGCGCGGTTCGCGGCTGTCCAGGCCCGCGGCATGCGGCAGGATTTTTCGTGGAAGACGGCGGTGGACGCCTACGAACGGCTCTATCAGTCGGCCCTCTGAGCGGCGCCGGCGGGCCCCTCCGCCGCGCCGGGGTTTGCCCCGGGGACGCCGCGGGCCCGATCTCCCGCCATTGAACGGCGATGGCTGAAGACAAGCCCTTGGTCGGCAAAGGCTAGGGGACTGAAAATCAGGACTTCCCAACCCCGGCCCGAGCTGTATGGTGTCCGGCTTTTATGCAGAGAACGTTCATCATTTTTAAGCCGGATTGCATGGAGAAGCGCCACGTGGGCACGGTCCTCGCGCGCTTCGAGGCCGCCGGCTTTGATGTCATCGGATGCAAGATGATGCGCCTCACGCCGGCGCTCCTGCGCACGCACTACGCCCACGTGGCCGACAAGCCGTTCTATCCCGAGATCGAGGGCTTCATGAGCTCGCGACCGGTCATCGTGATGGCGCTCCAAGGCAAGGACGTGGTCCAGAAGGTCCGCGACCTGCTCGGGCCCACCGACTCGCGCAAGGCGGCCAAGGGCACGATCCGCGGCGACTTCGGCACCGAGATGATGAAGAACGTCGTGCATGCCTCGGACAGCGTCGAGAACGGCAAGGCCGAGATCGCCCGCTTCTTCAAGCCGGACGAGATCTTCGCCTGAAGTTCGTCTGCGCGCTTGACGAGCCCGAATCGGGCGCGCTTTGTTCTCCCCTCCAGTTTTTCGCCCTCATCGTCTAGCGGCTAGGACGGAGCCCTCTCAAGGCTCAAACCGGGGTTCGATTCCCCGTGAGGGCGCCAATTTCCGGCCCCGCGTTTCCAAAGCGCGGGGCCTTTGTTTTTCGGCGTCGTGGCATCGTCGCGCGGTGCCGGACTCGCCCCCGGCGTCCGGTTGAAGCCTGGGAACGAGTTCATCCGCGTAATCCGTGGTGAAAAAATGTGGCGACCCATCGCGCGCGGCAGGCCACGGCGCCCAGGCTTCCCGCATCCGCAAAGTCATTACGAAGGCGGGCGTGTGCCAGAGCCCGGTGCGCAGTTCAACGTTCGCGAGTACGGGAATTCATGGCCCGCGATTCAGGCAAATGTAGCAATGTCCGGCTTTACTTGAACGCGGCGCGCTGATTTCTCCGTGCTCGCCCCTGCACACGACGAGAATTCCGAGCACTGCGTCCGCCCGGGCGCGGCGGCCGGTACTCCCGAAGTCTGCGAGACGCCGCATGAACTTCCCGAGGAGCCTCCGGAAAACCGCGAGCGCGGATGCGTCCGGTCCTGGCGTGCCGGCCTGTGGCAAACCGAGCCGGGAGCGGCGATCGCACGCAGGCGGGAACTGCGGCCGTTGCCGTCGAGGGTCTGCCCTGAAGCCTTCATTTCCACGCCCTCCATCAGACCATGACCTCGACTCGAATTCCACGATCCGCGCTGGTCGCCCTCGCGATGGCGAGCCCCGCGCTTTTCGGCCAGACGATCCACGTTCCCGGCGGCACGGTGGGCAATATATCCGGGAGCAACGTGGGTATTGGCACGGCGACCCCGGCGCAGAAGCTGGAGGTCAACGGGCGTGCGAGAGTTGGCGACGGCACCAACGCCATCGAGATC
>DASPMS010000073.1:0-29542 GCA_035626915.1 Opitutaceae bacterium
GGACCGGGCCGATTCAAAATCCGGCATCTGATCCGGGATGGTAAACTGCGCCGACAGCTAACAGATGGCACTTTGGGCACATTCAAAGGTAGCACAGTTGATTTTGTCATCCTCAAGAATGGGCAGGTTGTACTAGGCCGCGGCCATTCCGTGATCAGTGGAGGTGACGAAGTGGTTTTTGCCGGTTCCATCAAGTTTGACAACCAAGGGCACGTCCGGGAAGTCACTAATGCTTCAGGTCACTACCGGCCGCCCTCTGGGGAGGGCTTGACAGAAGCAGCTATCGACTATCTTAGAAGCCTTGGGATAAATATTGAGAAGGCACTGCCCGTAGAAATTGATACAATCCCTTGACTCAGAGCGTACACGAACTGATCAGGAAAATAATAATGGAGGATGAGCACCCTCCATATTCCGACTATAGTCCATATGAAGTTGGTAATAAGCTCGGCCGTACCCTAAAAGAATGTGAGATATATATACTTATCCGAGAGTGTTTCCGACTGATGGTATCGTCGTTGGCGCAATCGGTGGTCGAAGGATTGGTTCACTCAAATCCGGATCTGGAGCTGAATACTGAATTGCTCGAGATCGTCCCTGAGGTCGAGGATGTCACCTCAGCCGGTATGCTAACTCAATTGATTATACGCAATGGCGCGTGCTCTCCGGCTGAAGTTTGCCGCCGTTTAGTTCCCATTTTGAGGTTTTCAAAAAATGATCGGAGCAAGGATCGTGTTGTTTATGCACTGATAACACTATTTGAGGAGGTGCAATCCCGATATGAACGGGGCCACATTTCTGCTTTTGATGTCGAACGCCGAAATTTTGAGCAGGCATGGGAACTTATTCGAGAGAGCACCGGTGAATTAAAAGAACGGGATAGGAATTGCTTACTCAGTTACCGATTTTCCGACGATAGGGCCGACTGAAGGGGACAGGTTATTGCGCACGAGTTCCTCTGGTGGATCACCCGTAAACGGCGGTGTTGGCGGGGCGGGCGAAGCTCGCAGGCATGAGGGAGCCGCGACTCAAGGTTTCGCCGGAGGAATCGGAGGCGATCTACCATTGCATGAGCCGGACGATGAACGGGGATTGGCTCTTCAAAAACGCCGATAAGGAGATGCTGCGCCGACTGATCTGGCTGCTGGTGGAGTTCTGCGGGCTCGAGCTGCTGACCTACGCCATCATGTCTAATCACTTCCACGTCCTCGTTCGTGTGTTCATGGCCAGCCCGATCTCCGACGAGGAACTGCTCGGCCGGTACCGGCTGCTGCAGCCGGCGAATACCGCGCGCAACGAGATGCGCTTCGATTTCCTAAGAGCCCAACTCGCGGCCAACACCCCGTATGCGGTCGAAAACTGACTGAAGGGGACAGTTTATTGCGCGCGAGTTCCGCTGGAGTCGGCTGAAGGGGACGGTCGGCTGAAGGGGACAGGTTATTGCGCGCGAGTTCGGCTGGTGGATTACCCGTAAACGGCGGCCTTGGCGGGGGTGGCGGGGGAGGGCGAGACTCGCGGGCGTGAGAGAGCCGCGCATCAAGTCTCGCCGGAGGAATCGGAGGCGATCTACCACTGCATGACCCGAACGGTGATGGGGAGTGGCTCTTCAAGAACGCCGACAAGGAAATGCGGGGGCCGGCTGAAGGGGACAAGTTATTGGGCGCAGGTTGAGCTGGTGGATTACCCGTAAACGGCGGCCTTGGCGGGGGTGGCGGGGGAGGGCGAGACTCTGGGCGTGAGAGAGCCGCGCATCAAGGTCTCGCCCGAGGAGCCGGAGGCGATCTACCATTGCATGACCCGGACCGTGAATGGGGAGTGGCTCTTCAAGGGCCGCTGAAGGGGGAAGAGAACGAGAAAGATTGGGCGGTTCCGTCCCCTCGCTAGCTAGCGCGCGGAGCCGCGTTTCGACTCGGTCTCAGAACGGCCACACGGCGGGGATGATGTACAGCGCGACGACGAAGCAGAAGATGTTGAGCGGGAGACCGAACTTCACGAAGTCGGAGAACTTGTACCCGGCGACGCCATACACGTAGGTATTGGTCTGGTAGCCGATGGGCGTGGCGAACGCCGCCGACGCCGCGATGCAGACCGCCACGACGAAGGGGCGCGAGTCCACCCCGAGGCGCGCCGCCAGGCTGAGCGCGAGGGGCACCATGAGCGCGGCCACGGCATTGTTCGACAGCACTTCGGTGAGGAGCGAGGCCAGGATGTAGAACGCCGCGAGCATCACGATGGCCTTGTGCTCGGCCGGGACGAAGCGCTCCACGAGCGAGAGCAAGCCGTCCATGAGGTAGGCCGACGCGCCCGTCTCCTGCATGGCCAGGCCGACCGCCAGCATGCCGTAGATGAGGATGAGGATGTTCCACTCGATCGCGCGGTAGCCGTCCTTCGGCTTCAGGCAGCCCGTGACGAAAATCACGGCGCAGGCCACGAGGGCGGCCAGCTCGATCGAGAGCACGCCGAGCGACGAGGCGGCGATCACGCCGGCGACGCAGCCGAGCACGATGAACAGGTTGCGCGGCGGGCTCTTGGCCGGGAGCGCCGGCCGGTCGATCAGGAGCAGGTCGTCGCTCGAGCGGAGGTTGTCGATCGCGTGGTCGGTGCCCATGACGAGCAGGATGTCGCCGAACTTGAGGGCCCGGTGCTCGATGTTCTCCCGGAGGTCGCGGCCGCGCCGGTGGATGGCCAGGAGCATCAGGCGGTACCGCTCGCGGAAGCCCACCTCGCGCGCGCTGCGGCCGATGAGGCTCGAGTTCGGGCCCACGACGCACTCGGCGAGCGCGCCCTCGTGCGCGGCGATCTGCTCGAGCTCGAGCTTGAGCTCGGCCATCAGGTCGATCCCGGCCAGGCCCCGCGTATGCGCCACGCCCTTGGGGTGGCAGGCGAGCACGAGCCGGTCGCCGGGCTCGAGTTTGGCGGACTCGAGGTCGCCGGGCAGGGGGACCTCGTCGCGGACGATCTCGAGGAGGCGGATGCCGCGGGCGGGCACCAGGCCGGCTTGCACCGGCGTCTGGCCGATGGCCTTGGAGTTCGGCTGGACGAAGGCCTCGGTGATGTACTCGCGCGGCTCGTCGCCGGCCGTGGCCGAGGTGATGGGGGCGCGGACCGGCAGGAACCGGCCCGCGATGGCGACATAAACGGCGCCGACGGCAAGAAGCGGCACGCCGATCCAGCTCAGCTCGAACATCGAGAGCGGCGGGAGGCCGCGGTCGCGCAGGATGCCCGCGACGACGAGGTTGGTGCTGGTGCCGACGAGCGTGCAGCAGCCGCCCAGCACCGCCGCGTACGACAGGGGGATCAGGAATTGCGAGGGCGGCAGCTTCATCCGCGCGGCGAGCCGGAGGATGACCGGCACGAACACGACCACCACCGGCGTGTTGTTCACGAAGGCCGAGATTCCGCCGACCCCGAGCATCAACAGCAGCAGCACGGTGAAGTAACTGAAGCCGGACATCCGGTCGAGGAGCCCGGCCAGCAGGTCGATCGCGCCGCATTTGACGAGCGCGGCGCTGAGGATGAACATGGCCGCGACGGTGAGCGGCGCGGGGTTCGCGAGGACGCTGAAGGCGCGGGACTCGGTGACGAGCCCGGTCAGCACGATCACGAGGAAGAGGCAGAGCGCGGTGACGTCCGGGGGGATTTTCTCCCAGATGAACAGCCCGAGCGCGGCGGCGAGCAGCAGGAGGACGAAGGCGATCTCCAGGGTCATGCGCAGCGAGGTCGGGTCAGCGGGCGGGGGACTCGGACGCCTGGTGCCACCGGTAGAACGCCACCGCGAAGGCCCCGAGGGACACGGCGAATCCGACCAGCTTCATCATGGTGCCCGCGAGCACCTGGTCCTGGTGAGGGGAGAGGTCCAGGAGGCGCGGGGCGAACTCGTAGGTGGGGTAGAGCACGTCCTGAGAGAAGGTGATGTAGGCGAAGACCGGAGTCATGCCGATGGTGACGCCCAGGAGGTAGAACATCTGCGCCGGATAGGAGACGGGCGGGTGATCGGAAGACGGGCTGCAGAGCGGCCACCAGAAGAACAGGGCGGCGCCGAAGAAGGTGAAGTGCTCGGCGATGTGGACGGTCTTGTCCTGGAGGGCCCAGTCGTAGAGGAGCGGCGCGTGCCAGGAGGAGATCACGACGACATAGACCGCGCCGCACACGATGGGATGCAACAGGACGCGCAGGACCGGCCGCGCGCGAGGCCGGCCGAGCACCGGCCGCACGAGCCAGCCGGGCAGTCCGGCGAGGAAGAGGAGGGCGGCGGGGTAGACAATCAGCTGGTGCTGCAGCATGTGCGCGCTGAACAGGAATCGTTCGCCGATCTGGTCGAGCGGCGAGCCGACCGCCAGGTAGAAACACACCAGCGCGAGATAAAACCGGACGGCATGGGCGCGGGGATAGGGGATGTCGGCCCCGGCAACGCGCTGACGCAAGGGACCGGTAAGAACGCCGTACAGCCAGCCGAGGAAGATCAGTCCGCCGACCAGGAACGGCTCGTTGTGCCAGTGGGACCAGTCGATCATGGACGGGCGATCCTTGCGGCCCGGGAGGGCGGCGGGAAGCCCGGAAAATTACCGGAGGGAAGGTCCGGCGCCGCGGCGGTCGCGTCGGGAAGCCGGCTATCAAGTCTTTTCGGAGGCAGCGTTCAGAATCGATTCACGCCCTGGAATTCCTCCCATTCCAGCGCCGCCTCGCGGAAGTACTCCCGCCAGCGCTCGATCTTGCCGTCGCGGACGCGGATGGAGACCATCCCGTGCACCTGTCCGCCAGGCCAGGCGAAGGTGAATTCCCCGGCGCCGACCTGCGTGACCGGGTTGAACGAGAGGTGATGCCAGGTCATGCGCATCGCGGTCGCGCGGCCTTTCTCGCCGCCGAAGAAGCGGAAAAGCGCCTCGCGGCCGCGGTAGACCTGGCGGTCCGGCGGCTCGGTGTAGATCGCATCCTCTGTAAACGCGTCGGCCGCGGTGCGCGCGTCGTTCGCGTTCCAGGCGGCGGCGAGCCGCCCGGCCAGGGCGCAGAAGCCGTCGAGATCGAGCGGCGCTGCCGGCCGGGACTCGGCGGCGGGCGCGGAGACGGCGAGGGCAAGGCAGGGGAGCAGGGCGCGGAGCATGGGGGCGGGGTTTGCCGCCAGGCTGGGACACGGGTCGCGAGGCGTCAGCCCGGAAAAACGGACGGCCGCGCCCAGGGGCGCGGCCGGCGCGGGCGGACCTCGATGGCCGCTCAGAAGAGCAGCATGCCCATCGTCGCCGTGAGCGGCTTGCCGGCCTCGGCGCCGAACAGCTGGAGCAGCGCCCACATCGTGCCGGCCGCCAGCACGAGGCCGATGAAGAACAGGATCGTGCAGAAAACCTTATCCCACCGCAGGTGCATGAAGTAGAAGATGACGAACATGAACTTCACGGCGGAGAGCAGGGCGAGGGAGCCGATGACGAGCCAGCCGGGGAGCGGCAGGTAGACGAGGACCACCTCGATGCCGGTGATGACGGCGAGGATCATCGCGATCTGCACGTAGATGTGCAGCTTGCTGGACTCCTTGTGCGGGGCGGCGTGATCGGCGGCGGCGGGAGCGGACATGGAAGGCAAAGGGCTGGGGGAGGAAGGGGGCCGGAGTTGGCGGCGCGCAAACTCAGATGTACTCGATGAGGTAGACGGCCGTAAAGATGATGATCCACACGATGTCGACGAAGTGCCAGTAGAGGCCGATCGACTCGACGTCGACGGCGTTGCGCTCACCAAATTCCCCGGCGCCGCGGGGGCGGGCGAACCAGGCCATCGCGCCGGCGGCGAGCACCGCGGCGATGAGCGGCTTGGCGTTGTGGCTGACGAACTCGCCGAAGCCGTGGCCGTAGATGACCTCGATCAGCCCCGGCACGATCCAGATGAACGAGGCGCCCATCAGGACGCAGACCGCGGTCACGTGGCCGAGCGTCCGGAGCATCTCGCCGCCCGAATCGCCGCCGTGCGCGGGCTTGAACGAGCGGACGTACATGAGGCCCAGGAGCAGGACGCCGATGGCGACGTGGGTGCCGTGCGTGCCGGTGAGCGTGTAAAAGGTGGAGCCGAAGAGGCTGTTCGCCAGCGTCATCTTCTTCTCGTGCACGAAGTGCGCGAACTCGTAGACCTGGCCGCCGAGGAAGATGCAGCCGAAGAACATCGTCCCGAGGAGCATGTTGCGCATGCTCTTCACGTTCCCGCGCTGGATGGCGTTCACCGCGAGCGCCATGAGCAGCGACGACATCAGGAGGATGAAGGTCGAGAACGAGGTGAGCTCGATGTTGAAGACCTCGACGGGCGAGTGGTTGCCCGGCGGCGGGTTGATCCGGTAGACGAGGTGCGTCGAGATCAGCGCGCCGAAGAACATGCAGTCCGAGGCGAGGAAGGCCCACCAGAGGAGCTTCTTGTTCGGAATGCCCGTCGAGGTGGTGTGGTCGTGGTGGTGGTCGATGTGACCGCTGGCCGCGTGGCTGCTCATTTTCTAAGGTGCTTGGGGGTCGTGGAGGGGCGGGGACGGCGCTCAGCGCTCCGCCGCCGCCTTTCTGCCGTCGTTCAATGGCGCGAGATCGTCTCGTTGCCCTTCTCGTCGATGTGGATGTGGTAACCGCCCGGGCCCTCGAGGGCCCAGAGATAGGCGCCGATGAAGAGGATCACGCCGCCGAACACCGCGAGGGGGAAATGCGAGGCGAGGACCGTGTTGCCGAAGAGGACGACCGGCTGCTTCAGCTGGATGAAATTGTAGATGCCGATGATGAGCCCGATGGCGGCCACGAGCGGGTACCACGAGGCGTCCGGCATGTGGATGCCGCCGTGCGCGGCCTCGTCCTTCATGTGCGCGGCCTGCTCCTGCGCGATCTCGTCCTGGTGGTGCTTCTCGTACCAGTAGGCGTCCCGAGCGTGAACCGTCGGGATGGCCCGGAAATTGTACTCCGGCGGGGGCGAGGGGATCGACCACTCGAGCGTGCGGCCGTCCCACGGGTCGTTGCCGCACTTCTTGCCCTTGAAATACGTCCAGACGAGCACGGCGAAATACGTGAAGATGCCGAGGCCGAGCAGGTACGCGCCGCACGTGGCGAAGAGGTTGCCCTCGTTCCAGCCCATGTTGGCGTCGTAGGTCCACGTGCGCCGCGGCATGCCGTTTAGCCCGAGGAAGTGCATCGGGAAGAACGTGGCGTTGAAGCCGGCGAAGATGAGCCAGAAGGACAGCTTGCCCCAGAACTCGGGCACCATCCGGCCGAAGAACTTCGGGAACCAGTAGTGGATGGCGGCGAGCAGCGCGAAGGTGGCGCCGCCGATGAGCACGTAGTGGAAGTGGGCGATGACGAAATAGCTGTCCTGCTGCTGGGCGTCGGCCGGGGCGGCGGAGTGCATGATGCCCGAGAAGCCGCCGAGCATGAACATCCAGATGAAGCCGAGGGCGAACATCATCGGCACCCGCGTCATGATCTGGCCGCCCCAGAGCGTGCCGATCCAGTTGAAGATCTTCACGCCGGTGGGCACGGCGATGGCCATGGTCGCCAGCGCGAAGGCCGCGGTCGCGACGTTGCCCATGCCGGTGGTGAACATGTGGTGGCTCCACACGCCGAAGCCGATGAAGCCGATGGCGGCGCCCGAGAAGACGATGATCGGGTAGCCGAAGAGCGGCTTGCGCGAGAAGGTCGGCAGGATCTCCGAGATGTAGCCCATCGGGGGC
Organism: Opitutaceae bacterium; assembly: GCA_035626915.1. Classification (GTDB taxonomy): domain Bacteria; phylum Verrucomicrobiota; class Verrucomicrobiia; order Opitutales; family Opitutaceae; genus Didemnitutus. The sequence goes on from DASPMS010000073.1 coordinate 7,679, forward strand.
AGGATCAGGATGTACACCTCGGGATGGCCGAAGACCCAGAAGAGGTGCTGCCAGAGGATCGGCTGGCCGCCGCCCGAGACCTCGAAGAAGTTGGTGCCGAAGTGGCGGTCGAACATGACCTCGACCAGCGCGATGGCGATGGCCGGGAGCGCGAGGATCAGGAGGAAGCTCGTGACCAGCGCCATCCAGCAGAACACCGGGAGGCGCATCATGGTCAGCCCGGGCGCCCGCATGTTGATGATCGTGACGATGAAGTTCAGCGACGCGACGATCGACGAGAGGCCGAGCACCTGGAGCCCCATGGCCCACAGGTCGGTGGAGAGGTCGGGCGTGAAATTCTTCGACGTGAGCGGGGCGTACCCGAACCAGCCGATGTCGGGCGCGCCGCCGAAGGCCCACTCGGGGTTCACCTTGGCGAGCCAGCCGAGGTTGAGGAGGATCGCGCCGGCGACAAAGACCCAGAGCGAGAAGGTGTTCAGGCGCGGGAAGGCGACGTCGCGCGCGCCGATCTGCAGCGGCACCAGCAGGTTGAAGAACGCCGAGTTCAGCGGCATCACCGCCAGGAAGATCATCGTGGTGCCGTGCATCGTGAACAGCTCGTTGTAGAACTGCGCGCTGATGAAGCGGTTGTTCGGGACGATCAGCTGGGTGCGGATGAGCAGCGCCTCGATGCCGCCGATGAGGAAGAACAGCACGGCAAAGCCGCCGTACATCAGGCCGATCCGCTTGTGGTCGGTCGTCGTGAGCCAGCTGATGAGGCCGGTCTTCGCGGTGGGGCGGCGGAAGAGGAGGAACGGCTTCGGATGCGCCGCGGACTCCTTCCCGATGTAATCGGATTTAACCAATGCGTCTGCCATGGAGAGGGTGGGTTCGGGTCGCGCGGGCTTACTTGAGGCTGTGCAGGTAGGCGACGAGGGCGTCGATCTCGCCGTCGTTCAGCGTGATGTTCCGGACGAATTCGCCGTCGGGGCCGCGCTTCGGCCGGCCCTGCTCGTCGAGGTCGATGTAGCCCTTCATCTGCCCGACGCCGTGGTACATCTTGTTGCCGGGCTTGAAATACTCGGGGTCCGCGAGCCATTGCCGCAGCCGGCCGGGGGAGTTCTCGAGCACGCCGGCGGCGATGGTCGAGCGCGAGCCGATGTGCGTCAGGTCGGGGGCGGTCACGCCGCCGCCCTCGTGGCCGCGGACGGTGTGGCAGTTCACGCACTGCTTGGCCGCGAAAACCCTGCGGCCCTCGGCGATCAGCGCGGGGTTCTCGCCCGCGTCCGGCGCCTGCTTTTTCTTCCACGCGGCGAAGGGGTCGGCGTCGAACGCCTCGGACCCTGCGAAGGTGCTGCGCGGGCCGGTCGGCAGCTCCGCCTGGGCGAACTGCGCGCGGACCTCGCCCGCCTCGCGGTGGAGGGCCGCGGCCGTCGCCGCGCGCCCCGGCTCCTTCTGGCGGTTCAGCCAGCGGACGTAGTCGGCCGCCGACAGCGCGATGACGCGGAACTTCATGATCGCGTGGGACTCGCCGCAGTACTCCGCGCACTGGCCGTAGAAGTAACCGGGCTGGTCGGCCTTGAGCCAGAGGAAGTTCGCCCGGTTGGGGATCATGTCCACCTTGCCCGCGAGCTTCGGCACCCAGAAGCTGTGGATCACGTCGACCGTGCGCAGGTGCACGCGCACCGGGCGTCCGGCCGGGATGACGAGCTCGTTCGCCGTGACGAGCGGCACCTCGCCGCCGGCGGACGTCGCCGTCTCGCCGTTGTACTCGAACTTGAACCACCACTGGTAGCCGTGGGCGGTGACGTCGATGGCATCGGCCTTCTCGGCCTCCGGCACGTCGTGCGTGTACCAGATGCCCTGCACGGTCGGGACCGCGATGAAGACCAGCAGGACGACGGAGGCCACGATCAGGCCCATCTCGATCAGCGGGTTGCCATGGCCCTGGGGCGGCGGCTCCGCCTTCTCGTCCGCCTCGCTCCGGGCCCGGAACTTGATCTGCGCGTACGCCAGGGCGGCGCCGACGAGCACGAAGATGAACAGCGTGACCCAGACCGTGACCATGAAGAGGTCGAGCTGCGACTTGGCGACGGGGCCGGCGGTCTCGAAGGTCGACTGGGGACCCTTCAGCGTGAACACCCGCTGGATGAAGCTGCAGCCGGTCAGCAGGGGGAGGGTGCAGCCAGCCGCCAGGAACGCGGCCAAACGGGTGAACAGGCGGTGGTCGAAGCTTGTGCGGGTCATGTGTTACGGGAACAGCGCGGGTCCCCGCGTGTGTATACGGAAACCAGCGCGCAGCGTTGGCAAAAGAAAGGGTGTTTCAACCACAAAACAGGCCCGCGCGCCCAGCTGGAATCGCGCGCGTGCGCCGCTATTAATCACGCTGTGCCGGGCGATTAGCGGCCCGCGATCCGGACCTCCGGCGTTGCGTTGTCGGCGCGTTCATGCGAAGGTGCGCGCGCCATGAAATTCCGCCTCACGCTCACGCTCGTCCCTTTCGTGCTCCTCGTCCTCGCCGGCTGCGGCAAGAAGGAGACCGCCGCCCCGATGGCGTCCAACAACGCGCCGGCGACCCCGGCCGCCCCCGCCCAGCCCGCGGCGCCCGCGGTGCTCGAGGTCGAGATCACCGCGAACGACGCGATGAAGTTCAACGTGACCCGCATCGAGGCGAAGCCCGGGCAGGACGTGAAGGTCGTGCTCGTGAACATTGGCACCATGCCGAAGGTCGCGATGGGCCACAACTGGGTGCTCCTGAAGAAGGGCGTGGACGCGAAGGCCTTCATCACGGCCGCGCAGGTCGCGGCGGCCAGCGAGTACTTCCCGGCTGACAAGGCCGACCAGGTCATCGCCCACACGAAGCTGCTCGGACCGCGCCAGACCGACGAGGTCACGTTCAAGGCGCCGACCGAGCCCGGCGAGTACGAGTACCTTTGCTCATTTCCCGCGCACTACGTCGCCGGCATGAAGGGCGTGCTCGTGGTCAAGTGAACCGGCCCTGACCGCAGATTCATCGATCGGCCGGGTCCGCGGGCCCGGCCTTTTTCGTGCCCGCCACCGGGCGGACGCCGGATGAACGCCCGATGAACTGCGCATGAACGGCCGGTGAAGAACGGCGCGGGGACGCACCCGGGGCTTGCCAGCATATGCGGCCCCCGGCACCGTCGCGCCCCGTGGCCCCGGCAGCGTCGCGACAGTTCTGGGAATCCTCCTCCGCCCGCCTCGCGGCGCGCATCAACCTCGCGGTCTGGCTGGAGCATTTCGGTCCCTGGGCCTTCGGCGTCTGCAGCGCCGCGGCCGTCGCGGTCTACGCGCTCCGCCGGCAGGCCGGTCCCGAGCACTGGGCCTGGGTCGCGCTCGTCCTCGCCGCGGCCGGGGCCGCCGGCCTCGCCTGGCGCCGCGGCCGCGCCCGCCGGTACGCCGCGGCGGATGCGCGCGTCCTGCTCGAGTCCGTGCTGCGGCTCGACACGCGGCTGTCCGCCGCGCACGACGGCGTCGCGCCCTGGCCGGCGCCGCACCGCGAACTGCCGCCGGTGGTCCGCTGGCGTTCGCTGGCGGCGCCCGGCTGGATGCTCGGCGGACTGGCGCTCCTCGCCCTCGGCGCGTGGGCCCCGCTCGCGGGCAGCCGCCCCGACGAGCGCCCGCCGGTGGAAAAGCCGCCCGCCCTGGCGCAGACCGAGGCCATGCTGCAGGAGCTGTCGCGCCTGGAGGTCGCCGACCCGGCCTCCCTCGAGCAGCTCGAGGCGCAGACCCGCGAGCTCGCCGCGCGGCCGACGGAGGAGCAGTACACCCATTCGGCCCTCGAGGCCGCGGACACCCTGCGCGATCAGGCGATGGCGGCGATCCAGACGCTGGCGCGCGGTTACGACGGCGCGGCGGCGGCGCTCGGGGCGCGCGAGGAGGCCGCCGCCGGCACCGGACCGGAGGGGTCCGCCGGGGGCGGGCGGCTCGCCGCCGCGCTGGATGGACTCCGCTCGGGCCGGCTGGCCGGCCACCCCGAGCTGCTGAAATCCCTCGCGGCGGCGCAGACCGGCCGCTCCGGCATGTCCCGCGAGCAACTGCAGCAGCTGCAGTCGCGCCTCAACCAGGCCGGCGCGCAGGCGCGGGGCGTGGCGGGCGCGGCCGGCGCGGGCGCCCGCATGGCCCAGCCGGGGGAGGGGACCGGCGAGGGCGAAGGCGGCGCCGACAAGGAGGGCAAGGGGCCGGGTCGCGGCGGCGTGAACCGCGGCCGCGGCGACGCGCCGCTCACGATGACGCTCGACCCGTCCGCGAGGCAGGAGGGCCGCATCGAGGGCGTGGCGGGCGACGATTTCTCCCGCGCGAGCCTCGGCGACCTCACCGGCACCGAGCGCGGCGGCGCGCACGAGGTCGATCCGAACCGCGCGCACGGCAGCGGGGCCGCCGGGACGGTCGCCGGACCCGCGCGCGGCGGCGATGCCGTGTGGGTCGACCGGCTCTCGCCCGGCGACCGCGCCGTTCTCCGCGAATTTTTCAAATAACCGCGTCCTCCTTTCCCGCATGCCTCCGCCCTCGCCCCTGACCGACGCCGAACTGGCTTCCGCCTCCGCCACGCTCGGCAAACTGCTCGACGCGCTCGACCTGGTGCTGTTCGGCCAGCGCGAGCTGACCGAGCTCGTCGTCACGGGCATCCTCGCCCGCGGCCACATCCTGCTCGAGGGCCTGCCCGGGCTGGGCAAGACAGAGCTGGTGAAGGGGCTGGTGCGGGCGCTCGCCCTCGAGGCGCGCCGCGTGCAGTTCACGCCCGACCTCCTCCCCGGGGACATCACCGGCAACCCGGTCCTGCAGGAGGAGGCCGGCGGGCGCCGGGTGTTCGTGTTCCAGCGCGGGCCGATCTTCGCCAACATCCTCCTCGCCGACGAGATCAACCGCGCCTCGCCCAAGACGCAGTCAGCCCTGCTCGAGGCGATGCAGGAGCGGCGGGTCACGGCCGGGGGCGAGACGCACGCGCTGCCGGAGCCGTTCTTCGTCCTCGCCACCCAGAACCCGATCGAGCTCGAGGGCACGTACCCGCTGCCCGAGGCGCAGCTGGACCGCTTCCTCTTCAAGCTCGAGGTGCGGCGCAACGCCCCCGACGTGCTCGCGCGCATCGTGCTCCATCGCGAGATCGGCGTGGAGCCCGCCGTGCCGGCCGTGCTCGCGCGCGAGGACCTCGCCGAGCTCCTCGGCGCGGTGCGCCGCGTGCACATGCCGCCGGTCGTTGCCGACTACATCGCCCGGCTCGTGAACGCCTCGCACCCGGGCGAGTCGGCCGCCTCGGCCGGCGTCCGCTTCGGCGCCAGCCCGCGCGCGGCGCTCGCGCTCGCCGCCGCGGCCAAGGCCCGCGGGCTCCGGCTGGGCCGGCCGCACGCGAGCTTCGAGGACGTTCAGGCGGTCGCCGTGCCCGTCCTCGCGCACCGCATCCTGCTCGATCACGCCGCCCGGCTGGAGGGCGTCACCGCGCGGGCGGTGGTGGACCGCCTGCTCGCGGACGTGCCCGCGCAGGCGAAACCGCTGCCGGGCTCGCTCGCCACGGCCAAGATCGCATGAGCGGGGCGGGCACCCCGGGCGCCGGATGGCGCCACCTGTGGGCGATCGCCGGCGCCCTCCTCGCCGTCGTCCTGCGCGCGGCCGACTACGAGCACGAGCTCTCGATGGCGCCGGGGGCGGCCACGGACATCCGGCTGACGGTGCCGGGCGGACGGGCGCCCTCCGGCGGCTTCCTGCCCGTCCGCGTGCGCATCGCCAACCGCGCGGCGGACGCGCGCGAATGGACGCTCGACCTCTCCATGATGATGCAGGGCCCCGGCCTGAGCGGCCAGCTGCACTCGGATCACCGCTTCGTCGTTCCCGCCGGCGTCACGCGCGACTTCTTCATCTTCGCGCCGGTCCCGGAGGGCGGCGACGGCCGCACCGGCGTGATGGTCAATGCCGTGATGGACGGCCCCGACGTCGCGGCGGGCGGGCATTTCATGTTCTCGCTCGGCTACACGTGGAACTCCCCGGTCGGCTCCATCGCGGTCGAGCCCGCGCTCGAGCAGGAGCTGAGGACGTTCCTCGGCGCCAAGTATCCCGAGGTGCCGACCGGCGCTCCGACCTACGGCGGACACTCGCCGCTGGGGCAGGCCCTCGAGCGCATCAGCGCGATGCGGCCCGAGTCGTGGCCCGCGGACTGGCGAATCTGGTCCTCGCACTCGGTCGTGATCCTGGCGGACGACACGTGGGAGCGTCTCGACGGCGCGCGCCGCCAGGCCCTGCTCGACTGGGTCGCGCTGGGCGGCCGGCTTCTCCTCGCCCCCGTGGGGGAGCGGCTCGAGCGCCCGCCGCTGCTCCACGGCGCCGGACGCATCGTTCGCCTCGCGCAGCCGGTCGGCCGGACGAAGCCGGAGCTGTCCGAGTCCCTCGGCTTCCACGAGACGCGGCTCGCCGCGCCGGGCGACGCCCTCGCGAGCGCGCAATTCTGGGACCTCGACGCGAAGAAGTGGCAGATCGGTCTCCAGGCGGGCTGGCTCACCCTGTTCGTGCTGACGTTCGGGATCCTGGTTGGTCCGGTGAACCTTTTCGTGTTCGCGCCGGCCGACCGTCGCCATCGGCTGTTCTTCACCGTGCCGGCGCTCTCCCTGGCGGCCTCGGCCGTCCTGGTCGGGGTCATCATCGTCGGCGACGGCTTCGGCGGCGCGGGCGCGCGGCGCACGGTTGTCGTGCTCCTGCCGCAACAGAACCAGGCGGCGGTGTTCCAGCGCCAGGTGAGCCGGACGGGGCTGCTCCGGCAGGAGGGGTTCGCGGTGCCCGCCGACGTGGTGATCAGCCTCGAGGCGGACCCGGCGATGCCGTACGGCAAGGCCGTGGCCCTGCGCCGCGACGACGACCGCGCCTCGGGCGACTGGTTCGCCAGCCGCGCGACGCAGCAGCACGCGCTGCGCCGGCTCATGGCCTCGCGCGAGCGCGTCGAGCTCGTGAGTCCCGGCGGCGCGGCGCCGGTGGTGCAGTCCACGGTCGGCGCGACGCTGCGCGAATTCACCTACAAGGACGCGGCGGGCCGGCTGTGGCAGGCCGACGCGGTCCCGCCGGGCACCCGCGTGACGCTGCGCCCCTGGTCCGGCGGCGGCACGGGCGAATCCGTCGCGCCGCTCGCAGGGGCCTGGGCTGAGGGGCAATTCTTCGCGCGGGGCGGGCGGTCGGACACCCTGCCGATTCCCACGCTGGGTTCGATCCGCTGGAGCGAGGAGGAGGACCGGGTCCTCTACACCGGCCGGCTCGCCGGGGAGGCCGCACCATGAGCGCGCTGGTCGAGGTCGAGGGATTGGTGCGGCGCTTCGAGAACGTCCGCGCCGTCAACGGCGTGTCGTTCGCGCTGCCGACGGGCCAGGTCGCGGGCCTCATCGGCGCGAACGGCGCGGGCAAGACCACCGCCATGCGCATCCTCGCCACGCTCGACCAGCCCGACGCGGGCTGCGTGCGGCTCGGCGGCGTCGACATCGTGGAGTTTCCCGGCCGGGTGCGCCGGCGCATCGGGTGGATGCCCGACCATTTCGCGCCCTACAAGGACGTCACGGTGTTGGATTACCTGGACTTCTTCGGCCGCGCCTGCGGCCTGCGCGGCGCCGACCTCGTCCGCCGCCGGACGGAGGTGGTGGACTTCACCGAGATCGGACCGCTGGCCGACCGGATGATGGACAAGCTCTCGAAAGGGCAGACGCAGCGGCTCTGCCTCGCGCGCATGCTCCTCGGCGACCCCGACTTCCTGATCCTCGACGAGCCCGCGGCGGGCCTCGACCCGAAGGCGCGGCTCGAGTTCAAGAACCTCGTCCGCCTGCTGCGCGGGCAGGGCAAGACGATGCTCATCAGCTCGCACATCCTTTCCGAGCTGGGCGAGATGTGCGACACGCTGGTGTTCATGGATGCGGGGCGCGTCGTGCATCACGGGGACACCCAGTCGCTGCAGCGCCACGACCACGGCTCGGCCGGGGTCGTCTACGACATCGCGGTCGACGGCCCGCCGGCGGCCCTGCTGGCCTGGCTCGCGGTCCGGCCGGGTTGGAAGCTCGTGGAGGAGCGCCGCGACGGCGCCCGCGCGGAATTCGCGCAGCTCGAGCCGGCGGCGATCGCGGCCGAGCTGCGGCGCCTGACCGTCGACGGCGTCGCCGTGCTCGAGTTCCGCCGCGCCGAGCGCCGGCTCGAGGACGCGTTCGTCAGCCTGCTGCGCGAGGGCCGCCCGCCGGCGCCGCCCGGGCCGGTCGTCGCGGCGCCCGCCGGATCCGAACCCCCGCCGCTCTCATGACCCCTGCGACCGTCCCTGCCGCCGCGCGCGGCGACTTTCCCGACTGGCTCCCGCCGATGCTCGTCAAGGAGCTCCGGCAGGGCCTGCGCGCGCGGGGATTCGTCGGGCTGTTCGTCACCTTCCACCTCGTCGCGGTCATCATCTTTTGGTGGACGATCGAGATGAACGCGGCGTCGGGCCTGCGCGGGACGTTCGACTGGCTCAACGGCCTTTACTGGACGTTCCTGAACCTCGTCCTGCTGCTCGTGATCCCCATCCGCGGGCTCGCCGGGCTGCGGGTGGAGATGGACAGCCGCACGCTCGACCTGCTGGTGCTCACCCGGCTCAGCTCCTGGCGGATCGTGATGGGCAAGTGGGTCGCGCTCATGGCGCAGGGCGGCCTGTTCCTCATCGCGCTGCTGCCGTACGGCGTCACGCGGTACTTCTTCGGCTCGGTCGAGCTGATGTCCGATCTGGTGGTGCTCGGCTTGATCTTCCTGTTCAGCGGGATGCTGACCGCCTGCGCGCTCTGGATCTCGGCCATGCCGCGGCTCTTCCGGATCCTGATGCCGATCGTGCTCTTCCTGCTCGTGCAGGGAGTCGGGCTGGCCTCCGTAGCCAACCTCGTGTTCGGCGGCGGCGGATCCCGGCATCCCTTTGCCGGCGTCGAGTGGGTGCAGCTCGTGGCGCTGCTCTCGCTCACGTTCGCGTTCCTCGGCCTGGCCGTCCGGCGGCTCGCGCCGCCCGCGGAGAACCACGCCCTGCCGGCGCGGTCGTTCGCCCTGGTGCACGTGCTGGGCGCCCTGCTGACCGCGGCCGCCACGGGCGTGCTGCTGGCCCGCGGCGCGGTGATGTTCGCCGTGGCGGTCGTGCTGATCGTCGGCGCCATCGAGATGTGCGGCGACGCCCGGCCGATGCTGGCGCACTGGCGGCAGGTGGAGGACTGCCGGCTCGGACGGCTCGCGCGCTTCCTTCTGCCCGGCTGGCCGAGCGCGGCCCTTTTCGTGGCCGGGGCGTTCGCGCTCATCGCGGTGCCCGCGCTGTTCCTGCCGGACTGGCGCCCGCCGGGCGCGTCGGGCCTCGCGTTCGCCTGGTGGTTCGTGCTCGCCTGGCAGATGCTGGTCTTCCCCGCCGTGCTGCTTTCGTTCCTCCCGGCCGGCAGCCCGGTGCGGCTCGCGGGCACGGGGTATTTCGTCATCCAGGCCCTCTTCGGGACGATCAGCCTCGTCTCGCTGTCCAACTCGGTCGACTTCCTCGCCGGCGCGACGGTCGCCCGGTCGCTCGAGAGCTTCTGCCGGATGCTGCCGATCTCGAGCTTCTGGATGTCGGAACGCCTGCTGCAGTCCGGCTTTCCGGGTCCGGGATTCGTGGGCCAGCTGCTGATGTTCCTGCTGATCGCCGCGCTCGCCTGGCGGCGGTCGCGCCCGTACTGGGCGGAGGTCGGGCGATTCGAGGACCGCGCCGGGGGCCGCGGCGCGGATCCGGCGTCATGAGCCCGCCGGCGGCCTCCGACACCCGGCAGGCGCTCGCGGCCGCGCTGGCCTTCCGGCTGCCTTTCGGGCGGCAGGCCTGGCGGGGCGCGCAGGGCAACTGGCTCGGCGTGGGACTGGGCAGCTCGATCGATTTCCAGGACCACCGCGCCTATGCGCCGGGCGACGACCCGCGCTACATCCACTGGGCCGCCTACGCGCGGACGGGGCAGCTGACGATGAAGCTGTACCGCGCCGAGGTCGCGCCGCTCGTCGACATCGTCGTCGATGTCTCGGAGTCGATGTCGTTCGACCCCGCCAAGGCGGCGCGGACCGAGCAGCTGCTCGCCTTCTGCGTCCACAGCGCGGACGGCGCCGGCGCGCCGGTGCGCGTCCATGTGGCCGACGGCGCGGACGTGCGCGCGCTGCCGCTCGAGTGGGTCCGAGCCGGCCGCTGGCGCGAACGACGGCCGGCCGCGGCGCGCCGCGCCGGGCCCGCCGCGATCCCCGGCACGCTGCCCTGGCGGCCCGGGGCGCTCAAGGTGCTCGTCTCGGACCTGCTGTACCCGGGCGAACCGGCCGCGCTGCTCGGCCCGCTGGCGGCCGGTGCCGGCGTCGGCCTGGTGTTCGCGCCGGCGGTCGCCGACGAGCGCGAGCTCGCCCCGCGGGGCAACGTCGAGCTGGTGGACTGCGAGGGGGGCGCGCGGCGGCGGCAGCGGGTGGACGACGACCTCGCGGAGCGGTACCGCACGGCCTACCGGCGGCATTTCGCCCTGTGGGCGGAGGCGGCGCGCCAGCGCGGCGTCCTGCTGGCGCCGGTCGCGGGCGAGGGTTCGCTGCGCGACGCGCTGGCCGGCGAGCCGCTGCGCCAGGGACTCGTCGAGCACCAGGTCTGAGCGATGCTGCCGGAATTCGCCAATCCCGCCGGCTTGTGGGCGCTGCTCGGCGTGCCCGCCGTGCTGGCGATCCACTTTCTCCAGCAGCGGAGCCGGACCGCGGTCGTGAGCACGCTTTTCCTGATCGAGCACCTCGCCCCGGAATCGCGCGGCGGCCGCACCTGGGAGCGCCTGCGGTCGTCCCGGCCGCTTTGGCTCCAGCTGCTCGCCGTGGCGCTCGCCGCGTGGGTCCTCGGCGAGCCGCGCTGGGTGCGGTCGGACTCCGCGCAGACGATCGCCCTCGTGCTCGACGATTCGGCCTCGATGGGGGCGTTCCGCGCCGAGGCGGCCCGGGCCGCCGGCGTGGTCCTGGCGGGACAGGACGGACGCGCGGGGCGGACCGAGTGGCTCGTGCTGACGAGCGACCCCCGGACGCCGGTGCTCTACCGCGGGGCGGACCGCGGCGCGGCGGAAGCGGCGGTCGCCGCGTGGTCGCCGGCGCGGGGCACGCACGATCCGCAGCCGGCGCTGCGCCTCGCGCATGCGCTGGCGGGCCCGAACGGGCTGACTTGGTTCATCACGGACGCCCGGGCCAAGGTCCCGGCCGCCCAGGCGGCCGTGGGCGTCGGGCGGCCGCTGGAGAACGTCGGGTTCGGCGGGGCGAGCGTGCAGCGCGAAGACGGGGCCATGGTGTGGCGCGCCCTGCTCCAGAACCACTCCGACCGGCCGCAGCGGCGACGGTGGTGGGTGGAGGCCGGCGGCGGCCGCACGGCGGAGCGAACGGCCGAGCTCGCGCCGGGCGGGCTGCTCGAGCTCAGCGGACGGCTCCCGGACGGCGTGGACCGTTGCCTGATCGCGCTCGAGCCCGACGCGTTCGCGGCCGACGACCGGCTGCCGCTGGCCCGGCCCGCGGCCAAACCCCTGCCGGCCCGTGTCGAGATCGAGGGGGAGGTTGGCGCCTTTTTCCGGCGGGCGCTCGGCACGGTCGAGGGCGTCCATTTCGCGCCGGGCACTCCGCCGCGGCTGCGGGTGCTCCGCCTGGCGGCGGACCGGGCGCGCCCGGCCGGCGCGGCGATCATCCTGCCGCCGGTGCCGGCGCGGGCGGATCGCGCGCGCGTGCTCCGGGCGCCGGTCGTGACGGCGAGGCACCCGTTGCTGGCCGACCTCAACTGGCAGGGCTGGCTCGGGCCGGGACCGGGCAGCCTGGCGACGGCGGACGGCGACACGCCGCTGCTGTGGCAGGCCGAGCGTCCGCTCGCGTGGCTGTCCGCCGCCGGCGCGGAGTCGCGCGCCCTGGTGCTGAACTTCGACTGGGAGGTCTCCAACGCCGACCGGCTGCCGGCGGCGGTGCTGCTCGTGCGCCGGCACGCGGAGACGGTGCGCGACGCGCAGCCCGGACCCTACGCGGCGAATTTCGACGCGCTTGCGCCGGTCCCGCTGGCGGCGAGCGAGCTGGCCGGCGGCGGCCCGTTCGTCCTGGAGGTCCAGGCCGCCGCCGAGGGGGCGCGTCCGGCGGCGCGCAACCTGGACGCCGCGGAGCTCCCGTCGCTCCGCGCGCCGGCGGATCCGGGCTTCTTCGTGCTCCGCCGGGGCGAGGAGGTGCTCGTGCGCGGCGCGGCGCAGTTCGCCGATCCGCGGCAGTCCGATTTCCGGCGCGCCGAGACGTTCGTGACGGGATCGCCGGCGGAATCCGACGCCCTGTTCCGGCGCAATTCCCGGCCGGACCCCTTCGTGCCGCTCTGGCTGGCGCTGGTGGGCGTCGCACTGGTCGGCAGCTGGTGGCCGGGGCGGCGCGCGACATCCGCGGCGCCCGCCGCCCGGGCGCCCGCGCCGGCAAAGGAGGCCGCATGAGGCTCGCCTCGCCCGAGTGGCTGCTGCTGGTGCCCGCCCTGGTCGCCCTCGGCTGGCGCGTCCGGAGCCTGCGGCTGCACGAGCCGCTGCGCGCGGTCGCGCTGGCGCTGGTGGTGCTGGCCGCGGCCGAGCCCCGGCTCGAGCTCGGCGGGAGCGGGCTCGACCTCTGGGTGCTCGTGGACCGCTCGGATTCCGCGGCCGGGCTCACGATGGCGCAGGCGCCGGAGTTCGCGGCGATCCTCGAGAAGGGCAAGCGGCGCGACGACCGGATCCTGTGGGTCGACTACGCGGTCGACGCGGTGCGGCGCGAGCAGGGGGACCCGGTCCTGCGCGGGGGCTCGCAACAGACGCGGACGGGCGCGGCGCTCGACTACACGCTCGGCCAGCTCGAGCCGGACCGGCTTGCGCGGCTGTTGCTCCTGACCGACGGCTACGCGACCGAGCCGATCGGCCCGGTGGCGGAGAAGCTCCTGCAGGCGCGCGTGCCGCTCGATTACCGGCTGGCCGGCGAAAGCGCCGCCGTGGATTTCCGGGTCGGGGGCCTCGAGGTGCCGGCGCGGGTGCTGCCCGGCGAGGCGTTCCTGGTGGACTTCGCGATCGCGGGCCGCGCGGACGGGCTCGTGGCGTGGGAGGTCTGGCGCGGCGGGCAGAAGGCCGCCGAGGGCCGCGCCGAGGTGCGGCGGGGTGTCGCGCGCGTGCGGCTCACCGACCGGCTCGGCGGGACCGGCGCCGTCCCGTACGAGGCGCGCATCCGGCCCGCGAGCGACGCGCACCCGGAGAACAACGCCGTCTCGGCGTGGGTGGAGGTCACGGGCGGGCCGCGCGCGTTGCTCGTCACCCCCTACGCGGACGATCCGCTGGCGGCGCTGCTCCGCGCGCAGGGCCTCACGGTGGAGCTCGTCACCGATCCGGCCGCCCTCGCGCCGGCCGCGCTGACCGGGACCCGCTGCGTGGTGTTCAACAACGTGCCGGCGCACCGCGTGGGCGGCGAGTTCCTCGACGCCCTGGACTTCTACGTGCGCGAGCAGGGCGGCGGCCTGCTCATGGTCGGCGGCCAGAACAGTTTCGGGGCCGGGGGCTGGTTCTCCTCGCCCCTCGACCCGCTGCTGCCGGTCTCCATGGAGCTGCGCAACGAGCACCGGAAGCTGGCGGTCGCGATGTCGATCATCCTCGACCGCTCGGGCAGCATGGCGGTCGACGCCGGCGGCGGGCTCACCAAGATGGACCTGGCGAACGCGGGCGCGGCCCGGGCGATCGAGCTGCTGGGCGACATGGACGCGGCCACGGTGCACGCGGTCGACTCCTCGCCGCACCTGGTCGTCGAGCTGGCCCAGATCCGCGGCAACCGCGCCGACATGGTCGATGCCGTGCGCCGCATCGCGAGCTCGGGCGGCGGCATCTTCACCTACACGGGACTGAAGGCCGGGTGGGAGGAGCTGCAGAAGGCCGAGACCGGCCAGCGGCACATCATCCTCTTCGCCGACGCGGCCGACGCCGAGGAGCCCGGCGAGTACGTCCAGCTGCTCGAGGAGATCCGCGCGAAGGGCGGGACCGTCAGCGTCATCGGCCTGGGCACGCCGGCCGACGTCGACGCGGCCTTCCTGGAGGACGTCGCGAAGCGCGGCGGCGGCCGGATCTTCTTCAACGCGAATCCGGCGGAGCTCCCGGCCGTGTTCGCGCAGGAGACCGTGTCGGTCGCGCGCTCCGCCTTCATCAAGGAGCCGACGCCGACGGAGGGCACGCCCGGGTGGTCGCAGGTCGCCGCGCGCACGCCGCGCTGGCTGGAGAAGGTGGACGGCTACAACCTCAGCTACCTCCGCCCCGGCGCGACGGCCGCGCTGGTCTCGACCGACGAGTACCGGGCGCCGCTGGTCGCGGCCTGGACGCGCGGGGCGGGCCGCGCCGCGGCCGTCTCGTTCCCGCTCGGCGGCCCGTATTCCGAAAGCGCGCGGGCCTGGGCCGACTACGGCGACTTCGTCCAGACGCTCGCCCGCTGGCTGGCCGGCGACGACGCGCCGGCGGGCGCCGCCCTGCGCACGGTGGTGGAAGGTGAGCGCCTCACGCTCGAGCTCCTGCACGACGAGACGTGGACCACCCGTTTCGCGCAGTCGCCGCCGCTGGCGGTGCTGGCGGAGGCCGCGCCGGGGCGCGGCGAGGCGACGACGCGCGACCTGCTCTGGGAAAAGATCGAGCCCGGCCGCTTCCGCGCCACGGCCGACCTCACGCCCGGGCGCATGGTGCGCGGGGCCGTGCGCCTCGGCGGCACCGTCCTCCCGTTCGGTCCCCTGGCGGCGGGCTCGGCCGAATGGAGCTTCGAGCCCGAGCGGCTGGCCGAGCTCCGGCAGCTCTCCGCCCGGAGCGGCGGACGGGAGCGGCTCAACCTCGCGGACATCTGGGACGCGCCGCGCGAGTCGCGGCCGCGGTCCCTCCGGCCGTGGTTGCTGGGATTGCTGGTGGTCGTGCTGCTGGTCGAGGCGCTGCTGACCCGCATCGAGATCTCGCTCCTGCCGCGGCGCCGGCCGGCGTGAGGGTGGCCCGGGCGAGGGCGTCCGGCGCCCGCGGGTCGCCGCTCAGGGCTCCGCCGGCCACCACTGGTACAGGAAGAAGTAGACCAGCACGCCCGTGACCGAGACGTAGTACCAGATCGGGTAGGTGAACCGCGCCCACCGGCGGTGCCGGTCGTAGTCGCCCCGGATGGCCAGCAGGAACGTGCGGGGGACCAGGTACGCGATCGCGATCGCCAGGACGATGTGCGTGGCGAGCATCGCGTAGTAGACGAGCGCGATGAAGCCCGCGCCGCCGAACTTCGTGTGCACGGCCTCGCCGGCGCCGGCGGCGGCGCCCTTCAGCACCTTGTGCGTGACGTAGCCGACGAGGAAGAGCGCCGAGACCACGCCGGCCGCGATCATCAGCCGGCGGTGGTTGGCGATGCCGCGGGAGCGCGCCGCCGTGTCGCCGGACCGCTGGGCGGCCTTGATCTGCACGTAGCCGATCGTGATCAGCAGCGTGGCGAGCCCGTTCAGGGCGGCGTTCAGCGCGGGGATGTCGGAGAGGGACATGGTGCGGCGGCCGGGGTCAGAGCTTGAAGACCTGCCGGTCGGCCACGAGCAGGCCGAGGAGGAGCGGCAGGTAGGCGATCGAGATGAAGAACAGCCGGCGGGCCTCCACCTCGCGCCGCGCGGGATCCATGAACACGAAGGCCGACCGCAGGAACCAGGCGCCGAGCGCGACCGCGAACGCGAAATAGTACCAGGAGCAGTACCCGAGGAGCGTCGGCGCCACGCTGGCCGCGACGAGCAGGACCGTCCAGATGAAGGTCCGGCGGACGAGCTTGCGCCCGCTCGGGTCGGTCACCGAGAGCATCGCCATGTGCGCGGCGGCGTAGTCCCGGCGGTATGTCCAGGCCAGGGAGAAGAAGTGCGGCATCTGCCAAGCGAACAGGATGGCGAACAGCGTCCAGCCGAGGCCGGGGCTGGACCGGCCGGCGGCGGCCCAGCCGATCATCGGCGGCAGCGCGCCGCTGATCGCGCCGATTTCCGTGTTCCAGCGCGACCACCGCTTCGCCGGGGTGTAGAGCGCGAGGTAGGCGACGATGGTGGCCAGGGCGAGGAACGCGGACAGCCCGTTCACCTGCCGGAACAGCACGCCCATCCCGGCGGCGCACATGAGCCAGCCCATCACGAACGCGGAGCCCGGCGGGACGACGCCGGCCGGGAGCGGGCGGTCCGCGGTGCGGCGCATCAGCGCGTCGGTGTCGCGCTCCATCCACATGTTGAGCGCGGCGACGCCGCCGGCGCACAGGGCCGTGCCGAGCACGAGCCAGAGCGTGCGGCCGAGCTCCCAGTACGGGACGGCGGCCAGGTAGCCGACGAGGGCCGTGGTGACGGACAGCGCGCTGAGCCGGGGCTTCGTCAGCTCGAGGTAATGCCGCCACGTCGCCCGGGCGGGCGCGCCCGGGGGGGCGGCGTCGATCGGATCTTGCCCGGTCCGGGTCATGCGCGGGTGGGGGCGGGGCCGTCGAAGGCGCCGCGCCGGGTGAAGAACGCGAGCAGGAAGGTGCAGGCGAGCATCAGGCAGCCCACGATCACGTGCGCGGTCGTGACATACGGGTTGCGGCCGCTCCACACGGCGTAGCCGCCGAGCGCGATCTGGGCGACCAGCAGGACCAGCACGGCGGCGAGCACGGCGCGGAGGCCGCCCCCGACCGCGCGGTCGCGCCACAGGAAGTGCCCGTAGGCCGCGAGCGCGACGGCCAGCGCGGCGGCCATCACCCGGTGGAGGAAGTGAATGCCGACGCGAAAATCCCAGTCCGCGGGCAGCAGGCCGCCGTCGGGCGTGGAGAGCGGGAAGGTCGGGATCGCGAGCCCCGCGCCATTGTGCCGCATGGTGGCCGCGACCGTGAGCTGGACGAAAAGGAGGGCGACGCACCACGCCCCGAGGCGCTTGACGCGGGTGCTCGCGCCGGCCGCGCCGCCGGCGATCCACGACCGCGACAGGCCGGCGGCGATGGCGAAGAGCACGCACACGAACACCTGGGCGAGGATGCCGTGCGGGATGCGCAGGATCTGCCCGAGGCTCATGTCGAAACCCGGGACGTCGACCGCATCGAGCTTCACGCGCTGGCCGCCGATCAGGCCCTGCACGACCACGATCCCGAGCGCCCACCAGCCGAGCCGGCGCAGCCACGCGCGTTCCTCGGCGACGTGCAGCCAGGCCACGAGGCCGATGGTGAGAAGTCCCATCACGGCGCCGGTGAGCCGGTGCGAATGCTCGGCGAACATCGCGACGTCCTGGAGCCAGCCCTCGGGGTTGATCGAGCCGTTCGAAAGCGGCCAGTCCGCGAACACCATGCCGGCCCCGATGCTGGTCGTGAAGGCCCCCAGGGTGACGATCACGAACACCCATCCGCTGCCCAGCGCGGCGAACCAGGCGAGCGCGGGCTTGTAGGCGGCGGTGCGGGTCATGGTTTCTTAAGGCGGAAAAAAGGGCAGGTGATACCCCGGCCGGGGCGGGAGCAAACCTTTTGACAACCTCCGGCTTTGGCAAATGGCTTGGGGGCGATGACGCGCAGCTATTCGCCCCGACCCCGCCCGGTCGCATGCCTGCTAATGGGCGCGGTCCTGGCGTTCGGCGCCGGCTGCGCGCGGCGGGAGTCCGACGCGGCGGCCCGCCCGCCGGCGGCGCCCGGCGAGGTGCGGCATCCGCTGAAGGGCGAGGTGGTGGACGTGAGCCGCGAGCGGAAGGCGCTGATCGTGCTCCACGACGAGATCAAGGGGTACATGCCGCGCATGACGATGGAGTTTCGCGTGACGGAGGGCGACCTCGCGATCGCGAAGCCCGGGCAGCGCATCCGCGCCGAGCTGGTCGAGCGCAAGGGCGAGTATTTCCTCGAGCGGATCTGGCCGGACGACCCGCTCACCAACGAGGCCGTCGGCGCCGCGACGAAGGCGCTGACGCAGGACACGGCGATGCGCGGCCGCGGCGTCTACCGCGAGGTCGGGGAAACGGCGCCGGACTTCACGCTGCTCGACCAAGAGGGCCGCGCGGTCGCGGCGCACCGCTTCCGCGGGAAGCACGTGGTGGTGAACTTCATCTTCACGCGCTGCCCGATCGCGACGATGTGCCCGGCGGCCACCACGCGGATGATGGCGCTGCAGGACGCCGCCCGGCAGGCCGGCCGGGAGCTGGAGCTGGTCTCGATCTCGCTCGACCCCGAGTACGACACGCCGGGCGTGCTGAAGGAGTACGCCGCCGGGCGCGGGATCGACACGGCCAACTTCACGTTCCTCACCGGTCCCGACGCCGCGGTGCGCAACCTCCTCGCGCAACTGGGCGTGATCCGCGAGTTCGAGGGCGAGACCATCAAGCACACGCTCGCGACGGTGCTGATCGACCCGGCGGGGCGGATCATCCACCGCGTCGACGGCAGCGCGTGGGACCCCGCGGAATTCCTGGGCAAGGTGAAGCAGCCATGAGCGACGCGGTCCGGCAGGCGCTGACGCCGGGGCAGAGGCGTTCGGTCGGGCTGATCACCGCCGGCGCGCTCGCGCTGTACCTCGGGGTGCGGCTATTGCCCGCCGGATCGAATCTCAACCACATGGATTTCCGCGTGGACGAGAAAGGGGCCATCGAGTTCTGCGACCCGGCGAACCCGCAGTTCATCCCCGTCGTCGCGGTGAAATCCCCGGTCGCGGTGACGCTGCGCGCCGAGTCGCCCCCCACGGTGCAGCGGCCGGCGCGCTTCACGCTCACCCTCGCCACCGCGAGCGGCAAGCCCATCGGCCCGGCCGACCTTGTGGTGGCCCACACGAAGAAGCTGCACCTGCTGGTGATCGACCCGACGCTCAACGACTACCAGCACGTGCACCCCGAGCCCGGGCGCAAGGCGGGCGAGTGGGTCTTCGAGCTCACGCCCGCGCGGCCGGGCGACTACCTCGTCTTCGCGGATTTCACCCCGGCCGCGACGGGACGCGGGCTGTACGCCTCGGCCGGCTTCAGCGTCCCGGGCAGCGTCGCCCGGGTCACGCGGCAGACGAACTGGGATCACAGCGCGGGGCCCTACCGGTTCACGCTCTCGCCGCTGCTGCCGCTCGCGGCCGGAAAGCCGAACGAGCTGACGCTCGCGGTGTCCCGGCCGGACGGGCAGCCGGTCCCGCTCTCGCCGGTGATGGGGGCGTTCGCGCACCTCGTGATGTTCGATGAGGAGCGGAGCGGCTTCGCGCACCTGCACCCCGACCAGGTGGACCTGGCGCGGCCGCCCGACGCCGCGAAGCCGGAGCTCACGTTCAAGGTGACGGTCCCGCGGGCGGGGCGCTTCGTGGTGTGGAGCCAGCTCCTGGTCGAGGGCCGCGAGCTTTTCGTCCCCTTCTGGGTCGACGTGTTGCCGTAGGCGCCGGCCGGCGGCGCGGTGCGGGCTCCGGCGCGGCGCATCACTTGCCCGGCGCCATCTCGAGCACGAGGTCGCGATGAGCGGGGTGACCCTGCGTCAGCACCCGCGTGTTGTTCGTGCTGAGAAAACGGAGCTGGCCGCCGACGGTGACGGTGGCCTTGAGCGCGTAGGCATGGGTCGGGTCGATCCGCCGCGGATCATAGCGGATCGTGAAGTAGAACGGCGGCTGGTGCTGCGGGGAGAGCGTGACCGCGTGCAGGACCTCGGCCGGGGCGTCGGGTCGGGTCACGTCCAGCAGCTGCACCTCGATCAGCGCCGTCGGTGGCAGCGCGATGCGCTGGCGGTAGGTCAGGCTGCCGGTGATCGCGGGCGGACGCGGTCCGGCGTCGGGCCCGGAGCAGCCGGCGAGGACCGCGAGAAGCAGGGAGACGAGCAGCGGGAACCACGGATGGGAACGATGCCGCACCCAGGTGAGACGCCCGCGGGCCGCGGGAAATTCGGTCGGGGTTGTTTCCATCGGCGGTCTTTGGCGCGTCAGACCCGGGCCGGCTGCTCGGCGAGGTCGACGAGTCCGTCCGGCGGGGCGATGAACCGCGGGAGTTCCGACCCGGGGAAGCTCCCGAAGTGCCCCGGGTGGCAGCGGAGGAGCCCCTCGCGCGCCAGCCGCGCCAGGCTGCGGAGGGTCGATTCGGGATCGGCGCAGAAGAAGTGGCGCCGGGCCCGGTTCGGCACCAGCAGGCTGCCGCGGAGCAGGTCGCCGATGAGGGCCTCGCCCTGCGCGAGGATGATGGACGAAGAACCGGGCGTCGGCCCCGGGGTGGCGAGCACCCGGCCCTTGATGCCGTAGGGCGCGAGCTCGAGTCCGTCCCGGAACACGATCCCGGGCTCGAACGGCTCGAAGGTCTCGTCGACGAACGGGCGGATCAGCCGCGCCAGCGAGCTGATGGGGGCGAGCACGCCGTTGCGGCCGGTGCGGGCGAGCGGGACGTCGCCCGCCTGCAGCGCGACGGGCGCACCGCTCCGGCGCTGCAGCTCGGCGGCGTTGCCGGCGTGGTCGCTGTACCCGTGCGTGAGCACGATGAGGCCGAGCTGCCGCGGCTCGAGCTGGTGCTGCTTGAAGGCGGCGAGAATCTTCGGAAGGTCGCCCGGCGCGCCCGTGTCCACCAGCACGGGCTTCTCGCCCGCGAGCAGGTAGCAGTTCGAAATGGCGCCGCGGATCCGGACGAGCATGGCCTCCAAACTGTCAGCGCCGGGCGGCGCGGTCAACGGCGTCCCCTCGCCTCCGGGCGGCGGGGTCGCCCCGCCCGCGATGAGGCCTCCGCGAACCGAACACGCCCGTCCGGCGCGGGGCCGGCCGGCCGGTCAGAATTTCAGGTGCTTAACCGTGAGCCCCTTGTTGATGAGCTGCTTCAGGGAATCGATCCCGATCTGCAGGTGCATCTTCACGTAGCGCTCGTCGATCTGACGGTCGCTCGCGGCGGTCTTCACCCCTTCGGGCGTCATCGGCTGGTCGGAGACGAGGAGCAGCGCGCCGGCGACGATGCCGTTGTGGAAGCCGGTGGTGAAGATCGTGGCGGTCTCCATGTCGATCGCGATGCACCGGATCCGCTGGAGGTACTTCTTGAAGTCGGCGTCGTGCTCCCAGACGCGGCGGTTGGTGGTGTAGACGGTGCCGGTCCAGTAGTCCTGCTTGTGCTCGCGGATCGTGGTCGAGATGGCCTTCTGCAGCGCGAACGCGGGCAGGGCGGGGACCTCCGGCGGGAAGTAATCGTTGCTCGTGCCCTCGCCGCGGATGGCGGCGATCGGAAGGATGAGGCTGCCGAGGTTGGCGCGGTGCTTGAGGCCGCCGCACTTGCCGAGGAACAGGACCGCCTTCGGCTTGGTCGCGGTGAGCAGGTCCATCACGGTCGCGGCCGTGGCGCTGCCCATCCCGAAGTTGATGATGGTGATGTCGCCGGCCGTCGCGCTCGCCATGGGCTTGTCGCGGCCCTGCATCGGCACCCGGTGCCACCGCGCGAAGAGCTCGATGTAGCGGTCGAAATTGGTGAGCAGGATGTACTCGCCGAAATCCTTCAGCGCCACGCCCGTGTAGCGGGGCAGCCAATCCCGCACGATTTGTTGCTTGGTCTCCATGTCAGGTTTAAAGCCCATCCCGCCAACTGGCTCTTTGCCTTAATCATTAACCAATTAGGAGGAACGTGACCCTGGCGGAACCAATAGCATCAGCATCGAAACCTAAAGCCTATTCTTGATCGCGGACCGGCCCCGCTGGGCAGCAGGAGACCAGAAATGCGGCAACAACTAGCGGGCGGCGTGCCAGGCTAGTTGAGTTAGCACCGGACTAAGCTTCTGAGGGCACAGAGGACGCGTTGCCCATGCCCTTTAGCCTCCGCACGCGGCAACGAAAGATACCACCTTCATCCGCTGTTCCCGCCAACCCTGCTGCGGTCATGGTTCCGGATCCTCCGCCTCGTCCTGTTTAATCCATCCCCGACCATTGGCGTGATCGGGGGAGAAAACCCGGCCGCGGTTGTCGGACCGTCG
>DASPMS010000074.1:0-9346 GCA_035626915.1 Opitutaceae bacterium
GATCTCTTTCAGCCGTCAGGAGCCCCGACAATCGGGTGATCCAGGCACCTGTCTTGACGTGCGAGCCACCCACACCCGCCGACGGCAAATAAGGTGCCGGGCCAGGCGCCAAAGCCGACGCACTCGATCGACTCAGTGCTAACCTCGGGAAAAGGATGAGGCTCGCCACACAGCTCCTCTTGATCGGTTCGCTGCTGTGCTCCGCCGGCTGTCAGTCGGTCGAAAGCCAGAAGCGGCGTTTCGTGAATATCCACAATTCCGAAATCGGTCGCCCCTTCTACGCCTACGAGAAGCGCGGCAGGAAGGAGCTGAAGATCAGCGACTCGGTGTCCGAGTTTATGCCGGAGACGATACCGAATGACCGGGCGGCCGTCGCTTGGACCGTCGATACCACCACGCGGGGTCCTTACCAGCATCCCGATGGCATCACGTTCCAGATCGAAGGCATCAAGACGTCGTGGCGCCTGTTGGGAGATCCGGAATTAGCCCGCGTGAAGATCAATTGGTGGGGGCCATGGTGAAAATCACCGGCAATGCATCCGATCCGACGCCGCCGCCTGCGACGCCTCGTGCTGGCGCACCGGTCGCGTCGGCGGGCGCTGCGGCTCAGCTTCGACGCTAGCGCTTGCACGGGACACCATGCGACCCCTCCGCCACTCCATCAACGTCACGCTGGACGGGTGCTGCGATCATCGCGCCATGATCCCGGACGCGGATCTGCACCGGCATGCCGCCGAGCTCTTCGTTCAGGCCGATGCGGTGCTTTTTGGCCGCGTGACTTACCAAATGATGGAGGCGGCCTGGCGGCAGCCGGCGCAGACCGGAGTCAGGCCCGATTGGATGGAGCCCTGGATGGAGCCGTTCGCCCGGACGATCGATGCCGCCAAGAAGTACGTCGTGTCGAGCACCCTGGACCGCGTCGACTGGAACGCCGAGCTCGTGCGTGGCGACCTGGGCGAGGCCGTTCAGCGGCTGAAGCGCCAGCCGGGCAAGGGTCTGTTCGTGGCCGGCATGAAGCTCGCGCAGTCCCTCGCCGACCTCGGATTGATCGATGAATACGAGTTCATCGTGCATCCGCGGCTGGCGGGACATGGGCCAACGCTGTTCTCGGGACTGTCGAAGCACGTCGACCTGGAGCTCGTCGACCGGCTGGAGCTGAAATCGGGCGCGGTCGTGCTGCGGTATGAGCCGAAAAGGTAGACCGCGATCACCCGTGACCGGCGTCCGCGGGAAGGCCAGCCACGCGCCGGAGCTAACGTCACCCGTGTCGCCGCGCCGGTGGGCGCAGGCATCGCCCGGCTCCGGGACCGGTTCATTCCCGGCGGTCCGGCCATGAGCGATCTCTTCCGGTTCCCTACGGCGGTCAAACGCTCGCCCGCCATCGACGTGTGGATGGGGTGGCAGAAGGGTGAATTGGGAAAGATCGCGAAACGCTGGTTCGAGGTCATGCGGGCATGCGGCGACGATGTCCGGGAGGTGCTGCACGACGGGCATCCGACCGCCTGCGCCGCCGACGCGGCCTTCGCCTATGTCGACACGTTCAAAGCGCACGTGAACGTGGGGTTCTTTCGCGGCGCCGAGATTCCCGATCCCGCAGGCTTGCTGGAGGGCGGCGGCAAGCTCATGCGTCACGCGAAGGTCCGGCCCGGAAGCGACCTCGACGCGGCGGCCCTCTCGAATCTGATCCGCGCCGCCTACGCCGACATGAAGCAGCGCGCGCGAAGCGAGAAATCCGGCTAACAAGGGGCCGGCGGTCGCGCGGAAAAAGCCGAGTTTGTGCTCGGCCGACCGCGGCCGAGCTGTAGTGTCACGCGAAATCCATGAGCTCGCCCATCGTTCCGTTCGCGATCGTGGCCGTCGTGATCGTTATCGCGATCGCCGCCGGCCGCCGGACGGGGAAAAAGATCGCCGGACTGCGGATGCGCGGCCTCTACCCTCCGGAGGGGAAGGAAAGCGATGACGATGTGCTTCGCCTGCTCGAGGCCGGGGAGAAAACGCTGGCGATCAGATGCTACCGTTCGCTTCACCAGGTGAATTTGCGGACGGCGAAAGAGGCGGTCGCGCTGCTCGAAGAAAAAAATGCCTGACCGCCGCTTGAGCCAGGTCGTTCCCGGGACTGTCGAAGTCCGGCGACCTGAAGCTCGTTTAGCCGCTTGGGACTGAACTCCGGGAGCGGCGGCGAATCTCTCCGGCCATCCAGAAACCGAGTCTTCACTCGCCTGCATGCGGCGCCCCCTACCGTCGCGCCCTATGCGGCATCGACCGTCAGGCCAGGAACCAAGAACATGACGCTTAAACGAATGGAAAACACCCTCATCGTCGTCGAGGACCTCGACGCGGTGAAGGCCTTCTTTCTCGAACTCGGACTCGAGGTGGAGGGCGAGACGACCGTCGAGGGCCCGTCGGTCGATCGTCTCATCGGCCTCGAGGGCGTCCGCGCCACCCTCGTGATGATGCGCACGCCGGACGGCCATGGACGGATCGAGCTCGACAAGTTCCACACGCCGGCGGCGATCAGCATCCGGCCCGCGCACGCTCCGGTCAACGCACTCGGGATCCGCCGCATCATGTTCGCCGTCGAGGGCATCGATGACGTCGTCGCGCGCCTGCTCGCGCGAGGCGCCGAACTGGTCGGCGAGGTGGTCCAATACGAGAACTCGTATCGGCTCGCCTACATCCGCGGGCCCGAGGGCATCATCATCGCCCTGGCCGAGGAGCTCGGGTAAGGGGTCGGGGCGGCGCGTCACCCCGACCGCGGCCATCGCGGCGGATTAGGATAATCCGCCCTGCCTCAATCCGTCCCATCCGATTTCACCGGACGTGGTGGGTCGCGTTATCCTCAACGCGACGCCGCAGGCTGCGGCGTCAGGACGACGCGGAATCCGAGGCTGGAACTCCGATTGTCGAGGCTGATGACCTCGTGGTCCGAATATCGGAAGCCTCTCATCGGCTCGAATTCGACGCTCCCGCCCCGGACCGCGGCGGTGGCGGATGCCGGATTTTGTGCCGCATTTTCCGCCGACGCCGCCGGCTGGGCGTCCCAATCGAGGCACAACTCCGCCACGTTGCCGATCATGTCCGCGACGCCCCAGGCGTTCTCCGGCTTGCGGCCGACCGCCTGCACGACCTGTCCGCCGGTCTGGAAAACCCACCCCTGCCGCACGACCTCGCGTTCCGGGAGGACCTCGCGCGCGTCACCCGCCCGGCAGGCATACTCCCACTGCGCCTCCGTCGGGAGCGTGTACACATGCCCGGGCGGCAACCGTCCCGCCGCCGCCTCGCGCGCCGTCAGGCGCTCGCAAAAGGCCTGCGCCATCCGCCACGACACCTGGTTCACGGGACGGTCCGGGCCGAAGACGTAGCTCGGGTCGTCCTCCATCAACTGCCGCCACTGGGTCTGCGTGATCTCCGTCCGCCCGATCCAGTAGCCTCGTGCGATCGTCACCGTGCGGGCCGGACTGACCGTGCGGAGGGATTTCGCCTCCTGCTTCGCGAAGGATCCCGGCGGGATCCAGACGAGCTCGAGCTCCAGGCCGGGGACCCGGCGATCGTAGCCGCCGCCGGCCACGGGCATCGGAGCGCCACCGGCCGCGCGTTCCGCCGCGTTGTCGCTTTCGACCGCGCCGGAATCCGTGTTGATCGAAAGCGCGGTCTGCTGGCCCGGCGCAATCTCGAGCACGAACTTGTGCCGCTTGCCGGTTCCGGTGAAGCCCGCCTCCGCCTCGTAGCGGCCCGCCGGAACGCGCGTGAGCGTGCTCTGCGCGCCCCCCAGGTCCATATTCTCGATCCCGAGTTCGGGGATGGTCAGCCAGGTCCAATTCCGGCCCGCGACGTGCAGGCTGCCCACGTTCAACGGCTCGTTGGGATGCGGCAGCAGAGGAGCCGCGAAATCCGGCCCGCGGAGGACCAGCAGGTTGCCCCGGCCGGCCCGGAAGGCGGTTTCGAGCGTCCGACCTCCGTCGAAGTGCAGCCGCAGCCGGTAGCGCCCCGGGGGCGCCGGCAACTGGAGCGCCGCCGCCTGGCTGCGGGCGTCGGTCAGGTAGTCGTCGTCGAGGACAATCACCGCGCGGCTGATGCCGACCAGCTGCACGCGCGCGTGGTCCGGCGGCGTCGTCGGCGGCGTGAACGCCCCGAGGATGCTGACCGCCAAGCAAACCATTCCGGCGCCTTCGGGCATCATGGTGGCAGGGTACCGGTCACGCCACCACCAGGCTCTCGCCGGTCATCTCGGCGGGCTTGGGCAGGCCCATCAGGTGCAGCAGGGTCGGCGCGATGTCGGCGAGGCGCCCGCCCGTCCGCATCTTTGTCCTGCCCGCCGCGAGGCCGGGGCCGACGACGAAGACCTCGACGAGATTCAGGGTGTGCGCCGTATGCGGGCCATTGACCGTCGGGTCCCACATCTGCTCGGCATTGCCGTGGTCCGCGCAGACCACCGCGTGGCCGCCCACCCGCTCCACGGCGGCGAGCAGCTCGGCGACGCCCGCGTCGGTGGCCTCGACCGCCCGGGTCGCGGCCGGGAGCGAGCCGGTGTGGCCCACCATGTCGGGGTTCGCGTAGTTCACGACGAGGAGAGCGTACTTGCCCGAGAGGATCGCCTCCTTCGCGATCCGCGTGACCTCGGCGGCGGACATCTCCGGCTGGAGGTCGTAGGTCGTGACCTTCGGGCTCGGCGGGCAGGCGCGGTCCTCGCCGGGAAACGGATCCTTGCGGTAGTTGTTGAAGAAAAAGGTCACGTGCGGGTTCTTCTCGGTCTCCGCGCAGCGGAACTGCCGCAGCCCCGCGTCGGCCACGACCTGGCCAAGGATGTTCTTCAGCGGCTCGGGTTTCGGCGAAATCACCCGCACCGGCAGGCCCGCCTCGTACTCCGTCATGGTCGCGTAATACAGGTCGAGCCGGCGGCCGCGGTCGAACTCCTTGAAGCCGGCGAGCACGAAGGCCTTGGTCAGCTCGCGGGGGCGGTCGCCGCGGTAGTTGTAGAACAGCACGGCGTCGCCGTCGGCGATCGAGGCGACCGGGCGGCCGTCGCCGCCGACGATCGCGGTGGCCGGCACGAACTCGTCGCCCTTCTGGGAGTCGCTCGCCGGCCGGTCGTAATAGCTTTGCACGGCGGCCTCGGCGCTCGCCGCCGTGGCCGCCGCATGCCGTCCGGTGAGGACGTCGTAGGCCTTCCGCACGCGCTCCCAGCGGTTGTCGCGGTCCATGGCCCAGAAGCGCCCGCACACGGTCGCGATCCGTCCGATGCCGATCTCCCGGCACTGGGCCTCGACCTGCCGCACGTAGCCGAGCCCGCTCATCGGCGGCGTGTCGCGCCCGTCGGTGAACGCGTGCACGAAGACCTCGCGGATCCCGTCCGCCTTCGCCTGGCGCAGGATCCCGTAAAGGTGGTCGAGCATCCCGTGCACGCCGGCGTCGCTCACGATGCCCATGAGATGCAGCCGCGAACCGCGCGCCTTGACGCGCTCCACCAGGCCGCGCCATACTTCGTTCGTGGCGAGGCGCTTTTCGGAGAAAAGCTTGTTGAGTCGCACCAGCTCCTGGTCGACCACGCGCCCGGCGCCGATGTTCTCGTGGCCGACCTCGCTGTTGCCCATCACGCCGTCGGGCAACCCCACGTCCAATCCGGACGCGCGCACCAGCGCCAGGGGGTACCGGGCATGAAGCGCGTCGTCGCACGGCTTCCGGGCCAGGTGCACCGCGTTGGTGGCGTTCTGGGCGGGATCGGGGTTCTTGCCCCAGCCGTCACGGATGACGAGGAGCACGGGCGGGCGGGTGGAACTCATGGAGGAAAAAGCCGGTCTTTTCCAGGAGTGAACGGCGCGGCCCCGCCGAATCGAGATTAATCCCGCCCCTGCGGCGGCGGCGCGGCTTTGCCCTGACAGAACGCCATGACCCTCGTGATTCGCGACCAACTCGTCTGCCCCCCGACCTGGTTCGCCTCCTACCGGGACCTCACGCTGTATTGCCACGTGCTGCTCAAGCTCGAGATCGTCATCGAGACCGACGCGGCCGACGTGTACTACCGCTGGATCAAGCCGCGCGGCGGCATGGATTTCATCGAGGACTTCGTCCGCCCCGGCACCGAGGAAGGCGCCCGCCTCGACATCGCCAACAACGCTCCGCGCACGGTCGTGACCGACCGCATCGCCCCGGAGAACGTCCACCGGCTCATCGCGTCGATCCGCACGCTGGCGGCTTAAGCGGGCGGCTCGATCGCAGGGCGGCTCCGGTGCGGCCGCCGCCTTCGCCGTCCCGCAGGCGGACCGTCCGGCGAACCCGGCGGCGGCCAATCGGGAATGTCTCTCCCCGGCTGCGTTCAAGGCCTTCCGCGCCCGGCGTGGATCGGGGCACCTCGCCGCGGAACCCTCCCCCGGTTGACTTTATGCCCCCGTCCGCCACCTGTCGTCGGGCACCATGCCCAAGCCCGCCGTCCTGCTGCTCAACCTTGGCTCGCCCGACTCGACGTCGGTGCCCGACGTCACGAGCTACCTGCGCGAGTTCCTCGGCGACGAGCGCGTCATCGACAAGCCCGCGAACCCTTTCCTCCGGCGGCTCTTGGTCAACGGCATCATCATCCCGTCGCGCGCGCGGAAGTCCGCGCACGCGTACGCGAGCATCTGGACGCCCGAGGGCTCGCCCCTGGTCGTCACCAGCCGTCTGGCCCAGCAGAAGCTCCAGGCGCGGACGCCGCTGCCCGTCGAGCTCGCGATGAACTACGGGACGCCGTCGGTCGCGGACGCCCTGCGCCGCCTCCTCGACCAGGGGGTCGACCGCCTGCTCCTTTTCCCGCAATACCCGCACTACGCGATGTCCAGCTGGGAGACCGTGGTCGCGAAGGTGCACCGCGAGGCCGCGCGCCTCGCGCCCGGCCTCCGGATCGAATGCGTGCAGCCGTATTTCGCCGATGAGGACTATATCGCCGCGCTGGTCGCGAGCGCCCGGCCCTACCTCGCGCAGCCGCACGACCACCT
Organism: Opitutaceae bacterium; assembly: GCA_035626915.1. GTDB lineage: Bacteria > Verrucomicrobiota > Verrucomicrobiia > Opitutales > Opitutaceae > Didemnitutus. The sequence goes on from DASPMS010000074.1 coordinate 6,969, forward strand.
GCTGTTCAGCTACCACGGCATTCCCGTGCGCCACCTCACCAGGGCCGACTCCTCGCGCGCGCATTGCCAAGTGGTGCCCGATTGCTGCAACACCTGCAGCCCGGCCCATGCGACCTGCTACAAGGCGCAGGTCACGCGGACCACGCAGCTGTTCGCGCGGGCGGCCGGCCTGGACCCCGCCAAATGGTCGCAATCCTTCCAGTCGCGCCTCGCCGGCGAGCCGTGGCTCGCGCCCTACACCGACGTCGAGTTCGAGCGGCTCGCGAAATCCGGGCGCAAGCGCCTCCTCGTGATCACGCCGGCCTTCGTGACCGATTGCCTCGAGACCCTGGAGGAAATCCGCGGCGAGGGCGCGGAAGCGTTCCAGGCCGCCGGCGGCGAATCCTTCACGCACATCCCCTGCCTCAACGACCAGGCCGTATGGATCGATTTCCTGGCCCGCCGGGTGGAGGCTTGGGCGCGGACTGGGGGGGAAGCCCCGGTGTTTCAGGGGGTTATCGCCGTCACGCGCTGACAAAACGGCCGCCGAGGTAAAGGACCCATCAATTTAGCGGTGTTCGAACGGTTGACGGCTTCTTCGCTCGGCAGAGGTTGGGCCGTGAATATGCTCCGACGCCCCGGACCATGAGCCTGCAGCCCGCCAGATCGGCCGTGCAGAAGAGCGCCGCGGCGCCCGCGCCCGCGGTGCTCGTCCTCGACGCCGAGGGCCGTATCCAGGCCGCGAGCGCCGGGGCGTGCGCGCTCTGGCAGGCGAAGCCCCACGAGCTGGCCGGCGACCATTTCCCGAATCTCTTTCAGTTCGAGGTGACCTCGAAGGACCCCGGCTGGACGCAGTCGCAGTGGGAAGTCCTCCTCGCGGCCGGGCTCGACGCGCCGCTCCGGCTCCAGCTGGCGCCGAAGGAGACCGCCGCCTTCGACGCGGAGGTGCGGATCGAGCGGGTGCTCGACGATCCGGCGTGCTTCTTCGCGTACGCGTCGCGGGTGGTCCCACCCACCGTGGTGAGCGCGCCGCCCCCCGGCGACACCGCCCAGACGCTCGTCAACGTCCTCAATGAGCGGAGTCCGCTCGGGTTCTTCGACCTGAACTTCACGGCCGGCACGGTCTACTACGCGCCGGCGTGGAAGAAGATGCTCGGCTACGAGCCGGACGAGCTGCCCGACACCTACGACACGTGGCTGAAGCTGCTGCATCCCGACGACTCCTCGGCCGCGCCGGACCGCCGGGCCCGCGGCAGCGCCACCGGCCCGCGCTCCTTCTCGCTCGAGTTCCGCATGCAGCACGCCCGCGGGCATTTCGTGTGGGTGCACTGCGCGGGCGTGCAGCTCTACGGCCCCAACGGCGCCCTCCAGCGCGTCGTCGGGGCGCAGCTGGACATCCAGGACCGGAAGGAGTTCGAGGAGGCCGGCCTGCGCGCGGACGAGCGGCAGCAGCACCTCGGTGACGAGGGCCGGCTCGGCTTCTTTGACCTGGATTTCGCCGCCGGCACGTTCTGGTACTCGCCGGCTTTCCTGCGCCTTGTCGGCTGCCCGGAGTCCGACGCGACCGGCTCGGCCGACGTGTTCGCCGCGGCCCTGCCGCCGGGCGCCGCGCCCGATGGGCTCGCCGCGTGGTTCACCGCGCAAAGCCCCCGGGAGCCCGCGTTCTCGACCGGACTGACGCTGCGCGACGGCGCGGGCCGCGAGTTTGCCGTCCAGCTCGGCGTCGTGCGGCTTTACGGAAAGAGGAAGGACCTGCAGCGCGCGATCGGCTACGTCGCGCCGGCCGCGGCGGGCGCCGCCGCCGGCACCGGCCTGCCGCACGACCACCTGGCCGTGCTGCTGCAGGACATGCGCGAGGGGACGCTTTTCGCCGATGCCAACGGCCACACCCTTCTCGCCAACCCCCAGGCGCTCAAGCTGCTCGGCCGGACGAGCGAGCAGGTCATCGGCCAGCACGTCGGCGAGGTGTTCCGGATCGTGCACCGGCTCAGCCGGCAGCCCGGCGAGAATCCCACGGACCGCGTCCTGACCACCGGCGAGCCGCTGCCGCTGAACGACGAGTTCGCCCTCGACACCGGCGACGGGCGCGTGGCGCCCGTCACCTACAGCTGCCATCCGGTCGGCCGCGCCGGCGCCGCGCCCGTGGGCGCCGTGCTGGTGTTCCGCAACCCCGACGAAATGAGCCTCACGCCCGAGGAGCTCATCCGTGCCAACCGCTTCGATTCGCTCGGCCAGCTGGCCGGCGGGATCGCCCACGACTTCAACAACCTCCTCACGGCGATCCTCGGCTACTCCGACCTGCTGCTCATGCGCGTCGAGCGGAGCTCGCCGCTGCGCGAGGACGTCGAGGAGGTGCGCAAGGCCGGCAAGCGGGCCGCCGCGCTCGTGCAGCAGCTCCT
>DASPMS010000075.1:0-12960 GCA_035626915.1 Opitutaceae bacterium
TTCCATGTCATCCTCGCGCGCAGCGCCGGCGACGCGCGGTTCCTCGACCCCGGTCAGCTCATCGGCGGCTACCTCTTCATCGCGGTGAGCGGGATGCTGTTCATCGCGCTCGGCATCTTCACCAGCGCGATGACCCGCAGCCAGGCCGTCGCGGGCATCCTGTCGTTCACGCTCCTGCTGGTGCTGATCCTCGGCTTCAGCTACCTCGGCGGCGTCGCGGCGCTGCAGCAGGACCTCTTCCAGCCGGCCAAGGTCGCGATCGAGTCGCTCCAGGTGTTCCACCACCTCGAGGACTTCACCAACGGGGTCGTCGACACCCGCCACGTGTTCTTCTACGTCACCGGCGCCACCCTCGCGCTGCTGTTCAGCGTCCTCGGGGTCGAGGCGAAGATCCTGCAGAGCTGAGCCCGCCCCGAATGAAGTTTGCCGACAGCTTCCGCGCCGCCCGCTGGGTCCGCCTCGTCAACCTGCTCCTGCAGGCGGTGCTGTTCCTGACGCTCTTCGCCGGACTCAACTACATCGCGCAGAACCACTCGTGGCGGTTCGACCTGACCGCGCGCCGCCAGCACTCGCTCTCGCCGGAGACCCTGTCCTACCTCGAGCGGCTCGAGCATGACGTGCACGTCTATGTCACGTTCCGGGACGACGGGGCCTCGCCCGACGTGGCCCAGGCGCGGCGCGACCTCGACAAGCTCCTTCGCGAATACACCTACGCCACGCGCGGGAAGCCGGAGGGCGCCGGCCGCGTCCACGTCCAGTTCCTCGACGTGTACCGCGACCCGGTCGAGGCCGAGTCCCGGGGCCTGGAATCGCCCAACGTCGTGGTCGTGGTGTGCCAGGACCGGCGCCGCACGGTGGCCCCCTCGGAGCTCTACCGCGTCGCCGACCGCCGGCGCTCCGCCTTCCAGGGCGAGACCGCCCTCACCGCCGCGATCCTCGATGTCTCCAGCCCGGACAAAAAGAAGATCTACCTCGTCCGCGGCCACGGCGAGATCAGCCCGGATGACCTCTCCCCGAGCGGCCTGTCCCTGCTGCGGGAGGAGCTGCGCGTGCGGAACTACGACATCGCGCACCTCGACCTGGCCGCCGCGCGCAAGGTGCCGGACGACGCCGCGCTCGTCATCATCGCGGGGCCGACGAACCGCTTCCAGCCATACGAGGAGGAGACGCTGCGCAACTACCTCGCCAGCCGCGCGGGCCGCCTGATCATCCTGATCGGCCCCGGCCCCTCCCGCCATGGCCTTGAAAACCTGTTTTTCGACTGGGGCGTGATGGTCTACGACAACCTGATCCTCGAGAGCGACCCCGAGGCGATCACCGAGACGAACGAGATCCTGCTCCGCAATTTCCACCCGCGCGACCCGCTGGTGCAGAACCTCATCACCAACCGGTTCGCCATCCACATCGGGCCGGCCCGCGTCGTGAACGAGGACCTCGGCCGCACCGAGGAGGAGGGCCTGGATGTGAAGACCCTCGTCGCCACGGGCAAGACCGCCTGGGGCGAGCGGGACTACAGCAACCGCAACGTCCTGCCGACCTACACCGCCGGCGAGGACCTCAAGGGCAACCTCGGCGTGGTCACGATCTCGGAGCGGACGAAGCCGGCGCCGCAGATCCACTTCAGCGTGCGCGGCGGCCGGCTTGCCGTCATCGGCGCCGCCGACCTCGTGGCGAACAACCGCATCTTCACCGGCGGCAACCTGAACCTCTTCCTCGCCCTCGTCGACTGGACGGTCGAGCGCGACACGCAGCTCACGATCCCCGCGCGTCCGATCCAGCACTTCCAGCTCTCGCTCTCGCAGGAGGAACTCCTCCAGCTTCGCCTCGGCCTCCTGCTCCTCGTGCCGGGCGCCGTCGCCGTCGTGGGGCTGATCGTCTACTGGACCCGCCGCAACTAAACGCCGACCGGCCATGCGCACCAAAGTCACACTCGTCCTCCTCTTCCTGAACGTCGTCCTCTTCGGCTACGTCTTCTACTTCGAGCAGCCCCGCACCGACGAGTACGAGCTGCGGCGCACCGTCCTCGGCTCCGAGGTCGCCAGCCTGGATTCCTTCACCCGCACCGGCCCCGACCTCACGATCCGTGCGGAGAAGCGCGGCGACGACTGGTGGCTCACGCAGCCGTATGAGTGGCCGCTGAACCCGAATGCGTTCGCGCGCGTCTACAACGAGCTGCAGCAGATGCGGAACACGACGAAGTTCCGGATCGCGGACCTGGCGGCCACCAACCAGTCCCTCGCGGACTATGGCCTGGCCCAGCCCGCGATCGTCTTCACCTTCACCTCGGGCGGGAAGTCGTACGAGCTCAAGCTCGGCGACGCCACGAAGTCGGGCAACCGGCTGTACGTGATCGGCCCGGACAACCAGTACATCCACGTGGTCGGCGGCTCCGTGGCGGAAAGCCTGGGCCTGCCGCTCGCCGAGCTCCGGTCCCAGAACATCTTCACCATCCCGGTCTTCGAGGTGCGTTCCCTGGGCGTGCAGAACGCCAGCCTCAAAACCCGCCTGCGCCGCGACGCCACGCGCTGGAGCTTCGAGACGCCGATCCTCGCCCGCGCCAGCAAGCCCGACGTGGAGGTGACGGTGAACGCCCTCAACGCCCTCCGCGCCCGCCGGTTCTACGAGCCGCGCGACCCCGCCATCGAGCGCGCCGGCCTCGACCAGGCCGCGCTGCGCGTGACGCTCGAGGGCAACTCGCGCCGCGAGACGCTGCTCATCGGCGCCGCCGCACCCGTCCCGCCCGAGGCCGCGGGCGAGCCGCCGGCCGACTACTATTTCGCCCGCATCGAGGACAAGAACGTCGTCTTCAGCACGGCGATCCCGGCCGACCTCCTGGAGCGGCTCCGCGCCGCCCAGGAAGCGCTCCGCGACCGGCACGTGCTCGACTTCGAGCCGCGGAACGTGAGCACCGTCACGCTGTCCGGCCGCGCCGGCGCCGACGTGTCGCTGCAGCGGCTCGAGTCCGCCGCCGCGAGCGAGGCGGCCGAGAGCTGGCAGATCGTGACGCGTTCGGCCGACGGCCAGGCCCCGGCCACCCGCCCGGCGGACGGCGCCCTGGTGAAGGCGCTCCTCGAGCGGCTTGCCGCGCTCAACGCGCAGCGCTTCGTGAGCGACGCGCCGTCCGACGCGGACCGCGAGCGCTTCGGCTTCAACCGCCCGGAGCGCACCGTCTCCCTCGAGTTCACCGCCGCCAGCCGGGCGGCCGATCCCACCGGCCCCACCGGGGCCACCCTCGTCCTGGGCACGTCGCCCGAATCCCGCGACGTCGCCTATGCGCTCGTCCGGAACGCGCCCTATGTCTACCAGGTCTCGTCCGAGATCCTCCGCGACACGCCGGTCGATCCGCTGCACTACCGCGAGCGCACGCTGCGGCGGCTGCCCGCCGGCGCCCGGCTGACGGGCCTCCGGCTCGCGGCCACCGGCCGCGACCTCCCGCTCTACGAGCGCCAGCTCGCCGAAGGCGAGACGTGGGAGTCCGTCGTGGCGGCGGAACCGGAGGCGAGGCGCGCGGCGCTGGCGGCCCTCGTGCGCGGCATGCAGGTCCTCCAGGCGAAGCGCTTCGTCTCCGAGTCGTTCCAGCCCGCCGGCGTCGAGATCGACGGCGCGCCGCGGCCGTGGGCCTACCGCCTCGAGGCCACGCTGGCGCTCGTCGGCGGCACGGGGGCGACCCAGGCCACGGTCTCGACGCTGCACCTCACCCCGCGGCTCGGCGGGACCACGCAGGTCGCGGGCACCGACGACTTCGGCGGTGTGACGTTCGAGATCAACCAGGAGCTGGTCGACGCGCTCTTCGCGCTCACCTACGCCGAGCGGGACCCGGGCCCGCCGGCGGCCGTGCCCGCGCCGGCGCCCGCGACACCGCCCAACGGCTGACGACCCCCGGTCCGGCTCCGGCCGACGACCCGCGGTCCGACCTCGCCCCATGGCCTGCCCGACTCCACCGCCGCATCCGGCCGTAAAGTCGCCGCTGCGCTTCTGCCTGTCGTGCTGCGCAACGCTGGCGTGCTGGGCCGTGTGGCTGGTGCTCGGCGCCACCTTGGCCGGCCTGGCCTATGTCGCCCTCGCCCGCGACCTGCCGGTCCCGGGCTTCGTGCTCCGCCGCCTCGAGTCCCGGCTGGCCGCCGCCGACCTCGCCATGCGCTTCAAGCGCGTCCGCTTCGACCTGCAGGGCCGGCTTTTGCTGGAGGACGTCACCCTGCGGTCGTCCCGCTTCGAGGAGCCGCTCCTGTCGAGCCGCCTGATTTACGTCGAGGGGAGCTTCTGGGGCGCCCTGGCCGGCACCGCCGATCCCCGCCTGATCCGCCTGGAAGGCGCCACGCTCCAGCTGCCGGCCATGCTCTCGTCGACCGGCGTGGCCGAGCCGCTCGTGCAGGAGCTCGTGGCCACGCTGCGCCGCGGCGACGGCCGGTGGCGGGCCGAGCAGCTCACGTTTCGCAGCGGCCCGCTCGTCGTCACCGCCCACGGCGATTTCGTGCCGCCGCGGCGCGGCCCCGGTCCCCCGCACCGCGATCTTCCGGCCCTGGTCGCGCGCTACCTGGAGTATGCGCGCCCGGCCGCCCGCGGCCTCGCGGTGCTCGAGCTCTGCGACGAACCCTCGCTCATGGTGCGGCTGGATGCCCCGCCCGGCATCGGCAACACGGCTTCCGTCATCTTCACCGCCCGCGAGGTCCGCACCCCGCCCGGCCTCGGCCAGCCGGCCGTGCTCCGGCAGGTCGCCGCCTCGGCCACCCTGCGGCTCGAGCCGGCGGCCATCCGACCGCTGCGGCTCCACGTGGCCGCCCGCGAGGTCGAGGCGTCCGACTTCGGCGCCCGCGAGGTCCGCGCGATCCTGCAGGGCACGACCACGCTGCGGCCGTTCGATCTCCGGCCGGCCGAGGCCTGGTTCACCGCGGGCGCCGTGACGGCGCAGGGCGAGGCCGCCGGCGCGCCCCTCCTCCACGCCACCCTCGCCGACTGGCCGCGGGTGCGCGTCCAGGCCTCGTTCCTGGCCGGCGCCGAGGCGATCGCGGCCGAGGTCGAGGCGGAGCTGCGGGAGCAGGCGGCCCGGGTGCGGCTCGACGGCCGCGCCGACCCGGCGTTCGTGAACGCGCTGATGGCCCGGCGCGCGCCGCGCGCGGCGCCGTGGCTGGTCCTGGGCGATCCCGTCGACCTCGCCGCCACGGTCGATCTGGCCCCGGGATGGAAACTCGGCGCGGTCGGCGCGCGGGTCCACGCCGGCCGGCTGGACGCGCGCGGCGTCGCGATCGACCGGGCCGAGGGCCGGATCGAGTTCGACGGCCGCGAGCTGCGCGCCCGCGACGCCGTGCTGCTGGCGGGCGAGAACGTCGCGCGCGGGTCGTACTGGATGGATGCCTCGACGCGCGATTTCCGCATCCTCCTCACGGGCGCGCTGCGGCCGGCCGACCTCAACCCCTGGTTCCGGCGGCCCTGGTGGGCGACCTTCTGGCGCGACTTCGAGTTCCCCACGGCGCCCCCCGACGCCGACGTCGACGTGGCCGGACGCTGGAACGACCCGCGGGAGCCGCGGAATTTCATCGCGGCCGACGCCGCCGCGCCCCGGGTGCGCGGCGTGGACTTCGAGCGGGTCAGGACGCGGCTCTTCGTCCGGCCGCAGTTCCTCGACGGCCTCCACCTCGATGGCGCGCGCGCCGCGGGCCGCCAGCGCGTGCACGGGACGTACAGCCGCGCGTCGGACCCGGCGGGCCGCGAACCGGTGCGGCTGGGCTTCGACCTGGAATCCACGCTCGACCCGGAGCTCTTCGACCCGCTGCTGCGCGGCGCGGCCCGGCCGATCCTCGACGACTGGAAGTTCAACCAGCCGCCGCGCCTGAACTTCGCCGGCACCTGGACGTTCCGCGAGGGCGGCGGCGAGGGCGACCTCACCTTCGCGGGCCAGGCGCAGGGCGGGCTCAAGTACCAGGGCTTCCCGCTGGACACGCTCGCCGCCACCGGGGATCTCCGCGGACCGGAGCTCCGCCTCGACCGCATCGAATTCACCGTCGCGAACGGGCACGGGCGCGGCAAGGCCTCGCTCGGGGGGCCGCCCGGCGACCGGAAGCTGGGCTTCGACCTGTATGTCCAGGACGCGGACCTCGGGCCCGCCGTCCGGGCCGTGCAGGAGTACGAGGCCGCGCGCACGGGCACGCCGGCGGCGACCGGGGCCGAGAGCACCTTCCTGCAGCGCGCCGCCACCGCCAAGCTCGCGATCGCGCTCTCCGCCGTCGGCGAGCCCGGGGAGATCGCCACCTTCAACGGCAGCGGCAACGCGCGGCTGACGGGCGCGACCCTCAGCGAGATCCACCTGTTCGGCCTGCTCTCGCAGGTGCTCAGCGGTCTCGCGCTCAACTTCAGCACGCTGAAGCTCGACACCGTCCACGGCTCGTTCGACCTCGCCGACGGCCGGCTGCATTTCCCGGACCTGAAAGTCACCGGCGACAGCGCGGTCATCGACGCCCGGGGCGATTACACGTTCGCCGACAACGGGCTCAATTTCACCGCGCGTTTCAAGCCATACAGCGGAAACCGGAACCTCCTGACCGGCACGCTCGGCCTGGTCCTGAACCCGCTCACCAGCATCATCGAGCTGAAGCTTTCGGGCCCCCTCGGGCAGCCGGAGTGGTCCTATTCGCTGGGCTCGTTCTCCGCCGAGCCGCGCAGCGGCCCGCCGGGCTCGGCGACCGTGCCGCAGCTGCCGTCCGGACCGTCGTCCCGCTGAACCGGCGCCCGTGTCTCCGGGAGTCGTCCCCAAATCGGGTTGCTCCCGCCGGGGCGCAGACCAACGCTCGGCTCCGAGCATGCCGCACCCTGCCCGCCACCCCGTGATACATCACGGCGCGCTGCTTCCCTTTGCGCTGCTCGTGGTGTTCGGCCTGGCGACGCTCGGCGCCTGGTGGGCGGGCGAGGCGGCCTGGGTGCAGCCGCGGCTGCGCGACGTCCCGCTGCCCGCCAACGCCGCGGCATGCCTCGCCCTCCTCGGACTCTCCCCGCTGGCCGCCGCGGCCGGCTGGCGGCGCACGGCGACGGTCTTTGCCGGGCTGGCCGCGCTGCTCGCCGGCCTCGCCGTCGCCGACGAGCTGCTCGGACGCGCGCCCGGGTTCGACAACCTCCTCGCCGCCCACGCCCGCACGGTGGACGGCCCGGCAATCGGCCGGATGCCCCTCGCCCTCGGCGCGGCGCTGGCGGCAGTCGCCGCCCTCGTCGGATGGCAGTCCTTCCGCCCGGCCGGGCATCCCGCCCGCGGGCCGCTGCTGGCCCTCGCGGGCTCCCTCCTGGCGGCGTACGCGATCAGCGCCCTGCTGGCGGGCCGCACCGGCCTGCACATCCAGCCCGCCTGGCAGGAGCACGCGCGGCTCGGCCCGCCGGCGGCGCTCGGCCTCCTCGCGCTCGGCGCCGGGCTGCTCGTCCTCGCCGCCCGGGACCGCCCCGGCAGCGGCGCGGCCGGCCGCTGGCTCTGGATGCCCGTCATCGCCTGCGGCTCGACGGTCACGGTCCTTTTCTGGTTCGCCCTCCACGAGCGCGAGCTCGCCTACGTCAACGGCACCACGCGGCTCACGATCGACAATGTGGCCGCGCTGTACGCCGCGGAGGGCCGGGCCAAGATCGAAAGCCTCCGGCGGATGGCGGCGCGCTGGACCCACGCGGACGGGGCGCCCCCGGCGGTCTGGGAGCAGGACGCCGTCGCCCAGTTCGCCGATTTCGCGCCCTACCGCGCCCTCCAGTGGGTGGACACGGGCCACCGCACGCGCTGGCTTTACCCGACCGTCGGCAACGAAGACTCCGTCGGGCTCGACCACGGCGCGGAGCCGGCGCGGCTGGCCGCCCTCCAGGAGGTGCGCCGGACCGGCGCGGCCGCGGTGGCCGGCCCCCTCGAGTCCCCGCTCCGGCCGCCGTTCTTCGCGGTCTACGCCCCGGTCGCGCGCGCCGGCGGGGAGCAGGGGTTCGTCGTGGGCGAGATCTACTACGGCGCGCTCTTCGAGCTCGTCGTGAAGCGCCTCGAGCTGGCGCCGCGGGTCGCCCTGCAAGTCACGATCGGAGGCGACGCGAACACGGGCACCGGGGGGCACGAAGTCTTCGCCTCCGACCTGGCCGCGCTGGAGTCGGCCGGCCGGCGCCAGCAGGTCGCCGTCTACACGCTGCTGGGCCAGCGCGTGACCTTCCGGATGGCTCCGCGGGCGGAGGCGGGCGGCTCGCGCATCCGCGCGGCGCTGCCGGGCCTTGCGCTCGCGTCCGGCCTCGGCGTCAGCCTCCTGCTCGGCCTCGTCGTCCACCTCGCGCTGGCGGCGCACCTCCGCCGGCAGGCGGCGGAGAAGACCAGCCTCGAGCTCGGGCGCGAGAACGAGCAGCGCCGCCGCGCCGAGGCCCGGCTGCAGGTCGCCGACGAGCGCCTCAACCTGGCGCTCAACGCGACGCTCGTCGGCGTGTTCGAGTGGGACGTCCCCTCCGGGCGCGTGTTCTACACGCCCAGCGTGTGGCAGTCGCTCGGCTACGATCCGGCGACGCGGCCCGGGACCGCCCAGGCGTGGTCCGAGCTGATCCACCCGGACGACCAGCCCGCCTTCCAGCGCGCCAACGAGAGCCACTTCCGCGGCGAGTCGGAACTCATCGAGCTCGAGTACCGCGTGCGGCAGGCGGACGGCGAGTGGGCCTGGGTCGCCGCCCGCGCCAAATGCGTGGCGTTCGACACCACCGGGCGCCCTCTCCGCGTGATCGGCACCTGCCAGAACGTGACCGCGCGCCGCAAGGCCGACGAGGCGCTGCGCACCAGCCAGGCCGCCACCCGGATGCTTTCCCACGTCGCGAGCCGCACCGAGAACCCCGTCGTCATCACCGCGGCCGACGGCACGATCGAGTGGGCCAACGAGAGCTTCTCGCGTCTCACCGGCTTCGCGGTCGCCGAGGTCCGCGGGGCGCTGCTGCTCGACCTCCTCGCGAGCCCCGACCAGGACCCGCGCGCGCTCGAGCGGGTCACCGCCGCGCTCGTCAACGGCCAGCCCATCACCACGGACGTAGCCGCGCTCTCGCAGGACAAGGAGCGGCGGTACCACCTCCGCCTCGAGCTCCAGCCGGTCCGCAACGAGGCGGGCGCGGTCGAGAACTTCATCGCGCTGGCGACCGACATGACCGCGCGGGTGGAGACCGAGAACGAGCTCCGCCGCGCCAAGGCCGAGGCGGACGCGGCGTCGCGGGCGAAGTCGGACTTCCTTGCGTCGATGTCGCACGAGATCCGCACGCCGATGAACGGGGTCATCGGCATGACCAGCCTGCTGCTCGAGACCGAACTCACCCCGGAGCAGAGGGACTACGTCAGCACCATCCGCACAAGCGGCGACGCGCTGCTTGTGATCATCAACGAGATCCTCGACTTCTCGAAGATCGAGTCCGGCAAGATGGAGCTCGAGAGGCAGCCGTTCGAGCTCGCGCAGTGCCTCGAGGAGGCGCTGGACATCTTCGCGCTGCAGGCGGCCGCGAAGGGCATCGAGCTGGCCTACTACCTCGACCCCGCGGTTCCACCCTGGATCGAGGGGGACATGGCCCGGCTGCGCCAGGTGCTCGTCAATCTCGTCAACAACGCGGTGAAGTTCACCCCGCAGGGATCGGTCACGGTCGAGGTGCATGTCTCGACGGTGGAGACCGCGCCGGGCTTCCGCGTCGTCCACGAGGAGGGGGGCCGGCTGCTGCTCGACTTCTTCGTCGCGGACACCGGCATCGGCATCGCGCCCGACCGGCAGCACCTGCTGTTCAAGCCGTTCAGCCAGGTCGACACGTCGACCACCCGCAAGTTCGGCGGCACCGGCCTCGGCCTCGCGATCTGCGACCGGCTGTGCCACCTGATGGGCGGGTCGATCGACGTCACGAGCAAGCCCGGCGAGGGCTCCACGTTCCGCTTCAGCATCCAGGCCACCCCGGCCGCCGCCCTGGTCGAGGAGGTGCTGCCCGCCCTGCCCGCGCGGCTGCACGGCCGGCACGTGCTGATCATGGACGACCATGCAATCAACCGGGCCAACCTCGGCCGCGCCGTCGCCACGCTCGGGCTCGCCCCGCTCGAGACGCACAACCTCTACAACGCCGCGGAGCTCGCCGTGCAGCACAAGCTCGCGGCGGCGGTGATCGACGACATCGGCGAATACGGGGAAAAGGGCTCGATGCTGGCGCAGGAGCTCCGCGAGCAGCATCCGAAGCTTCCCATCGTCCTCTATCTCAGCCCGGTCGACAACGTGCGCCGCAGCGACAGCGGCGACCCGTTCCTGGTCCGCCTGACCAAGCCCGTGAAGCCCGCGCTCCTGCGCCAGGTGCTGGCCCAGCTCTTCCAGGAGCCCGACGCCGCCGAGACGCGGCCGCCGATGCCGATGAGCGACGACACCGTGCGGCTCGCGGCGGCCCTCCCGCTCGACATCCTCCTGGTCGAGGACAACCCCGTGAACCAGAAGGTGGCGCTGCGCTTCCTCGAGCGGCTCGGCTACCGCGCCGACGCGGTCGGCAACGGCCTCGAGGCGGTCCGCACGCTCCAGCAGCGCGACTACGACCTCGTGTTCATGGACGTGCAGATGCCCGAAATGGACGGCTTCACGGCCACCCGCGAGATCCGCGCCAAGCTGCCGGCGGACCGCCAGCCGAAGATCGTGGCCCTCACCGCCAACGCCGTGCAGGGCGACCGCGAGCGCTGCCTGGCGGCCGGGATGGACGATTACCTGAGCAAGCCGGTGAAACTGGAAGCGCTCGAGCAGGTGATCCGGAAGAGCTTCGGCGACGGCGCGCGATAGTCCGGAGCCCTCCCTCCGCGTTCATCCGCGGGATCCGCGGAGAACCCCCCCGACCGCGGGCAACGGCCGGTCCGCTTCGCCCGTTCGCCCCGCCAACCCTCGCGTTACGGGTTATCCGCCAGCCCAATTCGCGCGCTACAACCTGTCCCCTTTAGTCCGCCCTCCGCCCGTTCGCCCCTCCAATCCTCGCGTTTACGGGTTATCCATCAGCCCAATTCGCGCGCTATAACCTGTCCCCTTTAGTCCCCTCGCTGGCATCAGAGGAGGAGTGGCGGGAGCTGGTTGAGTATCTCCGCAACGCGGACGGGATCGGAGCGTCTAGCGGAATCTCCCCACTTTGTGGAACTCAAGGATGCTCTTAACCCGAGGATCCTCGATGCCTTCCCCCCTCAACGCCGCACTGGTGATTCGAGCAATCACCATCAGTTCATCCAGGAAGTTTTTCCATATTACGCGTCGGTCCTGAGCTGCCTGAGATGCTCGACGGTAGGCTTCCTGAACTAGTGCGTGGGATGCAGGTTCGCTGACAACCGTCCCGGAGGCCTGCGTCTCCTCTTCGATTGCGGCTCGGAGTATTCTCGTTGCGGAGTCTACGTACTTATCCCGAACCTCCACGCGACCGAGGAGCATGCGGTACGCGAACAGCACCATTTTCGTGAACACTGTCATGCGCGCTTGCGGACGTACCCTACGATAAGAAGGACCACTCCGACCGAAAGGAGCCCAATACCAACGGAGCGATATTCACCGCTTCGCGCAGTATAGCCGGTCTTCCCACGCATGACGTAAGGTGCTGAGGATGATCTCAACGGGCTGGTCAGTGCGAAGCCCGCGGCGATCAGCAGCGTACCAATGGCGAGGAGCCAATAGCGCATCGGTTATCGGGGGCGTTCGAAGGGGACAGGTTGTTTCGCACGCGCAGGTAGCCTCGTGGAATCGAAGAACAGTTCAAGCCGGCGGAAGACCCTGCGCCGCTTCTGCCTTCCACCTGGGCTGCGCCCAATGCGGCAGCCGCCCTGCGCCAGGGACGCAGGGCTTCGCCAGCTGGATCAAGCGAACCGCGGTCGCCGGATGTTGCGCAGGACGGCCAGGTCGCCCCAATCGGTCAGCGCCGGCAGCGGCCGGGGCGGCGTGTGCTTGCCGAGCCGTGCCAGATGTTCCGCGACAAAGACCTGCGATCCCAGAACCGCGCCTTGCGTGAAGTACCGCACCCGGCAGCGGAGGATTTCGGGCAGCGGGAGCTTCCCGCGCTGCCGCAGCACGCGCTGGAGCGCTTCGAGGGCGATCGCGCCGGTCTTCTTGCTAATCGCCGAGCCGTTCGTGAACAGCACCATCCGGTACTCGGCGTGAAGCTTGTCCCAGGTCCCGGGACCGAGCACCCCGGCGATTCCCCGCCGCGCCTTCTTGGTGCCGGCGACCGCCTCGGCGTATCCGCAGAAACGGTAATCCTTCGGATCGGCCACAACGCCGGCCCGCACGCTGTTGAGCTCGATGTAAGCCGCCACGGTCGCGACCACATCGAAGCTCGGCTCGATGAGGACGCTCTTGAAGCGCTCGGCCCATAGCGTGCCGAACCGCCCGTGGGTCTTGTTGAACCAGATGCTGAAGCGCTGCTTGAGGAGCTTCATGAACGGGGAGACGTCGCCCATGAGCCGCCGCATCCGTCGGCGCCACTCGACGGCATACGGAGTGTCGGCTGCGAGCTGGGCTCGGAGGATCTCGTGGCGCATCACGTTGCGTCCGGTCTCCGGCGGATGGAGGAGCCGGTACCGGCGAAGCAATTCCTCATCGGAAATCGGACCCTTCAGGAGCACCCGGACCAGCACGTGGAAGTGATTCGACATCACCGTGTAGGTCAGCAGCTCGAGCCCGCAGAACTCCGCCAGCAGCCAGATCAGCCGGCGCAGCATCTCCTTATCCGCATCCTTGAAGAGCCACTCGCCGTTCACCGTCCGGCTCATGCAATGGTAGATCGCCTCGGCCTCTTCGGGCAGGACCTTGATCCGCGGCTCTCTCATGACCGGAGCTTCCCTCCGCCCGTTCGCCCCTCCAATCCTCGCGTTTACGGGTTATCCATCAGCCCAATTCGCGCGCTATAACCTGTCCCCTTTAGTCCCCGTCCCCAATCGTGTCCCGGTTGATGAAGCGGCCCAAGGACGGGGAGTAGTACCTCGTGTTGTACTGCACCAAGCCCGTCTCG
>DASPMS010000076.1:0-94611 GCA_035626915.1 Opitutaceae bacterium
CCAGGTGATCCGATTTCTCATCTTGTTTCCGTTCGGGGCCGTGGCCTCGCCCGTCATGACCATGGCGCCGTTCTCGAATCCGCCGCTCAGCTCCAGCGCCCCGCCCAACCCGACCCAATACTGCTGCCATTGCCGCTTCGACGCATGCCAGCTGTTGAGGCTGTTCCCCACCCCACCGCCCGCGCCTTTCCAGCTCTCGAGCAAACCCCAGCCGTTGGCGATGCGCTCGATCTTGTTCTCGCCGGCCTTCTTTCCGTCGGGCGAAAAGACCTCCCAGTCCCCGATCCAGAAATCGAACTGCCGCGCCTCGGGCGGCGGCGGAGGCGGCGTGTTCTGGGCGGAGGCGACGGCGGCCGAAACGGCCAGCAACGCGAGGAGAAGAACCGGAGGTTTCATGCGGCCACTCTGCCGTTCCCGCCGGCCCGCGCCAATCCCGCATCGGCCAACGGCCGGTCCGCTGCGCTCAACGCCTCGTCCCGGCCGACCACCCGCGGCCCGGCCTTGGTTCATTTGGCCCATGACATCCAGCCGCGCACCCAGCGGCGCTTTAAAGGGACCGGTTGTTTCCCGAAAGCTATCCGTGTTTATCAGTGATATCTGTGGTTAAACAGACTCGGCGAAACCCGGATTCCGACGGCTATCAGCGGTCAGACTTTTTTGACCATGGATTACGCGGATGCACACGGACGAAACCACTCCCGGGTCAGGCGGCGGACGTCGTTTTAACCACAGATCACTCGGATGAGCACGGATGCATCCGATTCAATCCGTTGAATCCGTGGAAAGAGAAACGCTCATCCGCGGCTCATCGAAAATTCCAGACCGCTATGGCAAAGCGGAATCGACGTTGCCGAGAAACGAACGCCCGACCCAAGCTTCTCCCACATAGCCGGGTCGAGTCGCGCGGCTGAGCGGGTTCGTGGCGGACGTCCTCCCTTGAATGCGGATGGCGCGAGCCGGGTTGCCCGGTGACAGCCGATCGAGGGGTGGGACGTTTGGTTGCCGCGTTGTGGATCGTAGGTCGCAAGCCCAACAGCCGCTGCGACGAGAAACTCGGTCCGGTGCTCATTACCCAATAGCCTGGCACGACGCCCGCTATTGGTTGCCGCTTTTCGCGGTCGATAAGGAGGGCGGAAGCGTGTGGCGCTGCGCCGAAGCACAGGACCGGTGCTGCCATCGCAGCAAAAAAAGGCCGGGGCGCGAGCCCCGGCCGAAATAAGATGAGCGCCCGGCGCGTCGATCAGCCCTTCGGGCCGCCCTGCGCGTAGTAGCGCGCGCGGAGGCGCAGGCCGTTGAGCCGGATGAAGCCGGTGGCGTCGCTCTGGTTGTACCAGCTCTTCACGCCCTCCATCGAGGCGACGTGCGGATCGTAGAGCGAGTACCTCGACTTCCGGCCGCAGGTGATGATGTTGCCCTTGTAGAGCTTCAGGCGGACGGTGCCGGTCACGTGCTTCTGCGACTCGTCGACGAGCGCCTGCAGGGCCTCGCGCTCCGGGGCGAACCAGAAGCCGTAGTACACCAGCTCGGCATATTTCGGAATGAGCGAGTCGCGCAGGTGCATGACCTCGCGATCCATCGTGAGCGACTCCACCTGCCGGTGCGCCTGCATGAGGATCGTGCCGCCGGGCGTCTCGTAGACGCCGCGGGATTTCATGCCGACGAAGCGGTTCTCGACGAGGTCGACGCGGCCGATGCCGTGCTTGCCGCCGAGGGCGTTGAGCGCCTTGAGCACGCCGGCGGGGGAGAGCTTCCGGCCGTTGACCGCGACGCAGTTGCCCCGGACGAAATCGAGCTCGACGTATTCGGGCTTGTTCGGGGCGTCCTCGGGCGAGACCGAGAGCTTGAACATCGCCTTGTTCTCCTTGGTCGTCGGGTCGAACCACGGGTCCTCGAGGATGCCGGCCTCGTAGGAGATGTGCAGGAGATTCCGGTCCATCGAATACGGCTTCTTCAGCGAGGCCTCGACGGGGATGTTGTGCTCCTGGCAGTAGGCGATCATCTCCGCCCGGCCCGGGAATTCGTCGCGGAACTTCTCGATCTTCCACGGCGCGAGGATCTGCAGGTGCGGCGCGAGCGCCATGTAGGTGAGCTCGAAGCGACACTGGTCGTTGCCCTTGCCCGTGGCGCCGTGGGCGACCGTGTCGGCCTTCTCCTTGCGGGCGATGTCGATCTGGGCCTTGGCGATCAGCGGCCGGGCGATCGAGGTGCCCAGGTAATACTGCCCCTCGTAGATCGCGTTGGCGCGGATCATCGGGTAGATGAAGTCGCGGGCGAACTCCTCCACGAGATCGAGCGTGTAGTGCTTCGACGCCCCGGTCTTCCGCGCCTTGGCCGGCAGGCCCTTCAGCTCCTCTTCCTGGCCGATGTCGGCCGCGAAGGTGACGATCTCGGCGTCGTACGTTTCGCGCAGCCACTTGACGATGACGGAGGTGTCGAGGCCTCCAGAGTAAGCGAGGACGATCTTCATGGAAAACCGCAGTGTGGTAAGTCCTTTATCCTCGGGGCAAAGGAAAAATCCGGGCATTTACCCCAAATTGACCTCTGCGGCATTGCGGCCACGGCCCGGATTTCCAACAGTGCCGTTCGTACCTATGAACACCGCCCGGCCACGGCTCGCGGTTCGCCCCCAGCGGGGATTCACGCTGGTGGAAATCATGGTCGTCGTGGTGATCATCGGCCTCCTGGCCGCGCTCGCGCTCCCCGCCTTCCAGCGCGTGCAGCGCTCCTCGCAGAACAGCCGCACCGTGAATGATTTTCGGGTCTTCGCGCAGGCCTTCGAAACCTACGCGCTGCAGAACGGCGGCTGGCCGCCCAACGCGGGCGGCGGCGTGGTCCCGACTGGCATGAACGGGGATTTCAAGGCGGCCGTCTGGCAGGCGCAGACCGCGATCGGCGGACGCTGGAACTGGGACCGCTACAACGCGGGCCTGATCGCCGGGATCTCGATCCAGAACTTCACGGCCTCCGACGCCCAGCTCGAGGAGATCGACGCCAAGCTCGACGACGGCAACCTGAACACCGGCATGGTGCGCAAGGTCGCCTCGAACCGGTTCACCTACGTCCTCGAGGCGGATTGACCGCGGTCAGCCGCGATGCTTCGCGAGCAGGGCGAGAATCGCCTTCTGCACGTGCAGGCGGTTTTCCGCCTCGTCGAAGATGACGGACTGGCGGCTGTCGAGGACCTCCTGCGTGACCTCCTCGCCCGCGTGCGCGGGGAGGCAGTGCATGAAGAGGGCGTCGGGCTTCGCCGCGGCCATCAGCTTCGCGTTGACCTGGTAGGGCATCATCCGCCGGGCGCGCTCGTCGCTCTCGCTCTCCTGCCCCATGCTGGCCCATACGTCGGTGTACACCAGATCGGCGCCCGCGACCGCCTCGAAGGGATCGGCCGTGTAGTGGAACTGCGCGCCGAGCTGCTGGGCCTTCGCGCGGATCTCGGCCCCGGGCTCGAAACCCGCGGGTCCGCCCAGCGAGACCTTCATGCCGAACTGGTGGGCGCCGAGCACCCAGGAATTCGCCATGTTGAAGCAGGTGTCGCCGAGGAAGGCCACCTTGCGGCCCTTGAGCGCCGCGCAGAGGTCGCCCGCCGGCCCGGCCCAGCGCTCCGCCGCGGTGAACGCGTCGGTGTAGATCTGGCACGGGTGAAGGTAGTCGGTCAGCGCGTTCACCACCGGCACCCGGCCGTGCGCGGCCAGCTCGGTCACGTCGCTGTGGGCGTAGGTGCGGACGACCAGGCCGTGCACGAACCGTGACAGCACCCGCGCGGTGTCCGCGATCGTCTCGCCGCGGCCGAGCTGGATGTCGTTCTTGCTCAGGAAAAGCGGATTGCCGCCCAGCTCGTGGATGCCGACCTCGAAGGACACCCGCGTGCGGGTGGAGGATTTCGAGAAGATGAGCGCCCAGGTCTGCCCCTCGAGCGGGCGCTCGTGGCGGCCGCGCTCGCGCTTGTAGCGGCGGGCGAGCGCGAAGATCTGCGCGATCTCCGCCGGGGAAAAATCGGACTCGGCGAGGAAGTGTCTCACAGCTTGTCCCTGGCCTCGAGCACGGCCCGGATGAGGTCGGCCGCGCGGTTGAGATCGTCGGCCGTGGCGATCAGCGGCGGCAGCAGCCGGATCGTGTTCCCGCCGGCCGACGGGCAGAGGAATCCGCGTTCGCGCAGCGCCGCGAGATAGGGGACCGGATCGACGTGGAGCATCACGCCTAACATGTAGCCGCGCCCGGTGACCGCCTTGACCTGGCGCGGGAAGTCCGCGGCGAGCTTCTCGAGCTTCGCCTTCCATGCGGCGCCGTTGACGGACACCTTCTGCAGCAGGTTCTCGCGCTCGATCACGTCGAGCACCGCGAGCGACGCCGCGCACGCCAGCGGCGAGCCGCCGAAGGTCGTCCCGTGCGAGCCCGGGGTGAAGAGCTCGCCGTGCTTCTCGGTCACCCAGATCGCGCCCATCGGGTAGCCGTTGGCGATGCCCTTGGCCATGCCGATGGCATCGGCGCGCACGCCGGAATGCTGGAACGCGAAGAACGTGCCCGTCCGCCCGAAGCCGCACTGGACCTCGTCGAGCATGAGCAGGAGGTTGTGCCGGTCGCAGAGCTGGCGCAGGCCCCAGAGGAACTCGTCGGTGCAGGGCGTGACGCCGCCCTCGCCCTGCACGGTCTCGAGGAAGATGGCGGCCGTGTGCTCGTCGACGAGGTCGACGAAGCTCTGCAGGTTGTTGATCTCGCCGAAGGCGAAGCCGGGCACGAGCGGCCGGAAGCCCTTCTGGATCTTCTCCTGGGGCGTCGCGCTCATGCCGCCGTAGGTCCGGCCGTGGAATGCGTTCTTCGCGCAGATGATCTTGAAGCACTTCCCCTCCTCCCCGGACTTCCGCACGCCGTGGAGGCGCGCCAGCTTGATCAGCGCCTCGTTGGCCTCCGTGCCCGAGTTGCACAGGAACACGCGGCCGGGTCCGGCGTGCTGCACGATCCGGCGCGCGAGCTCGCCGTAGTTCGGATTGCGGTAGAGGTTGCTGACGTGGATGAGCTCCCCGGCCTGGCGGCGGATCGCCTCCACCCAGGCGGGGTGGCAGTGGCCGAGCGCGTTGACCGCGATGCCGGACGCGAAGTCGAGGTACTCCTTGCCGGTGTCGTCCCACACCCGGACGCCCTGCCCGCGCACGAGCGTGAGCGGCGCGCGCGGAAAGTTCTTCATCACGTACGCGTCGTAGAGCTCGGCGGTGTTCGTGCGGACGATGGAGGGAACGGTCATCGGAGGGAGGGAACGGACGGAGCGGGAACACCGGCCGCGGCGGCGCGGCCGGGAGCGGTCAGCCGTGGACGATCTCGGTGCCCACGCCCTTGTCCGTGAAGATCTCGAGCAGCAGGCTGTGCGGCAGGCGGCCGTCGACGAAATGCACGCGCTGCACGCCCTCCTGCAGGGCGCGGACGGCGCTGGCGACCTTGGGGCGCATGCCCTTGTCGATCACGCCCTTCTTCTTGAGCGCCTCGACCTCGCCGGCCTTGAGGGTCGAGATCAGCGAA
The DNA here is from genome assembly GCA_035626915.1 of Opitutaceae bacterium. Taxonomy (GTDB): domain Bacteria; phylum Verrucomicrobiota; class Verrucomicrobiia; order Opitutales; family Opitutaceae; genus Didemnitutus. The sequence continues at coordinate 5,512 of DASPMS010000076.1, forward strand.
GCCGGGTCCTTCGGGTCGGCGAGCAGCCCGGGCACGTCGCTCATGTAGACGAGCCGCCGGGCGCGCAGGGCGCTCGCCACGCGGCCGGCCGCCGTGTCGGCGTTCACGTTGTAGGGCTTGCCGTCGTAGCCCTCGGCCACGGGCGAGATCACCGGCATGAAGCCGTCGGCGATCTCCTTTTTGATGAGCTTCACCTTCACCTCGGTGACGTCGCCGACGAACCCGAGGTCGACCGGGTTGCCGTCGTCGTCGGTGCCGAGCTTCTGGCACACGAGCACGCTGTCGCCCGGCAGGCCCTTCGGGCGGGCCTTCACCGCGGCCAGCGTGTCGCAGACCTCCTTGTTCACGACCTCGTCGAGGGTCTTCTTGACGATCGCGACGGTCGGCTCGTCGGTCACGCGCAGGCCGTTCACGAAATTGGCCTTGAGCCCGGCGGCGTCCATCGCGCGCGAGATGGCCTTCCCGCCGCCGTGCACCACGACGACGTTGATCCCGACGGCCGCGAGGAAGGCGATGTCGGTCGCGACGCGCGTGCGGACCTCCGGGCCCGGGTCGTCCATGAAGCTGCCGCCGTACTTCACCACGAACGTGGAGCCGCGGAAGTCCTGGATGTACGGCAGGGCCTCGAGCAGGACCCGCGCCTTGGCGATGACTTCGGAAACGTCCATCGGACTCAGGTGCGCCCGAGGCGGGTGGAGGAGGCGGTGGCGATCCGTGTCATCAGTTGGGGAACGACGAAATTAGTTACGCCGCGCGCGCCGGACTGCACGAAAAAAATCGCGCCGCGACGGAGCGTGTCACTCGCTCTTGTTGTAGTTCACGTACCCCTCGGTGAGGTCCGACGCGAGGAGGCGGTACGACGCCTTGCCGGTGTGGAGCCGGAGCGTGACGGTGAAGCGCCGCGCCTTCACGATCTCCTTCCACTTCGGCTTCAGCTCGGGGTGCGGGTGGCCGGCGCTCATGGCGGGCACGTCGTTGTAGAGAATGTCGAGCTTCGCCTCGACGAGCTTCGCGCCGGCGTAGCCCGCGGCGTCCGCGAGGCGGCCCCAGTTCGGATCCTCGCCGTACCAGGAGGATTTCACGAGCAGGGAATTGCCGATGGCGCGCGCGACCTTCTCGGCGTCCTCGGCCGAGGCGGCGGCCTCGACCTTCACCTCGACGACCTTGGTGATCTTCTCGCCGTCCGAGACGATCTTCTCCGCCAGCACCTCGCAGGCCCTCCAGACGGCCTCGGCGAAGAGCTCCCGGAGCGCGCGCGGGCTCTTGTCGCCCACGCTGACGCCGGAGTGCCCGTTGGCGAGCATCAGCACCGTGTCGTTGGTGCTCATGTCGCCGTCGACCGTGATGCAGTTGAACGTGCCCGCAACGGCGTCCGACAGCGTCTTCTGCAGGAAACTGCGCGGCACGGAAAAGTCCGTCGCCAGGAACGCGAGCATGGTGGCCATGTTCGGCTGGATCATCCCGGCGCCTTTCGCGATGCCGGCCACGGTGTGCTTCTTGCCGTCGTAGGTGAAGGTGACGGTGACCGTCTTGGGCCGCGTGTCGGAGGTGAGGATGGCCTCGGCCGCGCGGCGCCCGTGGGCCGCCGTCCGGCCCTTGTCGGCCACGAGGCGCTCGAGGCCCTTGGCCACGCGGTCCATCGGCAGCGGCTGGCCGATCCGGCCGGTCGAGCAGACGAAGAATGCGCCGGGCTTGAGGTTGAGGGCGGCCGCGGCGCGCTGCGCCATCATCTGCGCGTCGCGCAGGCCCGCCGCGCCGGTGCACGCGTTCGCATTGCCGCTGTTCGCGACGATGCCGTGGAAGGGCCCGCCGTCGGCCAGGTGCTGCTGGTCGAGCAGGACGGGCGCCGCCTTCACGGCGTTGGTCGTGAACGTGCCGGCGGCCGTGCAGGGACGGAGCGAGTAGAGCAGCGCGAGATCGAGGCGCTTGGGGTCGTTCTTCTGACGGATGTCGCAGGCGACGCCCGCCGCCTCGAAGCCCGGCACGTCGGTCAGGCCGGCGGTATCAGGGGTGACGGTGAGTTGGGTCATGGGCCGTGTCGGAAACCGGGGGTCACCGCAGCCCAGCCGCCTCGGGGAAGCCGCACCAGAGGTTCATGATCTGGACGGCCTGGCCGCTGGCGCCCTTCACGAGGTTGTCCTCGGCCGAGGTCAGGATGAAATTCCCGGTGCGCGGGTCGTGGGCCGCGGCGATGTCGATGCGGTTGGTGCCGACCGTGTGCGCGGTGTCGGGGGTTTCGCCGGGGCCGAGGATGGCGACGAACGGCCGGCCGGCATAGGCCGAGCGCCACGCCGCCAGGACGCCCTCGAGCGTCGCGCCCGGCGCGGCCGGCATGGTGATGGTGGTGGCGATCCCGCGCCGCATCGGCGCGAGGTGCGGGTTGAACTGCAGGACGATCGGCGTGCCCGCAAACAGCGCGAGCTGCTCCTCGATCTCCGCCAGGTGCCGGTGCTTGACGAGCCCGTAGGCCTTCGCGCTCTCGGCGCGCTCCACGAAAAGGTACTGCTCCTCGGCCTTGCGCCCCGCGCCGCTCACGCCGCTGAACGAGTTCACCACAATGTGCTCGCGGCGGACGAAGCCCGCCTTGAGCAGCGGGGCGAGCGGCACCAGCACGCTCGTCGGGTAGCAGCCGGGGGCGGCCGCGAGCTTGATCTCGTCGCGCCACCGCGGATCCGTCAGCTCGGGCAGGACGTACCGCGCGTGCGGCAGGAGGGCCGGCGCATGGTGCGCGCCGTAGTAGCGCTCGTAGGTCGCGAGGCTCGCGATCCGGAAGTCGGCGCTCAGGTCGACGACCCGCCGGCCGGCGGGCACGAGCACCTTCGCGAAGTCGGCGGCCGCGCCGTGCGGGAGCGCGAGGAACCAGAGGCCGACGTCGGCGCGGGCGGCGAGGGCGACGGGGTCCGACTCGGAGAAGACCAGCTTCTCGGCGGCGGTGCCCCGCAGGGCCGGGATCACGGCCGCCAGCGGCTTGCCGGCGTGCTGTCGTGAAGTCACTGCCGCGAGGGTGACGTGCGGGTGCGACAGCAGGAGTTGGACGAGAACTTCGCCGGAGTAACCCGACGCGCCGACAATGCCGACATTCATCTAGGTGAGGGCCGAGTAAATGGCCGGATGGGAGGGGGTTCGCAAATAAAAACGGGGTGCGCGGCGGCACCCCGTTCGATTGAAACCGTTGGTTCGCTCGATCAGCGCTTCGAGAACTGGAAGCGCTTGCGGGCGCCGGGCTGGCCGGCCTTCTTGCGCTCTTTCTCGCGGGGATCGCGGGTCAGGTGGCCGGCCTTCTTGAGCGCCACGCGGAGCTCCGCGTTGAACTTGAGCAGCGCGCGGGCGATGCCGTGCGCGACCGCGCCGGCCTGGCTGCTGATGCCGCCGCCGGCGACGTTCACGACGACGTCGAACTTGTCCTTCACGTCCGCCGTGGTGAGCGGGGCCGCCGCGCGGCGCGCGAAGTTGTCGTGCTTGAAGTAGGCGTCGAAGTCACGGTCGTTGGCCGTGAGCTTGCCGGAGCCGGCGAGCAGGCGGACGCGCGCCGTGGAGGTCTTGCGGCGGCCGGTGCCGAGAAAAACGTTGGTGTCTGCGCTCATGGTGCGGAAATCAGGAGATGGTCTCGGGGTTCTGCGCCGCGTGGTCGTGCTCGGCGCCCGGGAACACCCGGAGCTTGGTCAGCATCTTCGCCGCGAGCCGGTTCTTGGGCAGCATGCCCTTGACCGCGTGCATGAGGATGAACTCGGGCTTGTCGCGGCGGACATCGGTGAGCTTGCGGTACTTCTCGCCGCCGACGTAGCCGGAGAAGGTCATGTAGGAGGTCGCGTCCTCCTTCTTGCCGGTGAGCGCGATCTTGCTCGCGTTGATGACCACCACGTAGTCGCCGGTGTCGACGTGCGGGGTGTAGGTGGCCTTGCCGCGACCGCGCAGGAGGTTCGCGATCTTCACGGCGAGACGGCCCAGGACCTTGCCCTCGGCATCGATGAGATACCACTTGGGTTGGACCGTTTCTTTCTTGGCCAGATAGGTTTTCATGTGCGGAAAGGGGCCAAAGGGAAGAAGTCCCGGAAACCCTGTCAACTCCTAACCTGTAAGAGTTGCCGACGGCGGCCGCGCCGAGGCTAGTCCTTCAGAAGTCGAAGGTTACGCCGATCCGGGCGGCGAGATTCCGGCGGCCGCCCGCGCCGGCGAAAATGCCCGCATCGCGCGCGTTCCAAGCCTCGGAATAACTCAGCCCGAGCGTGACCGACGTGATCTCGCCGATCCGGTAGGGCAACACGGCGTCCGCGCCGAAATAGCCGTATCCCCCGGCAACGCGCCCGCCGGCCGCGCGGGGAAGCCAGTCGCGCGCGTCGCTCCAGCCAACAAAAGCCCGCAGGTCGAGGTACGCGCCGAGCCGCGTCAGCGGAATCCCGCGGGCGACCGCGGCTTCGCCGGTCGTCGCTTCATGCGTGAAATCGTGGAAGGCGGCGACGCTGACGACCGCCTCGCGCGGCAGCGTCCAGGCCACCGTGGCGCCGAATTCAAGCGCGTCGCGCGCCATCCCACCCTGCGGCCGCGTGACGTGCGACCAGGCGAGGGTCGTCTCGAAGGAGGCGCGGGCGCCGGCCTTCGCGCCCCACCCCCCCTCGAGCCGCCATTCCGCCGGCGCGTCGCTCCGGAGCGGCGCGTAACCTTTCCACGCGGCGCGCCACGCTTCCCCCCGCCAAGCCACGCCGACCTGCGCCGTGTCGTCCGCGCGTTCCAAGCCGCGGAAAACGCGCTCGGAAAGGTGGTCCACCGACACTGCGAGCCCCGGCTCGGATGCGGACTGCCCGAAGGCCGGGCCGGCGACGACCGCGGCGAGGAGGAAGAGCGGGATCCGCAGCCGGCGCATCAGGATTGATGTGTTTATTTCCCCGGCGTTGTCCACACACTCGTTGGGCATGCCATCGTCACGCCCGATACTGATTGCGGCCGGCCTCTCCGGGTTCCTCGCGGTCGCGCTCGGCGCCTTCGGCGCCCACGCGCTGAAGCAGGAACTGGCCGACCGGGGGATGACCTCCGCCTGGGAAACCGCCGTGCTCTATCACCTCGTGCATTCCGTCGCGCTGCTCGCCGTCGGCCTCGCGGGCGAGTCGCTCGGTCGCGCCCGCGGGGGCGTCGCCGCGTGTTGGACGGCCGGAATCGTGCTGTTTTCCGGATCGCTCTATGCGCTCGCGCTCGGCGCGCCGCGATTCCTCGGACCGGTGACGCCGGTTGGCGGCGGAGCCCTCCTCGTCGGCTGGGCGTGGCTCGCGGTCGCCGCGTGGAGGCGTCCCGCGCCATGAACCTCCCGCCGCCGCTCCGCGCCGCCCTGGAAGCCGTCCGACGCGCCGGCGGGCGCCCGCGCGTCGTCGGCGGCAGCGTGCGCGACTGGCTGCTCGGCCTGGAGCCGAAGGACTTCGACATCGAGGTTTTCGGGCTCGATTTCGACGCGATGGGCCGTGCGCTGGCCCCTTTCGGCGCGACGGACCTGGTCGGCCGCAGCTTCGGCGTGCTCAAGGTCCGGATCGACGGCGTCGAGTACGATTTCTCGCTGCCGCGGCGCGAATCGAAGACGGGCGCGGGACATCGCGGGTTCGCCGTCGCCCCGGACCCGGCGCTGACGGAGGCCGAGGCCGCGGCGCGGCGCGACTTCACCGTGAACGCGATCGCGTGGGACCCGTTCACGGGCCAGGTGCTCGATCCCCACGAGGGCCAGGCGGACCTGCGCCGACGGATCCTCCGGCACACCAGCGCCGCCTTCGCCGAGGATCCGCTGCGGGTGCTGCGGGCATTCCAGCTGGCGGCGAGGTTCGATTTCACGCTCGCACCGGAGACCGCCGCCGTGGCGGCGGGCATCCGCGGCCATTTCGCGGAGCTGCCGGCGGAGCGCGTCTGGGGGGAATGGGACAAGTGGGCGACCAAGTCCACGCGTCCATCGCGGGGCCTGGCGGTCCTCAAACAAACGGCGTGGCTCGCGCATTTCCCTGAGGTGGCGGCGCTGGACGGCGTGCCGCAGGAGCCGGAGTGGCACCCCGAAGGCGACGTGCTCACGCACACCGGGCTCTGCTTGGATGCGCTTGTGCGGCAGGAAGGCTGGACCGGCGGCGACGACGCGGTGCGGCGCGTGCTGAGCTTTGCGGTGCTGGGGCATGACTTCGGGAAGGCGACGACCACGGTCCGCGCGGAGCGCCGCGGGGCCATGCGGTGGATCAGCCCCGGCCACGAGGGGGCGGGGGGGCCTTTGGTCGAGTTGTTCCTGCGGCGGCTGGGCGCCCCCAACGCGGTTCGCGAGCTCGTTCCACCGCTCGTGGTGAACCACCTGGCCCATCACCACGGGCAGCAGGACTTCCACGACACCGCGGTGCGGCGCCTCGCGCGGCGGCTCGCGCCCGCGACCATCGAGCAGCTCGTCACCGTGATGCTGGCCGACCACTTCGGCCGCCCGCCGCTGGAATCCGCCGAGACGATGCACCGGATCCGCCAGCTCCAGGAGGCCGCGCAACGGCTGGCCCTGCGCGACGCCGCGCCGCGGCCGCTGCTGCTCGGCCGGCATCTGCAAGCCGCCGGACTGAAGCCCGGGCCGGGCTTCAAGCCGATCCTGAACGCAGCCTTCGAAGCCCAGCTGGACGGCGCCTTCGCCGACGAAGCGGGCGCGGTCGTATGGCTGGAAAATTATTTGCGGGCGTCCGGAGCCAACCTAGCCTGACTTTTCGCCATGAGCCTCACCACCGCCGCCGTCACGCAGCTGGATCAACTCAAGCAGTTTACGAAAGTCGTAGCCGATACCGGCGACTTCGTGAGCATGAAGCAGTACGCGCCCCAGGACGCGACGACCAATCCGAGCCTGATCCTCAAGGCCGCCGGGATGCCGGATTACGCCTGGCTGATCGACCAAGCCATCAAGGACAGCGGCGCCGGCTCCTCGACGGGGACCGTGATCGACCGCCTGCTCGTGCTCTTCGGCCGTGAGATCCTGCAAATCGTTCCGGGCCGCGTCTCGACCGAGGTCGACGCCCGCCTCTCGTTCGACCGCGAGGGCACCATTGCGAAGGCGCGCGAGATCATCGCGTTCTACGAGCAGGCCGGCACTCCGCGCGAGCGAGTCCTGATCAAGATCGCGTCCACGTGGGAGGGCATCAAGGCGGCGGAGCAGCTCCAAAAGGAGAAGATCAACTGCAACCTCACGCTGCTCTTCTCGTTCGCCCAGGCCGTCGCGTGCGCGGAGGCCCGCGTGCAGCTCATCTCGCCGTTCGTCGGGCGCATCCTCGACTGGTACAAAAAGAGCACGGGCAAGGACTACGCTCCGGCCGAGGATCCGGGCGTGAAGTCGGTCACGGAGATCTACACGTACTACAAGAAGTTCGGGCACGCCACCGAGGTCATGGGCGCGTCCTTCCGCAACCGCGGCGAGATCACCGAGCTCGCGGGCTGCGATCTGCTGACGATCGCGCCCGCGCTGCTGGGCGAGCTGCAGGCTTCGACCGATCCGGTCGCGCGCAAGCTCGACCCGGCGAAGGCGAAGCAGGCCGACCTGCGCAAGGTCACGTTCGATGAGAAGGCGTTCCGGTTCGCGCTGAATGAGGACGCGATGGCGACGGAGAAGACCGCGGAGGGCATTCGCCAGTTCTCCGCGGACATCGTGAAGCTCGAGCAGCTGATCGCGAAGAAACGCGGTTGAACCGCGCCCCCGGGGGCGCGAGTCTCGGCCGATGATCCGCGCCTTCCAGTGGGACCTGGCGCGCCAGGTCGAGCGGCTCGACGTCCTGCGCGCCCTGCTCCCGCGCTACGCGGCGTGGGGCTACCAGGAGGTCTACCTGCACCTCGAGGATGCGCTGCACTACCCGAGCCTGCCCGGGATTGGGCGGGACGACGCGTACACCTACGAGGAGCTCGGCGAGCTCGTGCTCGCCGCCGCCCAGGCCGGCCTGCGCGTCGTGCCGATCGTCAATCTGCTCGGCCACACGCAGTACCTCATCCGCCACCCCGAGCTGCGCGACCTCAACGAACTTCGCGACGAGCGCGGCCGGGCGCTGGAGGCGGGCCAGGTCTGCCCGCTGCACCCGCGTCTCCCCGAGGTCGCGGAACGGCTTCTCCGGGACGTCGCGCCCTACTGTACCGCGGGCAAGGTGCACGTGGGCCTCGACGAGTCATTTCACCTCGGCAAGTGCCCGCGGTGCCGCGAGGAGGTGGCGCGCGTCGGCCTGGGCGCGCATTTCGCCGGACACGTGCGGCGCCTGCACGGCCTGGCCGCGAAGCTCGATCTCAAGCTGGGGATCTGGGCCGACATGCTCTACTTCACGCCGGAGGCGATTCCGCTGCTTCCGTCCGGGATCACCGCGTACGACTGGTACTATTATCCCTTCGCGCGCGCCCCCCGCGTTGAGTTCTTCAACTTCGCCGAGCGCGACCTCGCGGCCCCGCTGCGGGAGCGCGGCATCGGCTATTTCGGGTGCCCGATGAACGGCGCGTTCCGGCACGAGCCCCTGCCGGTGTTTGGGGAGCGGCTGGGCAACATCCAGTCGTGGTGGCGCCGCTGCCATGAGGTCGGCGCCGACGGAATGCTGGTGACGTCCTGGGAAGCCTATCGCCTGGCGCTTCCGACGACGACGCTCGTCGATGCGGCGGCCGCTGACCTCTGGCTCGAGCCCGGCGACCACGACCACACCACGATGCTCGCGCACGGACTCGGGCGCTGCTTCCGCTCCCGGACGCCCCGCCCGCTCGCCCGGCGGCTGATCGCAGCCGACGAGTTCGCCTTCGCCGGCTATGCCCGCTGGCAGATCAACGACCGCTGGGACGTCTTCGCGGGCACCGAGCCGCTCCGCGTCTACGAACGGGAGCGCGCCTTCTTCACGGCATCGACGGGGGAACGCCCGCCGCCCGCCCTGGGCGCGAGCTTCGCGTTCCGCGCCTACCTCGCGGAGCGCGACGTGTTCGTCCGCGGCGCGGCCCGCGACTGCCTGCGCTGGCGGCGGCGGCTCGCACGGGGCGATCGCCCGGGCCTGCTCGCGGCGCTCCGCGCGGCCCAGCGGTCGGCCCGGACGTTCCTGCGCCAGATGCGGAGCGCGCGCCGCGCCGCGCGCGCCATGTGGACGCTCACCCGCGATCCGGCGGCGCGCGGCCAGAACGAACGGCTACTCGACGGCGACGCGCAGCGGCTGGACGCCTGGATGCGCTGGCTGGCCCGCGCCACCAAGGATCCCGAGCGGGTGCGCGAGGCGTCCCCGCTGGCCGGAGCCTGGCAGCTCCAGTTCTGGGTGCACAATTTCGCGCCGGCGGTGCAAAAGGTGCTCGTGGAGGAGCGGCAACCCGGCGGCGCGTGGCAGGAAATCGCGTCGCGATTCACGATCGAGTTTCGCGCCGCCGCCGCGCGCCCGACCGCGCGCATCCGCCGCGAGTTCACCGTGCCGGTCGCCTCGCCCGACGCGGGCTCGCTCCGGATTGCGGTGCGCGGCGTCGGCCAGGTCGGGATCAGCCACATCGCCCTGACGGACGGAGTGCGGACCCTCCGCGCGAAGAACTGGACCCTCCGGAAGGTGCTGGGCCGCGCCGCGCCGCGCCGCGGCCTGCCGACGCCGGATTGGACGAAGAACACCGCGACCCTCGCGGTCGGCTGACCGCTCAGGTGCCGGGCACCATCCCGACCGCGCGCTTCGCGTGGTTCTCCGGAATCCTGACCACCTTCTCCTCCGACGCGTGGTCGCCGATGTGGTCGATGAGGGCGGCGGTGAGCGCGGGAAGATAAGGCGCGAGCGCGGGCGACTCATCTTCCACGCCGACGTTGACGCTCCAGATCTCGGGACCGGGCGCATGGCCGGCCGGGTGCGGTTCGCGCGCGGAAACGCGGAGGTACTTCTCGTGCACCTGGATCATTTTGCGATCCTTCCGTCCGACTCGGTACTGCGGCTCCACGGTCGCCTCATAGACGAACTTCCGCTGGGCCGGCCCCACGCCGGCCTCGACCTGGATGACGACGTCCGGCTTCGTGCCGACGGGCGCGATGCCGATCCCGTTCAGGGCCAGCGCGTGCTCGACATGGGCGGCAACGCGGCGGAGCAGCGGCTCATCCGCGGTCGGGCCGGGCCGCAACTCGAGGCGGCACAGCTGGCCGAGCGGCTTGCCCGCATCGCTGATGGCGTCGATCTTGACCTCGTGAACCGTCCGGCAGCCGGCACCGAATCCGACGAGCACGGCGATGGCGAGCGCGGGACCTATCCTGGCCGGGTGCGAGCTCATGGCAGCCGCCGCGATTCATGACGGCGCGCGCGGGCGGCCACCAGTCCAAATCCCGCGGCCAAGAAAAAAGGCGCGCCGGCCGGAGCCGACGCGCCTTGAAGTTGGATCAGGCCGTTGCGCTTACCACTCGCGCGAGGCGCGAACGTACCAGAAGGCCGGCACGACCGGGTTCACACCCGGGTTGTAGCCGAACTGGCTGGCCGTGTACCGCGGCGGCTCCTTGTCGAAGACGTTGCGGACGCCGACCGTGAGGCGGACATCCCACGGGGCGCGCCAGCTGACCTGGGGATTGACCATGATCTGCTCGTCGGCATCCGGCTCGCGCACGCCGAGGGCGGTGCGGGGATAGCTGCCGATGTAGCTCACGAACACGGACGAGCTCCAGTCGCCGCGGGTCCAGGCGAGCGTCGCGTTGCCGCGCCAGAGCGGAACGGAATCCGTGCCGTCGAGGTCGATCGTCGTGAGGACGCCGAGGGAGTTCCGGTTCGCCTGCTCGAAGGTCTCCATGTAGGTCGCGGAGGCCGAGGCGCGGAAGTTACCCCACTCGCGGTGGTTGTAGCTGTAGGCCACGGTGAAGTCCCAGCCCTGGTTCTTCGAGCGGTTGGCGTTGTACCAGTCGTTCGCGAGGAAGTCGATCTGGCCGACGGTGATGCCGGCGGCCTGCTCGGCCGCCGTCAGCGCCTTGCGGTTCACGCGGCCGGCGGGGAGCGAGAGCTCGTTCGTCAGCGTGAAGGCCGCGCTGTCGCGCGTGATCAGGTTCTCCTGCTCGAACTTGAAGTAGCCGACGTCGAACGCCAGGCCCTTGAGCGGGCCGGACGGGATCTCGAACACCACGCCGAGGTAGGTCGTGTCGGTCTCCTCAGGCTGGAGGTCCGGGTTGCCGCGGCCGAGGGTCTTGATCTGGGCCGAGGGGACGTCCGGACGACGCGGGTCGAACAGCTGCGTGCTCGTGAAGCTCACGCTGCCGGCCGAGTAGAGGAAGGCGAGGTCGGGGGCCTTGAACGACTGCGAGTAGGAGCCGCGCAGCATGAGCCACTTCGTCGGACGGTACGCGAGCGCGACCTTCGGCTTGGTGGTCTCGCCGAAGTCGGAGTAGTCCTCCCACCGCGCGGCCAGCTGGGCCTCGAGGGTGCCGAGCGAGTCGTTCTTCATGATCGGGATGCTCAGCTCGGCGTAGGCCGAGGTGACGTTGCGGTCGCCCTCGACGCCGAAGCCTTCGGAGCCGCCGACGATGTTGCCCGTCTCGTTCTCGAGCGTGCGGGTGTCCGACATGACCTCCGTGCGGTACTCCAGGCCGACGGCCGCGGCGAGGTCGCCGGCGGGCAGCTTGAAGATCGGGCCGCTCGCGGAGATGTCGTACAGGTTCGCCGTGAACTTGGCGCTGTTCGGGTTCGTGCCCGTGTAATAGGCCGTGACGCGGGGGTCCTCGGGGCCGAAGGGGTTGGCGTAGAGGACCTGGCCGCCGATGTTCAGCCCCATGAGGGCCTCCTGCACGCGGCTGTCGAAGGCCGTGCCGGGCGACTGGTTGTTGAAGCTGCCCTGGGCGAACATGTAGGCGGCTTCCCACGACCAATTGTTCGGGAGCTCGCCGCCGATGCCGAGCAGGTAGCGCGGGTAGTCGGAGAAGACGTCGACGATACGGGGACCGGCGTTCACCACGCGGAAGCTGTTGAGCTCGATCGCCTGGCCGGAGGCGCCGAAGTAGCGGTCGCCGTACGGATTGAACGGGCTGGTGCGCGGAACGAGCAGGCGGCCGTTGGTGCCGGCGCCGCGGTCCGTGGTGGTGAAAGGCGCGGCGGCCGACTTGTTGATCGTCTCGACGCGCTTGAAGAAGATGTCAGCGAAACCGTAGATGGTGTCGGTGAACTCGTGCTTCATGTACATGCCGAAGCCGCGGCTCTCGATTTCCGGCGTGAGGCTGGAGACCTGCTGGAAGTTGTAGAAGCCGGCGCCGGTGTCGCGGCCGACGGGCACCGCGCTGGTCGGAGTCGGATCGGTCGTCGGGGTCAGGTAGGCCCGCTGGGTGTTGGTGCTCGGGATGAAGAAGCGCGACGGGAAGCCGAACGAGCTGCGCAGGTCCACGCCGGTCACGATGGTGCCGGTCGAGTCGAACTCGAGCTGGCCCGTGCCGCTCTTGTTGGCGCGCATGTCGGCGTTGTTGGACCACGGGAAGTCGCGGTTCATCATGTCGGCGCGGCGGTAGAAATCAGCCGTCACGACGATGCTGGTCTTCTCCGTGCTGGCGCCGGCGATGATGAACGCCGTGATCTCGTTCGAGTCGGTGTCGAACGTGTTGCCGTAGGAGAGGTCGATGCCGAGGCCGGTGAAGCTGCGCTTGAGCGCGATGTTGATCACGCCCGCGACCGCGTCGGAGCCGTAGATGGCGGACGCGCCGTCCTTCAGCACCTCGACGGACTCGATGGCGCTGGTCGGGATCTGGCGGAGGTCGATCACGGACTGGAAGCCGTTGAAGGCGCCGGCGCCGGACGGAACCGCGCGGCGGCCGTTGATCAGCACCAGCGTGTTGTTGTTGCCGAGGCCGCGCAGGTTGACGGTCGACGTGCCGGAGGCGAAGCTCGTGCCCGAGCCGTCGCCGGTGATCGAGACGCCGTTGTTGAACGGCAGCGCGCGGAGCGCGTCGTCAACGTTGGTGAAGCCGGTGCTCTCGAGGTCGGCCGCGGTGATGCGGACGGTCGGACTCGGGGTCTCGACGTCGAGCCGCTTGATGCGCGAGCCGACGACGGAGAAAGCCTCCATCTTCACTTCGGCATCTTCAGTATTTGACCCGGCGGGGGTCGCGGGCGTCTGGTTTTGGGCCAGCGCGAACGGGAAGGCACCAAAGCCCAGAATAAGGCCAAGCGCCGCCCGCAGGTTCCTTGCGGAAGCGTTCATAGTTCGTTCAGTCTGTTGCAGTTGTGTGTTGCGCTCTCCTGCGGGCCGTCCCGCAGGATGCTTGGTGTAACGGCTCACCTAATGGAGCCGCGCTAATCCGAGGCAAGATCAAATGTCATAACTGCGTGGTGGAATGCGGCAAACCCGCGGCAGGCTGCCGGCCCGCAGCGACGAAACGCCCCCCCGGGAACCCGCTTTGCGACTTGCGGGCGCCCGTCCGGCGGAGCATTGGCATGGCCATGTCCCGCCGGTGGCTCGGATTCCTGTCAGCGCTCGCGATCGGGGCGCTCAGCTTGAGGGGTCAGCCGCCCCCGTCCGCCCCCCTGCCGATTTCGGCTTTCTTCGGGCTCCCCAACGTCGCCCAGCCGCGACTCTCGCCGGACGGCAGCAAGATCGCCTTCCTGTTCCCGTACGAAGGCCGGATGGCGCTCGGGCTGTTCGACCGCGCCTCGAACGAGGCCCGGCTGCTTGTCCAAGGCCGGGATGAAAGCCTCGTCGGCTTTTTCTGGAAGGGAAACGACCGGATCGTGTTCTATGCGGACGTCGGCGGCAACGAGTCGTTCTTCATCGCCTCGACCGACCTTACCGGCCGGCGCGTCCAGCGGCTCGCGGAATCCCAGTCCCGCGAGGGATCGGTCGCGGGCACGATGGCGGTGATCGAGGACGAGCTGCGCAGCGACCCCGACCGCATCGTGGTGCGGGCTTTCTTCGCCCCGGACGAGACGGCCACGCTGGCGGCGCTCAACGGCGAGGTCATGGTCGCCCGGTTGAACATCCGCAACAAGGCGCGCTCGCCCCTCTATGCGCTCGACCCGGCCGATGCGCATTACGGTTTCGTGACCGACCGGGCCGGCAAGCTGCGCCTCCGCGCAATCGTCCGCGAAGGCGACCTCATCTGGGAGCACCGCGGCGACGACGGGCAATCCTGGCGCCCCCTCGCCCGGCATCGCTTCCACGGCTATGCAGAAACGTGGACGCCGCTCCGGTTCACCGCCGACGATGCCTCGCTGTATGTGATTTCGCGCGAGCATGAGGACCGCGGGGCCCTCCACCTGGTCGACCCTTACACCGGCGCGGCCGGGCCTCCCCTGTTCGTGCCGCCGGAAGGCGAGATCACCAACCTGATCTTTTCGCCGGATGATCGCACGTTGCTCGGGGTGGAGTACGAGGCCGCCCGCATCCGCCATCATTGGTTCGACCCCGCCCGCGCCGCGCTGCAACAGAAGCTGGAGAACACGTTCGCCGGCCTCGACGTGCGGATCACCAGTTCGTCCGCCGACGGCATGATCAAGCTCGTCTGGGTCGGGTCCGACCGGGAGCCCGGCGCCTATTTCGTGCTCGATCAGGCCAAGGGCACGATGGCGACGTTCCGGCGCGTCCGGGAGATCGACCCCCGGCAGATGCGCCCGACGCAGCCGATCAGCCTCGTCGCCCGCGATGGGCTGACCCTGCACGGCTACCTCACCCTTCCTGCGGGCGTCGATCGGACCCGGCCCGGGCCCCTCATCATCCTGCCGCACGGCGGTCCGTTCGGCCAGCGGGACTCGTGGGGCTTCGACCCGGAGGTCCAGTTCCTCGCCAGCCGGGGATATGGGGTGCTGCGCGTGAACTACCGCGGTTCCGGGGGCTATGGACGGGAGTTCCTCAACAAGGGCCGCCAACAGTGGGGCCGCGCGATGCAGGACGATCTGACGGACGCGGTGCGCTGGGCGATCGCGGAGGGCTATGCGGATGCGGAGCGCGTCGCGATCATGGGCGCCAGTTATGGCGGGTATGCGGCGCTCGCCGGGGTGACGCTCACGCCCGAGCTCTATGCCTGCGCGGTCAACTATGTCGGCGCCGCGGATCTCGAGATCACGTTCAAGGACCGCGGCGACGACGCCGACCAGCGCAGCCGCGACATCAATTACCAGCTCCAGTGGGTCGGCCCTACGAAGGAATACCGCGCGCTCACGTCACCCCTGAATCACGTCGCCAAAATCCGGGTGCCGACTCTCCACGCCTATGGGGCGAAGGACCCGCGGGTTAAGTTCGACCACTGGACGCGGCTCGAAGCCGAGCTCAAGAAGCACGGGAAAAAATACGAGGCCATCGAGGAGCGCCGGCAGGGACACGGCTTCCGCAACGAGAAAGCCTCGATTTCGTTCTACTCCGCAGTCGAACGGTTCCTGGCCGAGCACCTCGCCCCGGCGCCGGCCGCCTCCGTGCAGGTCGGCCGGCCCGAGGTCATCCAGATGCCCGCGCGCTGACGGCCGATCACTGGACGCGCCTCACCGTGACCCAGGCGCCCTCATCGTCGAGGATGCGCAGCCGGTAATAGCCGCTGGCGGACTTGTAGATCACGACCGGGACGTTCTCCCGGGTCTTCGTGTGGTAGTTGTCCGACGCCGCCTGGCGCCACACCTGCCCGTTATCGAGGCGGAAGAGCGTGCCGCCGCTCCAGCCGGAGAACCGGCCCTGCAGCACGGCCGTGATCCGTTCCTCGGCCGACTTCTCCTGCTCCTGCTTGCGCTTGAAGACCTCGAGGGCGCGGCTGACGACGCTCGGCTCCTCCTTCTTCTTGTACTCGGCCACCGCCGACTCGGCGGCCTGTTTCGCGGCGGCGACTTCTCCCGTCTGCCGGTAGGTCTCGACCGCGGCGGCGAGCTCCGCGAGCTGGTCCGCGCTGAGCTGGTCCAGCCCGAGCTTCCGCCTTTGTTCCGGGCTCAGCTGGTCGAGGAATCCCGCGGCCCAGGCGCTGGTGGCGAGGCCGGCGGCGAGGAAGGCGAGGCGCAGGAGCTGCATGCGACCGATGGTTGCCGGGCGGGCCGGACTGACAACGAGAAATCCGGCGCAAAAAAAAGCGCCCGCCGTTTCCGGCGGGCGCTGAAACTTTCAGGGGATCCTTCGCTCAGAACTTGCGGCTCAGAGCGGCGTACACGAACTGGCCCTCCGAGCTGTAGAGGAAGCTCGGGTAACCGGTCGAGTTGCCACCGAAGCCGAAGGACTGCGGGGGATCGCGGTCGAACACGTTGCGCGCGCCGATGGTGAGCTTGGTGTCAGCCAGCCACTCGCCCATCGTGTCGCGGAAGTTGTACGACACCTGCGCGTCGACGAGGAAGCGGTCGTCGACCTGGAAGGGGTCACCGTTCAGGTCGAAGTCCTCGAAGCCGTCGTTGTAGAGGCCCGAGATGAACACCACGAAGCCGCGGTAGGTCCACTCGAGGTTCACGCGGCCCTTCCACTCGAGGTAGCCGTCCTCACCGATGCCGGTGACATCGGTGCCGACGAGGTCGACGAGGGGGGCGCCCGCGACGGACGCGCGCTCAAACTTGTTGAGGAACGTCCAGTAGGTGGTGGCCTCGAAGCGGCCGAGGGTGTCGGTCGACCAGGTGTAGCTGGCGCTCAGGTCGACGCCTTCCGCCTTGGTCTGGCCGACGTTGAAGAACACGGAGTTCACGACGTCGATCAGGCCGGAGGGCGTGAGGAGCACGCTTTCGCCCGGGAGGGCGCCGCCGGGGGCGGTGCCGAGGATGCGGTCGACGGTGTCCTGCGGATCAGCGTCAACCGTGCCCTGCCGCTCGATGCGCCACAGGTCCACGCCGAGGGTCAGGCCCTTGAGGCTCGGGGCCTCGGGCGACCAGACGACGCCGACGTTGATGTACTCGGTCTCCTCGGCCTCGAGGCGGCGATTGCCGGCCAGGGTGATCGGCTGCTCGGACTCGAACGCGCCGTTGCGCGGATCGGTGATCGGCGTCAGCGCCGCGACCGGCGAGGAATAGAGCTCGTAGAGCGACGGCTCGCGGAAGCCCTCGGAGTAGCTGGCGCGGACGGTCAGCTCGTTCGGAATGGGCATCCAGCGGACGCCGATCTTCGGGACCGTGGCGTCACGGTCGCTCGTGAAGAACTTCTCGTGACGGGCGGCGAGGCTGACCTCGAGGTTCTCGAGGACCGGGATGCGGCCTTCGACGAAGATGCCGCCGATCTTGCGCTGGGCGCGCGTGATGGCGTTCGGCGACGAACCGATCAGGTCGCCCGTGCGGCCGAGCGGGTCCGGGAACTGGTCGAGCTGCTCGTGGCGGAAGTCGCCGCCGACCGCGAAGCCGACGCCGCCCGCCGGGAGGGCGAAGAGATCGCCCGTGGCCGCGACGAACTGGACCTGGCCGAGGGTGGACTCGTTGACGTCCTTGACGTCGAACTTCACGAGGTCCGTGACCAGCGCGTTGCTGGCGATCGGGTTCCGGTAGTAGCCGAACGGATTGTACGGCGTCGTCGTGCCCGCGAAGTCACCACTGCCCGACTGGAAGAACGAGTCGTTGGCGTTGAGGATGCGATTGAACGAGGAGGACGAGTTGAGCGTGTTCCGCGAGGTGTCGCGGATCGAGCTGTAGCTGAAGTTCAGGTCCGCGTTCCACTTGTCCATGATGCTCTCGCCCTTGATGCCGGTGGCGAACATGAAGGCGTCCGTCTGGTTGCGGAAGATGCGGTTGCCGAACTCCGCGAAGCGGGCGCGCGAGCCGCCCGAGATGTCCTGGTTGAACGGATTGAACGGGTTGAAGGCGCCCTCGGGAGCGAGGCGCTGCGCCATGCCGTTCACGAACTTCGTGCCCGGCCCCGGGGTGGCGCCGGCGGGAACCGCCGCGCCGGCTGCGACGGTCGTCTGCACGCCGCCGAGGTTGTAGGTCAGGATCGGCGTGGCCGTGCGGGCCGGGATGATCAGCTGCACCTGGCCGGACGTGTTGAAGTTGCCGGTCGCGGAAGGCGCGAGCTGGTTCTCCGTCTTCACGTTCTGGTACGACAGGTCGATGTAGGCCTTGATGTTGTCGGTGCCGAAGATCTTGCGCTCACCGAAGGCGAACGCGCCCAGGCGCTTGCTGGATGGATACGACATCGAGAACTCGTTGAAGTTGAACGTCGAGCTGCGGCCGGCCGAGTAGACGTAGTTGGCGGCCGGAACGGCGCCGTTGTTGCCGCTCGTCGCGCCCGACTGGCCGAAAAAGGACAGGCCGGCCGGAATGGACGAGGCCGGCACGCCGGCCGCGAGCACCGCGTTGCGCGAGAGCTCGAGGTTCAGCGGGCTGGAGTTCGAGCTCAGGAACGGGGGAACCGCGGAATAGTCGCGGTCGCGGTTCGCGATGGCGTTCTTCTTGTAGTAGTTGAGGCCGGCGACGATGTTCGCGCGGTCCGTCGAGGCGCCCGTGATCAGGCTGGCGGTGACCTCGGACGAGTCGGCCTTGGTCGTGTTGCCGTAGCTGACAAACGCCTCCGTGCCATCGAAGCCGCGGCGCATCTTGATGTTGACCACACCCGCCACCGCGTCGGCACCGTAAAGGGCGGAGGCGCCGTCCTTGAGGATTTCGATGCTCTCGACCGCGGACAGCGGAATCGAGTTCAGGTCGACGAAGGCGGTGGTGCCGCCCGTGCCCACCGGATAGGGGGCGACGCGGCGACCGTTGATGAGCACCAGGGTGGCCTCGGGCCCGAGGGCGCGGAGCGACACGGACGTGGCGCCGGGGGTGAAGCCGGTCGCGTTGTTCGAAATCGGCACAGCATTGCCATTCGAGATCGTGATCTTCTGCAGGAGGTCGGCGGTGTTGGTGAAGCCGGACTGGTCGATCACCTTGCGGTCGATCTGGACCACCGGCGAGACGCCGGCATTGATCGCGGTTTCCGTCGCCGGGATGTACGAGCCGGTGACGACGAACTTCTCGAGTTTGACCTCACCCTCTTCAGTGGTGTTGGAGGGGGCAGCGGGGGCCGTCTGGCCCACCGCGAGTGCCGGGAGGCTTGCGCTCAAAATGAGCGCAAGCGCTGCCCGCAAGTTCCTTGCGGAGCTAGTGTTCATAGTTAGTCAGTTACGCTGTGTTGTGTTAGGCCCGGGCCGGTGACTTTCGTCCTCAGCCCTGACCAATCTGTCCGCCGGACTGGAACAATTTTACGTGTGCAGCACAATCCGAAACTTATTACCCCGATTTCACCCTACTTGCGTTAGGGGCATGCCATCAAGCGCTTGGATATTGCCGTAGCGGCCCACGGGACTGTATCCGCAATGACAACACGCCGCCCATGCCCGCGCCATCCTCGTTCGGCCCCGGTCCCGCGCTGCGCGCCGCTTTAGCCGGCGCCGTTGACTATGCGAGCCTGTTTCCACCGGCAAAACTCGGCATGGCGACGGCGGTCCGGAACCATGCCTCCTACCGGCTTGGGGCCCACCAGGCGGCGGTCGGGCGATTCGTGGTGCCGGTAGCCCGGTTGCCTGAATTCGAGGAGGCGTACGCCGGCCTTCATTGTACGGAGCAATCCGGGTGGGGCCTCAGCGCCCTCGGGACGTCCGACCCGGCCGCGGATGGGCCGCCGATCGCGGCATTCAACGCGCGCCACGCCGCGGCCCGCATCGTAAGCTTCGAAATCAAGCCCGAGTCCGCCGGCCACGTCGCCCGCCTGAGCGCTCTTCCGGCCGAACTTGAGGTGTGGCTCGAGGTGCCGGCCGAGGGCGAAATGACCCCGATCCTGCAGGAAGCCGCGCGCCTCGGCTTCGGGGCCAAGCTCAGGATGGGCGGCATCACGCCCGAGGGGTTCCCGGCCCCCGACCGGGTCATCCAGTTTTACCGGGAATGCCTGCGGCTCGGGCTGCGCGCCAAGGCGACCGCCGGACTGCACCATGCGCTGGCCGGAATCTATCCGCTCACCTACGAGCCCGGCAGCGCGACCGGCCCGATGTATGGTTTCCTCAACCTTATCCTGACGGCCGCGCTGCTGCAGGATGGCGCGGCCGACGCGGAGGCAATCGAGCTGCTCCGCGACGGGGACGCGACCCATTTCCGGTGCAGTCCCGATGCCTTGGAATGGAAGAAGCGCCCCGTCTCCACGGCCCAGCTCGAGCGCGTGCGACGCACGTTGGTGAGGGCTTTCGGCTCGTGCTCGTTCACGGAGCCGATTGAAGGTCTCCAGGACCTCGGCTGGCTATGACCCCTTCCCTCGATTTCACGCACGATTCCCATCGGATCAGCTGGGTCGAACCCGCCCCTGGCTCCGCGGGCGACTTTCCGCTGCAGAACCTCCCGTTCGGCGTGTTCCGCCCCCACCCGGCGGCGAGCCCGCGCATCGGAGTGGCGATCGCCGACCGCATTCTTGACTTGGCGGGAGCGGCACACGCGGGGCTGCTGCCCGACAGCGTCGCCCCGGCATGCCAAAGCCCGACGCTCAACGCCCTCATGCGCCTCGGACCCGCGGCCTGGACCGAACTCCGCCACCGGCTGAGTGAGCTCCTGGGGTCCGATACCTGCCCGCCGGGCCCGACGCGAACAAGCGTGCAAGCGCTCCTGGTGCCGCAAGCCGGGGCCGAAATGTTGCTCCCGGCGGCCGTCGGCGACTACACCGACTTTTACGCGTCGATCCACCACGCCACGAACGTCGGCAAGATGCTTCGGCCGGACCAGCCGCTCCTGCCCAACTACAAGTGGGTGCCGATCGGTTATCACGGCCGGACGTCCTCCCTCGTCGCCAGCGGCACGCCGGTCCGCCGCCCAAACGGCCAGCGCAAGCCTCCCGAGGCCCCCGCCCCCGTCCATGGGCCGAGCCAGAGCCTCGACTACGAGCTGGAGCTTGGCCTGTACGTCGGCCCCGGCAACGAGCTCGGAACGCCGATCCCGGTCGCGGAGGCGGCCCGGCATTTGTTCGGCGTTTCGCTGCTCAACGACTGGTCGGCGCGCGACCTGCAGGCTTGGGAATACCAGCCGCTCGGGCCGTTCCTCGCGAAGAATTTCGCGACATCGGTCGGCGCCTGGGTCGTCACCTTCGACGCCCTGCGGCCGTTCCGGGCCGCCGCCGCCGCCCGGCCGGCCGGCGATCCCGCCCCCCTTCCCCACCTCCATGACCGGGCCGACGCCGCCGCCGGGGCGATCGGCCTGACGCTGGAGGTGTTCCTCTGGACGGACCGCATGCGCGCCTCCGGAGCGGCCCCCCACCGGCTGAGCACGGCGAATTTCCGGGACATGTATTGGACGCCCGCCCAGCTCCTCGCCCACCACGCCAGCAATGGCTGCAATCTCCGGCCAGGCGACCTGCTCGGAAGCGGCACGGTGTCCGGGCCCGACAGTGGGTCACGCGGCTGCCTGCTCGAGCTGACGTGGCGCGGCGCCGAGCCGCTGAAGCTGCCGAACGGGGAGGAACGCCGGTTCCTGGCCGACGGGGACGAGGTGATCTTCCGCGGCTACGCGGACGCCCCCGGGCGCCGGCGAATCGGGCTCGGAGAATGCCGGGGGACCGTCCTGCCGGCCGTCTGACGGATCTTCCCGGCCGCAAGAATTCGGCCGGTCCTAGAGCCGTGCCTGGTATTTCCGCGCGAGCTCGAGCGCCAGGTCGGCGTCGCGGGCCGTCACGGTGAAATGCCCCATCTTCCGTCCCGGACGCGGATCAGCCTTCCCGTAGAGGTGCAGCTTGGCCCGGCCCTGCGCCAGCAGGTCGGCCCATCTCGGCTCACCGTGCGCCCAGGCGTCGCCGAGGATGTTCACCATCACGACGGGCGACGTCGGCGTCACGTCGCCCAGCGGCAGCCCGCAGATCGCGCGAACCTGCTGCTCGAACTGCGAGGTCGCGCAGGCATCGAGCGTCCAGTGTCCGCTGTTGTGCGTCCGCGGGGCCAGTTCGTTCACCAGGACCTCGCCGGCCCGCGTGACGAACATCTCGACGCCGAGCACGCCCACCAGCCCGATCTTCTCGGCGATGAGCCGCGCAAGCTTCTCGGCCGAGGCCGCGACGGCCGGCGCGACGCGGGCGGGGACGATCGAGAATTCGAGGATGTGGTTCGTGTGGATGTTCTCCGTGATCGGGAACACGCGTACCGCCGCCGAGTCCGAGCGGGCCACCACGGCCGACACCTCGCAGGCGAAATCGATCCACTGCTCGATCACGCACGCCCGGGCGACGAAGGCCTTGGCGGCGGCGAGCACATCCGCCTCCCCGCGCACCTTGAACTGCCCTTTGCCGTCATAGCCAAAATCAGCCGTCTTCACGACGCAGGGGATCCCGACTTCGCGGATGGCGGCGGCGACGTCGCCCCCCGCGGGCACCTCGGCGAATCGCGCGTGCGGAAAGCCGCTCGCGCGCAGCCAGTTCTTTTCCCGGGAGCGGTTCTGGCAGGTCTCGAGCACCTCCCAGTGCGGATGCAGCGCCGTCAGGCCCTCGATCTCGCGGAGCGGCGCCGACGGCACGTTCTCGAACTCGTAGGTGACGACGTCACACCCCTTCGCAAACTTCGCGAGCGTCGCGACATCCTCATAGGGGGCGTTGGTCTCCCGCCGCGCGACCTCTCCCGCGGGGCACGGGCCGGCCGGCTCGTAGACGTGGACATGATAGCCCATCCGCGCCGCCGCCTGCGCCAACATCCGCCCCAGCTGCCCGCCGCCAAGCACGCCGATGGTTTTTCCGGGGAGAATCACGAGGACGAATGTTCCGATCGAGGATGCACGGTGGGAAATGCGGGGATCAAGCGAGACGCTCGGCGCCGGCTACGGCAGCCGCATCTTCAGGATCTTGGCCGTCTGCGCCGTGCGGAAATTCTTCCAGGCCTTCCGCGTCCGCGCGTCGGCGTGCGCCAGGAGCGAGGCCGCGAACAACGCCGCGTTCACCGCCCCGGCCTTGCCGATCGCAAACGTCGCGACCGGCACGCCGCCGGGCATCTGTGCGATCGAGAGGAGCGAGTCGAGGCCCTTCAAGGTCTTCGACTCCACGGGGACCCCGAGCACCGGCAGCGTCGTCAGGGACGCGACC
Organism: Opitutaceae bacterium; assembly: GCA_035626915.1. Lineage (GTDB taxonomy): Bacteria > Verrucomicrobiota > Verrucomicrobiia > Opitutales > Opitutaceae > Didemnitutus. The sequence continues at coordinate 28,381 of DASPMS010000076.1, forward strand.
ATGCCGGGCAGGTGCGCCGCGCCGCCCGCGCCGGCGATGATCGCCCGCAACCCGCGCCGTTCGGCGGCCTCCGCATACGCGAACATCAGCTTCGGCGTCCGGTGGGCGCTGACCACGCGCTTCTCGTACGGGATGCCCAGCGAGGCGAGCGCATCGGCGGCATGCCGCATCGTTTCCCAATCCGAGGAGCTGCCCATGATGATCCCGACCAGTGGCTTCGCCATAGGCTGCAATCCTGTAGGCGAGAACCCGGCGGCCGGGCAAACGAAAAGGCGGGCGTGACGCGCGCGTCCGGGCGAGCCCCGGCCCCGAACTCCGCCCCGCCTCAGGTCCGGTGCCCCAGCAGGCGCGCCGGCAGCAGGAAGAGCGCCTTAACGAAGGCCAGGAGGCCCGTCACGACCGCGCCGAGAATCCGGAACGGGATCGACAGCAGCCAGACGAACGGCAGCAGCATGAGCGCCAGCAAGGCCAGCGGCCAGCACAGCACGAGGAGGCAGCACCAGGCGACGAACAGCAGGAGGGCATTCATGGCTCAGAGCAGCGAGACGCCCTTCGGCACCTTGACGATCGTCGTGCCCGCCACCTTGTCGTGCCAGCTCTGCTTCTCATCGTCGAACGCGACCCAGATGAAGCCCAGGCCCGCGACCGCGAAGGAGAGGAACGCCGACAGCGCGCGCACGATGGCGATGGTCCAGTCGATCGGGCGGTCGTCGGTCCGCACGACCTTCAGGCCGCAAATGATGCCGCCGATGGTCGTGCCCCGGGACTTCCACAGCGCCGCGCTGTAGACGGCGAGGGCGAAGAAGAGGAAGCCCGGCCCGTCGACTCGGAGTCGCACCATCTCATGGATCATCATCGTCGCGACGCCGATGAGCAGGAAATCGAGGAACGCGGCCGCAAGGCGGATCCAGAACCCGGCCCGCGGGAGGGTGGCGGCGGAGATCATGATCGGGGGCACCGTCGGGATCGGCGGGACCGCGGACACGACCGGGGGCGCGCCCTCAACCGTGCCGCCCATCCCGGCCGTCGCCGGCATCGCCGGCGAGATCGGCGCGCGAGGCACCGCCATCGTGGGAGAGCCGGGCACGGCGAGCGGCGCAGCGGCAACCGCGGCGGCCGCGGGCGCGGGCACGGCCTTCTCGCGACGCGAGGCCAGCAGCAACACATACACCACCATTCCCGTGCCGAGGATGGTGAAGAGCTGCTGGAGCAGCAGACCGAGGAACGGGATGAGGTACAGCGCGCAGACCACCAAGCCGCCGAGCAGCACGGCCGCCACGGGATGAGCCAGCGGGCCGCTGCCGAAGGCGGGCGTGAACCGGCGCCCGAACCAGGCGAGGACCGCCGCCTTGCCGAACAGGCCCGCGATGAAGAGCCCGATGACGACGAAAGGGATCAGCACGATGCCGATGCCCGTCATCACGAGGACCACAATCAGCACGGGCATGAACAGGGCGGTCACGATCGTCGCGATGATCGTGTTGCCGGGTTTCTGCTCCAGAACCTCGGCGCAGCGCTCGATCCCGCGTGGGAAGACCAGCGCGAGAAGCATGTAGAAGATCAGGAACCCGGCCGCGACCGCCCAAACCCAGCCGAGGTTCTCGCCGATCGCGAGGGGACGGGCATATTTCAGACACTGCTCGACGTAGGCATGGATCCAGTTGGGGCTCTCCAAGCCGCCGAATCCCACCTGGATGATCTCGCCGCGAACCTTGGCGCCCGGCGCGCGCACCACGCGGCCCATGATCGCGACGATGTCGCCGCGGACCTCGGCATCGGGTCCCAGGATCACGTCGCCGAGCACCGCGAACGCCTCGCCCCCGGCGTAGCCGTTGATGGTCGTCGTGCCGAGGACCGACAACACCTCGCCATCGACCCGGCCGTTGACGGTGGTGTCTCCGAAAACGGAGATGGCCTCGCCCGTCACGTGGCCGTCGACGGTCGAGCTGCCAAAGATCGAGATGAGCTCCCCCTGGCGGACGTCGCTCGGCACCGTCTGGTGACCCACCGGCGCGTCGTCGGTGTAGATGTATTCGCGCCGTTGGCGGTGCGACCGCTCGCGCGGGCTCGCCGTCCCGTCGAGCTCCCGAAGCTCGCGGTCCGGGTGGTCGGCCCGGTCGGCCTTTTTCGCGGGCTTTTCTTCATCGGCCGGCTCGGCGGGCGCGACCGGCGCGGCCGGCGGCGCGGATTCGTCCCGCGGCTCGGGCGGCGGGTTCCGGGCCGCCAGCGGCGACGCCAGCATGACGGCCAGCGTCAGCCCAAGGAAATACTGCAGGGGGTTGCGGAAGGTCTTCATTTCACGACTGCGATCAGGGGGTGCGGTAAAGGGTGCGGTAGGCGAAGGCGCCGAGTCCAAAAAGCGACGCGTAGAGCGCGCCCACCATGGCGAGTCCGCCGTAGAGCCAGAGCGGCGGGATCCCGGCCAGGAACGCCCGGCACAGGTCCACGAGCGCCTGGAGCAGCGTGAACAGCTGCGTCACGCCGGCGAAGCGCTCGCTCACGTCCGTCATCACGGCGGCGGTGTCGAGCCCCGCGAACATCGCGTAGGCGGCGAACACGATGGCGCCGCTGACGGCCGTGGCCACGGCCAGGAAGGCCGCGCGGACGGCGGACGGCCAGTAGGCCCAGCCCTTGTGCCACCATGCGATGGCCGCCTGGCGCTCGACCGCCGCGAGCACGCGCGCCTCGAGGGTGCCGGGCGCCTTGCGGTCCGGCAGGCTGCGGAGCGCCGCGTGGACGAATTGCTCGAGTTCCTTTTCGGTCAGCTTCTTCATGGGGCCCTCAAGCTTGGAATTTCTCATGGCTGGCGCCGGAGCGCAGCAGGATTTTTGCGAGCGCCTCGCGCGCCCGCAGGATGTCGGTCTTCACCTTGCTCAGGGACACGCCGAGCTTCTTCGCGATGTCCTCGTAAGGCAGGTCTTCGAAATGAAACAGCACCAACGGGACGCGCTGGTGCTCCGGGAGCTTTTCCAGGGCCCGCTCGATCCACACGCGCCGCTCGCCGGAATCCATGCCGCTGAAGAACGTGTCCGGCGCGGCGAACTCGACCTCCTTCTCCTCGCCTTCGTCGCCCTTGTGCACGAGGTCCGAGAAAAAGCTCCAGCGCTTCTTGTAGCGCTGGACGTGGTTGATGGAGAGGTTGGTCGCGACGGTCTTCAGCCAGCCGCCGGCCGTCGGGCTGCCCTTGAGGTTGTCCCAGTGCTGGTGGGCCTTGAGGAACACCTCCTGCGCAATGTCCTCCGCCTGCGTCTCGTTGCCGATGAGACGCACCGCGGTGGAATAAACCATGTTCTGGTAGTTGCGCATGAAGGTCGTGAAGTCGGTCGGGGTCGTTACGCCCTGGGTGGTGGTGTGCACTGTGGGTCCGTCATTCACGCTCAGAACACGGCGGTCCGCCGCCAAGTTGCAGAAACCTCCTGCCACGCAACCCACGAAGGGCCAAGCTCATAACCCCGATCCGAACCCGGGGTTGCGCGGCGGTCGCCCGCGGGTGCGGCGGGGTGCTTTGCTCCCTTCGGCCTACCCCGGGGCCCTTGATAAAAGACTCCGCCCGACGAGACTGCGCCGTCACCGCCCATGCCCGACTTCCTGCCCGCCGACCCCAGCATCGAGAACGCCGTCCGCGCGAAGGGTGAGCGACTTTTCGCCCTCATGGACCAGCAGCCGCCGCCCGCGCTGTTCTCGAAGAAGGGCGCGTACGCGCGGTTGATGGAATGGTCGATGCAGGATCCCGCGTTCAAGACCCAGCTCTTCCGCTTTGTCGACGTCCTGCCCTCCCTCGACTCCTCGGCCGAGATCGTGCGGCACCTCCAGGAATACCTGGGCGACAAGGCGGTCGCGCTGAACCCGGCCCTGAAGGCCGGCCTCGCGGCCTCGTCGTTTGCGCCCGCGCTCGTGGCCGGGCCGGTCAAGGCCCAGGTCGTCGACATGGCCGGCCAGTTCGTCGCCGGGCGCACCGGCGAGGACCTCGTGAAGCAGATCCGCCGGAACGCCAAGCTCGGGCTCGCGACCACGATCGACCTCCTCGGCGAGACCGTCGTGAGCGACGCCGAGGCCGACGTCTTCCTGCAGCGCAACCTCGAGGTGCTCGACTCGGTGTCCCGCCATTTCGCGAAGGAGCCCCAGCCGTGCTTCTCCGACCTCGGCCCGGACGGGCCGCTGCCGCGCCTGAACTTGTCCGTCAAGATCTCGGCCCTCACGCCGGATGTCCATCCGGCCGACCCCGAGAATTCGATCGTCGCCCTGAAGGAGCGCTTCCGTCCCATCCTCCGCCGCGCGGCCGAGGTCGGCGCGCTGATCAATTTCGACATGGAGAGCTACAAGCTGAAGGACCTCACGCTCGCGCTCTTCAAGTCGATCTTCTCCGAGCCGGAGTTCGCGCAGCAGCCCGCGATCGGCATCGCGATCCAGGCCTACCTGCGCGACTGCGAGCGCGATCTCCGCGACCTGGTCGCCTGGGCCCGCCAGCAGCGCCGCCCCCTCAGCGTCCGCCTCGTGAAGGGCGCCTATTGGGACTACGAGACCACGCTCGCCCGCCAGCGCGATTGGCCCGTGCCGGTCTGGGAGCGCAAGGCCGAGTCGGACGCGAACTACGAGAAGCTCACCGTCTTCCTCCTCGAGAGCATCGACATCGTCACCCCGAACTTCGCGTCCCACAACGTCCGCTCCTGCGCGCACGCGATCGTCCAGGCCGAGAAACGCGGCATCGACCCGCGCGCCTACGAGTTCCAGGCGCTTTACGGCATGGCGGACGAGCTCAAGGCCGCGCTCCTCCAGATGGGCCACCGCGTCCGCGAATACTGCGCGATCGGCGAACTGCTGCCCGGCATGGCGTACCTCGTGCGCCGGCTGCTCGAAAACACTTCGAACGAGGGCTTCCTCCGCCTGAAGAACACCGGCGAAGCGACGCGCGCCCGGCTGCTCGAGAACCCGGTCACGACGCTGGCCGAGGCGGAGCGCGCCGCGCCGCCGCGCGCGGGAAAGCCCGCCGCGGCGGCCTTCCGCAACATCCCCAACACCGACTACTCGCTCGCGGCGAACCGGGACCGGCAGCGCGCGGCGCTCGCCGCCTACGCCGCCAAGCTCGGGCAGAAACACCCGTTGTTCATCGGCGGGCGGAAGGTCGCCGACCGCGAGTACGTCGCCTCGGTGAACCCGGCCCGGCCCGCGCAGGTCGTCGGCTCATGGGCGCGCGCGACGGTGGCCGACGCCGACGCGGCGGTCGCGGCGGGCCACGCCGCGTTCCCGGCCTGGCGCGCGACGGCGGTCGACGAGCGCGCGCGGGTGCTGGAGCGCGCGGCCGACCTCATGCAGGCGCGGCGCTTCGAGCTCAACGCGCTGCTGATCCTCGAGGCGGGCAAGCCGTGGATGGAGGCCGACGCGGATGTCTCCGAGGCGGTCGACTTCTGCCGGTTCTATGCCGCGGAGATGCGGAAGCTCGGGCGGCCCGCCGTCACCCAGGCCGTCGCCGGCGAGCGCTGCGTGCAGACCTGGACGCCCCGCGGCGTGGGCGTGGCGATCGCGCCGTGGAATTTTCCGCTCGCGATCCTTACCGGCCTCGTGGTCGCGCCGCTCGTCGCGGGCAACGCCGTGATCATGAAGCCGGCCGAGCAGACCTCCGTCATCGGGGCCGTGCTGATGGGAATCCTCACCGAGGCCGGCGCGCCCGCGGGCGCGCTGAACTTCCTGCCGGGCCGCGGCGAGGACGTCGGCGCCCACCTCGTCGCGCACCGCGACGTCGATTTCGTCGCCTTCACCGGCTCGCGCACGGTCGGGCTGAAGATCTGGGAGGCCGCCGGCCGCACGCTGCCCGGCCAGCGCAACCTCAAGAAGGTCGTGTGCGAGATGGGCGGGAAGAACGCGCTCGTGATCGACAACGACGCCGACCTCGACGAGGCGATCCCGGCCGCGCTCTACAGCGCCTTCGGCTTCAGCGGGCAGAAATGCTCGGCCCTTTCCCGCCTCATCGTGCTCGACGGCGTGTACGACCACTTCGTCGAGCGCTTCGTCGCCGCCTGCCGCTCGTTCCCGGTCGGCGACCCGGCGGAGCCCGGGACCCTGGTCGGACCGGTGATCGACGCCGACGCGCAGAAGAAGATCCTCGGGATCATCGAGCAGGGCAAAAAGGAGGCGAAGCTCGCCTTCCAGGGCGACGCCCCCGCCGGGGGGTATTTCGTGCCGCCCACGGTCTTCGTGGACGTCCGGCCCGAGCACCAGATCGCGCAGGAGGAGATCTTCGGACCGGTCGTGGCCGTCCTGCGCGCGAGGGACCTCGACGAGGCCTTCGCGCTCGTGAACGGCACCGATTACGCGCTCACCGGCGGGCTGTTCTCGCGCAGCCCGCGCGCGCTCGAGCGGGCGCAGCAGGAGATGCTCGTGGGCAACCTCTACCTGAACCGCGGCATCACCGGCGCCATCGTCCAGCGGCATCCCTTCGGCGGATTCCGGATGTCCGGCGGCGGCACCAAGGCCGGCGGCGTGGACTACCTGCAGAACTTCCTTTTTCCCCGCGCCGTCGCCGAGAACGTGATGCGCCGCGGATTCACGCCGCCCGACGAGGAGCACGCCAGCACCAGCCCGGGCCTGTAGCACCGAAGGACGCGGCCCCGTCCGGCGGGCGATCGTTCAATAATAAGACACGAACGAAGGTTTGCCGGCCCGGTGGGCGCCGCCTATCCCTCGCGGGCTTTCATCATGACCCGCACCCACCCCCCGGCCACAACCGGCATCTGGAAAGTGATCGGCGCCTCCTCTGCCGGCACGCTCATCGAGTGGTACGACTTCTACCTCTTCGGCGCGCTCGCCACGATCCTCTCCACGCAGTTCTTCCCCGGGGACAATCCCACCGCGGGCTTCCTGAAGACCCTCGCGGTCTTTGCTTCCGGGTTCATTGTGCGGCCGTTCGGCGCCCTCGTCTTCGGCCGGCTCGGCGACATGGTCGGCCGCAAGTTCACGTTCCTCCTGACCCTCGTGCTGATGGGCGGATCGACGTTCCTCATCGGCCTGCTGCCGGGCTATGCCGAGATCGGCGTGTTCGCGCCGCTCGCGCTCACCGTGCTGCGCCTGGTCCAGGGCCTCGCCCTCGGCGGCGAGTACGGCGGGGCGGCGACCTACGTGGCCGAGCACTCGCCCGACGGAAAACGCGGGTTCTACACCAGCTTCATCCAGACCACCGCCACCCTCGGCCTCTTCGCGTCGCTGGGCGTCATCCTCGCCTGCCGGCAAGGCCTGGGACAGGAGACCTTCAACGCCTGGGGCTGGCGCATCCCCTTCCTCCTCTCGATCTTCCTCGTCCTCATCTCCTACTACATCCGGCTGAAGATGGAGGAGTCCCCGCTGTTCGCGAAGGCCAAGTCCGCCGGCAAGCTCTCGAAAAACCCGCTCAAGGAAAGCTTCGTGCAGCCGGAGAACCGCCGGCTCGTCGTCCTGGCGCTTTTCGGGGCCGTCGCCGGCCAGGGCGTCGTCTGGTACACCGGCCAATTCTACGCCCTGTTCTTCCTGCAGCGCAGCGCCGGCATCGATTTCGTCACGGCGAACATGATCATCGTCTATGCGCTGCTGCTCGCGACGCCTTTCTTCGTCTTGTTCGGCAGCCTGTCCGACAAGATCGGCCGCAAGCCGATCATCCTCGCGGGCTGCCTGCTCGCGGCGCTCCTGTACGTGCCCATCTACCAGGGGATGATGAAATTCTCGAATCCGATGAACCAGACGATGCTGGTCGCGCTCGTGTTCGTCCAGGTGCTGTTCGTCACGATGGTGTACGGGCCGATCGCCGCGTTCCTCGTCGAGCTCTTCCCCACCCGCATCCGCTACACGTCGATGTCCCTGCCCTACCACATCGGCAACGGGGTCTTCGGCGGCCTCACGCCGTACATCGCGTCGTCGCTCGTGGACAAGACCAAGAACATCTACGCCGGCCTCGCCTACCCGATCACGGTGGCGCTGATCACGTTTTTCGTCGGCCTGTTTTTCATCAAGGAACGGCGCAACGTGCGGATGGGGGAGGATTGATCCTCCGGTTCGATCCTCGGGCGCCCCGCTGAACGTCGGGTTGGGGCCGCGGGGATCCGGCGGAGGTTCGGCCGTTTCACGGATCGGGGCGGGCGGGAACCGGGGCCGGAAAAACCGCTCAGGGAACTTGCAACCGCCGCCCGCCCGCTTGTGTTAGCAGCGCATGGCCGCCGCCGACATCGCCATCTGGTGCCTCGTCATCGTGCTCCTGCTCGTGGGGCTGGCCGGCTCCGTATTGCCCCTGCTGCCGGGCACGACGCTCATCCTCGGCGGCGTGCTGCTGCAGAAGTGGCTCCTGCCGGACACGCTCTCGTGGACGGCGGTCGCCTGGATCGGCGTGTTCTGGCTCGCCTCCATCATCTCCGACATGGCCTGCACGCTGGTCGGGACGAGGCTCTTCGGCGGCGGCAAATGGGGCATGGCTGGCGCGTCCGGCGGCGCGCTGGTGGGGATGTTCTTCTCCCTGCCGATCCTGCTCTTCGGCACGATGCTCGGCGCCGTCCTGGCCGAGAAATGGGGCGCGAAGCGGACCGATGCGCAGGCGTTCAAGTCGGGCCTCGGCGCCGCCCTGGGCTTCCTCGCCTCGACGGTGGTGCGCCTCGCGTGCGCGCTCGCGATGCTCGCGATCTACGGCATCTCGGTCTTCACCGCCGCGCCGACGGCCGCGCCCTGACCATCGGCCGCTCCGGCCGGCGCCGCAGGCCCGACGCCGCGCGCGGCCCGCCTACGCGGCGTGGGACCACCCGAGCGTCGCGCAACGGGCGAACTCCGCGAGCGCCCGCTCCCGGGCCGAGGCGAGGCGATCCGCATCAATCCCCGCCAGCTCGAGGGTCGGGAGGTCGACGGACCACCCGGACGCCTCGCCCGGCAGCGCCATCCCCCAGTCGGCGACCACCGCGCAAGCCAGGTGCAGGCGCGACGCCGAGGGCCTGAATTCCCGCGATTCCGCCGGCGACCGGTGCGCACAGACCGCGCCGACCATGTCAGGCGCGAAGCGCCAGTGCTCGAGCAGCATGGCCGCCGCTTCGCCCGCGCTGTATCCGTAGGTCTCCTTTTCCCAGGCGTGCGCGTCCGGCGCCACGTCCGGACCGGGATAGCGGCCCGCGTTGGCGTGGCGGTCGAGGATGATCCGGCCGATGTTCCTCAGCAGCCCGGCGGCGTAGGCGTTCCGGGCGTCCTCGCCCGCCGCGTCCGCGATCGCCCCCGCCAGCACGGCGGTCGCGACGGAGTTCTCCCAGAGCTTGGCCGCGCTGAGGCCGTAGCTCGCCAGGTCCCCCTGGAACACCTGCCGCGAGATCGCCAGGCCGACGAGCTGGTGCACGTCGCCGAAGCCGATGCGGCCGACCGCGTCCTCGAGCGACTCGCACCGCTGCCGCAGCCCGTAGACCGCGCTGTTGGCAAGCTTGAGGACCTGGAACGTCAGCGCGGCGTCGATCTGCACCAGCTCGACGATGTCGCCGACGTCGCAATCCGGGTTCTCCAGCAGCCGCTGCAGGCGTCCGAAGACGCCGATCGACGGCGGCAGGTTGGTGCCGAGCTGGATGATCGCGGCGCGACCGTTGTTCATGGGAGGGGCCCGGGGGCCCGCCTCCGCATCGACACGGGCGGCGCCGGCTGAAGGGAAAACCCGCGGAATCCCGCGCCTCAGGCCCGCGCCGAACGAGCCTGCCGCCAGCGCCGCCAGCCGAAGAGCGCGAGGCCCGCGCCCATGAGGATCGCGCCGTAGGTCGAGGGTTCGGGCACCGGGGTGACCCGCGAGTACACCGAGTCGTAGTCCTGCCAGTAGGCGCCCGCGCCGTAGCCTTCGAACTGGATCTGCGAGAGCAGCCCCGGGACGTTGAGCGAGGTGTTGCGGACGAGGAGGAAGTCGGAGAAGTCGATCCAGTTGCGCACGAGCAGCTGGGTGCCGACGGCCATCAGCAGGTCGTCGAGGTACAGGAAATTGGCGTCGCAGACGTTGCCGCCCGCGAAGTCGATGATCGCGGTGCCGTCGATGGTGAGCGTGGCGAAGGTTTCCGAGATGCCGCCGGCGCTGTTGTTGTAGCGGAGGATCGTCTCGCCGTACGCGCCGCCCCGCAGCGTCACGTCGGCGCTGTCGGCGATCTGCTCGTCGGCGTCGAGCCGGAGGATGTCGGTGGAGCGCCCGTCGCCGACCGTGATGTCGCCCGCGATCGCCGTGACGCCGGCGGTCTTGTTCAGCGCCAGCGTGCCGTCGTTGACCGTCGTCGTGCCCGTGAACGTGTTCGCGGCCGAGCCGGAGAGCGTGAGCGTGCCGTCGCCGGCCTTCGTCAGCCCCTTCGCGGCGGCGTTGTCGGCGATGACGGCGCTGACGTCGAGCCCGCCGGCGCCGTACACATGGACGTAGAGCTCGCCCTGCCCCGTCGCGGTCCGGAGGGTGCCGTTGGAGATGGTCGAGCCGGTGGCGCCGGTCTTCAGCAGGCCGCCGCTGTTGAGCGTGAGCGTGTTCGTCGCCAGCGCGACATCGATGCCCGAGCCCAGGCTGAGCGAGCCGGCGGTGCGGCTCGCCGTGAGCGTCTGGTCCGCCGTCGGCGTGGCATTGACCGATGTGGACCAGGAGTTCTGCGCGGTGTTCGTCCCCGCCACGGCGTAGACGCCGTCGGGGGTGCTGCCGTTGACGGAGCTGTACCCGGCAAAAGCCGCGCCGTCCACGGTCGCATAGCCGAGGACGTTCGAGGCGAGCGTCGGCGCCGTCGTGAAGTAAAGCCGCGGATTGTCGGAGGTGCTGCCAAGGGTGCCGCCGCCGCCCGTGGTGAAATCGACGGTCGCGCCGGCGCCGCGCGCCAGGCTGGCGAAGGTGAGCTGCGCCGAGGCACTCGTGCCGCCGCGCGTCACGTCCACCGTGTTGCCGCCCGAGGCGAGCGTCAGCGCGCCGACGGTCTCGGTCGTGTTGTTGTTGCCCGAGCGGCCGAGGAGGCTGAACGTGCCGCCGGCCAGCGTCACCGCGGCCGAGTTGTTGACGCGCGTGCCGCTGTTGGTCGACGTGTTGTCGATCGAGAACGTGCCGCCGTTGTTCACCGTGATGCTCGTGACGCTCGCCATCGTGCCGGTGTCGCGCAGCCGGAACTCGGCGCCGGAAACCGTGACCGCGCCCGCCAGCGTGTTGGCGGCCGTGGAATCGAGCCGGCCGTCGCCGACGACGGCAAGGCTGCCATTGCTCACCACCTGCGCGAGCCGGGCATCCTCGGCCGCGGAGCCGTCCTGGACGCGGATCGTGCGGGTGCCGCCGCCGAGGTTGAGGCCGGAGTTGAAGATGATCGTGTTGTCCGAGCTGTTGGAGCCCAGGATGAGCTGGTTGCTCGCGCCGACGAAATTCGCCGTCGAGCCCCAGGTGACGGCGGCGGTGCTGTTGTTGAGCTGCACCGTGCGGGTGCCGCCGGACGCGGAGAAGCCGCCGTCGCCGCTCCAGTAGATCTGCTCCTCGCCCGTGCCGAGCGTCCGGCTGAACGTCGAGGCCGACGCGAGCTCGAGCACGCCGCCGGCGAGGTTGATGGCGCCGAAGTTGCTCGCCGTGTTCGTCGTGTCGTAGCCGCCGACCAGGCCGGCGGTCGTGACGCGCAGCGCGCCGTCGGAAATCCGGGTCTCGCCGGTGTAGGTGTTGGTGCCGGTGAGGGACAGCGTGCCGTCGCCGGTCTTGTTCAACCCGCCCGTGCCGCTGAGGGTGCCCGAGAGGACGCCGTCCGTGGCCGCCGCGCCGTCGGCCACCCGCACCTCGCGGACCGCCGACCCGAACGCGATCGCGTTGGTCAGGGTGACGGTCGAGTCCGCGTAGTCCGAGCTGAGCAGGAGCGCGTTGCCGGTCGGGACGAAGCTGCCGGCGTTCCAGGTGAGCAGGCCGTCGGCCACGCCGCTGGAATTGGTGAGCGAGACGGTGCGGTTGCCGCCCGAGGCGGAGAAGCCGCCGTCGCCGGTCCAGTTGATCTGCTCCTCGCCCGTGCCGAGCCGGCGCTCGAAGAGCTGGTTCGAGGCGAGCTCGAGCACGCCGCCCGCGAGAACCACCGCGCCGAAGTTGCTCCCGGTGTTCGAGGTGTCGTACCCGCCCGGCAGGCTGGACGTGGTCACGCGGAGGGCGCCCCCCGCCACCACGGTGTCGCCGCTGTAGAGGTTCGTCCCCGTCAGGCTCACCGCCCCGTCGCCGACCTTCGTCAGGGACCGGGCTCCGCCCGACTGCCCGATCGCGCCGCTGAGCGTCAGGGTGCCATCGCGCGACCCGACCGCGGAATCCGCCGCGAGCGTGATGGCGCCCGCGAAGGCGTTGTTCCCGCCGTCGTTGTAAATCGCGCCCGTCTCGCCCTCCCCGCCTCGCCAGTAGCCGCGCCCGGAGATCGTGACCGATTCGCCCAGCGAGTAGTTGAGTCCCGAGCCGGTGGTGTCCCGAAACCCGAGCACGCCGCCGCTGTTCACCGTCGTCGTGCCCCCGGTCGTGCCCAGCGCGCCGTTGGCCGAGACGACCACCATGCCGTTGTTGATCGTGACATCCCCCGTCCAGGCGGAGCCGTCCGAGTTGTCGTTGCCGATCGTCGTGGTGCCCTCGCCGTTCTTGGTCAAGTCGCCGGAGCCCATGATGTCGGCGTTGAAGTTCACCGCGCCCATGCCGTTGATCTTGATGTCATTCCCGGCGGTCGTGATGGCGCCGTTCAGGCAGAGCGTGCTGAAGGAGTAGTTGTTGATCCGCAGGTCCTCGGCCAGCGTGAGGGCGTTGCCGACGTGGTGCTGGGCCTGGGCGCCGTTGTAGTCGTTCACGTTGATCGCCGGCAGGCCGACCGTGCCGGTGTTGCCCAGCGTGATCGTGCCGGTGCCGCTCAGCGAGTAGTTGAAGCCCGAGTCGAACGTGATCGAATTCAGCTGCAGCGCGGAATTGAGTACCACGGACTGCGGCCCGCCGGCGGGCGCATCGCCGAAGAGGACGTCCGCGTTCGTCTGCGGCAGGGCGTCGCCCACCCAGTTCGTGGCGGTCGACCACGCCGTCGTGGCGGCGCCGTTGTCCCACTCCACGGCGGTCGGCTGCCACGGGGTCATCGTCACGCTGAGGTTGCGGACCTCATGGATGTCGGTCGACGCGCCCGTGGCGCCGGTGAACCCGATCTTGAAGAAATCGGGGCGGTCGTACGAGGAAAGGTCGGTCGTGAGGACCGAGGTGTACGTGCCGCTCACGCCGAATTTCAGCTCCACGTTCAGCTGGTTGTTGGCGTCGAGCGTGAGCCGGAACGCGCGGTAATCCATGCCCGACTGGTCGGGCCGCGTCGTGTACGACGGGAAGTCCATCTGCGTCGGCAGCGTGCCGCTCGTCGCGATGAACTCGTAGTTGCTGCTCTCGGGGCCGCGCACCGTGACGGAATTCGGCCGGAAGCCGACGCCGCCATTGCGGCCTTCCGTCGGGTTCGCGAAATTGCCCCAGTTGTCGAAGGCGAAACCGAGGTAGGCTCCCGGCATGCCGGACTCGCCCGTGCGCTGCGCATAGCCCATCGAACCGCCGTAGGACCCCGGCTGGAAAGTCGCCTCGTTCGTCGCCGCGTCGATCAGGAAGAACGAAATGCCGTCCGCCCCGGTGCCGTTCCAGAACGCGTACTCCATCTCGATCTGGATCTGCGCGTTCACCGAGAAGATCGAGCTGTCGAGCAGCGCGTACGTCGACTGGTTCGTGACGTTCTCGGTCAGGCGCAGCCATCCAGTCCCGTTCGAATCCACCGTGTTGGCCGTCAGGTAGGGCACCGTGGATGTCGGGGATCCGCCGAAGACCCAGCCCGTTGCACCGTTGCCGCGGAAGCTCTCGTTGAAGACGATCTGGGCGCCGAGATTTCCGCCCACGACGGCCAGCGCCACCGCGGCGAGGAGGCCGCGGGCGAATACCGGAATGGAGACGGGAAGCTTCACGCGCGTCAGTGTGGATAATCGGGCCGAAGGGTCAATTATTGATAGGGGGATGTCCCTAGTTTACCGGCTTTTCCAATTTCATTTGCGACGGCGCGCGCAGGTCGGCGCGAAACATTTCCAAGTGCCTTTCAAGCAATGCATACAGCAGCTCGGTTGGCAGGGGCTCAACCCGGGGCAACACGGTAAAAAAGGGCCGCGCCTCCAGCCGGCCCAAGAAAAACAGTTCCAGTTCGGCGAGGCCCGCCTGGGTGGCCCCGAACGTCGGCTCGAAGCGCTCACGCACCAACTTGAGCGCGGGTCGGTCCTTTTCGACGCCGGCGGCGCAATAAAGGGCGAGCAGGGCGGCCCGCCAATCGTCGGTCGGGGGCGCCGGCGCAGGCATCGCCGCCAGCACGCGGGCCAATAGCTCTCGCCGCGGATGAACGATCAAATGCTGGGCGAGGATCTGCAATTCGGCCGGGCCGCCGCGCGCCAGCAGGAGGTCGGATGTGCGTTTCAACCCCTCCCCGTCGTTTTGCGTCGCACGCGCGGCGAGCTCGAGCGCCACCAGGTCACGGCCGGCGAGCACCTTTCGCTCGAAGGCGGCCGCCAGGAGCTGCCGGGCATCGCCCGCCTGCCCCTCCCCGATGAACCGGTTGGCGCGGTGCATCCAGGCGTACGGGAAGCTGTCCGGCAGGGGCGTGTCCTGCAGCAGCTTCCGCCGCGCCGCCGGATCCGGCTCGCGCAGCAGCCGCGCCTCCAGCCGCAGCACGCCCGCGGCGGCGGGCGGCGCCGCGCCCGCCGCGGACTCCAGCTTCTCCGGCCGGCCCATCCGGCGCAGCGTGAAGACCAGAGCGTGGGTCCACGCCGCGGCCTGGTCGGGCTCCGCCGCGATCCGTTGCGCCGCGAGCTCGGCGGCCTCCGTGAGCTGCCCGCGCGTGAGCAGGCTGAAGTACCAGGTGCGCGCGGTCTCCACGGCGCGCTGCGGATGGTCGCGGAGGAGCTTCGCGTACAGCGCGTCCGCCGCGGCGGGCTGGGAGGCCCGGTGGAACTGCGCCAGCATCATCGCCACCGCGTAGTTCCGCGGGTCCATCTCATGGGCCACGCGGAGGGCGCTGAGGGCCTCGGGCACGCGTCCGGCCAGGAAATTCTCCCGCGCCTGGGCGATGAAAAGCTCCGCGCGCACCGCCCGCAGCTCGCGCCAGGCAGGCGGCCAGAGCACCTGGCGCAGGGACACCGGATAACCCAGCCCCCGCATCGCGGTGAAAAGCCCGAGGCCGCCGGCGAGCGCCAGCACGGCAAGTGCGCCGCCGAGCCATGCCACGGCGCGTCCCCAGAACGGCCGGACGTCGGCCGCGTCCACGCTGCAGACCCACCCGCCTTCCGCCCGCGGAACGAGCAGCGGGCAGACCTGCCGGAATCGGCGCGGCTCGCGCCACCCGAGCACGGCCTCGCAGCGCGTGCGCCCGCCCTCCCCGGAATCGCTCGGGTTCTGGCAGGGGCACCCATCGCGGCGCCCGCGCCACCGGAATGCCGATTTGCGCGCGTTCCAATAGAACATCGCCCACACCGCCCGTGCCGCGTCGCCCAGCAGTCCCTTCACCCCGCGAGTCAGCCGCGGGGCTCCGACCGGCGCAAGCCCGCGCTCCGGCGGCGCGGCCGCCTCAGAAATCCAGCGTCTCGAGCGCCCCCACCTCGACCTGAAAACGCTCGTCGTACGGCTTCACCCGCTTCACCTCGGTCCGCTGGTAGCTGAACGACGGATTCACGGGCAGGAGCATCAGCGATCCGCCGAATTTGCCCGTCGCCGACGTCAGGACGGGCCCGTGCGCCGGGTCCACGAGCGTGAACTCCACGGTCCCCTCGCCGCCCTTCACCTTCGCGATGCCCTTCACCCGGAACGCATCCCGGATGCGGAGGCTCGCGCGCTCGACGTGCCGCGTCGACCGGTTCAGGACCACGCGCACCTCGAACTTGTCGGCCGGGATGTCCTTCGTGGTGCTGACCATCGGGATTTCGAGCACCAGTCGGTCGCCCTCCTCGCCGGCGACGAGCGGATTCTCGAGGTCGGCTCGGACCTCCTTGCCTCCCTTCTTCGGCTTGGCGGGCGCCGCCGCGTCGGCCGGGGGCGGCGAATCCTCGCGGCGCTCCGCCGCGCGGGCGAGCGCCTCGCCCCGCTTCTCCCCCTTCTCGCGGTACTCCTTGAGGTCCTTCTTCGAGGGTTCCCGCCCCTCGACCTTCAACGGCGTGAATTGCTCGGCGTACGGCTTCGAGGGGTCGAAGCGCACGATCGTCTCCTTCGCGGCCTTGCCGCCCTTGCGGAGCTTCATGGCCCGCGTCTCGGTGTACGCCCAGTGATCCGTCTGCTGCGCGCTGTTTTTCAGCGCCTCCTTCAGGAGCGCGACTTCGTCCGGCGTCGCCGGCCGCAATCTCTCCTCGGCCCGGCCGGCCAGCGCGAGCGGGACGAGCGACAGCAGGAGCAAAAGATGAGGACGCATCGATCCTGAGACCGCCGGCCGCCGGGAGGTTGCCCAAAATCCGGCGATGCAACTCACATGCGACAGATCAGGAGCTCGCGCTCGAACATCAGCTCCTTCGGCAGGTGCGCGTGCAGGTCGATGAAAAGCTCCTCGTGCCCGAGGACCTCCGCCCGCCACGCCGGCCGGTCGAAGGCCTGCAGTTCCTCGAAGCTCTCCTTCGCGAAATCGAGCCCGCCCCACTCGATGTCCTGGTACCGCGGCACCCAGCCGATCGGCGTCTCCTTCGCCCGGCCGCCGGCGCGGACGCGATCCACGATCCATTTCAACACGCGCATGTTCTCCGAGAAGCCGGGCCAGATGAACTTCCCCTCCTTGTCCTTCCGGAACCAGTTCACGTGGAAGATGCGGGGCGTCTCGCTGAGCTTCCGCTGCATGTTGATCCAGTGCCGGAAGTAGTCGCCCATGTTGTAGCCGCAGAACGGCAGCATCGCCATCGGGTCGCGCCGCACCTTCCCGATCGTCCCGGCCGCCGCCGCGGTCATCTCCGAGCCCATCGTCGCGCCGATGTAGACGCCGCTGGACCAGTTGAACGCCTGGAACACGAGGGGCATCGTCGACGCGCGGCGGCCGCCGAAGACGATCGCGTGGATCGGCACGCCCTCGGGGCTCTCCCAGTCCGGGTCCATCGTCGGGCACTGCCGGGCCGGCGCCGTGAACCGGGCGTTCGGGTGCGCCGCCTTCGCGCCGGTCTGCCGCGCGAGCTCGGGCGTCCAGTCCTTCCCCTGCCAGTCGATCGCGTGCGCCGGCGGGGTCTCCGTCATCCCCTCCCACCAGACGCCGCCGTCGTCGGTCAGCGCCACGTTCGTGAAGATCGTGTTGCGGGCCAGCGCGCGCATCGCGTTCGGATTGGTCTTCTCGCCCGTGCCCGGCGCCACGCCGAAGAACCCGGCCTCGGGGTTGATCGCCCGGAGCCGGCCGTGGCCGTCCGGCTTGATCCACGCGATGTCGTCGCCGACGGTCCACACCCTCCAGCCCTGTTTCTGGAAGTGCGGCGGCGGGATCAGCATCGCGAAGTTCGTCTTGCCGCAGGCGCTGGGAAAGGCCGCGGCCACGTAGGTCTTCTTGCCCTGCGGGTTCTCGACGCCGAGGATGAGCATGTGCTCGGCCATCCAGCCCTCGTCGCGCGCCATGGCGGACGCGATCCGGAGCGCGAAGCACTTCTTCCCGA
This sequence comes from Opitutaceae bacterium, assembly GCA_035626915.1. GTDB lineage: Bacteria > Verrucomicrobiota > Verrucomicrobiia > Opitutales > Opitutaceae > Didemnitutus. The sequence continues at coordinate 45,970 of DASPMS010000076.1, forward strand.
GCAGCGCGTTGCCGCCGTAGCCCGACCCGTAGCTCCAGATCTCCCGGGTTTCGGGGAAGTGCACGATGTACTTCTCCTTGTTGCACGGCCAGGGCACGTCCGCCTGCCCCTTCTTCAGCGGCGCGCCGACCGAGTGCACGCACGGCACCACGCGCTTGAAATCCTTGTCGATCAGCGCGAACACCTTCCGGCCCACGCGGGCCATGATGCGCATGTTCGCCACCGCGTAGGGCGAATCGGTGAGCTGCACGCCGATCTGCGACATCGGCGACCCGATCGGGCCCATCGAGTAGGGCAGCACGTACATCGTGCGGCCGCGCATGCAGCCGGCGAAGAGGCCGCGCAGCGTCTTGCGCATCTCGAAGGGGTTGACCCAGTTGTTCGTCGGCCCCGCGGCCTCGCGGGAGAGCGAGCAGATGAACGTGCGGTCCTCGACCCGCGCCACGTCGCCCGCGTCCGACCGCGCGAGGTAGCACCCGGGCCACTTCCGCTGGTTCAGCCGGATGAACGTGCCGGCCTTCACCATCTGCGCGCACAGCGCGTCGTACTCGCGCTGCGAGCCGTCGACCCAGTGGATCGCCTCCGGCTCGCACAGCGCGGCCATCTTCTTCACCCACCGCAGCAGGTGCACGTTCTTGCTGAGGGGCTGGGAGCTTTTCGTCATGGTAGGGACGTTACCGCGCGGGTGCACGTGAGTAAACGGGAAAGCCGCCCCGGTCCGCCGGCCATAAGCGCCCCGGTCCGCGCCATTAGGGCCAAAGGGAGTAATTCGGCCGCGGCCGAAGCCCCGTCCGGCCGCCGCGTCAGCCGCGGGCCGGCTCGACGTGCACGGCCACGTCCGTGACCGCGAGGGGCGCCGCGACGAGCGCGTCCGTCACCGCATGGGCGATGGCGTGGCCCTCCCGCACGGTGAGCGCGCCGTCGACGTGGACGTGGATGTCGACCAGCAGCCCGAGGCCGCTGCGCACGATCCGGCACTTCTCCACGGCGCGCACGCCCGCCACGCCGGCCGCGATGCGCCGGACCTCGGCCTCGATCGCGGCCGGCACCGCCGCGTCCATCACCTCGTCGACCGCGGACCGCGCGATGGCGAGCCCGTTCGCCGCGATGACGCCGCACGCCGCCAGCGCGGCCCAGTCGTCCGCCGCCTCCCAGCCCTCGCCCCCGGCGAGCGCGACCGCGATGCCGAGGAAGGCCGCGGCCGAGGTCAGCGCGTCGCTGCGGTGGTGCCACGCCTCCGCCTTGAGCCCGCTGCTGCCGTACTCGGCGTCGAGCCGGCGCATCCGCCGGGCGAACCACTCCTTCAGCGCGACCACGCCGGCGAGCAGCGGCAGCGTCAGCCAGTGCGGCGCGTGGTGCGGCGTGAGGATCTCGCGCACGCTCTGGACCGCGATGCCGGCCGCCACCAGCCACACGATGCCGGCCACGGCAAGCCCGGCGACCGCCGCCGCCTTGCCGTGGCCGTACGGGTGGTCGGCGTCGGGCGGGAGCGACGCCACCCGGAAGCCCGCCCACACCAGCACCGAGGCGAAGATGTCGAGGAGCGACTCCACGGCGTCCGCCACCAGCGCGTGCGAATGCCCGAGCACGCCGCCCGCGAGCTTCGCCGCCGCGAGCCCGCAGTTGAGCAGCACGCCGGCGCCCACCAGCCGCGCGCTGTGCCGCGCCCGCTGCGCGGCCAGCGCATGATCGGCGCCGCGGCCGGCATCGGACGGGGGCGTGGACGGCGGCGTGGTCACGGCGGGGCGGCCGCCACGCTGCGCCGCGGGCGCCGCGCGCACAAGGCGACATTGACCGGTCTCCGCCCCCGGCGTATTGTGGGCCGATGTCCGACACCGCCACCCCGGTCGCCAGCGACCCTGTCCGGCAATTCTCCGTCTTCATCGAGAACCGCGTGGGCCGGCTGTTCGATCTGGTGGCCCTGCTGACGGCCCACAACGTCCACATCATGGCGATGACGACGATCGACACGACGGACACGGCGCTCGACCGCCTCATCGTCGACGACCCGGACTCGGCGCGCGGGCTGCTGAAGGACCACGGCTTCGCCTTCACCGAATGCGACGTCTTGGCGGTGGAATTCGGCGACGAGCTCCAGCTGAAGCACATCCTCGGCGCCCTGCTGGCCGTCGAGGTGAACATCCACTACACCTACCCGTTCATCGTGCGGCCCGAGGGCAAGTACGCCATCGCGCTGAGCGTCGAGGACATCGACCTCGCCACGCAGTCGCTCAACAGCCGCGGCTTCAAGACGCTGACGCAGGGCGACGTCTCGCGGTAGGGGTCGGGCGCCCGCCGGGTTCCGGCCCGCTCCCGCGCCGTTCGCGGACCCGTCAACCCTTCACCTGGCCCATCCGCTCGCCCTCGAGCAGATAGATGCCCGTCAGGTAACCGTTCTCGAACATCTCCCCGACGCGCAGCTTGCCGTAGAAGGTCAGCGGCACGTCCATCAGCGGCTGCACGCCCTTGCCCGTCATGCGGACGACGATCCATTCGTTGACCTTCGGCATCATGCCGTAGCAGCACGCCATCGGGTCCTTCACGAGGAGGAATTCCTTCACCAGTCCCTCCTCCATCTTGACCGGCAGCATGAAGCCCGCGACCGCGACCTTCTGCTTGTCGAGGGCCTTGATCGACGCCGGGATCTGGTCGCTTTTCGTTTCGCCCGCCACCGCGCCGGTCGGCGTGTAATCGGGCGGGCTGAAGGTGAACGACGCCAGGCGGTCGAAGCCGATGATGTGGTAGTCGCCCTCCTTTTTTCCGGCGGGGGCTTCCGCGGCCGCGGGGGCGGGAGTCGCGGCGACGGAGGCCGTCGCGCCGGCCGGGGCGCCGTCCGCCAGCGCCACGAGCCGCGGCTTGGTCATCACCGCCGCGTCGAGGTTGATGGCGCCCCGCGGCCCGCAGCAGAGCGCGTGGTCGCCGTTGTGCTGGAGGAATTTCGCGAAGTTCGCCTGCGCGGCCGTGACCGCGCCCAGCCCGAGTGCGAGCAGGAGCGGGACGACGGCGTCACTTCTTTTTCTGGGCCCAGGGATCATCGGCGGTCGGGACGAGGGAGAACTTGAAGGGGATGTTCGTGTAGACGGTGCCGCGGACGTTAATCGCCTGCAGCGTGCCGTCAAAGGCTTTGGCTCCGGCCAGCCAGTCCGCCTTCGCCTCGAAGAGCGAGGTGTTCCCCATGGTCTCGCCGGTGACGGGATTCGCGACCGGCCGGAACACGAGCGCCTGCCGCTTCCCGGCCGCGACTGCCGTGACGACGAACTCCGGCACGCTCGTGCGGACGAAATTCTCCGCGTGCCCGTCCAGCACGTACGCCTGGAGGACGCCGCGTTCCTCGTCCAGGACCAGCTCGAGGTTGTATTGGTGGTCGCCGAGCTCGACCAGCACGCCCCCGTGCGGGGCCGCGTGCGCGTGGCCGCCCTTCGAGCGCGCCTCCCCTTCGCTCCGGCCGCAACCGGCCAGCGCGGCCGCCAGCGCCGCGCCGAACGCGAGCCAAAGGAACTGCCGCCGCCGGTGCGGGGTCTGGTGAGCCGTCGTGATCATGGGTGGTTTCTCCTGGGGTTGAAGGTCTCGGCGGGATCGCGGCGTCCGTCCGCCGCATCTCCGGTGAGGTCGCTCGATGCTACGACACGGGCGCGATCGTCTCCGCCACCGGCACGCGGTAGGCCTTCAGGGCCGGCACGACGCCGCCGAGCACCGCGAGCCCGGCCAGCGCGGCCGGCGCCCAGGCGAACACGGGGTTCCACCGCCAGGGCTCCAGCCGCACGCCGGTCTGCGCCTGGATGAGCTCGGTGACGCCGAACGCGAGCGCCGCGAACACCGCGAAGCCCAGCGCGGCCCCGAGCAGTCCGATGGCGGCGGCCTCGGCGATGACCGCGCCGAACACGGTGCGCCGGCGCGCACCCAGGGCGCGCAGGATCGCGAGATCCCGCGCCCGCGCGCTCATCGAATTGTAGATGCCGACCAGCACGGAGGCGGCCGCGACGACCGCCACCAGCCCGGCCACCAGCGCCAGCACGCGCTCGACCCAGTTGATCTTGTTGAAGAGCTCGGCGACGATCGTGCCGATCGGGTAGGCGAAGGTCATGCGGTTGCCCTGCTTGTTGACCATGGTGTCGAGCAGCATCCCGGCCGTCGGCGCGCGGAGCTGGATCAGCACCGCGCTCAGGTCCGTCGCCGCGCGCGGGTCGTGCCCGCCCATCGACTGCACGCCCTGCAGCGGGATCCAGATCACGCGGTCCGCCGGCGTGTTGGTCGGCGCCAGCACGCCGGTCACGGTGTAGACTTCCTCGTGCTGCGCCTCCGGGTTGAAGGCGAGGCCGTGGTACGGGGAGAACGTGTCGCCCGGCTTCAGCCCGAGCCTCCGCGCCGCGAGGGCGCCCACCACCGCCTCCCGCTGCGCCGGGTCGAAGAGGCGGCCGCCGGCCGCGACGCGGTAGGGGCGGCCCGGCGCGTGCTCGGTCCCGGTGAACAGCTCGGGCACGGTCCCGACGATCCGCCAGCCGCGGTAGTTGTCGCCCACCGCGATCGGGATGGCCGCCTTGATCGCGCCCCGCGCCATGGGGTGGTTGCGGAACGCCTCGAAGTCGGCGGCCGGGAGGTTGCCGGGGGACGCCTCGAGGTGGAAGACGGCGTTGAGCACCAGCTGCAGCTTCGAGCCGCGCGCGCCCAGCACGGCGTCGAACCCGGAGTTGGTCGACGCGAAGACCGCCTGCGCCTGCGTCTTCACCACCCAGACCGCGAGCAGCAGCCCGGCGGCGAGCGCGATCCCGCCCGCCGTCACGAGGGTGGACAACGCGTGCTGCCGCAGCGAGCGATGGACCAGGTTCAGGAGCACGGCGGAGAGCGGTCGGAGGCCCGCGCCGCCCCGCCGGAGGCGTGCGGACGGCGGGCTGGCGCGGGGCGGGTGGGGGCTGGGGATGGCATGGACGGGAACCTCTCGGGCCGGCGGGACTCTGTGTCAGTTGTGGCCGCTCCCGGGGGTGATCAGGCGCGGACCACGCGATTCATTTGCGCGAAGTCCCGCACATCCTGGAATTGCGCGAGCACGTCCTCGTCGTGGCTGACCAGCAGCAGCGCCGCGCCCTGCTCCCGGCAGACCTCGCGGATCAGGGCCAGCGCCTCGCGGGCGTGCCGCCGGTCGAGGTTGCCCGTCGGCTCGTCCGCCAGCACCAGCTTCGGCCGGTTCGCCAGCGCGCGCGCCACCGCGACGCGCTGCTGCTGCCCGGTCGAGAGCTGGCGCGGGAAATGCCCCGCCTTGGCCGCCAGGCCCACCCGCTCGAGCAGCTGCGCGCCCCGCGCGTGGTCGACGCCGCGGCCGAACGCCATGCCGAGCTCGACGTTCTCCCGCACCGTGTGGCCCTGCAGCAGGTTGAAGGTCTGGAAAATGTAGCCGATCGCCTCGGCGCGGAGCCGGTCGCGCGCCGCCTCGCCGAGCGCGCCGACGTCGCGCCCGTCGAACTCGATCCGCCCCGCGTCCGCGCGCAGGATGCCCGCGATGAGGTTGAGGAACGTCGTCTTGCCGGTCCCGCTCTCGCCCCGCACCGCCACCTGCTCATCCGCCGAAAGGATGAATTCGGAGATCTCGACCACGCGGTGTTCCCCGCCCGCCGGGGTGCGGTAGCTTTTCACGAGTTCGCGGATCGCCAGCAGCGGCATAAGGGGGATTAACGGGCCTGGGAGGCAAAATTAAACCCCCTAACACGTCAACGGTTCCCACCGGCCGCGCCGAGATTGAACTGGCTTCACCCCAGAGCGTTTGGCACCGTCCCGCCCCCTAAAATCCCCTCCCCTGCCATGTTGAAAACCTACCCTTGGAAACAGGCGGCGGCGCTCGCGCTTGCTTTCGTCGCGTGCGCCACGCCGGCCCTTGCCGGCGAAGCCGACATCCGCCTGCCCGACCTCAGCTCCGTCACGTTCCTCGGCGGCAAGCTGAGCGGCATGAACATCCTGATGATCGGGCTCGCCGTCTGCGCCCTCGGCACGATCTACGGCTGGATGCAGTACCTGCAGACGCGCGCGCTGCCCGTCCACGCGTCGATGGCCGCGGTTTCCCAGATCATCTGGGAGACCTGCAAGACCTACCTCTTCCAGCAGGGGAAGTTCCTGTCCGCGCTCTGGGTGCTGATCGCCGCGTGCATGATCTACTACTTCGGCGTCCTCTCGCACATGTCCGCCGGGCACGTCGTGGCGATCCTCCTCGCGTCCATCCTCGGCATTCTCGGCAGCTACGGCGTCGCCTGGTTCGGCATCCGCATCAACACGGTCGCGAACAGCCGCGCGGCGTTCTCCGCGCTGCAGGGCAACGCGCTCGCCACGCTGCTCATCCCGCTGAAGTCGGGCATGAGCGTCGGCCTGCTCCTCGTCGCCATCGAGCTCTTTTTCATGATCTGCATCCTGGCGTTCCTCCCCGTGGACCTCGCCGGGCCGTGCTTCATCGGCTTCGCCATCGGCGAGTCGCTGGGCGCCTCCGCCCTCCGCATCTGCGGCGGCATCTTCACCAAGATCGCCGACATCGGCGCCGACCTGATGAAGATCGTGTTCAACCTGCCCGAGGACGACCCCCGCAATCCCGGCGTCATCGCCGACTGCACCGGCGACAACGCGGGCGACTCCGTCGGGCCCACCGCCGACGGCTTCGAGACGTACGGCGTGACCGGCGTCGCGCTGATCGCCTTCCTCGCGCTGGCGCTCGCCGCCTCCCCGACCCTCTGCGCCGTGCTCATCGTGTGGCTGTTCGCCATGCGCATCCTCATGGTGGTGACGTCGCTCGTCAGCTACTGGGTCAACGACGCCGTCAGCCGCTCGGTCTGGGGCAAGGCCCGCGACTTCAACCTGGAGCAGCCCCTGACCAACCTCGTCTGGATCACGTCGATCATCTCCATCGCCGTGACCTACGCCGCCAGCTATGCGCTCCTCGCCGGCAACGCCGCCGCCCCCGCCGGCCTTTGGTGGGTGCTCGCGACCATCATCTCGCTCGGCACCATCGCCGGCGCGCTCATCCCGGAGTTCACCAAGGTCTTCACCTCGACCGAGAGCCGCCACGTCGCCGAGGTCGTGACCTCCTCCCGCCAGGGCGGCGCGTCGCTCAACATCCTCAGCGGCCTCGTGGCGGGCAACTTCTCCGCCTTCTGGACCGGCCTCTGCATCCTCCTCCTGATGTTCGCCGCCTACCTCCTCTCGAAGCACGCGGCGGTGGTCGCGATGATGCCGGCCGAGTTCGCCTTCGCCGCGCCCATCTTCGCGTTCGGCCTCGTCGCCTTCGGCTTCCTCGGCATGGGCCCGGTCACCATCGCGGTCGACAGCTTCGGGCCGGTCACGGACAACGCGCAGTCCGTGTACGAGCTCTCGCAGATCGAGGGCAAGCCCGGCATCGCCGCCGAGATCGAGCGGGACTTCGGCTTCAAGCCGGACTTCGAGCAGGCCAAGCACCAGCTCGAGAAGGGCGACGGCGCGGGCAACACCTTCAAGGCCACGGCCAAGCCCGTGCTCATCGGCACCGCGGTGGTCGGCGCGACCACCATGGTCTTCGGCATCATCATGATGCTGAAGGCGCTCTATCCGGACACGATCGAGAAGCTCTCGCTCGTCCACCCCGAGGCCATCATGGGCCTGCTCATGGGCGGCGCCGTCATCTATTGGTTCACCGGCGCGTCGACCCAGGCCGTCGTCACCGGCGCCTACCGGGCCGTGGTCTACATCAAGGACAACATGAAGCTCGACGCCGCCACGGCGTCGACCGAGGCCTCGAAGGAGGTCGTGAAGATCTGCACGCAGTACGCGCAGAAGGGCATGGTGAACATCTTCATCGTCATCTTCTGCTTCAGCCTCTCGCTCGCGCTCTTCGATCCGTTCTTCTTCATCGGCTATCTCATCGGCATGGCGTTCTTCGGCCTCTTCCAGGCCATCTTCATGGCCAACGCCGGCGGCGCCTGGGACAACGCCAAGAAGATCGTCGAGGTCGAGCTGAAGGCCAAGAACACGCCGCTCCACGCCGCCACCGTCGTCGGCGACACCGTGGGCGACCCGTTCAAGGACACCTCGTCCGTCTCGCTCAACCCGGTGATCAAGTTCACCACGCTCTTCGGCCTCCTCGCCGTCGAGATCGCCGTCAAGATGCCGCCCGGGCTCAAGACCGGGCTCGGCCTCGCGATCCTCGTCGTCGCGCTGGTGTTCGTCTACCGCAGCTTCTACGGCATGCGCATCCCGATCAACCCGGCGGAAGCCGACGTGACGCCGCACCAGCTGAAAAAGGGTTGAGCGAAGCCCGTCGTTCCCTCGTCGCGGGCGGGGCCTCCGGGCCCCGCCTTTCTGTTTTGCTCGCCGGGGAAAACGACGCCCGCACGCCCCGCACGTCGCGCGCATGAGTCCGGAATAAAATGCGCCAACTGTACCTGCGTCGGACGGCCCATGGCCTGAACGCGGCATCGCGGATATCTTCGCCCGCTTCCGGGCTCGCCGGAATTTCCCTATGACCAAGAAAACCCTGACAGCACTGCTCGTCTCCTGCGGCCTCGCGGCTTCCGCGTCGGCCATCGTCACCAGCTTCGAAGCCGGCTACCTGATCGACAGCGAGGCGGAATACCTCACCGCGCGAATCGGCCTCCCGGTGGCGTCCTCCGAGACCCGCTCGCATCTGTTCGAGCTCGAGCTCGGCCATACCGACTTCACCGACTCGGGCGTGAAGTCCCGGCTCACCCCGCTGACGCTGAACTACCGGCTCGAAACCGCGGGCCAGGGCCCGTGGGGCTTCTACGCCGGCGCCGGGGTCGGTGCCGCCCGCACGCGCGTGCAGATCGGCGGACTCGGCTTCAGCCGCAGTGACAATGCGTTCGCGGCCCAGGGGTTCGCGGGCGTGTCGTACCAGGCCGGCCCGTCGACCAAGCTCACCCTGGGCGCAAAGTACCTCTGGATCCACGAAATCGACATCTTCGGCACCAGCATCGAGGTGGGCGACGACGTGGCCGTCTCGCTCGGCGTCTCGTTCCGCTTCTGACCCATCCTTTTCGCCGCCGGGTGGTGCCGGCGGCGATTGTCAGGTGTGCTCAGGGCCGGTCCGCTTCGGCGGGCCGGCCCAAATCTTTTGGGGCATCCTCCGGCGACGCTGCATCCGGTCACCCTCGCAGCGCCTTCAGCGCCGCGGCTTCCTTCTCCGGCGCGAGGCCGGCCCGGAGCTTCGCCTTCCGCTCCGCCGGCTGGGACTCGAACCACGCCAGCGTGTCCGCCGCGGTCGTCGCCAGGGGCCGGAACGTCAGGCCGGCGCCCATGGCGCGGGCGATGCTGACGCGCGCGAAGCCGGCCGTCTCGCCCTGCCCCGGCAGCCAGGCCGGCAGGTCGCTCCATCCGGCCACGCCCTGCCTTTGCAGGAAGTCGGCGCTCGCGAAAACCAGCCGGGCTCCGGCGGTCGTCACCGCCCGCACGCCGTACAGCATCGCCGCGACGCTCAGCTCGTGCGCGGGCCCCGCCGCGTTGAACTTCCCGATCGCGCGCTGCTCGACCACCCGGATCGTCCATTCGGCGAGGTCCCGCGCGTCGATGACCTGCACCGGGTCGTCCGCCGGCGGGCACAGCACCTCGCCTCCGCGCGCCAGCCGCACCGGCCAGTAGGTGAACCGGTCGGTTTCGTCGCCCGGCCCGACGATCAGCGTCGGCCGGATGACCGTCGTCATCCCGGGGAACCACTTTTCCGCCTCGGCCTCGCACGCCGCCTTCAGCGGGCCGAAAAGGTTCATGTCCGCGATCAGCGTCGCGCGGGTTTCCTTCATCACGTCGGCGCCCGTGTACCGCGCGACCGGGGCGTCCTCATCCATCCCGACCTGCTCGGTGCCGGCGTAGGCCGAAAGCGACGAGATGTACACGTACTGCTTCACGCGGCCCTGCAGCACCCGTCCCACGTCCCGCACCCAGTGCGGCACGCTCGTGGGATTGTCGATGCACACGTCCCACTCCCGCATGCCTTCGAGCGCCTTCAAGTCGGCCGTCTCGCGGTCGCCGGTGAGCTCCTCCACCTCGCCCGGCCAGTCCTTCGGCCGCCGTCCGCGGTTGAACAGCGTGAGCTGGTGCCCGCGCGCAAGCGCGTAGCGCACCTGGTGCGGCCCGGTGAAGCCCGTGCCGCCGAGAATCAGGATCCGCAGCGGTCTCTCCGCGCGGGCGACGCCTTCCGCCGCGGACACCGCCGCGCGGGGGCGCACGACGGGCGGCGGAGTCTGGCCCGCGCCGCGGGTGAGGAGGGTGGAAGCGCCCGCCAGGGCGCCGAGCTTCAGCAGGTCGCGACGGTTCATGTCGCGGAGCATGCGCTCCGGCATGCCGCCGCCAAGGGTGGTGCGATGAACGGCCGGGACGAGGGGACAGGTGGCGCGGGCCGGCCCCGGCCGCCTCCCCCCAAGGCCTCGGCATCATTCCGTTGCTTACGCAATTGTTTAGTATTGAACATTTGGCCGCGCTGTGCATGGTCGATGCGTCCAAAGCCGCCCGTGCCCTCTTCGATTCAACCCCTCCCAGCGCCGCCGCGCGATTCCCGGAAGACCAGGGTTCACTCCGGACCGGTCCTGCTCGGCCTCGTCGCGCTTTGCCTGGGCGGCTGCATCGCCATTCAGCGGCGGGCTCTCTATCATCCGACGCACCGCACCAGCTCCGGGGAACTGACGCCCTGGTTCTCCGGCACCGCCGCCATCGGCTGCAGCCGCGAGGTCGACGATCCCGGCGCCGTCTGGCTCCTCCTGCACGGCAACGCGGGCCAGGCCGCCGACCGCGCCTACGCGCTGCCTCGTTTTTCGCCGCGCGATTCGGTTTATATCCTCGAGTATCCGGGCTACGGCCCGCGGCCCGGCCGGCCCTCACCCGGCACCATCAACGCGGCGGCTCGCGAGGCCTATGGGATCCTGCGCCGCGCGTTTCCCGGCAAACCGGTCGGCGTCGTCGGCGAATCTCTGGGGACGGGCCCGGCCTGCCTGCTCACCCGCGAGCCCCTGCCGCCGGACAAGCTCGTGCTGGTGAACCCCTATGAATCCATCGCGGAGGTCGCGGAGGAGCACGCCGCGCTCCTGCCCAGCCGGCTCGTCTTCGCCTCGACCTGGGACAACCGCAAGGCCCTCGCCGGCTATCGCGGCGCCGTCGCGATCTTCAGCGCCGAGCACGACACGCTCATTCCGGTGCGCCATGGACGAACCCTGGCCGACCTCCTGCCCCAGGCGCAATTCACCGTGATTCCCGGCGGCCACAACGACTGGCCGCGACAGTCCGCCCTGAAGATCCGGTTCCCGTAACGTCAACCCCGTCCGTTCCATGCCCTCCTCGCTCCGCGTGATCACGCAGGCCACCCTCGGATGCCTGCTCGCTTCGGTCCTCCAAGCCGAGCCGCTGCCCGCGGAAATTGTCGGCGAATGGGCGGCGCCAGGCTCCCGGTTTGGCCGCGGCGCGCTCACCCGCGGCAGCGCCCTCTACCTGGCGGGCGATGGCACCGCGGTCCTCCTCGGCGCGCCGCCCCCGATCGGCATCCGCGGCCAGGCGACCTACGATCCGAGCACCAGGCGGCTGACGATTGCGCTGTTCGACGACGACAACGGCGGGCGCGTCCGCGACACGACCGTGTTCATCCATGACCCGCGCCGCCAGAGCCTCGCCGCGCTCACCGACGCGACCGGCAAGAACGCGTTCCGGCGCCGTCGTCCAGCCGTCCCCGAAGAAATCCTCGCGGAAGCCCGGCGCGCCGAAGCTCGGTCACGGGAACAACCGCCGAAAGGTCACCGTGAACGCCTGCCCACGCGTGAGTCTCCCTGAACAGCTCCGCGCGCCGCCCCGTCCGCCGCCGGCGGGCGGCACGGTCGTCAACGATCTCCACTCGGAGCTCAACGCCACGCGCGTCGCCCGCATCCTCGCGCCGCGCTCCGCCGCGGAGGTCGCCGCGGCGATCCGGGCGGCGGCCGACGCCGGCGGAGCGGTTTCGCTCTGCGGCGCGCGACACGCCATGGGCGGGCAGCAGTTCGGCGCCGGCACCACCCTGCTCGATCTCGCCGGTCTGCGCGGCATCGGTCCGGTCGACCGCGCCCGCGGGCTGGTCGAATGCGGGGCCGGCGTCATGTGGCCCGAGCTGATCCGCTCCCTGCACGCGCAGCAGGAGGGCGAACCGGTCGTCTGGACCATCCGCCAGAAGCAGACCGGCGCCGACCGGCTGACGCTCGGCGGCGCGCTCGCCGCCAACGCTCACGGGCGGGGGCTGCGCCTGCGGCCGATGATCGACGACATCGAGGCCTTCACACTGGTGGACGCCGCGGGGGCCATACACCGGTGCAGCCGCGGGGCAAACGCGGGCCTGTTCCGGCTCGCGGTCGGCGGCTACGGCTGTTTCGGCGCCGTGACCTCCGTCTGCCTGCGCCTGATGCCCCGCCGCAAGCTCGAGCGCGTGGTCGAGGTCATCGCCCTGGATCGGCTGATGCCCGCCTTCGAGGCGCGGATCGCGGCCGGATTCCTCTACGGCGACTTCCAATTCTCGATCGACGAGCGCGCGCCGGATTTCCTGCGGAAGGGCGTGTTCTCGTGCTATCGCCCGGTCGATGATCCGGCGCCCCTTCCGGCCCGCCAAAAGGAGCTGCGGGCCTCCGACTGGGAGCGTCTGATCCACCTCGCGCACACCGACCGCGCGCGGGTCTTCCACGAGTACGCCGGCTATTACCTCTCGACCAACGGCCAGCGCTACTGGTCCGACACACACCAGCTCAGCGTCTACCTCGACCATTACCATCACGACCTCGACCGCCGCCTCGGGGCGACCGTGAAGGCCACCGAAATGATCAGCGAGCTGTACGTGCCGCGCGCCCGGCTCGCCGACTTCATGGCGCGCGCCGCCGAGGAGCTCCGCCCCCGCGGTGTGCCGGTCATCTACGGGACCGTACGGCTGATCGAGCGGGACGCCGAGAGCTTCCTCGCCTGGGCGCGCGAGGATTGGGCGTGCGTCATCTTCAACCTCCACACCGAGCATGCACCGGCGGGGCTTGAGCGGTCCGCGGACGCCTTCCGCGCGCTGATCGACGCCGCGCTCGCGTTCGGGGGAAGCTATTTCCTCACCTACCACCGCTGGGCGCGGCGCGACCAGGTCGAGCGCGCGTATCCGCAGTTCCGGGATTTCCTCGGCCAGAAGCAGCGCCTCGATCCGGCCTGCCGCTTCCAGAGCGACTGGTGGCGGCACCACCGGGCGATGTTCGAGGGAGTTCGCCCATGATCGCGGCGATCCTGACGAAATCCGGAGTCGCCGGGGCGTGGCTGCTCGTCCTGGCGGCCGCCCTGACCTTTCTCCTGCCGCTGGTCGGAGCCGAACGCTACGACGGCGCATACGAAACCCATATCCGCGACCTCGTCGTGCTCCTGACCGCGGCCTCGGCCATCAACCTGGCGGCCGCGCCGTTCGCGCTCTGGCTGCGCCTGAACCGGCCGGAACGCCTGTCCGCCGGGTGGCTCGCGGCGTGCGCGCTCCTCGGCTTCGGCCTGCAGGGCATCGTCACCTATCTCAGCCTCGCGATGCTCGGGGCCGCCTGAGGACCGATGACGATCCACGAGCCGGCCACGTTGTTGACGGACCTGCTCCTCGCCGTTCTCGCCACCGGCCTGGGCGGGCATCTCTGGCGCAGCACCGGCTCCGCTGCCGCGCGCTGGTGCGCGCTGGCGCTCGCCGGCACCGCGGTCTCCGCCCTCGTCGGCGGGCTCTATCATGGCTTCGCGCCCAACTTCGCGCCTGAGATCGCGCGCGCCTGGTGGACCTTCACGCTCCTGGGCATTTGCCTCACCGCCCTGGCGATGGACTTGGCGCTGCTGCACGAAACGGTGGCGCGGGGCCGTCGGCGCCCCGGGCTGGTCGCGATCGCGCTGAAGGCCGCGATCTTCAGCGGCGGCGCGATCGTCCAGCCCGCGTTCGTCGTCGTGATCGTCAACTACGGCCTGACACTGGTCGCGTGGACCATCGCCGCCGTGCGGGGGCGCCAGCCCTGGCGTGGCGCGATGCTCCTGGGCATCGGCCTGTCGCTCGGGGCGGCGGCCGTGCAGCAGCTGCGCATCGGGCTCTCGCCGCGCTTCAACCACAACGATCTCTACCATGTGATCCAGGCCGTCGCGCTCGTGGCCTTCGCTCTCGCCGGCCGGCGGTTCGCGGACCATGCTCCGGCCGCGTGAATCCGGACGAATCCCTGCTGGTCACCGCCGTCCGCGTCGCCGGCGCCCTGCATTTCGTGACGCTGGCGCTGGCGTGCCTCACGCCCATCCCGCCCGACTGGGAGCGCAACCTGGCCGCCCTGCCGCCGATCCATCGCCGGTTCGCCCTCGCCCAGAATTTCTCGATTGGCGCGATGATCGCGGTCCTCGGCTGGTTCTCGCTCGCGTTCGCGCCCGAGCTGGTCCGCGGGGAATCCGGCCTCGCCCGCGCCGTGTCGGCCACCACCGCCCTCTTCTGGGGCGGCCGGCTGGCCGTCCTGCCGTGGCTGGGCGTGCGGCCCGCCCTCACCTCGCGGTGGCTCGCGATCGGCTACGCCTTGTTGCTCGCGGAATGCGCCGCGTACGCCGCCGCGTACGGCTGGCTCGCGCTGCGGCCGGGCTAGTTCGCCGGCTCCGCGCCCCGGCGTCCCGGAAACGTCAGCTCGGCCACGCCGCTCTTGTCGAGTCCGCCCAGCCCGAGCGCCTTCATGCGCTCGAATTGCCTTTTCGTGGCCGTCGCGAGCGGGAGCGTGAGCCCGGCGGACTTCGCGAGCGCGACCGCGATGCCCGAGTCCTTCGCCGCGTGCTCGGCCGAGAAAAAGCACTCGTGCGCGCGGTTCTGCATGTCCTCTCCGTCGGTCCTCAGCACCTCCGAATTGGCTCCGGTCTGCGCGAAAACTTCGCGGAGCATGCCGAGGTCCAGGCCCAGCGCGGCGCCGAGCCCGAGCCCCTCGGCGAGGCCGGCGGTGTTGATGTTCATCACCATGTTCACGAGCGCCTTGACCTGCGCCGCCCGGCCGGCGGGCCCGACATAGCGCAGCGCCCCGCTGAGGCGCTCGAGGATCGGCCGCACCCGGGCGAAGGCCGCCTCGTCGCCGCCGCACATCAGGTAAAGCGTCCCGTTGCGCGCCTGCGGGATCGACGAGGCCATGCACGCTTCCAGCGCCGCCGCGCCGGCCCGCCGGGCGCGGCGCTGCACCTCGACGTGCGTGGCGGGCGAGATCGTGGCGCAGTTGACGAAGACCCGCCCGCGGGCGCCGCGGAGCAGCGAGTCCCCACGCGACGCGAACACCGCCTTCTGGGCCGCGTCGTCCGTCACGACCGTGAACACGACGTCGGCCGCCGCGGTGACATCCGCCAGGCGCGCCGCGGCTTTCGCCCCGATTTCCGCCGCGAGCGCGGCGGCGGTCGGCGGGTGCGCGTCGTACACGGCGGTCACCGCATGGCCGCAGTCCTTCAGCCGACGCGCCATGTTGCCGCCCATCCGCCCCACCCCCGCGAAGCCGATTCGTTCGTTCATCGGCCCAGGTTGGCCGCGCGGCCCCGGGTCCGCACGTCCTGAATTGGGCCCCCCGCCGCCCGGCCACCGGGCCGAACGGCCAACGCGCGGCGCAGGTTTAGCGTCGATTAGCGGGGATTAGCGGTTAGCAGTTTTCCCGCATGTCCCCCGCCGACCTCGACGCTTACTTCGCCCGCATCGGCTATGCCGGGCCGCGGGAGGTGACCCGCCCCGTCCTCGCCGCGATCCAGGCGCGGCACGTGCAAGCGATCCCGTTCGAGAACATCGACGTCCTGCACGGCAAGGCCATCAGCCTGGCGCCGGAGGTTCTCCAGGCGAAGCTCGTGGCCGGCGGCCGCGGCGGGTACTGCTTCGAACAGAACACCCTTCTCGCCGGCGTGCTGCGCGCGCTCGGGTTCGAGGTCACGCCGCTGCTGGCGCGCGTCCGGCGCAACGCCCCGCCCGACCTCCGCACGCCGCTGACCCACCTCGTGCTGCGCGTCGACCTCGACGGCCGGCCGTGGCTCGTCGACGTCGGCTTCGGCTCCGTCGGGCCGACCGCGCCCATCGCGCTGGACTCGGCCGTGGAGCAGGCCTCGCCGCACGAGCCGCGCCGGCTGCTCCGGCTGGGCGACCGGCTCATGCACCAGGCGCGGCTGGGCGACGAATGGGTGGACGTGTACGAGTTCACCCTCGAGCCGCAGGCCCCGCTCGATTTCGAGCTGGGCAACTGGTTCAGCTGCACGCACCCGAAGGCTCATTTCCGCAACAACCTCGTCGTGACCCGCGTGGACGGCCCCCGCCGGCACATCCTGTTCAACCACGAATACGTCGTCCGCGAGCTCGATGGCCGCGCCGAGAAACGGCCGGTGACCTCCCGCGCCGACCTCCTCGCGCTCCTCGCCGGCCCGTTCGGCCTCCGGCTGCCCCGCGACACGCGGATCGACTGGCCGACGGCCAGCTGGACGGACTGAACGGGGCCGTCCCGGCGCTCTCGCGCTTCGTTGCCCTATGTGAAACATCCGGCTGGCCGACCCGCTGAGTGCCACTCCGCTCCCTCCGCTGCTCCTGTGAAAAACCAGCGGATTGTCCGCGGTCAGACGCCGGCGATTTTGAACAGGAGCAGCGGAAGTAACGGAGACGGACGGACGTCAGATTTCGGAGCTATTCAACATAAGGAAACGAAGGGAACGAAGAACTGGCTGGTTACGCGGCCGGTTCTTCGTTCCCCGGTCGGGTTTCCGGCGGCCGGTCATTGTTTGACCGACGCCGCCGTTGCAATGGCTGCCCAGTGGGACAGTTTCGCGCCTCCCCCCGCATGACCCCGCGCCTCGTCCTCTCCCTCGCCGCGCTCGCGGCCGTTCCCAGCCTCCCCGCCCAGGACGTCCCCAGGAAGGACGTCGCCAAGGTCTACGCGGAGATCTGCGCCAACTGCCACGGCGCCGACCTTTCCGGCGGCCAGGCGCCCTCCATGCTCGACGACCTCTGGGCGCACGGCAGCGACGACGCGAGCCTCGCCAAGAGCATCCGCGACGGCGTGCCCGAAAAGGGCATGCCCGCCTTCAGCTCGGTGCTGAGCGACGCCGACGTCCGCGCGATGGTGATCTTCATCCGCGAGCGCCGCGCCAGCTACTCGCGCAATCGCTCGACGCGCCCGATGCCGGGCGAGCCGCTGGCCGCCGGCGGGCACCGCTTCAAGCTCGAGACCGTGGCCGAGGGGCTCACCACGCCGTGGGCGATCGATTTCCTGCCCGACGGGCGCATGATCTTCACCGAAAAGAACGGTCGGCTGCGGCTGATGGAAAACGGCCGGCTCCTCCCCGCGGTCGAGGGCACCCCCGCCGTGCGCAACGAGGGCCAGGGCGGGCTCATGGAGGTCGCGGTCCACCCGAAGTACCGCGAGAACGGCTGGATCTACCTCGCGTACTCCGATCCGGCGGAGGACCAGCGCGGCCGCGAGGTCAGCCTGACGATGATCGTGCGCGGACGGGTCAAGGACGGCCGGTGGGCCGACCAGCAGGTGATCTGGAAGGCGCCGCTCGAGTTCTACCGGCCAGGCGGCGGCGTGCATTTCGGCTGCCGCATCGCCTTCGACGCCGACGGCTACCTCTTCTTCACCCACGGCGAGCGCGGCGCCATGCAGCACGCCCAGGAGCTTCGCCGGCCCAATGGCAAGGTCCACCGCATCCACGACGACGGACGGATCCCGTCGGACAATCCCTTCGTCGGCGTCGAGAGCGCGTTCCCGACGATCTGGACCTACGGCAACCGCAACCCGCAGGGTCTCGACTTCGACCCGCGCACGGGGCTGCTCTGGGAGACCGAGCACGGCCCGCGCGGCGGCGACGAGCTGAACCTCATCGAGCGGGGCAAGAACTACGGCTGGCCGGCCATCACCTACGGGATGAATTACGACGGCTCGCCCATCACCGGCCAGACGGCCCGGCCGGGAATGGAACAGCCCGCGGCCTACTGGGTCCCGTCGATCGCCGTCTGCGGGATCGATTTCTACGAGGGCAGGACCTTCGCGCAATGGACGGGCAGCCTCTTCGTCACGGGACTCGCCCAGCAGGAGCTTCGCCGGCTCGTGATCGACGGCCGGAAGGTCGTGGGCCAGGAGGTGATCGTGAAGGACATCGGACGGCTGCGCGACGTCGCGAGCGGACCGGACGGCAACCTGTACCTCGCGGTCAACGGACCGGACCGCATCGTGCGGCTGGTGCCGGCGGAGTAGCGGAGCGGAACACGCGGGCGGAGCTGAATGGTGGAGCGCGCCGTCCCGGCGCGCCCGCCTACCGCGGCGGCGGCGGCTCGCGGCCCTCGCTGTGCTCGATCAGGTCGAACGATGTGATCGCCGTGACGTGGCCCCAGCCCGCCTCGGTCTTCAGCTTGGCATTGTACGCGGCGATGCGGTCGTTCCAGCCGAGCTTCCGCGAATGCTCGTTCCAGACGAACACCTGCGTGCGGTTCGGCCGCAGGCCGCGGGCGAAGATCCATTCCGCGATCTCCTCGTCGGTGCCGCCCTCCCGCACGCGCGCCTCGACGTCGGCGTGAACGACGCCGAGGAAGCCGCACAGCTGCCCGTCGAGCCCGATCGACAGGCCGTAGTTGCGATCGAATTCGGGCGGCAACGCGCCCGCGAGCTTGAGGCGAATCTTGTCGAGCATCCGCCCGAGGTGATGCAGTCCGCCGAGGGTTTTGTCGTACGGCGAGCGCAGGCCGGGTACCGGGGGCATGGAACGAGCTAAACGGAGCCGCGCGCCGGCCGCCATCCCTTCTTCGCGTCGCCGCGCGGCGTGCCCGCGGCGCGTCCGGGACGACGCGCGCCACCCTGTCGATCGGCATACGGCGGCGCGTTGGGACAACGCGCGCCAACTCAGCGGGGCAACGGCGCCCTGCACCGCCGGCCGGCGGCGGTGGTAGGGCGCCTTGTCCCCAAGGCGCCGGGACGGCTCAGAACTTGTAGCTGAAACGGCCGTAGTAAAACCGACCGTTGAAGCCCCACGGCGAGATCCCGTTGTAGGGGAATATTCCGGCGTTGTTGTTCAGCGTGATGTTCTTGTCCGGATA
Source organism: Opitutaceae bacterium (assembly GCA_035626915.1). Classification (GTDB taxonomy): domain Bacteria; phylum Verrucomicrobiota; class Verrucomicrobiia; order Opitutales; family Opitutaceae; genus Didemnitutus. Next base: position 64,994 of record DASPMS010000076.1, read on the forward strand.
GATATCGAGCAGGTTGTTCACGCCGGCCGAGAGGCTCCAGTGCTCGTCGTGCCGGTAGGTGACGTCCACGTCCGTGACCCACTTCGCGTCGAAGTCCTGGATGACCTGAAAGTTCGCGCCCGCCGGCACCGTCGGGGCGGTGCGGATGCGCGCGCCGGCGGCGCGCTGCGCGTCGACCGTCGCCTGCGAGGCGCTCGTGCTCGCGACGAGCGAGACCTCACCGTAGCGGATGTTGCGGACGTTCACCGTGAACTTCTCGTACTGCCAGTTCGCGTTCAGGTTGATCATGTCCTTGGGCGCGCCCTCCTCCATCCGGACGAGCTCGGTCAGGTCGAAGATGGGGATCGTCACGCCGAGCGCGGCGAGCTGGGAGGGCGTGGGCTTGATCTTCTCGACCCGCGTCTCGTTGAAATTCGCGCCGGCCGTGAAGGTCAGCTTGCCGAACTGGTCGGTCGTGTGGGTGTAGCGGACGCTCACGTCCACGCCCTCCGTCTCGGTGTCGACCGCGTTGGTGAAATAGCGCCCGCCCGAGGCCTGGCCCTGGCCGTTCGCGATGAGGAAGTTCTGCACCGCGGTGCCGGTGAAGTTCGACGACAGCACCACGCGGTCGTCGATCGCGATGTGGTAGTAGTCGACCGAGGCGTTGAACTGCGCGTTCGGCTGGAACGTGACGCCGAAGGAATAGTTGAGCGACTCCTCGGGGGTGAGGGGCGAGGCGCCGAGCAGCACCGCGACCGGGTCGGTCACCGGGAAGGTCTTGTTCTCGAACGGCACGCCGCCGATGAAATTCGTGGCGGTCGAGCTGAACCACTGCTGCGCGAGGTGGGGCGCGCGGAAGCCCGTGCTGATCGAGGCGCGGCCGGCGAACGCGGGCGTGAACTCCACGCGCGTCGCGAGCTTCACGTCGAAGGTCGTGCCGAAGTCGCTGTAGTCCTCGAAGCGGCCCGCCAGGTTCAGCAGCCACTTCTCCGTCGGGTTCATCTCGAAGTCCACGTACGCCGCGTAGCTCGTGCGATCGGTGTCGACCGCGTCGCTCGGGCGGAAGCCCGGGAACACCTGCGCGCCCAATGCGCCCAGGCCGCCGGCGTTCGGGCCGTCCAGGATGCGCACGCCGCCGTCCCGGTACGAGTCGGGCTCGCCCGCCCCGATCTCGTAGGCCTCCCAGCGGTATTCGAGGCCGAAGGCGGTCTTGAGCGGGCGTGCGCCGAGCGAAAGGTCCGTCGTGAAATCGAGGTTCGTCGTCCACTGCCGGAACCCGAGCTGGCCGGCGTGGAAGCTCGTCGGGCTCGCGGCGCCGAGCGTCACGTTGTTCGAGTTCGTGATGAGGTAGTCGAACTCGTTGCTGCCGTAGACGGTGCTGAAGTCGTAATCGAGGCGAGCGGTCTTCCCGCGAAAGCCGCCGCCGAGCGAGTAGTCCGTGATGTCGGAGTTGATCAGCGGCAGGAAGCCGTCGGGATGGATCGCGCGGACCGTGCGGTCGTCGCCCGCCCGGCGGAAGAAGCCGGCGGCCTGGCCCTCGCGCTCGCTGTATCCGCCGAAGATGTAAAGCTCCTCGCCTTCCTCGGAGGTCGGCTGGCTGGCGTTGATGAAGATGCCGCGGTCCGTCACGTCGGCGTCGCCCTGCCGGTGATTGAGGCGGTTGACGGTCGCTTCCCGCGAATCGAAGGCGATGCCCGCCGGCGGGGATCCGGTGCCGGAGCCCTGCGCCCCCGAGATGGCCGTGCGGGCGCCGGTCGTCGTGTTCGTCCCGAAGTACTGCTGCCGGGTGTCGGGCAGGCTGCGATTCGTGTTCTCGCGGTCGCGGTAGAACAGGTTGACGAAAAACATGCCGCCGTCGTCGCCGAAGGGCATGCCGCCCCAGGCGGACCCGTCGATCACCTCGCCGTCGCCCTCCTCCGTCACGCCGTAGAACCCGTCGAACCCGTACCCGGCGTGCTGGCGGAGAATGACGTTGATCACCCCCGCGATGGCATCCGAGCCGTACTGCGCCGAGGCGCCGTCGCGGAGCACCTCGATCCGCTCGATCATCCCGACCGGGATCGTGTTCAGGTCGACGGAAACCGCGCCGCGGCCGACGAAGCCGTTCACGTTCACCAGCGCGCTGGTGTGGCGGCGCTTGCCGTTCACCAGCACGAGCGTCTGGTCCGGCGCGAGCCCGCGCAGCTGGGCCGGCCGGATGTGGTCCGTGCCGTCACCGATGGTGGTGCGCGGGAAGTTGAACGACGGCACCAGGGCCTGGAGCATCTGGTTCGTCTCCGTCGAGCCGCCGGTCTTGAGCTCGCTCGCCATCACGACGTCGATCGGCACCGGCGATTCCGTGACCGTGCGGTCGCTGAAACGCGTGCCCGTCGCGACAAACGCCTCGAGCTCCACCACGCCGCCGCTCGCGCCGGGAGCCGCCGCCGGCGTAGGCGGGACGGTCTGGGCGCGCAGCGGGACAAGGAGGAGAACCGGCAAAAAGGCGGACGACGCCAGAAGGCGGGTCCGCCGCAGGGAGACGCTGAGCGTGCTCCCGGTGGGAATCGGGATCGGGTTCATACGGGGGGTCGGTGTTAACCGGCAGCTGCGTTCCGGTTGACCGGAAGCGTATCACGATCAGGGGCTTAAACAAGCCGAGACCGGCCGTCGCCCCAGGCCCCAAAAAGTGCCCGGGTGAAGAACCAGAAAGAACCAGAAAGGGACAGGTTGTGAGCATGACCATTCGCGGTCGCACGTATTCGTCGGCCCCGCCCGCCGCGGGCGTGTTCCGAGTGTCGAATCAGGACGACACGGAGGTCGTCCCTCCAGAACGCCGTAATCCGGCTTGGAGGGACCGGCTCCGTCCGGTCTGGGAACCGGAATTCACGCGTGAAGTGCTTTCCGGCGTCGCACCTTTTCCCGGAGAACCAGAAAGGGACAGATTATGAGCATGACCATGCCGCGGTCGCACGTATTCGTCGGCCCCCGCCCGCCGCGGGCGTGTTCCGATCGTCGAACCAGGACGACACGGAGGTCGTCCCTCCACGGCGGAGGCCGCCTAAAGCCTCGCGAACCTTCGCGCGGTCCCCAAGATTTCCAACGTGCTCCGGCTCACCGAGGCCGCCCCCCTTTTTTTGAACCGCTGGTATTTCCCCGATGACTTCCCGACGCCGCCCCGCCTTGGTCGCCTTCCTCGCCGCCGGCCTGCTCTTCGCTCCCACCCTCCGCGCGCAGCGCGCGCCGGTGGAAGCCCGCCAGGGCATGATCGCCTCCGTGCACGTTCTCGCATCGGAGGCCGGGGTCGAGATCCTCGAGAAAGGCGGCAACGCGGTCGATGCCGCCGTCGCCACCGGCCTCGCCCTCGCGGTGGTCTACCCCTTCGCCGGCAGCCTGGGCGCCGGTGGCTTCATGGTCATCCACCTGGCCGACGGCACGAACGACGGCCGCGGCCGCCAGGTCGTGATCGACTACCGGGAAACGGCCCCGGCGGCGGCCTCCGCGGACATGTATCTCGGGCCCGATGGTAACGTGCTCGTCGGCCCCGGGTCGTCCACCTTCGGCTGGCGCGCGAGCGGCGTCCCCGGAACCGTCGCGGGCTTCGCCCACGCCCTTCAGCGCTATGGCTCCGGCCGCGTGAGCTGGGCGGAAGTCTGCGAGCCCGCCCTTCGGCTCGCGCGCGGACACCGGGTCTCGAGCGGCACCGCCCACAGCCTCCGCGCCTGGGAAAAGGTCCTCGGCGCTTTTCCGGAATCCAAGCGGATCTACCTCAAGGACGGCGCGTACCGGCAGCCGGGCGAAACGTGGATCCAGCCCGACCTCGCCGAGACCTTCGTGCGGCTGCAGCGCCACGGACCGCGCGAGTTCTACGAAGGCGAGACCGCGCGCCGCATCGCCGCGGCCATGGCGCAGCACGGCGGCACGCTCACCCTCCCGGACCTCGCCGCCTACCGCGTGGTCGAGCGCGAGCCGCTCCGCGGCAGCTACCGCGGCTACGGGATCGTCACCATGCCTCCGCCCAGCTCCGGCGGAATCGCGCTCCTCCAGATGCTCGCGATGCTCGAGCGCCACGACCTCCGCGCGCTCGGTCCGAACTCCGCGGCGAAATACCATCTCTTTGCCGAGGTCATGAAACGCGCCTTTCGCGACCGCGCCGAATACCTCGGCGACCCGGCCTTTGTGGCGGTGCCCGTGCAGGAACTGCTCGCAGCCGACTACCTGGAGCGCCGGATGCAGAGCTACCGTCCCGACCGCGCGACGCCCGCCTCCGAGGTGCCGCCGGGACTCGGCCCGTTCCGGTCGCGGTCGTCGCCGCCCCGCGAATCCGACGAGACCACCCACTTCTCGATCGTCGACGCCGCCGGCAATGCCGTCGCGAACACCTTCACCCTGAACGGCGCCTACGGCTCGGGCGTCACGATTCCCGGCACGGGCATCCTCATGAACAACCAGATGGATGACTTCACCGCCCGCCCGGGTACGCCCAACATGTTCGGGCTCATCCAGGGCGAGGCCAATGCGATCGTCCCGGGCAAACGGCCGCTGTCGTCCATGACGCCCACGCTCGTGTTCAAAGACGGCCGGCTTTTCCTCGCCACCGGCTCGCCGGGCGGTCCGACGATCATCAACACGGTCCTGCAGGTCATCACGAACGTCATCGACCACGAGATGCCGGTCATGACGGCCGTCGAAGCCCCGCGCGTCCACCACCAGTGGATGCCCGACGTGCTGACCTACGAGCGATTCGGCCTCTCGGCCGACACCGCCGCCCTGCTGCGGAGCCGGGGCCACGATCTGCTGGAACGGAAGTCCTACGAGGGCGGGTATCAGGGCGATGCGGAGACCGTGGCGGTCGAGCCTGCCACCGGCATGCGCCTGGGCGCGGCCGACCCCCGCAAGCCGGACTCTGCCGCCGTGGGCCATTAAACGCCGGGCCGGCTCGAAACGCCCGGCCGCGTCCCGGCCCGATTCCAACCGCTCATCACCGTCCATGAATCCCGAAACCCTCGCGGTCCACGCCGGCCGCTCGGTCGACCCCGCCAGCGGCGCGGTCGCGCCCGACCTCACCCTGAGCACCACTTTCGCCCGCCGCGCCGACGGCCGGCTCGCGACCGACTTCAACTACGGCCGCTACGACAATCCCAACCGCCGGGCCCTCGAGTCCGCGCTCGCGGCCCTCGAGGCCGGCGCCGAGGCCCTGGCCTTCGCCTCCGGCCAGGCCGCCACCGCCGCCATCCTGCAAACGCTGCCCGCGGGCGCGCGCGCCGTCTTCCCGGACGATCTCTACCACGGCACGCGGGCGCTTGCGCAGCTGCATCGCGAATCGGGCCGCGGGCTGGTTGAGTTCGTCGACTTCACCAATCCCGGCCAGGTGGCGGCCGCGCTCGCGCGCCCCGCGCACCTGGTCTGGATCGAGACGCCGTCCAATCCCCGGCTGAAGATCACGGACATCGCCGCGGCGGCCCGCGCGGGGCGCGCCGCGGGCGCGCTCGTGGTCGCCGACAACACCTGGGCCACGCCGCTGCTCACCCGTCCGCTCGCGCTCGGCGCGCATGTCGCGATGCATTCGTCGACGAAGTACTTCGGCGGGCACAGCGACGTCATGGGCGGCGCGCTGGTCGTCGGGGCCGACGCCCCCGCCGACCTCGCCGGCAAGCTCCGCGACTGGCAGCGGCTCGGCGGCGCCGTGCCCTCGCCCTTCGACTGCTGGCTGCTGCTGCGCAGTCTCGCCACCCTGCCCGTCCGCATCCGCGCGCAGTCCGCCACCGCGGCGCAGCTCGCCCGGTGGCTGGCCGGGCAAGCGGGGGTCGAACGGGTTTATTATCCGGGCCTGGCGTCGCACGACGACCATGCCGTCGCCGCCCGCCAGATGGCGCTCGGCGGCGCGATGATCTCATTCCTCGTGCGCGGCGGGGCGGACGACGCCCGCCGCGTCGCGGGCCGGCTGCGGCTCGTGACCCGCGCGACGAGCCTCGGCGGCGTCGAGAGCCTCGTGGAGCACCGCAAGCCGATCGAGGGCCCCGATTCGCCCACGCCGGACAATCTTCTCCGGCTGTCCGTCGGGCTCGAGCATCCCGACGACCTGATCGCGGATCTCCAGCAGGCGCTGGCGTAGCCCGCACCGCTGGCGTGGAGGGACGACCTCCGTGTCGTCCCTGGTTCGATGATCGGAATACACCCGCCTGGGAACACGCCGCCAACGATTACAGGCGACATGGAACAGGTCCGAGAAATAGGTGCGCCGCCGCAACGCAGTTCGCGCGGGCCCCTTCGCATCCGGACCGGACGGAGCCGGTCCCTCCAGGTCGGACAGCTAGTCCCTGCGGGCCGCTGGCGTGGAGGGACGACCTCCGTGTCGTCCCTGGTGCGATGATCGGAACAGGCCCGCCACGGACGCCCGGCCGCGCCGACCATTCGACGCCAGCCGCGGCTCACGCTCCCGCCAGGGCGGGCTGGACCGGCGTCGCGGCCGGCGCCGAGCCGAGGCTGGCGCGCGCATCCTCGGCCTTGTCGAAAAAGGTCCAGTTGCGCGTGTCCTCGAAGCCCTTGCATTCCGTAGCGATGGCCGCGTTGCCCACGAGCGCGAACTGCATGCCGAGCTCGCGGCAGGTCTGCATCGCCTGCACGAGCTGCTTGATCACGCCCATGTGGAGCGTGCGCAGGGCGGAGACATCGATGACCGCGCGGTTGTGGCCGGCGTCGACCGCCTCGGCCAGCTTCGGCTTCAAGTAGGTCGCGACCTCCGCCAGGGCGGCGGGCGTGCAGTTCTCGGGCAGCTTCATCTGCAGGCAGCCATGCTCGACCGAGAAATAGCGCTGCGAGGTGTCGAGGTTCATCGCCTTGGCGACCTTCGCCTCGAGGTCGCTGAGGTCGATCGGCTTCGTGATGACGGTGGTGAATCCCACCTGCTGGGCCTGCTGGAGCGGGCCGGTCTCGGTCTTCACCACCAGCCCGAACACCGGCGTGTACTTCGTCTTCACGTTGGTGCGGATGAGCCGGAAGAGCGTGAAGGCCGCGTCCTCGGGGAGGGACAGGCTGATCATGATCAGGTCGGGCGGCGCCTTGGTGCAGAAATCGATGGCCTCGCCCTGGGCGCTCACTCCGTGGATCTTCCACGGCGTGTGCTTCAGGCCGTCCTGGATCTGCGCGATGATGGCGGGCTTGTCCTCGACGACGAGCAGCGTCGCGGGGTCGAGGATCGAACGGGCCTTCACCGGTCCGTCCGCGAGCGGCTTGAGCTCGATGATGCGGCCGGCCTTCTCGGTGAGGACGTCCTCCTTGAACGGCTTCACGATGTAGTCGCGGACGCCGATCTTCGCGATCTTGAGCACGTTGTCCCGCCCGCCCTCGGCGGTGAGCATCATCACGGGGATGCCCTTGAGCTGCGGGTCGGACTTGAGCTTGGTGAGCATCTCGACGCCGTCCATCACCGGCATGGTGATGTCGAGGAGGATGAGGTCGGGCATCTCCTTCGCCGCGACCGCGAGCCCTTCCACGCCGTTGCCGGCCTCGAGGATCTCGCAGTCGTAGGGCTTGAACGCCTTCCGCACGATGATGCGGACGGTCTTGGAATCGTCGACGGTGAGGATCTTGTTGCGCATGGTCGTTCGGGGGCCGCTTATTCGCCGACCTTCATGAGGATGTCGGTGACGAGCCGGTGGCCGCCGGACTCGAAACGGAAGATGTGGCGCTGCGCCGAGCTGATCGGCTCGATGCTGAAATTGCTGCCGCGCAGGATGGACGGGATGGTGAGCTTGCACGGGTAACCCGCGTCGCAGAGACCGTTCTTGAAGCTGCCGACCGTCATGTTGGTCATCTCCCCGATGGCGTCGTTGATCACCTCGTCGCCGGCCTCGTCCAGGTCGGCCTCCGTCATCCCGAGCAGCTGGCAGGTGCAGACCCGCGCGAACGCCTGGTCGAAATAAAGGTAGATGAGGCCGTTGGCCTCGCCGATGAAGCCGACCGTGCCGACCACGAGCGGCACGCCCGAGAGGCTCGGGTTGGCGTGGGAGGGCAGGCTCGTGAGCGAGCCCTGCGGCGAGTTCGGGCAAAGCTGCGCGGCGCGTCCGAGCATCGTCTTGAAGACGTCGAGCACGGCGCGCGTGATGTTGTCCCGAACGAGGGATTCGGTGATGTCCTGGAGGGCGGGCATGGGGGCGCGGAAATACCGGCGAGGTTGTCTCCCCTATCGGCGCGCCCGGGCGGGACTTTAACGGGTTGGGAGCAGCGACCTCCGCGGCGGCGGCATGCCAATTGCGTGGAGGGGACGACCTCCGTGCCGTCCGCGCCATATTGCCATGCTGCGCCAGCCGACCGGCTCTCGTGTCGATACTCCAATACAGGAGGATCGGACGGAGCCGGTCCCTCCAGGCGGTTTTCCGTTCGCGGCCGTCGGGGGGAGGGACGGCGTCCGTGTCGTCCGCGTCAATATCGCCGTGCCGCGCCAGCCGGACGGATCCCGCGTGGATGCCCCAATACAGGGGGACCGGACGGAGCCGGTCCCTCCATCGCCGCGAGGCCTAGTCCCCCGTGTCCCCCGCCACCGCGACCGGGTCGCCGGCGTCGCGGTATTCCTGCAATTTGTTGCGGAGGGTGCGGATGCTGATGCCCAGCGCCTCGGCCGCCTTGGTGCGGTTGCCGGCGGTCTGCTGGAGCGCCGTCCGGATCGCCTCCTTCTCGAGCGCGGCGATCGTCAGGACGTTCCCGTCGGCCCCGGTGAGTCCGGACGACCCGCCGGCGGACATCGCGGGCGCGGTCTCGAAATCGAAGGGCGCCGCGCTGAGCAGCGACTCGCCCGGGCCCACGCCGGCGGCCGGCAGGCCGAGCGCCGCGGCCGAGACCGGCCGGTCGGGCTCGGTCAGGATCACCGCGCGCTCGATCGTGTTCTGCAGCTCGCGCACGTTGCCCGGCCAGCGGTACTCGAGCATCGCGGCGCGCGCCGAGGCCGAGAAGCCGGCGACCTTGATCCCGTTCTTGCGCGCGAAGCGGGCGAGGAAATGGTCCGCCAGCGTCGCGATGTCGTCCACGCGCTCGCGCAGCGGCGGCACATGCACCGGGAACACGTTGAGCCGGTAATAGAGATCCTGGCGGAACGACCCCTTCTCGATGTAGCCGAGGAGGTCGCGGTTCGACGTGGCGATGATCCGCACGTTCACCTTGATCGTCCGGTTGCCGCCGACGCGCTCGAACTCGCGCTCCTGCAGCACGCGCAGGAGCTTCGCCTGCAGCGCCGCGGGGATCTCGCTCACCTCGTCGAGGAGCAGCGTGCCCTGGTTGGCCAGCTCGAAGCGGCCCTCGCGCCGGTCGGTCGCGCCCGTGAACGCGCCGCGCTCGTGGCCGAAGAACTCGCTCTCGATCAGGTTCTCCGAGATCGCCGCGCAGTTCACCTTGATGAAGGGGTGCTGCCGCCGCGGGCTGCGGCGGTACAGCTCGCGGGCGACCATCTCCTTGCCCGTGCCGTTCTCGCCCGTGATCAGGACGGTCGCGTCCGTCGGCGCCACGCGCTCGATCAGCTGCCGCAGCCGCTGCATCACCGGACTGCGGCCGACGAGCATGCCCTCCTCCTCGTCGTCGCTCAGCAGCCGGTTGACCTGCAGGAGCTGCCGGTACGACTGCCCCTTCTTGATGATGATGTCGATCTGCGAGGGCGTGAAGGGCTTGAGCAGGTAGTCGAACGCCCCCGCCCGCATGCAGCCGACGGCCGACTCGATCGACCCGTAGCCGGTGACCATGACGACCAGCGGGCGCTCCGGCAGGGTCGCCAGCCGCTCCAGGAAATTCTGCCCGTCGCCGTCCGGCAGCCGGATGTCGAGCATCACGAGGTCGAACGACTCCCGCGTGATCGCCGCCTCGGCCTGCGCCAGGGACTCGGCCACCGAGATCGCGAACTTCCGGCGCGAGAAGATCTCGCTGAGCAGGCTCCGGACAACCGGCTCGTCTTCGACGATGAGGACTTTCTCGAACGACATGGAACGGGGGCGCACTCCCTAGGCGGGCACCCGGGGGTTCCGCAAACAAATCCGGCCCAACCGGCCCCGGCAAGCGCCGGGCATCGGACGGACAAAGATTTTCTTGAGTTTTTTCCTCAAGCCGCCCGCCCGGCGTGCCGAAAGAAGCAGCGGCTCCCTGCGCATGCACACCCGCCTGCTTTCGTTCCTCTCCGACCTGGAGCGCGCCATCGCCGCCGACGACCCCGCCCCCGATGGCGGCGCCTGGGACGCCAATCGCACGGTGAACTACCAGCTGGGCCTCGCGCGGCTCGCCCTGGCCGTGCGCGCCGCCGGCGGGCCCCGCGCCCTGCGCGGCGCGGTGCTCGTCCAGAGTTTCCTGCTGGCCGACGGCACCCCGTGCCTGAAGGCCCGGTTTTCCTGGCGCTCCACCGAGGCCACGGTCACGCACGCCATCTACGCCAAGCCGGACACCGACTGGGTCCGCGAAGCCCGGCGCCTCGCGGCCGAGTGGCTCGCCGGTCCGCCCGCCACGGCGCCCGTCGCCTCGCTGCCCGAGCTCGCGCCCGCGCCGCTCGCCGCCTCGGCGATCTGAGCCGCCGCGCGCGGATCGCTGCCTGGAGGGACGACCTCCGTGTCGGCCGCGTCGATATTCCAACACCGGCCCGGTACTCCCATACAGGACGGACCGGGCGGAGCCGGTCCCTCCAAAGGCGGCCGAGCGGCTCCGTTTCGTACCGACGCGCCGACGGCAGACCGGCCTGGAGGGACGACCTCTGTGTCGTCCGGTGCGATCATCGGAACATGCCCGCTTCGGGCCGCCATCACGTGCAATAGGTGCGATCGTCACACCGCACCTCGCCCGCGCCGTCCGCTTCCCGGACCGGACGGAGCCGGTCCCTCCAACACTGCAGCTTCGCTCAGGACGGCCGATCGCCTGGAGGGACGACCTCCGTGTCGTCGGGATGTCCGCGCCGGCAGTCCTTTACCGGCCTGCGCCGGCGCGGCTACCCCACCGCTTCGAGCCGCGAACCCGCGCTGCCGCGGGTGGCGTAGGCGGGGCGCACGCGCCGCACGCGACGGCGCATCTCGTCGAACCGGTCGCGCTCCCGCGCGACCGCGGACCGGGCCTCGGCCAGTCGCCGGGCGTTCTCCTCGCGCCGCGCCAGCAACGTCCGCACACGCGGACGCAACGGCGCGGCCGTCAGCTCGTCGATCCGCCAGCACAGCTCGTCCACCAACGCGGCCGTTCGGGCGACGGTCGCGCACGCGCCGTCGAGATCCCCGGCATGCAGGCACGCGGCCTCGCGGGCCACCAGGTCTTCGAGGGCGGTCAGGAGCCGCTCCGCCGTGCCGGGCGACGCCATGCCGTCAGGCCACGCTCCGCACGGTCTGCGGCGGGTTCGAGTCCTGGGCGCGGAGCATCTCCGCCCAGGCGTTGCGCACCTCGCTCAGCAGCCGCTCCACCTCGATGATCGGGCCGGCCTCCTTGCGGAGGTTCGCCTCGACCAGGCGGCGGTGGTGATAGTCGTAGAGCCGGTGCATCGTGCGGGCGAACTCGCCGCCGGCCTCGAGATTCAACGTGCCCTGCAGTTCGGCGATGATCGCCTGGGCCTTGATCAGCTGGGCGTTCACCACCTCGTAGCGCCGAGGGTCCTCGGCCGGCCGGCCGCAGGCCTCGCGGGCGAGGGCCAGCGACCGAAGCGCGCCGTCGAACAGCATCAGCACGAGCTGGCCGGGGCTGGCGGTGAGGACCGAGTTGGCGCGGTAGGCCCGCGCGCAGTCTTGGGCGACCATGGCGGGGGCGCCCTCAGCTCTCGTCGGCCGCCAGGTCCGGGGCGGAAAGGATCAGCTCGCCGACGCGATGGAGGATCTCCGGCGAGGGCCAGGACGGGTCGGCCGCGAGGGCGCGGCCGCGCTCGACGACATCGGGGCGCACCTCCGGGTGCCGGCCGAGCGCCGCGCGCAGCGCGGTCGTGTGCTCGGGCGAGAAACGATCGGCGCCCGGGCCGCGCGGGGGCGCGACGAACGGGGCGGAGGAGGACACGGCCTCGGGCCGGGGCGTCCTGTCGGGAGAAGGCGTGGAGTGGATCATGGCTTTTTCGTCGGGTACGGTCAGCCGCTGACAGGGATCGCAGGGAACGCCGTTGGATTGTGCTGAAACATCGTCCGCGCCGCGCCGGACTTTAGCGACAATTCGTAAAAAAGACCTTTCGGGTTCACCGGGGCGGGAGCGTGCGAAAAAGCGCATCGCTGACATAAGCGGCGAAGCGCGAGGGACTTTGAATGGAATCGAGGATGGTCGCCGACACCGAACCCTTGGTCGACGCAGCGGCGCGGCTCATCCCAGCCGCGACCGCCGGCTGGTCGGCCGACACGATCTCATCGACCGCCCAAACGATCCGCGTGTCGCGCGCAGTCGCGAGCTTCGCCCGGAGTCCGAGCAGCAGCGGACGGTAGGACCGCTCCGCCGTCAAGTCGACGAACAGCACGGCGTCCGCCTGGTGCCGCCGCGCGATTTCCGCGAGCAGGTCGTGCGGCAGCGCGCCCGTCGAGGCGAACGAGGGCGCGCCGAACCAGCGGCGGCAGTCCGCGCGCGAAACGGTCACGACCTCGAACCGCGCCTGTCGCTGCAGCGCGACCGCGACGACGGGATCGAGCGCGATCGCCGCCCGCTCGGATTCGCCCGGTCCGTGCACCGGCAGCACCGCGACGCGGCGCAGGTCGGCCGGCAGGGCCGGTTCGGCCGCGACGTTCGCCGGCGCGTAGTCGCCCGCCGCGGCGCGTCGGCTGAGCAGCGTCCGCGGCGACGCGCAGCCGGCCATGAGAAGGGCGGCGGCCAGCAGGACCGGTACAATCCCGCGGCCGCCGGGCCTCGCGCGGCCAAGGTGCTTTGCGGCAACCCGGTTCATGAGCTCGGTTTCAGGAACGCGTTCGTCAGCGCGGAGCTCTGCTGCTGCAGCTGCGCCTGCGCGGTCTCCATCGCGATGAAGCTCGAGGTCAGCAGCTCCCGCTGCTGCTCGAGGCGGCGCTCGATGTCGGCGATCTGCCGGTCGAGGTCGGAGTTGGTCTTGCTGATCCGCTCCTTCTGGTCGTCGACCGAGTCGACCATCTTGTCGAGGAGCGACTCGAACTTCGCCGCCATCCCGGTCGCGCCGGTCTGGAAGAACGCCTCCACGTCGGCGGGCTTGTCGCGGAGCGCGGCCGTGAGCTTGGCGTCGTCCTCCACCGCGAGCTTGCCGTCGCGATCGAAATCGAGGCCGAGGTGGTCGAGCCGCGCGATCGTGCCGCCCAGCCCGGCGATGCTGCCGAAGGCGAGGGACCGCAGTTCGCCCGCCCAGGCCTGCGCCTCGCGGTGGTTCGCGAGCACGCCGGCCGTGACCTTCCCGTTGGCCGTTGTGATGCGCGACTTCTCGTCGATGTAGGTCTGCACCGCATTGTAGGCGGTGACGAAGGCGTCGATCTTCGCGCGCATGGCCGCCGTGTCCGCCGAGACCGCGACCGTCTGGGTGGACTCGCTGTCGACGGTCACGGACAGCCCCGCCACGCCGTGCACCGAGGCCTCGAGCGTGGTGCCGGGGGCCGACAGGACCGTCGCGCCGTCGTTCACGCGGAAAAGCGTGTTCCGCCCCGCCACTTCCGTCGCGCCCGCGGTCACGCCGAGCGCGCCGAGAAGGCCGCCGGCGGGCTCGCTCGCGCTCAGGCCGACGTCGCCGGTCGTGGCGTTGGTGAGCACGACGCGGTCGTGCACCGTGTCGTAGGCGGCCGTCACGCCCGCGCCGGCGGCGTTGATCCGACTCATCACAGCCGACAGCGAGTCGGTGTTCACGTTGTAGGCGATGTCGACGCCGTTGATCGTGAAGATGCCGGCGCCCGTGCCGTCCACCGCGGTGATCGCGGTGCGGAGCCCGGCCGAGGCCAGCGGGCTCGTCGTCTTCAGCGCGCCCAGCGCGGACGAGCTGGCGACCGAGCCGGTGCCGTTGTGCGCGAGCTTCAGGGCCGACAGCAGGTTGCTGGTGTCGTTGGCCGCGCCGAGCGTGATCGGGCTGGCGCTGCTGAGGGAAACCTTGTCCGTCCCCGCGTCGTAGGCCGCGGTCACCGCGCCGCCCGTGGCGGAGGCGATCTTCGTGAAGACGTCCTGCAGCGAGTCGGTGAGCGCGACCGCGACCTTCTGGCCGTTGACGCTGAAGGTCCCGGCGGTCGGCGCGGTTCCCGTCGCGAGCGTCGAAAGCGTGAGCCCGGAGACGTCGCTCGTCGCCGCCAGCCCGGCCGCGATGTCGCCGGCGCCCTCGCGGCGGGCCGCGGAGGCGAGCTGCGTGACGGTGAACTTGTGGCTGCCTGGCGCGGTGCCGGCCGAGGCGGCGGCAGTCCAGGTCGACCCCGCCATGGTGGATGCCGCCTTGCGGCCCGAGAAGAGGCCGTCGCCCTTGAGGGCCTCCGCCGCGGTCTTCAGCGCGGCGAGCTTCGAGCCGAGGTCGCCGAGCGCGGTGTTGCGGGAAAGGTTGGTGGACTGCTCGCGCTGGATCCGGGCGATGGGCGCCCGCTCGACCTGCATCAGCTGGTCCACGAGGGACTTCCAGTCGAAGCCGGAGGCGAGTCCTGAGAGTTGTAGGCCAGCCATGGGGGAAAGGGGACACTGCCCCGCACCTTTATCGGCCGTTCCGGGGGAAAGTTTAGCCGCCGGGCGCGGCGCGGGGGCTTTTTTCGGGGCCGGCGCCGGACGGGCCCGTCCGAGCGGAGGCGCGGCCGGGACCGCGGGCCGGCGGCCGGGCGCGAAATATTTTTCGGCGCGCGCGGGCTAAATCTTTCCCGCACCCGCGACGATATCAGCCGTGCCGCGAATCAGAACCAAGGCCGGCCTGCCCCGGGGCCGATCTCCCGGAGCCGACTGCGACACGGACGTCGCAACCCAAGATCAAGGAAGATACCATGTCAGTCGTCATCAACACGAACTTCGCCGCGACCGTCGCGTCGAACAACCTCGCCGCCTCCAACAGCATGTTGCAGCGGAGCCTCAACCGGCTCTCCAGCGGCTCGAAGATCGTCAACCCCGCCGACGATGCCGGCGGCCTCGCCGTGTCCATGAAGCTCTCCGCCGCGGCCAAGCGCTCCGGCGCCGCCGCCAGCAACATCGGCAACTCCATCTCGTTCCTGCAGGCGCAGGACGGCGTGCTCAAGGTCACCGGCAAGGTGCTCGAGCGCATCGGCGAGCTGAAGACCCTCTACGCCGACCCGACCAAGAACAGCACCGACCTGGCGAACTACGACGCCGAGTTCACGCAGCTCCAGAGCGAGCTCACCGCGCTGACCTCGGAGACGTTCAACGGCGTGACGCTCTTCGGCACCGGCGCGCTGACCGTCCAGGTCTCGCAGGACGGCAGCCAGACCGTCGCCCTCTCGGCCAAGAACCTGGCCGACGCCACGGCCGGCATCGGCGCGCTCACCGCGTCGACCGTCACCACGCTCGGCAGCGCGGGCGCGTCGCTGACCAACATCACCACGGCGATCCAGAACGTCGCGACGATGCGCGCCAACAACGGCGCCGAGCAGAGCCGCCTCGTGTTCGCCTCCGAGGTGCTCACGGTCAACAAGGCCAACATCGAGGCCGCCAACAGCCGGATCGTCGACGTGGACGTCGCCTCGGAGAGCACGCAGCTCGCCCGCTGGAACATCCTGGTCCAGTCCGGCACGGCCATGCTCTCGCAGGCCAACCAGAGCGCGCAGACCGCGCTCCGCCTGCTGCAGTAAGCCACCCGCGCGGGGCCGGGCTAGTCCCCCGGCCCCGGCGCGTGCCCGGTAGAAAAAGGTTGTCTGTCTGGTTCTTTCCCCTGCGGGCGCGAATTGCGGCGCGCCCGCCTCTTTGGGGCTTTCGCCCCGAACGGCGTGGCCTGGCGCTGAAACCACCAGGCCCGTGGCGACGACGGAAGGTCGCAATGATCAAGGATAGATGCCATGTCAGTCGTGATTAACACCAACTACGCGGCGACGGTTGCCTCCAACAACCTCGCCGCTTCCAACGGAATGCTCCAGCGCAGCCTCAACCGGCTGTCCTCGGGCTCCAAGATCGTCAATCCCGCGGACGACGCGGGTGGTCTCGCTGTCTCGATGAAGCTGTCCGCCGCGGCCAAGCGCTCCGGCGCCGCCGCCAGCAACATCGGCAACTCCGTCTCGTTCCTCCAGGCGCAGGACGGCGTGCTCAAGGTCGCGGGCAAGGTTCTCGAGCGCATCAGCGAGCTCAAGACCCTTTACAGCGACCCGACCAAGAACAGCACCGACCTGGCGAACTACGACGCGGAGTTCACGCAGCTCCAGAGCGAGCTGACGTCGCTCACGTCGGAGTCGTTCAACAGCGTCTCGCTCTTCGGCTCCTCGGGCCTCACGGTCCAGGTGTCGCAGGACGGCACGCAGACGGTCTCGCTGTCGGCGAAGAACCTCGCGGACTCGAGCGCCGGCATCGGCGCGCTCACGGCCTCCACCGTGACGAGCCTCGGCAGCGCGGGGGCCTCGCTGACGAACATCAACACCGCGATCCAGAACGTCGCGACCATGCGCGCCAACAACGGCGCGGAGCAGAGCCGCCTCGGCTTCGCTTCGGAGGTCCTGACGATCAACAAGGCCAACATCGAGGCCGCCAACAGCCGCATCACGGACGTGGATGTCGCCGCGGAGAGCACCCAGCTCGCCCGCTGGAACATCCTGGTCCAGTCCGGCACGGCGATGCTCGCCCAGGCCAACCAGAGCGCGCAGGTCGCCCTGCGCCTGATCGGCTAACCGGTCTCCAGTCAGTGGTTGTTCTGATTCGCCCAACCACCCCGGCCGCCCCGCAAGGGCGGCCGGGCTGGCGGCGAGGCGGAGGGCGCGCCCGTCCTCCTGTTCTGTTTCCGTCCCGCCGGCGCCACGAGCGGGACGACCCGCGGTCGAACGCTCCCCTGATCGCTCTCCTCCCCCTGCGCCCGCCCGCCCTGCGGTTTCACCGAAAGGGTGCCCGGACCGGCCGGACGAGAACGATCACGAGAGCGTTTCGCCGCGGGCGTTTCACCCCGGTGGCGCCATCGTGGCAATCTCCGGCAGCATCGCGCCGCCGTGGAGGCACGACCTCCGTGTCGTCCTCGGTCCGATGATCGGAACACGCCCCGCCCAGGTCACCGCCGCGGAATAGGTGCGCCGCCGAAAATCATTTCGCACCTGCCCCCGCATCCCGGACCGGACGACCGCTGCATCAGCGCGGTGTGGGTCAAGCCGGATGGGACCCTGCTTTCATTCTTCTGCTCGGAGGATGACAAATACATCGCCGAAATCGGCGTGATTTTTCCTTCCGGCTCGGTTTCCACAACATTCCCGTCCCCAGCCAATGCGAAGGAAGTCTACACGGGCGTGGCCGTGTTCTGGAGTGGAACCGGCACGATGTGGGACTGGGCAAAGGCGGGGATCCGCCCAGTCGGAGGCGCCTACAACTACGACGACGGTCGGACCTCGGCGATCTGCTACGATTAGGTGGCATTTGCGCGCGCGTCCTCGCGAACTGTCGAATGGCTGTCCTACTCGAATCTGTCCACCGGCACAGCGACCGTGTCCGTGCGCGGCTACCGCATCGAACGCTGAGCGGGCCACCGCCCGATACGCTTCGTACCGGGCCCCGGCTTCGTGCCGGGGCTCTTTCACATCCGGCCGGCTCCCGTCACGGGCCGTCCACCAGCCCCAAACACGGCTGTACCCGCGCGAGCCATGGATTCAGCCGCTCGACATCTGCGACGTCCTTGGGACGCCGGCTATAGTCCTTCCGGTCGCGAATCAGGTTCGGGTTCGCGAATTTCACCCCGCGAAACAGGAAATGATGGCGGGAATCGCGCACGAGCTCGTCGTCCGTGACCGCCACGCCGGGCGGATGCATCCGATGATAGCCGGACGTCACAACGTCCACGATGTCGTTGAGCTTCGAAACGCCGGCGTCGAAGAGCGCGTACCGGCGCGCCGCCGGCAGCGTGAAGTCGATGTCGGTCGAGAGCCGGAGCCCCAGGATCTCCATGCTCGAACTCCCGACAACGCAGCAATCGTCGAGATCCAGCCCGTGCTCGGCTGTGACGTGCTTGAAGGATTCGATCCAGCGCAGGAAATCGAGCCGCGGCGCGGCTTCCGGCCGCAGCTCGAACCAACGTGTGTTGCGCGGGTCGAGCAGCGTGCGGGCCAGGTGCCGCAGCTCCGCCGGGGTATCCGCCGCGTGGCAAGTGATGAACTTCTCCTCCGGCACCTTCGGCGCGAGCAGCTTGCGGACGAGGTGCTTTGTCTTGCCGACCGCCTGCCAGTTGGCATCGCCGCTCACGGGGCAGGCCCCGACAAGCAGCCGGAATCGCGCGGGGAAAGGGGCCAGCTCGGCGAGCTTGCGGTCGATGTGCGGCATCGCTGCCGCCGTGTGCCCGTGGCTATAAATATCCGCGAGCACGGACGCGAATAGGTGGCGTCGGTCGCCGCAGTCGAAATCGAGCCATCCGACCGGTTCGAACACCCGGGCCATGCCCTGCTGGACTTTGCTCCACTCGCTTTCCGCCGGCGCCCAGAGCAGGAACAATCCGGTCCGCGCACCGTGAAGCTCGCACCAGCCATGCAGGATGAGCGCCAGTTCGCGGTCGGTGAAGCCGTGCGTCCGGAACCAGGTGAAATCCCATGCGGGCCCGGCGACCGGGCAGGTCTTGACCGCGACCTCGAGGCCGAGGGCCGCAGCGCACGCCACCCGGTGCGCGCCGTTCGCGATGGCCAGCCCAGGGGCGACCGGTACCGCTCCGGCCGCGACGAAGCCGCTGCCGCGCATCGACGCGAGCAGCTCATGGCAGCCGTGGACGTAATGGTCGATCGTCGTCTTGTCCGAAGTCTCGCCGGTGCTGAGGTCGGCCGGCTCGCGCCCGCCGGTGCGGATCCGGATATGCTTCCGATACAGCGCCTCGTACGTTCCGATGTCGCCGCCCTCGTGGAGCGCGCGAAAGAAGAGGAACTTGACCACGAGATCGAGCCGGCGGGGCGTGATCAGGCGGACAGGATGCATTCGCGTCGCCTCGATCGAGGCGACGGGTGGCTCGGCGATCAGGTCAGGCATGGCGGATTCGGCCGTCCCCGGGCGAGTTGGAGCAAGGTGGCCTCTTGCTTGGGCAGGCAGCAGAGCTCGGTGAACGTGTGAAAGAAGATCCGGGACCGCGCGTCGGCGTTCACGCGCGCCGAACCGCTGAGGACCGACTCGATCAGGTCCTCCAGCTCCGCGGGTACATGGGCCTCATGGGTGAACCCGAGGTTTCCATAGAACGCGTCCCCGCACAGAATCACCTCCCGGCCGAGCGCCGCGGCCTCGAGGCCGGCCTGCGAGTTCATCGTGACGCACAGGTCCGCGGCCCGGATCAGCATGTAGGTGTGCAGGCCATTGTCCGCATCGACGATGAGCCGCTCTCCCAGCGTTTCCCTGAGGCGGACGAATTCCGGCGCGGCGGCCAGCCACTGCGCCGTGAGTTCGCGAAAGTACGGTTCGGTGCTCGGGTTGTGCGGGCTTTCCTTCGGGTGGAGCTTGATCACTAGCCTTGCTCCCAGCCGATCCGCCGCGCGGCCCGCGGCGAGCATGGCGTCGACCTGGCTGCGGAATTCCCCGCGCCGTCCGAACAGGACGGCGGCATCGGTGGCGACCTGGCCCAGATAGAGGACCGTCTTCCCCGGACTCGGCGGCAGGGTCCGCGCATTCCGGCTGACGTGTTCCGTGAGCTTGTGGCTATCGACCTGGGCAAAGTACCGCTCGACGGTCCGGTCCGCCTCGGCCGCGGGAATCAGGTCCCGATACCGCCAATAAAAATTGCGGGCCAGGTTGGTGTTCACGGCCACCCCGGCGATGTCCTCCCAGCCGAGCTTTTCCCGATGGAAAACGTTCTCGAGCGCCACCGTGCGGATGCCGGCCCGGATCGCGACGTGCCGAACAACGGCCGCGATGAGGTCGTGCCCTTGAGCATAAATCACGCTTTCCGGGCGGTAGAAGCGAACGAACTGGCGCGCTTCGTCGATCAGTTCGGCGGCCTCTCCGTAGACCTGTCGAATTCGCGCCAGGGCGACCGCCTGGCGGGCATCGATGTCCTCCGGCAGGCACCGCAGGCTCGTCGCCAGCCGATAGGCGCAGATGTCCCACAACCGGTATCCCTCATACTCGAAAGCCTGGAAATTCTCCGCAGTCACCCCGGCCGGCAACCGCCGACCGGTTGTCCGAAAACCGGCGAACACCGGCAGCAAAAGCCCGTCGTCGAGCGCCGTCCGGACCATGCGCAAGAAGTCGAAGTTGAACCACGGCTGGAAAACCAGCAGGGCCCGCCGCGCCGGGACATCGCCGAAGCTGCCCAGCGGTTCCGCCGCGGAAGCCGCCACCGAGCAGACCGCATGAAGGAGCCGCAGTCGGCTGTTGTACGGAAGCGTGTGGTCGCCGGTGACGAGGCGCAGCAGCGCCGGAAGATCCTGCGCCCGACCGCTGTTCAGGGCGCTCGACAGCAGTTGCTGGTATGCCTGTGTGGCAGAGACGGCCGTCGCTTCGGGCGAAACTGCGGGAGTGCTCATCGGTTGGAAAATTCGCCTACCCCGCCAGCAGCGCGGGCTCCGGCCTCGCCGCGTACACCGCGTCGAACGGCGCCGGCTGGGCGCGCCCGCGGGCGAGCGAGCGCCAGATCCAGTCCCCGGCCGCGGGCAGGAGGTAGGAATCCGCGTGGCGCGCCGCCGCCGCCAGGAATCCGGCGCGTGTCTCGGGCGCCACCAGCGCCTTGATCGCGGACCGCGGGTCCTTCGCGTCGTAGGGAACGACCCGCCCGACGCCGAGCTGCCGCACGAACCGGCTCGCCGCCGTGTCCGGGCTCCCGAGCACGAGCATCGGCGTCTGCGTCTGCAGCAGGAAAACCATCCGCGAGGGGAGGCTCAGGCGCGTCAGCCACTCGTTGTCCTCGGTCCCGTCGAGCAGACCGCTCGGCACGATCACGAAGGGATACTCCGTCAGCCGGTCCGCCAGCGCGGCCTCCGGCAGCGAGCCCTGCCCGGCCAGCCCCGCCTTCACCAGGTCGGGATGGCTCTCGCGGCCGAACCAGTCGACCTTCAGCCCGGCCGACCCGATGAACCGCACGAGCTGCGCGAGCTGGCCGTTCGACCAGACGTTGCCGACCAGCACCGCGTGGTGGGCGGGGCGCCGGCGCGGATCCCACCGGTTCTCCCGCCTCATCTCGCTCGAGGCCACGATCGGCGGCATCAGCCCGAACTCGAACTCCGGGTACTTGGCCGCGTACGCCGCCTGCATCTCCGGCGAGATCGTCAGCCGCAGGTCCGACGCGGCGAAGCACTGCCGCGCGAAGACGTCCGGCACGTTGGCCGCGACCACGTTCTGGTCGTCCATCACATATGTCGCCAGCGGCGCGCCCGCGAGCGCGCGGACCGCCGTCGCATGCGCGAAGTCCAGGGCCGTGAAAGGGACGCACAGGATCCGCCGGATCCGCCACGGCGCGAGCAGCCGCCGCAGCCGCAAGCGCAGCTCGGGCGGCGTGAGCGTCGGGTCCCCGAGCAGGAGATTCACCCCGCCGAACTCCTCCACGCCCTGGTAGTTCGTCGCCGAGCGCAGCGTGACGAAGTCGCCGGAATCCGGGAAGAAGCGCCGCAGGAGCACGCCCGTGCCGTGCCGCCGGTTCGTCTCCGGCATCGAGATCAGCAGGTCGCGTTCCGGCGCCGGCACGAGGGTGAGCCGGTTCGCGCCCTCGGCCGCGGCGAGCGCCTGCGCGTGCGCCGGCTCGTCCGGACCGAGCTCGCCGGCGCGGCGCAGCGCGACCCCGGCTTCCGTCCACCGTCCCTCCGCCCAAAGCGTCGCGCCCAGGTCGAACCAACGGTCGGGGCGGTTCGGGTCGGCCCGCACCGCCTCGCGCCACGCCTCGATTGCCTCCGCCCGCCGGCCCGCCCGGGCCAGGAGCAGCGCGCGCAGGTGCAGGGCCGCGGCCGTCCGGGCCACCTTGTCCAGAACCACCTCGACGTGCGCGAGCGCCGCCTCGTCCGCGCCCGCCAGCAGCTCGCGCCACGCGCGGTCGAGCCGGTGCAGGCCCGCGAACGAGCGCTTCGCGGCCATCCGCATCGCGAGGCTGCGCAGGCGCGGGTCGTGCGCGTCGATCCGCCCGGCCGCGTCCAGCCAGCCGCGGCAACGGTCGGGCTGCACGCCCTCGAAGGCCGCCTCGGCCAGCACGAGCAGGGCGTCGAGGACGGGGGATGCGGGCGAAAGCTCCGCCTGCGCGACCTGCGTCGCCCGCGCCCATTCGCCCGACTCGAGCGCCTCGCGCGCCAGGCGCAGGTTCGCCTCGGCCGCGGCCACGGCCGCCCGCAGGAAATGCCCCGGCGCGGATGCGATCGGCTGCAGCCCGGCCATGCGCGCGCGGACCGGATCGAATCCGGGCGCCAGCAGCGCGTCGACGCGGGTCAGGTTGAAGGAGGACGCCTCCGCCGCGGACAGCGCCGCGAAATCCCAGTGCACGGACCCGCCCGCGGGCGGCGCGGCGTGCACGATCATCCGGGAAATGCGCGCCGCGAACTCCCGCAATGCCGGCGGCGCCGCCTCGCCCAGCAGCGCCTGCGGCTGCGGACGCCGACGCGAGGCTTCCAGCAGGAGCGAACACGAGGCGAGTGCCCGTCGGTGAGCCGGAAAATCGAAGGCCGCCGTCGCCGGCCGCTCCGCTTCGGCGAAGGCCGGCACGTCGCCGCCGAACACGATCGCACCGAACGCGGCCCGTCGCCGGGCCTCCGAAAGGTTCTCGTCATACCAGGCCGCCGCTTTCCGCCCCAGGACATGGCCCTCGGCCGGACGGCTCCAGAGGTGCTTCACGCGCTCCACCAGCTCGGGCGCCGAGGCGAAGGTAACGAACGGGCTGCCGTCACTCCAGAGGCGGTCGAAGCCGGAGGAACCGGTCGGCGGCGTGGTCAGGAGGACGCTGCCCGCCGCCAGCGCCGCGAACCAGTCGAGGGACAGCTCGCCGTGCTCGGACGGCAGCAGCACGGCCCGGCTCAGGCCGAAAAGCTCGAGGCGCTCGTCGAGGTCGCGGCCCCACAGCACCGGCGAAAGGCCGGCCCGGGTGAGCGCCGCCTGTGCCAGGTTCTGCATCGATCCGCGCCAGGCATGCGGCGGCGGCGCGGCCAGGCATGCGAGCCGCTCCGGCTGGCGGACCAGCGCGAGCGTGCCGTCGCGCATCGGCGAAAGCAGGCCGGGGAACCAGTGCACCGGCGCACCGGCGGCGGACCGAAACGCCGCGGCGTCGTCCCGGCTCTCCACGAGGACGATCCGGTCGAAGCGCTCGCTGCGCGCGTAGTCCAGCAGCGCGCCGAGGCCGTCGGGCCGGGCCCAGGGATCCGCGACGAACAGCACCTTGGGCTGGACGCAGCTTCCGACATTGCGGGGAAAAAAGTTGGTCGCACCGCTGACGAGGCAGGCCACGACGTCCGGCCGCTGGTCGGCCGGCAGGGCCTCCACCCGCGCAGCCAGGTCGTAGTCCTGCGCCGGCGTGGCGCGGCTGAACACGCGGCCCGCGACCTCGCGGTCGCAGTGGGTCGCGCCGCAGACGATCTGCTCGTCGGCGAGCATCGGCAGGGCGGTCCGGCGGGCCGGGTCGGCGGTGGCGATCAGCAGGCGCATGGGGAGATAAGGGTCGTCCGACGGAGGGCGCGCGGCGGCAGGCGGGTGGCGCGGGCCGGCTGATGGGTGGCGCCTGTCGGCTGATGGGTGGCGCGGGCCGTCCCGGCCCGCTGACCGAGTCCGGCCTTACGCGACGCGCCGGGACGGCGCGTTCCACCGGGCAGTCGGGCGGCGCGGCGATTCATGTCATGTTCCCTCACGCCACGTGCGCGAATGCCGCGAGCCGGGGATCGGACGCGTCGAGGCTTCGCGCCAGCGTCACCGCGTCCTGCACGAACTCCGCGTGGCCGGCGGCGCTGGCGAGCTCGGCCAGCGCGACGAGCGCGTCGAGGCACCGCGGCTCGATCCGGAGGCACGCCTCGTAGGCCTGGAGCGCCTCCTCGATGCGACCGTTGGCCCGGAGGGCGTCCGCCACGTCGAGCCACCGGCGGGCCTGCCCCTCGTGGTGCTGCAGGGCGGCCAGGGCGTACGTGAGGGCGCGGACGTGGTCGCCCGCGCCGAGGCACGCGCGACTCAGCAGCGCGCGGTAGTTGGACGAGGCGGTGTCCTGCGCCAGCAGGGCCTGCGCCGCGGCCAGCGCGGCCGCGGTGTCGCCGGATTGGAGCATCTCCTGCACCATGACGGCGGTGACGGCCACGTCCTGGCGCGACGCGCGCAGCGGCGCGGACTGCCGGAGGAATTTCTTCGGGCCGACCCGCGCCAGCTCGTCGAACGCGTGCTCGAGCAGGAGCGTCCAGGCGTCGCTCGCCGCGAGCGCGTCTGCGAAGCGCGGGCCCGACGCCAACGCCCGGCGCAGGCCGTCGACGATCTGCGCCCGCAACTCGCAATCGGTCGCGAGCCGGCGCGCGATGGCCACGTAGGAATCCTCGTCGACGCCGATCAGCTCGCCCGCCCGCGCCTCGTTGAGCAGCGCGGCGCCCGCGCGGGAACGCGTCGCCGGCCCGCTCCAGGTCACGCCCGGAATCTCGGCCGCCAGCGCGGAGGCGAGCGCCTCGGGCTCGGACGCCGGATAGGAGTCCAGGTAGACGTCGGCCAGCGCGAGCCCGCGCCGCGAGTCGTCGAACGACACGATCAGCCGGGACGCCGCCGCGCCCGCCATGGCCTGGAGGCGCGCGGGAATCTCCTCGGCGGCGGCCGGGTCGGTGTCGGCGGGCAGCAGGAGCAGGAGCGATGCCTCGGGCAGGGCGGTCAGGAGCCGGCCCCAGGCCTGCAGGATCTCCGCGCCGATCCGGTCGGCGCGCGCCGCGGAGACGAAAAGAGTGCCGGTCTCCGCGATGCCGAACTCGGCGCGCGTGGCCGCGAGGGTCGTCTCGTCGGACGGGCTGTCGAAGGACAGCCCCGCGCCCGGCAGCAGCCCCTGGCGCTCCAGCCCCCGCTCGGCGACAGCCTCGCCGATCAGCCGGAGATCGATGCCCGGCAGCCCGGGCGAGAACGCCGAGGCGCCCGTCACGCACTGCAGCGGCGCGATGCGGTGGGTGGCGAGCCCGGTGATGTCGTCGGTGACTCCGCTCAGGTCGGCGGCGAACACCAGCACGTCGAGCATCGCCGAGCGGAGCAGCGTCAGCCGCTCCTCCTTGCCCGCCGGCAGGACGTGGAAGGCGGCGCCGAGGCGGTGGAAGCCGGCCGCGAAGGGGGTCGCGGCGTCGCGGGCGGCGAAAAGGGTGAGCTCGACGCGCCCCGCGTCGAGGTGCACGAGCTGCGGGCGCAGCGCGCGATTCTCGGGGGTTTCCGCGAAGTCGCGGGCGAGCACGCCCACGCGCAGCGGGCGCCCGGCGCGCGACAGCGGTTCCGGCACGACATCGTCGAGCCGCGTGCGCGCGATCACGGTCACGAGGCGGCCGCGCGCGTGGGCGTAGCGGATCAGCTCCTGCGTCGCGAGGTGCGGCAGCATCGCCGGCGCCTGGTCGAGGTACGCCTCGACGGCCGCGCGGATCGCGGCCGAGCCGCGGTTGCGCTCGATCCAGCCGGCGAGCTCCTCGAGGAACCGCGTCGTGCGCGCGACGTAGGCGTCCGCGCTGCCGGGCACGAGCGTCCGGATCGGCGAGCGCAGGGCCCAGCGCGTGTACTCGCCCCAGAGCCACTGCGGCACCTTCGCGAGCTGCGGCGCCTCGGGCCAGGCCCAGAACGGCACCAGGAAAGTCGACGCCAGCAGGCCGGGCCATCCGCCCGCGGCGCGCGCCTCCGCCTGCGCGAGATCCGCGGCCGCCGGCCCCGAGTCGAGGAAGCCCGACTCCCAGGTCGCGCGCGCGGCATCCAGCACCGTGCGGACCGCGGCGGACTCCGTGTGCTGGCGCGGCAGCAACGCGACTTCGGCCGCGACCGCGCGGGCCGCCGTGCGGACCGCCTGGCGCTCGCGGTCCCCCGGACCGAGGCGAAACTCATCGAGCGCCGCGCGCAGGGCCGTCAACGCGCCTTCCAACGGCGGCGACAGGCTGGGACGGGAATCGGGGAGCGTGTCGTCGGCGGGGGCGGGCGTGCGTGTGACCATGAATGCACGGTGTGCAACATCGATGCCACTCTGAGCATGCAAAACGTAAGCTGTTTTTTCTCAGAAACTAGCGCATCAATTCACGCGGTTTTTCCCTGTGAACAACTTGGCGGCATCTTTTGGCCGGCAACTTTTGCCGACGCCGGACCAAGGCGCTGCGGCGGGCGAACAGAGCCGCGGGACCCGCTCAGCCTGCCGTGGCCAAGCGGCCGGTGCGCTCCTCGCAGGCGGAAATCCAACAGGCCCGCAGCGCCGCCGCGAAACGTTGCGCCTGTCCGGCGTGGTCGAGCAGCGGGGCGCGCGCCAGCTCGGCGCGCAGGCCCGTCCGCCAGCGGGCGCGTCCGGGGGCGTCCGCCGCGAGGGCCGCCGCGATCGCCCCGTACTCGTCGGGCGTCTCGGCGATCCATTCCGGATGATGGGCGGCCGCGAGCAGGCTCGCGCCGACGCGCGCCGCGTGTCGGTCGCCGCGCAGGGTCACCACCGGCACGCCCATCCAGAGCGCCTCGCAGGTGGTCGTCGTGCCGTGGTACGGGAAGGTGTCGAGCGCGACGTCGACCCGCCGGTAGAGCGCCAGGTGACCCTCCTTGTCGGGCGTGCGTTCGACGAGCTCGACGCGCGCGACATCGAGCCCGGCTGCGAGGAACCGCGCGTGCCAGTGCTCGCGCAGCGCGGGATCCCCGAGCCCCTGGCCCTTGAGCAGCAGCCGGGCGTCCGGCACGGACGCGAGCAACCGCGCCCACCAGCCGAGGTTCGCCTCGCTGATCTTTCCGGGATTGTTGAAGCAACCGAAAGTCACCGGCCCTTCCGGCCGCGCGGCCGGAAGCGGCGCATCCGCGGGGGGCTCGTAGGCCCACGCGCACGGCGCGAACCGGACCAGCCGCTCGGTGGCCAGCGCCTCCGAGTCGCCCGGCGGGTCGGCGATCGCGTCCGTCAGCCGCCAGCCGATCCCCGGCACGCCGGTCGTGTTCGGGTAACCGAGGTAGGAGACCTGCACCGGCGCCAGGCGGCGCGCGAGGAGCGGCATCCGGGCGCCCGTGCCCGTGTGGCCCGCCAGGTCGACGAGCACGTCGGGACGATCCGCGCGCACGGCGCGCTCGAGCGCCGCGTTGTCCAGCCCGACCACGTTGCGCCAGGCAGCCGCGTGCGCGCGCAGCCGCCGCGAGGTCTCGTCCTCGCGGAAATGATCGTGATAGAGCACGATCTCGCAGTCGGCGCGGTCGAGGTGACGCAGGATCGGCTCGAGAAAATAGGCGCAGGAATGCGTGCGGAGGTCGGGCGAGAGCACCGCGACGCGCAGGCGGCGGTCGGGCGTGAAGTCGTGCGGGAACGCCGGGTCGGCGCCGCCCAGGCGGCGCCCGTAGGCCGCGTGCTCGGCGAAGACGCGCTCGCGCGGGAGATCCTCGAGGTAGTTGAGCGCGAACAGGCGGTTGCCCTGCGCCTCGGCGTGGCCGGGCTCCGCCGCGAGGAACCGGTCGTACGCGGCCACGGCCTCCCGCATCCGCGAACATTGCTGGAGCGCCTGCGCGCGGCCGAAGTGCGCCCGCGCGTGCGCCGGGTCCGCCGCGAGCGCCCGCTCATGGCAGCGCAGCGCCTCCGCGCTCCGGCCGCACAGGCTCAGCGTCAGGCCGTACGCGTACCAGCCCGCCGCGTGCGCGGGCTTGAGCGCGACGGACCGCTCGTGGCACGCGAGGGCCTCGGGGAGCCGGTCCTGCAATTTCAGGCAATGCGCGAGGTTGTCCCAGCCCTCCACCAGGGCCGGCTCGAGCTGCACCGCACGACGCAGCGGCGGCTCCGCCTCGCGCACCCGCCCGGCGGCGAGCAGCGCCAGCCCGAGGAACATCGCATAGGAGCCGGCGGCGGGACGCAGCTGGCAGGCCCGGCGCAGGCGGTCGATGGCCTCCGGCAGCCGCCCCTGCTGATACGCCGCGACGCCCGCGAGATGGAGCAGGTCGTACTGCCGCGGCGCGGCCTGCAGCGCGCGCTCGTAGCCGCGCGCGGCCTCGGCCAGGCGGCCCGCGCGGTGGTGGGCGAGCGCCTCCTGGATTTGGGCCTGCAGCTGGGCGGGGGACATCGGCGACGGCAACGCGGACGTCCCCGGGCCCGCCCTGGCGGCGGGACCGGCTCGATCCGCCCCCTCCTCATCGGCCGGCGGGCCCGGGACTTAAGGTGCGAGTCCCCGCCGATTCGGCTCAAGTCCGCGCGCGGCGCACCGATGAAGCGGACCTCCGGGGCGTCCCGCCGGCCGGCCCCGCCGGGACCGCCGGCGCCCGGCGCCACGGCCTTTCTTCATGCACCTCCCCTCCTCCGCCACGGCCCACCCCGGTCCGTGCAGCGACGACGAGATCCGACGGCGCATCAGCGCGTGTCCGAAGCTCGCCTCCTTGCACAGCATCAACCTCGCGCTGCGCGACCTGTTGAACTCGGAGCAGAGCCTCGCCTCCCAGATCGCGGGCATCATCCGCCGCGACCCCTCCCTGTCCGCGCGGCTGCTGCGCATGGTCAACTCGGTGTACTACGGCCTCTCCTCCAGCGTGAACAACATCGAGGACGCCGTGTTCTTCCTCGGCCTGCGCCAGATCCGCGAGCTCTCGCTCGCCACGCCGGTGATCGAGGAGCTCGACCAGCTGCAGCTCGCGTCGGGCACGCCGCTGCCGTGGAAGGACCTCTGGGCCCACAGCCTGGCCACCGCCGTCTTCACCCGCGAGATCCTCCGCAACACCCCCGTCGCGGTGGACGACGAGACCGACTACCTGGTCGGGCTCCTCCACAACGTGGGGAAGGTCGTCATGGCCTCGGCTTTTCCCGACGAGCTCACCCGCACGGCCGCGCTGCCCGCGGCGAGTCCCGCGGAGGTCGGCCGGTTCGAGCGCGAGGCGATCGGGTGGGACCACGCCGCCATCGGCGCCGCCTACCTGGAACGGCACAAGCTGTCCGAGGAGATCGTCTTCGCCGTGCGCTACCACATGGAGCCCGGCCGCGCGCCGCGGCACGCGCAGTTCGCCGCCGCCGTCCAGGTCGCCGACCACCTCGTCCGCCACGCCGGCATCACCGGCGGCTTCGAGCAGGTCGGCCCCATCGAACGCGACTCGTGGACCCAGCTCGACGGCTGGGGCATCCTGTACGGCATCGACGGCCCCGAGTCGCGGCTCGCCCGCGCCGCCATCGACAACACCCTCCAGCGGCTGCCCCAGCTCCTGAGCGGGATGGCCTAGCCGTCGCGCCGCCCGCGTCGGGCCGGGCCGATGATCCCGCCGACCGACCGTCCGCCGGCCAGCGGCCAGCACAAGCGACGGCCGTGCCTTGCCTTGGCCGCTTGCAGCCCGTTTTGGCCCGATCCAGATGGCGCTCCCCTGCGCGTTTCGACCTGGAGGGACCGGCTCCGTCCGGTCCGGGATGCGCAAGATGCGTGCGCGAGCGGCTGATAGAAAGCGTGTTCCGATGATCGAACTCGGCGCGCGTGTTTCGATCAGCGAACCAAGGGACGACACGGAGGTCGTCCCTCCACCCCGGCGACACCGTCCGCCGGCCAGCGGCCAGCACAAGCGACGGCCGTGCCTTGCCCTGGCCG
>DASPMS010000077.1:0-136168 GCA_035626915.1 Opitutaceae bacterium
GCTGGTCCTGATCGACGGCGTCGAATCCTACCTCGATCCCTCGGCGCTGTCGCCCGGCATGGTCGAGGCGGTCGAAGTCAGCCTGGGCGGATCGATGCCCCAGTACGCCGCGCGCTCCGCCGGCCGGGTCGTGAACATCCGCCTGAAGCGGGATTACGACGAGCGCGAGGTCGGGTTCGAGGGCTCGGCAACCATCCACGGCGACGCGTGGCAGCGGCAGGCGATGATCTCGGGCGGCTCCTTCCACGGCCGGCTGCGGGCCCTGTACTCCGTCCGGGCGTCCAAGCGCGACGCCGTCACGGCGGACGCGCGCGACTTTTCCCGCGAGCAGGACCGCCGCGCCGGCGGCGGCCGGGATTTTCGCACGCCGTGGGGTGAAGCGCCCGTGATCCGCGCGGCGACCGGTCCGCTGGCGGGGCTGACGGACGCGACGGGCGCGCCCGTCTCGACCGCGCGGGTGGCGGACGGCGCGGGCGCCCCGGTCGGTCCCGGCGACTTCATCGGCGTGCCGGGCGATGCGGCGGGGCAGCGCCACTTCAACACCTCGCCCTACCTGTATCTCGGCGCCCCGTCGGAGCAGCGCTCGGGCAATCTCGAGCTGCAGTACGCGGCGGGGCCGCGCCTGAATTTCTCGCTCACGACCAGCGCGCAGGCCAGCGGTTCCGTGCGCCGCGGGCCGCCGCCCGTGACGGCGGCCTCCGCCGCGACGCGCGTGCCCGCGGCCTTCAGTCCGTTCGGCCAGGATCTCGAGGTGGGCCTCGTGCACACGGGCTTCGGCCCGGCCATCCAGCGGTCCCGCGCCCGCCTGGCGCAGGTCGCCCTCGGCGCCCACGGGCGCTGGGGCGAGGAATGGCGTTGGAACGCCCAGCTCGGCTGGCGCCGGCGCGAGACCGCGCGCACCGTCCGCGATCTCGACCCCGCGAAGCTCACCGCCGCCCTCGCCGCCCTCGATCCCGCGGAACGCTTCGACCCCTTCGTGCCGTCAGCGAACGCCCGCTTGTATCCGGACCTCGCGGTCGAGCGCCGCCAGGATTCCCACGGGGATGAGACGGACGTGCGGTTCCGGGCGCACGGACCGATCGCGGCGGGCTGGAGCCCCGGCCCGCTGCGCGCGACTTTCGGCGGCCAGGCGCGGTACCGGCGCGACGAGCGGATCTTCCGCGACATCGCGGGCGTCGAGGACGGCACGCTTCGCGATGAGGATCGCGGCTACGGCCTCGACGCCTCGACGGAAGTCCCGCTGCTCCCGCGCGAGCGTCCGGGCCTGCGTCGGCTCGAGGCGCGCATCACCGGCGGAATCGCCGGGCGCGACAACGGCGGCATGGACCGGCGGGTCGAGGCCAGCCTCCTGTGGTCACCCGTGCGCTCGGTGGCCATCCGCTTGAATCTGGAACGCAGCCGGTCGGACCCCGGGGCGCTGGACGACGGTGACGACTCCGACATCACGCTGGCGGAGACGCTGGATGACCCGCGCCGCGTGCCCGCCGTCGCGCAGAACGTGCAGGTCATCACCCGCCGCGAGGCCCAGGCCGACGCGGGGGAAGGCGAGGAGCGGGAGCTGTCCGTGACGTTCGCGCCGGCTGCGGTGAAAGGCCTGCGCCTCATGGTGCGCTACGAGGAGGAGGTCGACCGGAATTCGTCCGGTCCCACGCTCGACCCGCAGGACGTGATCGACAACGAGGCCGCGCTGCCCGGCCGGATCGTGCGCGCGGAACCGACCGAATCCGACCTCGCGCTCGGCCAGCCCGGCGCGCTCCTCTCCATCGACGCCACCGCGGCGCAGGTCGCGACCCGCGAGCGCGCGCGGGTGAATTT
The DNA here is from genome assembly GCA_035626915.1 of Opitutaceae bacterium. Classification (GTDB taxonomy): domain Bacteria; phylum Verrucomicrobiota; class Verrucomicrobiia; order Opitutales; family Opitutaceae; genus Didemnitutus. The sequence goes on from DASPMS010000077.1 coordinate 1,816, forward strand.
TTCCGCCGAGTACCGCCGCGAGCACCCGCAGGGCGTGTTCCGCTTCTCGGCGTCGGCGCGCCGGCTCCTCCGCTCACGCTACGAACTGCAGTCGGGCGTGCCCTTTCTGAGCAACAGCGACGGTCCGTCCAATTCCCCGGGCTGGAGCGGCCAGGGCGGCGTGAGCTGGCAGCGGGCGGGCTGGACCGCGTCGGTCCAGGTGCGCCACAGCTCGGCGAACGAGCGCCGCACGGTGCCGTCGATGACCGACCTCGGCGTGAGCTGCGGCTACCGCTTCCGGACCGCGTTCCTCGGCACGTACGGCAAGGGCGCGCACCTGCAGGCCGGCTTGCGCAATCTGCTGCGCGGCGAGCCGCCGGCGGCTGACACCGTGCTCGGTTATCGCGGAGGATCGCCCCTGGGGACGACCGTCCACCTCACGGTGCGGCTGCCGCTCTGAGCTCCGGTAAAGCAACCGGCCACCGGCATACCTTCACATAAGGCAACGAAGCTAACGAAGCACGGGACCGCACCTCACCGCGGCAACAACCTTCGTTCTTCGTTCCCTTATGTAGATCGCTCCGACTGCTGCCCTGCCGGGCTCCTCCGTGCTCTCCGTGGCCTTGTTCAGTCCACCGATCGCCGGCCACCGACGCCAGTGCCCGAATCTTAACAGGACGCAGAGGAAACGGAGTGACCGTCGGCCGGACGGCCGGATGTTTCACACAAGGCAACGGAGCGAACGAAGGAGCGGTCGAGTGACCAACCAAGTTCTTCGTTACCTTCGTTTCCTTATGTTGAATAGCGCCGAAGCCCGAAGTCCGGCCTTCTCCGTTACCTCCGTTATCTCCTGTTCAAACCCGCCGGCGTCGGACCTCGGGTAGCCTGCCGGATTTTTCACAAGAGGGCGCGGAGGAAACGGAGGGGCAGTCAGCCGGCCGGCCGGCTGTTTCGCCTAAGCTAACGAAGCATAACGCCGCGCCTCACCGCGGCGCCAACCTTCGTTCTCTTATGTGATCCCTCCGACTGCCGACCTGCCGCCCTCCCGCTCCGTGTTCTCCGCGGCCTCCTGTTCAAATTGCTCACTCGAACCACGTCGCGGAATCGCTGCGCGGCCGCGGCGAGGCATCCTCCGCGCGGAGCATGATCGCGATCTGCCCGCAGGTCTGGATCAGGCGCTCGAGGCTCGCGGCGCGCTCTTCCGGCTGCGGCGCGGCCCGGAGCTTGGACAACTCATCGAGCGCGTCCGACATCAGCTGGGCCACCGGCTCGGTGCGCACGTGCTTGCGGAATCCCGCCAGCAGATGGTCCAAGGCGATGACGGCCATGTCGGAGGTTCGGCATGTTCGCGCCAGTTCGATGATCGTCTCAGCCAGGTGCTCATCAGGTGCCATGGGGACGCCGTGATTCGGGATAGGGAGGAGTTGGTGGTAAAGGGGAATCGTGGACACACGTTAGCGACAATTACGGAGAATCACCGACACTCATAAGAGACAATCGCCGCACAGTGCATCGGCCGCCCCGGCCGGGCAAATTCGCGCGAAATTGCGCCGGTCGGCGGGACGCAGCGCCGGCGCGTTTCCGGAGCGCACCGCACGCGGAATCGCCCGTCCGGGACGCGTTCCCCGCGGGTGCCGTGTGGAACGCGCATCCCGCAATGCCCACTATGTTTGCGTGGGCCCAATGATCTCCGCCGGCGGCCGGTTGAAGCATGCGCGATGCGCCGTCGCGCTGATCGCCGCGGGCTGCGCCGGTCCGCAGTCCGCCCTGGCGCCGGCGGGACGCGGGGCCGAACAGCTGGCCGACCTTTTCTGGTGGATGACGGCCGGCGCGATCGCGGTCTGGGCCGCCGTCGTCGCCTTGACCTGGCGCGCCATCCGCGCGCGCCGGGACGCGCCGGCGGAGCGCCGCGCGACGACGCTCATCATCGGCGGAGGCGTGGCCGTGCCGACGCTCATCCTCGCCGCGCTGCTCGCGTATGGGCTGTCGATGCTCCCTCCCCTGCTCGCCCCCGCGCCCCCGGGGAGCCTCCGGATCGAGGTGGTCGGCGAGCAATGGTGGTGGCGCGTGCGCTACCATCCGCCCGAGGGCGAGCCGTTCGATCTCGCCAACGAGATCCGGCTGCCGGTCGGCGCGCCCGTCCAGTTCGAGCTCACGGCGCCGGACGTGATCCACTCGTTCTGGATCCCGGCGCTGGGCGGGAAGATCGACATGATCCCGGGGCGGAGGAACCGCCTGACGCTCGAGCCCACGCGGGTGGGCACCTTCCGCGGCGTGTGCGCTGAATACTGCGGCACCGCGCACGCCCGGATGGCGTTCGTCGTCGTGGTGACCGAACCCGCCGCGTTCGAGGGCTGGCTCGCCGCGCAGCGCGCCGCCGCGGCCGAGCCCGCGACGGCGGATGCGGCGCGCGGCCGCGACCGCTTTTTCGCCAACGGCTGCGCGGCCTGCCACGCCGTCCGCGGCACCGGGGCCCGCGGCGGGGTCGGCCCCGATCTCACGCACGTCGGCAGCCGCGCCTCGATCGGCGCGGGCACCGTCGCGAACGACCCCGCGGGCTTCGCGCGGTGGCTCGCGGCGACGGGCGAGGTGAAGCCGGGCGTGCTGATGCCGCACTACGGCATGCTGCCGCCGGACGAGATCGACGCGCTGGCCGCGTACCTGGAGTCGCTGCAATGAAGACGACCGCCGGCGATCCGCATCCGCACCCGCACGAGCCGGCGCCCGCGCTGCGCCGCGCCCAGGAGGCGCGGCTGCGGACGGCGTGGACCCCGCCCAGGGGCTGGCGGTACTGGTCCGAGGTCAACAACACGCACGTCGGCATCTGGTACACGGCGACGGTCTTTCTCTTCCTGCTCTTCGGCGGCGTGCTCGCCCTGCTCATGCGCATCCAGCTCGCGGTGCCGGACAACGATTTCCTCGCGGCGGAGACCTACAACCAGGTCTTCACGGTGCACGGCTCGGTGATGATGTTCCTCTTCGCGATCCCGGCGTTCGAGGCCATCGCCGTGATCTTCCTGCCGCAGATGCTCGGCGCGCGGGACCTGCCCTTCCCGCGGCTCTCGGCGTTCGGCTACTGGTGCTTCCTGCTCGGCGGCCTGTTCCTCGCCGGCGCGATCTTCTTCGATGCGGCGCCGCACGGCGGCTGGTTCATGTACCCGCCGCTCACGTCGCGCTACCAGCCCGACATCGGCGCCGACATCTGGCTGCTCGGCTTCTCCTTCATCGAGGTCGCGGCCATCGCGGCGGCCGTCGAGCTGATCATCGGCGTGCTGAAGTGCCGCGCGCCCGGCATGCGCATCAACCTGATCCCGCTCTACGCGTGGTACGTGCTCGTGGCGGCGGCGATGATTCTGTTCGCCTTCCCCCCGCTCATCGCCGGCAGCCTGCTCCTCGAGCTCGAGCGCGCGTTCGGCTGGCCGTTCTTCGACCCGCGGGGTGGCGGGGACCCCGTACTGTGGCAGCACCTCTTCTGGCTCTTCGGCCATCCCGAGGTCTACATCATCTTCCTGCCGTCGGTGGCGCTGGTCGCGATGATGGTGCCGACGTTCGCGCGGGTGCCGATCGTCGGCTACGGCTGGATCGTGCTGTCGGCGGTCGGCACCGGCTTCCTCAGCTTCGGGCTGTGGGTGCACCACATGTTCACCACCGGGCTGCCGGGGATTTCGCTCGGGCTGTTTTCCGCCGCCTCCGAGGCGGTCGCCATCCCCACCGGAGTCCAGATCTTCTGCTTCATCGCGACTCTCGCGGCGGGGCGGATGACGCGCTCGGTGCCGATGCTGTTCACGCTCGGCGGGCTCGCGATCTTCGTGCTCGGCGGGCTGACCGGCGTGATGGTGGCGGTGGCGTCGTTCGACCTGCAGGCGCACGACACGTTCTTCGTGGTCGCCCACCTCCACTACGTCCTGGTCGGCGGCGCGATCTTCCCGATCGTCGCGGCGTGCTACTATTTCTTCCCGCTGATCAACGGAAAGAAGCTCTCTGACCGGCTCGGCACGATCGCGTTCTGGCTCATGTTCACCGGCTTCAACGTCGCGTTCCTGCCCATGCACCTCACGGGCCTCCGCGGCATGCCGCGGCGCGTGTTCACCTATCCGGCCGGCCTGGGGTTCGATGGGCTGAACCTCGCCTCGACCATCGGCGCGTTCATCCTGGCCGCCGGATTCGGGGTGGTGGCGTGGGACCTCGTCCGGCCGAAGCGCCGGCAGCCCATCTCGGAGCGCAACCCCTGGCGCGCCGGCACGCTCGAGTGGCTCCCCGGCATGCCGCCCGAGCCGTGGGGCGTCCGCTCGATCCCCGAGATCGACAGCCGCTACCCGCTGTGGGACCAGCCGGACTTCGTGCGCGACGTGGACGAGGGCCGGTTCTTCCTGCCCGACGCGGACGAGCTGACGCGCGAGACGCTCGTCACCAGCGTGATCGACGCCCGGCCGCAGCAGTGCCTGCGCGTATCCGGACCCAGCTTCGTCACGCTCTGGGCCGCGCTCGCGCTGGGCGGCTTCTTCATCTTCGGCACCTTCCACTGGTGGGCGCCGGCGATCATCAGCGCGGCCGCGGCGCTCGGCGTGATCGTGTACTGGCTGTGGACGGCCACGGGACTGATTCCGGCACGGGCGACGAAGGACGTCGGGATGGGCGTGTCCCTGCCGACCTACGTCTCCGGGCCGCAATCCGTCGGCTGGTGGGCCGTGTTCATCACGATGCTGGCGGACTTCACGGCCTTCGTGTCGCTCGTCTTCGGCTACTTCTTCTACTGGACCCTCCACGACGACTTCCCGCCGGCCGGCGCGGGACCGGGCTGGCGATGGCCCCTCGGCGGCGCCGCGCTGCTGCTCGGCGGCTGGGGACTCACGCTGCTGGGCCGTCGGGCGAACGCCCGCGATCGCGCCCCGCTGTTTTACTCGGCCCTGGCTGCCTCGACGGCGCTGGCGGCGGCCGGCGGCGCCGCGCTGATCCTGGGCCCGTGGCGCTCCGGGCTCGACCCGACGAAGGACGTCCATGCCGCGATCGTCTGGGTGCTGGTGGCCTGGACCGTATTCCACGCGGCGATCGGCATCGTCATGAACCTCTACTGCGTCGCCCGCCGCCTCGCCGGGCGGATGTCGGCCCGCCACGCGCTTGAAATCGGCAATGTCGCGCTCTACTGGCACTTCGTGGCCCTCACGGCGGTCATCACGGTGGCGGTGGTCGCCGGATTCCCGCTCGTCACATGAACGCGCCCCACCCCAGCCACCCGCTGCACGAGCGCCACGAACGCCTCTGGCGCCTCGCGATCTCGCCGGTGATCTGGGGCGCGCACCTGATGGCGTCGTACGCCACCGCCGCGGTCTGGTGCGCCCGGCACACGCGGGACGGCTCGCTCGGCCCCGTGCGCTGGGCGATCGCCGCGTACACCGTCGCGGCGCTGGCGGGCATCGCCTGGAACGGACTCGGCGGGCTGCGCCGCCATCGCCGCGGGACCGAGTCGCCCCCGCACGACTTCGACACGCCGGGCGACCGGCATGGCTTCCTCGGCTACGCCACGGTGCTGCTCGCGGGCCTCAGCGCGGTGGCCGTCCTCTTCGCCGCGCTCGTCATCGTTTTCTTCAAGGACTGCCGCTGATGAAGGCGTTTTCCCTCCTCCTCGGAATCCTCGCGCTCGGCGGGTTGTGGCTGGGGCCGCTGCCGGCGATGACCCGCCATTCCTTCGCGGCGCACATGGCGCTGCACATGGGCGTGGTCGCGATCGCCGCGCCCCTGCTCGCGTTCGGCGTGGCCGGCGGCGCGGCCGATCCGGTCCGGCGGGCGCCGCGGTGGTTCCCCCCGATCCCGCTCTCGATCCTCGAGCTCGTCGTCGTCTGGGCCTGGCACGCGCCGGCCCTGCACCGCGCCGCGCGGCATGCCGCGTTCGGCCTGGTCGCGGAACAGGCGACCTTCCTGCTGGCCGGGCTGGCGGTGTGGCTGTCGGCCGTGGGCGGCGGGCCCGCCCGCCGGGCCGAGCGGACGGGCGCCGGCCTGGTCGCGCTGCTGCTGACCTCGATGCACATGACGCTGCTCGGTGCGCTGCTCGCGCTGACGCCCCGCGCGCTCTACGCGCACGAGGCGCATGCCGCGACCGGTCTCTCGCCCCTCGAAGACCAGCACCTCGGCGGCGCCGTCATGCTCGTCGTGGGCGGCGCGTCGTACCTCGCGGGCGGACTCTGGCTGGCGGCGCGGCTCGTCCGCGGGCGGAACCCGCGGCGGCAGGAGGCGGGCGCATGAAGCGGTGGATCCTGCGGCTGGCGGTCGCCGGCGCGCTGCTCGCCTTCGGCGCCTTCATCGTCGCCGCGAGCGGGCTCATCCCGATTCGCGCCAGCGCGGGACATTGGGGGATCACCGAGTGGTTTCTCCGGTTCAGCCTGCGGCGCGCGCTGGCCACCCAGAGCGTGGGCACGACGGTTCCGCCTGACCTGAACGACCCGGACCTCATCCAACGGGGCGCGGCCCATTACGAGCTCGCCTGCCGCGCCTGTCACGGGGCGCCCGGGGAGCCGCCCCCGCGCCTGGCGGCGCACATGCTGCCGACGCCCCCGGACCTGGCGCCACGCGTCCGCACCTCGACCCCGGCACGCCTTTTCCAGGCCGTGAAACACGGGATCAAATTCACCGGCATGCCGGCCTGGCCGGCGCCGCGACGCGACGACGAGGTCTGGGCCATGGTCGCGTTCCTGGGCGCCTATCCCGACCTCGCCGCGGCGGACTACCGCCGGCTCGCGGGACGCGAGCCGGAGCCGCCCGCGCCCGGCCGGGCGGTGTTTTCGCCACTGGATGCCCCCGCGACCGCCCAGTCCTGCGCGCGCTGCCACGGGTCCGACGGACTGGGCCGCGGGAACGCCGGCATGCCGCACCTCGCCGGCCAGCGCGCCGACTACGTTCGCGAGGCGCTGCAGGCCTACGCCGCCGGCCGCCGGCACAGCGGCACGATGGAGATCGTGGTGGCGGAGCTGTCGGCCGCGGCGATCGACGAGCTGGCGCGCCACTTCGCCGCGCTTCCCCCGGCGCCCGCCCGGGGCCGGCCGGACGGGTCGCCCGCCGCGATCGCGCGCGGCGAGATCATCGCGCGGAACGGCATTCCGGCCGATCGCGTGCCCGCCTGCCTCGAGTGCCACGCGCCCGGCGGCCGCCGGGGCAAACCGGAGTTCCCGCTGCTGGCCGGCCAGCCGGCGGGTTACCTCGAGCTCCAGCTCGCGCTGTTTCGCGAGAACCGCCGCGGCGGCTCCGACCACGAGCACCTGATGCGGACGATCGCGGGCCGGCTGACGCCCGAGCAGGCCCGCGACCTCGCGCACTATTTCGCCTCGCAGCGGCCCGCCGGCCAATGACGGCTTCAGCCGCGGGTCGACCCGGCCTCAGGCCGCCTTGGCGGTGCGCTTGAGCCAATCCTCGAAGCGCGTCCGGCCGAGCCGGGCATTCGCGCCCGGCGTGAGGCTGCGGTCATCGAGCCTCACCCCGAAATAGAGCGCCTCGGAGTCGACGACGACGGAACGCGCATCGCCGGTGGCGCGGAGGAACTGGCGGATCATCTCGTCCTGTCGGATCGGCTCGGGCCCGGCGATCTCGACCGTGCCGTTGGCCGGCGCTCCGAGGACGACGCCTGCCAGCAACGCCGCGACGTCGTCGGATACGATCGGCTGCATCAGCGCGGCGGGCAGCCGGACCTGCTGGCCCTGCGTGGCGCCGTGCGCGATGACCTTCACGAACTCGAAGAACTGGGTGGCGCGGACGATCGTGTAGGGGATCGACGAGGCCTTGATGAGGTTCTCCTGGACGAGCTTCGCGCGGAAATAGCCGCTGGCGAGCAGCCGTTCCGTCCCGACGACGGAAAGCGCAACGTGGTGTCGCACCCCGGCCGCGACCTCGGCGGCGAGAAGATTGCGGCCGGAGGCTTGGAAGAATTCCAGCACCGGCCCGTCCTCGAACGAAGGCGCATTGGCGACGTCGACGACGACGTCGGCGCCGGCCAGCGCGGCGGCGAGCCCCTCGCCCGTGACCGTGTTGACCCCGGAGGAGGGCGACGCCGCCAGCACCTCGTGCCCGAGCCGGGAGAGGGTCGAGACCAGCTTAGAGCCGATCAGGCCCGAGCCGCCGATCACGACGATCTTCAGTTTTCCATCTTGGAGGTTGGAAGTGTTTTTCTTCATGGCGGGCCGAGTATGCGCGTAAACCGCTTTTCCGTGTAGCCGTCAGGCGCCAATAACAGTCATGCTCATCCCGCATGAGCGCCTTCGAGAACCTCGCCCTCCTCCGGGCCTTCATCGCCATCGTGGAATGCGGAAGCATCTCGGCCGGCGCGCGTCGCCTGCGGGTCTCGCAGCCGGGCCTGAGCCGCCAGCTGCGCGCGCTCGAGGAAACCTGCGGCACGGCGCTGCTGCGCCGCGACACGCACCGCATGAGCGTGACGGAGACCGGCCGGCGCATGCTGGCCGACGCGCGGGCGCTCCTCGCGCAGGCCGAGGAGGCCGACCGCCGCCTGCTGGACGAACGCACCACGCTGAGCGGCCAGCTCCGGCTTTTCGCGACGATGGACCTGGGGCAGTTCATCGTCAGCCGGCTGGTGAGCCGTTTCCTGCAGCAAAACCCGAAGGTCACCGCGACGCTCGCGCTCGCGAATCGCCCGCTGCACATGATTCAGGAGGGGTGCGACGTGGGGATCCTGCCCGGCAGGATCACGGACGAAAGCGTGGTCGCGCGCCCCGCCGGCGCGATCGCGTTCCATCTCGCGGCCTCGCCCGGCCTCGTCAGGAGCCGGGGCCCGGTGAGGACCCTGGCGGATCTCAAGTCCTGGCCGTGGGTGTCCGTCGCCGGCCCGCAGTTCTGGAGCGCGCGGGACGTGACGGTGCAGCGCAACGGGACGGAACAAACGCTGCGCATCTCGCCGGTGCTGGTTTCCGAAGGCGTCACGAGCATCCGCGAGGCCGTGCGGACCGGCCTCGGCGTCGCCATGCTGCCAAACTGGCTGATCGAGGATGACGTGCGCGCCGGCCGGCTCGTGACGGTCCTGCCGCGCCACCGGCTGAAGAAGCTGCCGGTGCACGTCGTCTATGCCGGGCAACGCGTGCTGCCCGCGCGCGTGAGCGCCTTCATCGACTTCGCCGTTCAATACCTGGCGCGCGAGGGCATGGACGGGCCGTACCAGGGCGGCAACGAAGCGCGGCTGGTCGGGTGAGAAAACGGCCCGCCCTGCGGAAAAAGTCCGCGGCGCTGTCTGTTCCCGGGGGTCTCGTTCGTTGAGTTCCAACCGGCGCCTCCTTCGCGCCCTTAGAATCGCATGACCAATGACCGTTATCGCTGGGTGATTGTCGCCGCCGGAGGCCTCCTGGGCTGCGTGGGGATCGGGGCGATGTTCTCGCTGCCCGTTTATCTTCAGCCCATCGCGCGGGAAACCGGCTGGTCCGTCACGGGCGTATCCACCGCCATGACGATCGGCTTCCTCGCGTTCTCGGTGGCGAGCATCGCCTGGGGCGCGCTCTCCGACCGCGTGGGACCCCGCGTGGTCGCCCTGGCGGGGTCGGTCCTCCTGGCCGCAAGCCTGGCCCTGGCCAGCCGGGCCCGGACGCTGGTCGAGTTCCAGCTGTGCTTCGGCGTGCTGGTCGGGTCGGCGAACGCCGCGGTCTTCGCGCCGATGATGGCCTGCGTGACCGGCTGGTTCGAGACGCGCCGCAGCCTGGCGGTGTCCCTGGTCTCGGCGGGCATGGGCATGGCTCCGATGACCATGTCTCCCTTCGCGGCCTGGCTGGTCTCCCGGCACGATTGGAGGACGTCGCTGCTCATCATCAGCGGCGCGGCCGCCGCGCTGATGATCCCCGCCGCGCTTCTGGTGCGGCGTCCGCCGCATTTGAAGCAGAACGCCGCCGCACCGGGCGAGGAGCCCCAAGCCGGGCTGTCGCTCGCCCAGGCCGTCCGGTCCCCGCAGTTCATCATCCTGCTCCTCACGAATTTCTTCTGCTGCGCCACGCACTCCGGCCCGATCTTCCACACGGTGAGCTACGCGGTCAGCTGCGGGATACCGATGATCGCGGCGGTCTCCATCTACAGCGTGGAGGGCCTCGCGGGGCTGGGCGGCCGCGTCGCCTTCGGCGTGCTGGGCGACCGGTTCGGCGCCAAGCGGACCCTCGTGGCCGGGCTCCTGCTGCAGGCGCTCGGAGCCGCGGCCTACTTTTTCGTCAGCGGGCTCGGAACGTTCTACGCCGCCGCCGCCGTCTTCGGATTCATCTACGCGGGCGTGATGCCGCTGTATTCCGTGCTCGCCCGGGAGAATTTTCCCCTCCGCATGATGGGAACCGTCATCGGCGGGACCGCCATGGCCGGGAGCCTCGGCATGGCGTCCGGCCCGGTGCTGGGCGGCCTGATCTACGACCGCCTCGGCAGCTATGGCTGGCTCTACCTCGGCTCGGGGGCGATCGGCATCGGGGCGTTTCTGATCGCCCTGAACTTCAAGCCGTTTTCCCCGGAGCAGCGGACGCGGGCTCCGGCATCCGATCGCCCGGCGCCCGGCTATTCGTAGCGGATCGCGTTCCTTCGCGGCCGGCGCGCCGGGGAAAAGACGGGACCGCCGTTTGACAGCGGCGCGCGCACCCCGCACGATCTCGCGGAACCTCGCCGCGTCGGGCGTTACGCATCTGGACCGTCATGCGCCGCACAGCCTTCCTTCCTATGAAACTCGCAATCACCGCCCGCGCGCGGGCGCACGTCCTGGTCCTGGGCTTCCTGCTGGCGATGGGACCCGGCGCCGCCGCCGGCCAGGCGGATGCCGCGCCCGCGGATGCCGGCGCGCCCGCCGCCAAGGACGAGATCGTCTCCCCCGCCCCGATGCGGGTCGACGCCGGGGACGGCAGCGCGCACGGCCAGCTCGCCGTCGCGGCGGAAATCGTCAGCCCCGACCAGCGCGGCGACCTCGTCTACACGATCACCAGCGAGCCGCTCTTCGGGCGCGTCGGGCTGGCGGGGGCCGGCGACGAGCAGGATTTCTTCCGGACCAAGACGTCGCGCCTCGGCTACTTCGCGTATCGCGCGCAGGAGGACTACGAGGGCGAGGACTCGTTCACCTACACCGTGCGCAACGAGACGTCCGGGCTCGTGTTCAAGAACACCGTGGTGCTGACGGTGAAGCCCGCCGCCCCGCTCGAATTGGATAGGTTCGAGGTCAGCGCCGACCGGGAGCGCACCACCAACGTCCGGGAGGTCGCGCTCACGACCCGCCCGAACCGGCCGGTCGAGGCCAAGGTGCCCAGCCACGAGGACTTCATGCCGCCGGGCGACCGGGCGAGCATCGTCGGCGCGAAGGTCGCCTACGTGCTCGACGACCGCGCGAAGCCGCAGAACGGCACGGCGCGGCTCGACCGCGCCACCGGCCAGCTCACCTACGCGCCGAACCCGGGGTTCATCGGCGAGGACCGCTTCAAGTATTACACGGTCGACGAAAACAACCCGCACCTGGGCGTGGAGAACGCCATCGCGGTCACGGTCGAGCCGGTCCGCGCGCCGAAGCACGTGACGGTCGACCGCTCCCGCAGCCGCGAGGTCGACCTCGTGTTCGTCATCAACAACTCGCCCTCGATGGCCGCGCACCAAAGCCGCATCGCGGCCAACCTGGACCGGTTCCGGGAGCTCTTCCACGCGCGCGACCTCGATTACCGCATCGGCGTTCTGACGACGGATTTCGTGAACACGGACCCCGGCCGCCGGCCCGGGGAGCAGCGGTTCTACAAGGAGGTCCGCGGCCTGCAGCTCGATGCGGCGGGCAACCCGGTGCTCGACAGCCGCGGCCGGCCGCGGTCGGCGACGAAGCGCGTCGCGAGCAACGGCGCGCTCGTGACCCTGCCGGCGCTGGGCGAGCCGTGGGTCACGCCCCGGACGCCGGACGGCATCTTCGCGGAGCTCGTGAAGGTCGGGACGAACGGGGACAGCAACCGCACCGCCTTCACGTCCGTGTACAACTTCGTCGCCGGCTACTACAACAAGCAGCACGCGTTCCTGCGGCCCGAGGCGACCACGATCGTGGTCTTTTTCATGGACGAGGAGGAGACCCGCATGGCGACCTGGAAGGAGCAGCGGGACGGGACGCGCGAGGCCGAGTGGATCGAGAACGGCACGCTCCCGGAGCTGCTCCGCCAGTACAACGCGCGGCATCCCGAGGAGCGCCAGACGCTCGACGGCTACATCAACTATTGGGTGCTCCGCCCGTTCATCATCGCGAAGGGCAACAAGCGCGGGAAGATCGAGATGCACGCCGTGGTGTCGCCGGGCAACATCTCGCACCGCCGCGCCGCGGAGCTCACGGGCGGGGAGGTCCTGAACATCGAGGAGGACTTCTCGAGTCCGCTGGCCGCACTCGGCGACCGGATCGCCGACACCGTGGCGGTCGCGCTCGAGCCGGTCGGCCCCGGCGCGACGTTCTACCGGAAGAGCCTCCGCGTGCTGGTCGACGGCCGGGAGATCCCGGCCGACCCGCAGAACGGCTGGGTCTACGACGAGCTGACCCACAGCGTGCGCTTCCAGGGCGCCGCCAAGAAGCAGGCCTTCACCGCCAAGATCGACATCCGCTACGAGGAGCACATGTGAGGCCGGCGCGTAGCCCATGGCGCGCCGGAAGCCCCCGGCACGGCTTCCCGTCGCCCCGGCGCGGCCCGCGCCGCCATCGGGAAACGACCGATCGGCCGCCCGCACTACGACTTTGGTCTTAGAGGCCGGAATGGTCTTTACGCGGCCCGGGGCCGGCCCTCTTTCTGCCGAGGCGATGCCATCGCCCCCGCCCAGCGCCGTCGCCGTCTGCTCGCGGCCTGTCGTGCCGCTCGCCGGCCGCCGGCTGGGAGGCCGTCGCGCACTATCCCGCGCCCTCCCCGCCTGGACCCTGGCCCTGCTCGCGCCGTTGAACAGCGCGACCCCGGACGTGCGGGGCATTCCGTTCACGCGACTGTACCCTTATGAGGAAATATCCGGGCTGACGGGACCGAGCTACCTGACGTTCGATCGGTTTGGACGGCTGGCAGCCATCCAGGATGGAATCTATGTCGCGCTGAACGACACCACGTGGATCGACCTGGTGGCGAGGGATGACAAGGCGCCGCGTATCCTGAGCACCGTCCGGGACGCCGACGGGACGGTGTACTTCGGAGGATTCCTCACGTGGGGCACCGTCGAAACCACCTCGACCGGTGCCCTGCGCGCGCGCGCGATGAGGCCGGCGGACTGCCCCCGGTGGGCCGCGTCGACCAGTTTCAACCAGATCGTATGCGCGGCTGACGGCGTGTATTTTGCGGGCTGGAACGGCGTCGTCTTCCGGAATCGCCGGACCGGCGCGCACGCTTTCTTCGCCATCGACGGCGTCGCACGGATATTCCCCTTCCAGGGAAGCGTCTATGTTTCCTCCCACGCCTCCGGCGTGAAGCGCATCAACGTGGAACGGGGCGCACTGGAGGACAGCTTTTTCCGCGACGTGGTCGTGGACAACGCCGTCGAGCTGGACGATGGCTCCCTCCTCGTCTCAACCAGCGCACGCCGCCTGCAGGTTTACCGCGGAGGCCAATGGGGCAGCTGGACCAACTCCCTGGGCGAGCGATTGCCGTCCCGAGTGCTTTGCATGCGCCGGCTCACCGACGGCCACGTCGCGCTTTCGGTCGCGGGGCTCGGCGTCTTCGTCATGCGGCAATCGGGCGAGGTCATATCCAGTCTCACGCTGCCGGAGTATCGCCGGGCGGTGGATCTCGCGAGCAACGAGCCGGGCGTGCTGTGGGTCGCGACCGAAAGCGGCATCGCGAAGGTGCTCTACGGAAGCCCGATAACCACCTTCGGCCAGCCGCTGGGGTTGCCCATCTCGTGGCCCCAGCTCGTCCGCTGGCGCGACCGCCTGGTCATCGCCTCCGCCGGGCGGCTCTATGAACCGGTCGAGGGTTCCGCGATGGACTCGACGCGGTTCCAGCTTGTGCCCGGGCAGCCGGGCGCGGGCGCATGGGGCATTGCGGCCAGCGAGGACCGGCTGCTGATCGGAAACCGCGAGGGGGTCTACGCGCGCATGGGCGACGCTCCGTTTGCGCCGGTGCTGCGCGGATGCGACGTGTCCCGGTTGGCGCTGCTGGACCAGCACACCTGCCTCGTGATCGGCTCGGACGAAATCGCCGCGCTCCGCTGGCAGGACGGCGGGTGGCGGGAATGCGCGCCCCGCATCCCGGGGTTCGGGTATCCTTCCATCGTGCATGCAGCCAACGGCATCGTCTGGATCGAGCTCGGGGCGAACCGCGCGGCCCGCATCGTCCTGCGCGGCGACCGGATCGACGCACGGCTGTTCGAGCAGTTTCCCTGGAAGGAATCGCGCTGGATCGACATCAGCATGCTCGGCCCGACCACCATCCTGACCGGCGGCGACGCCGGGCGCGTGTTCTTCGACGAGGAATCCGAAACCCTGAAGGACGATCCGACCCTGGCCGCGTTCCTGGACCGCGCGCCAAGCCGGATCCTCCGGCTGCGGCGGGGCGACGACGGCACGCTCTGGGCGTCCCACGAGCACGGGCTTCTCCGGTTCGCGGAAAAAACCGGCTACGATTCCGCCCCGTACGACCTGATTCACGAGCGCAGCCCCCAGATTCATCTCCTGCCCCGTGGCGAAACGTGGATCTCCACCGGCAATGCGCTGCTCCGCATCGAGCATCAGCCCGACGTCGGCCTCCCCGGCACCTTCCAGCCCAGGCTAGTCTCCGTGCGCGACAAGCGCCATGACATGGAGCTGCTGCAGGATCCGTCGGCGGCGGCACTGGCGCCCCTGCCCTACTCCCGCAACAGCCTGGAATTTCGCCTTTTCGCCGGCGGCTACGCGTCCCGCCGCCCCCCGGCCTATCAGGTCAGGCTCGACGACGAGCAATGGACCCAATTGGGCGAGGCCTCCGTGCTCAGCGTGTCCGACCTGCGCGAAGGCAATCACCGGCTCGAGTTGCGCCTGGTCGATGCGCATGGCCGGCCCGGAGAAACGACCCGTTTCGACTTCGCCATCACGCCTCCCTGGCATCGGACCTGGTACGCCGTCCTGGTCTACGCCTCCGCCGCCGTGTTACTCGTCCGGTTCGTCGTCCGGCGCTCCGTCCGCCGGACGCAGAAGCGCAATCGCGAACTCACCGACCTCGTCGAGAAACGGACCGAGGAGCTGCGGGCTGCCATGCAGAAGCTCAACGAGGAGGCCCGGAACTCCGCCACCTTGACGGAACGCCAGAGGCTGGCCGGGGAGATCCACGACAGCCTGCAGCAGGGCCTCACCGGCCTAACCCTGCAGATCGACGCGACGCTGAAGTTGCCGGAACTCTCGGACGAGGCGCGCTCGCGCCTCACCCTCGCCCGGAGCATGGTTTCCTATTCCCGCCACGAGGTGCAAAATGCGGTGCTGGGCATGGAATCACCGTTGCTGGACCATGCCGATCTCGCCGCGGCGCTGCGGAAGCTCTCCGAGTTCATCGGCATCGGCCTGGCTCGAATCGAGGTTTCCGTCCTGGGCGCGCCGCGGACGCTGACCGCGTCCATGCAGCACAACCTGCTGCGCATCGCGCAGGAGGCCGTGACGAACGCCGTCCGCCATGGGGCCGCCGACGTGATCCGGATCACGCTGGACTACGAGCCGGAGGCGCTGACCCTCCGCATCCAGGACAACGGCTGCGGATTCGATTTGCCGGCCGCCGTGCGGAACGGCTCGGGTCATTTCGGCCTCCGGAGTCTCCGCTCCCGCGCCAAGCAGGTCGGCGGCGAGGCCGCGATCGACAGCGCCCCGGGGAAGGGCACCACCGTCGTGATCACGCTGCCGCACCCGCCGAACGAACCCCATGCAAACAGCCGCTAAATTGAAGAAGATCCGCCTGCTGCTGGTCGACGACCATTTCGTCGTGCGCATGGGCCTGGCCACCGCCACGAACGGCGAGCCGGACATGGAGGTCGTCGCCGAGGCGGAAAACGGCCTGGACGCGCTCGACGCCTGCCGCCGGCACCATCCCGACGTGGCCGTGATCGACCTGCGCATGCCCGGCCAGAGCGGCGTCGAGACGATCCGCGCGCTCCGCCAGGAATTTCCGAACGTGCGCATCGCGGTGTTCAGCACCTACGCCAGCGGCGAGGAGGTCTTCCAGGCCGTCAAGGCCGGCGCGAGCGCGTTCGTGATCAAGGAAATGTCGCTCGACCGGCTGCTGGAGGCGATCCGCGCGGTCCATCGCGGGGACACCTACATGCCGGACGAGATCGCCAAGCGCCTGAGCGGGCTGATGATGTCCCAGCTTTCCGCGCGGGAGATCGAGGTCCTGACGCTGATCGCCCGCGGCATGAGCAACAAGGAGATCGGCGCGCAGCTGGACGTGGTCGAGGCCACCGTGAAGGTGCATGTGACCAACATCCTGGCCAAGTTGGGCGTCTCGGATCGCACGCAGGCGATCATCGCCGGCGTGCGACGGGGAATCATTCAACTGGAATAGGCCGGCGTCGCGTCGGCCAGTCCAGGTCGGCGACCCGAACGACGGCCGCGGGACGGCTCGCCGCGGCCGGCGCCACCAGCGCTACAACCCAGGTATAGGTGCCGCTTATCCCAATGGCGGTTTGATGCGCTTTCCAGGGCCTCGCTGGATCGCGCATCCGCTCGCCCGCGCCGGCTGCTTCCCATGCGGCGGAGCGAGCGGCCAAGCAACCTCCTACCCCATGCAAATGCGACTGTTCCTCCTCGCCGTCGTAACGGCCACGCCCTGCGTCCCGCTTGCCGGCCAGACCGCGCCGACGAGCACCTCCCCGAACGAACCCGTCGTCGAGCTCTCCCCCTTCGAGGTGCGGGCCGACCGGGACACCGGCTACCAGGCGAACGAGACCCTCGCCGGCACCCGGCTCCGCACCGACCTCAAGGACATCGCCGCCGCGGTGACCGTGCTGACCCGCGAGTTCCTCGACGACGTCGGCGCGGTCGACAACCTCACCGTGCTGCAGTACACGACCAACGTGGAGGTCGGGGGCACGCGCTCCACCTATGCCGGCGGCGCCAGCGGCCAGTCGGTGTCGGAGAACGTCACCGATCCCTCCAGCACCACCCGCGTCCGCGGGCTGAGCGCCGCCGACAACACCCGCGATTTCTTCGTCTCGGACATTCCCTGGGACGGCTACAACGTGGATCGCATCGAGGTGCAGCGCGGACCCAACTCGATCCTGTTCGGCCTCGGCAAGCCGGCGGGCATCGTCAACGCGTCGCTGCTGGGCGCCGAATTCCGCAACCGGACCAAGCTCGAAAACCGCGTCGGCTCCTACGGCAGCATCCGGACGAGCCTCGACGTCAATCGCGAGCTGCTCGACGACCAGCTCGCCCTCCGCGTCATCGGTCTGGCCGATCACGAGAAATACCGGCAGGAGCCCGCGTTTCAGGACGACGAGCGCATTTACTCCGCGCTGCGCTGGGACCCGAAGTTTCTCCAGGGCGAATCCCATTCCACGACTCTGCGCGTCAAGTTCGAGGACGGGCGGATTCGCTCCAACAATCCCCGGACCCTCACCCCGAACGACAACATCTCGCACTTCTTCCGGCCGGCCACCGTGTCCGCCGACAACCCCTGGGGCGGCCTCGGCAAGCAGGTCTTCGACCCGTACCATGCCGCGACCGGCGACGCGCTGAGCAACAACCGCGGGCAGCTGACGGCGTCGGACCCGGACTACAATCCGTGGATCAACGCCAACAACATCGTCCAGCAGCAGCAGCCGGTCTTCCTGATCGATGGCGCCACCGGCAACCTGTACCAGGCCTACGCGGGCCTGGTGCCGTTTCAGGTCCGGACGTCCACGGGCGCCATCGGCGGCGACACGATCATGCCCGCCGGCTTTCCGTCGAACAGCTCGTCCTTCCTGGCGGTCAACGCGCCGCAGGACTTCGCGCGCCTCTACCGGCTGCCGAATTTCGAGTCGGGCCTTTATCGGCAATGGGGAATGGTCGATCCGACCGTCTTCGATTTCTACAACACCCTCATCGACGGTCCGAACAAGCAGGAGCAAAAGACCTGGGACGCGCTCAACATCGATCTTGCGCAGATGGCGTTCGGGGGACGTCTCGGCCTAAACCTGACCTACGACCGGCAGGCGTACCGCACCGCGAACGAGGGCTTCATCTCCGGCACGCCGAGTCTCAACGTCGACCTGACCGCGCGGTTCCAGGACCTCGCGGTCAATCCGAACGCGGGTCGCGCGTTCGTCTCCGGCTCGGGCGGCGGCGGATGGGAGGAGCGCGACCGCGAGGTGATGCGCGCCTCGCTGTTCGGCGAGGTCCGCGCGTCGGATTTCTTCGGGCAAGGTTTCTTGAGCAAGCTCCTCGGCCGGCACCGCTTCAACGGCGTCTATGCCCGGGAAGAGTTCTCCCTGGAGAACCGGAGCTACTACCTCAATGCCGCCGCGCAGTCGTGGCTGGACCGGCGCTTTCCGCCCGCGACCGCCGCGAACGAGGCTTTCGACAATCGGCGGCCGACCGCGGCGGTATACCTTGGACCCTCGCTGCTCGGTTACAATTCCGCCGCGGGGCTGAATCTTCCCGGCATCGGGGCGCCGATCGCGATGAACGACGCCCCGCTAAACCACTATTGGACCGTCTGGAACGCTCCTTCGAGTGTCGCGTTCAACGCCGCCTGGAACCGGGCCGCGGATCCCACCTGGTCGCAGTACCCGAAAACCGGCACGTTCGTGCAGGCCGACAATCCCGCCAACTACGTCGGGTGGAACCACAACTTCGTCCTGGACATGGTGCAGGCGGCCGAGGGGCAGATCGATTTCCTTTCCACGGCCGCATCCAAGCAGCTGCGCAAGACGGAATCGCTGGTGGGAACCTGGCAGAGCTACTGGTGGAACGACGCGATCGTCGGGACCCTGGGCTGGCGCTATGACGTCGTGCGCTCCAAGGCGGTCGCGGCCACGCGGACCGGCACGAGCGACCACAATCATCTCTGGCTTTCTCCCGCCGATCCGCCGGCCGGCTATCCGTCGACGGTCCGCGGCTACCGCTATCCCGACGAGTATGCGACGCTGAAGGACCATTCGCTCAGCGGCGGCGTGGTCGTGCATCTGAACCGCCTGGTGCCGTCGGACTGGCTGCCGGTGAACGTCAGCCTCGCCTACAACCAGTCCTCGAACTTCGAGGTCACCAACCGGCGGGTCGACCTCTACGGCGACATCCTGGACAACCCGTCCGGGGAGACGGAGGACTGGAGCGTGCGGGTTTCGACGAAGGACGGCAAATACAGCGCCCGCGTCACGCGGTACGAGGCGTCGGTCGAGAACTCGACGAGCTCCGACTTCAACACCGGCTCGATCGGCGCCATCATGGCGACCGGCCTCGCCTGGCGGAACGTCTTCAAGTACGACCTTTCCGGCTACACGTGGAACACCCGGAACAGCCCGGGCGGCCGCAACAACTTCGCCCCCCGCCCCGGCGAGACCGCGGCCGACGCCGCCGCCCTGGAGGCCGCCGCCATCGCGGCCTGGGATGAGTTGCAGGACCTGGTCAATCCGGCGCTGTACGCCGCGTGGGGCTTCGACCCGAACCGCACCGCCGACACCCCGGAGGAGCAGGCCAAGATGGCAAACTGGAGCAGCCGCGCCCCCGCGAATTTCGCGATCACCGAGGATGTCACCGCGAAGGGCATGGAGTTCGAGCTGACCGCCAATCCTCTGCGGAACTGGCGCATCTCGGCCAACGCGTCCAAGTCCGAGTCCTTCCAGAGCAACATCGGCGGCGATGCGATCCGGGACTACGTGGAGCTGATCACCCACTACATGAACAACACGCCGGCCGGCCAGCTGCGCCAGTTCAGCGGCGGCGCCACGGCCAACACCTTCCAGAACATCTGGAACTCGGGCCTGTACTCGCGCTGGATCCTGAAGAGGCTGGGCGAAGGCTCGGCGGTCCCCGAGATCCGCAAGTGGCGGTACTCGGTCACGACGAACTACCGCTTCACGAGCGGGCGGCTGAGGAATCTCGGTCTCGGGGGCAGTTACCGCTGGGAGGACAAGGCCGCCATCGGCTACCCGCTGCTGATCACCCCCGAGGGATTCCGCTACGACCTGGACAAGCCGTACTACGGTCCGGCCAACGACTCGATCGACCTCTGGGCCAGCTACGAACGGAAGCTGGGCGACAAGGCCAACTGGAAGATCCAGCTCAACGTCCGCAATGCGTTCGCGAAGAAAGGCCTCATCCCGGTGACGCTCCAGCCCGACGGCACGACCTGGGCGCAGGTGCGCACGAAGCCGATGCAGGAGTGGTTCCTGACGAACACGTTCACCTTCTAGGACGCTTCGCCGCCTCCCATGCCGGGGAGGCGGCGAACCGAGGATCCGCCCGCGGGGAACCGGAGACGCAGCCGGTCTCCGCGGGCAGGATCTTTCCCCCATTCACTGCGGCAGCGTCTGCTCCACGCGCCGGGGCGGCGGCGGTTTCATGTCCGTGGGCGGCGTGAGTTTGGTCGGAAAACACCCGCTGATCGAAAGCTCGGGAGGCCTTTCGTTCGCCGGTTCCGCCGGCGGCTCCGCGGGCACGGCGAGCTGCCCCAGCACCAGCACCTCCGCACCCCTCGGGGGCGATTCTCTTGCCGCGTGAACGGCGGCGGCGCCGGCCATGCTCCGCCAGTCCATCGGGCACACGAACGCCAGCCGGGGAAAGGAACTCATGCCGGATACGACGCGGGAGCGGAATCGTTCTTAGGGTATTCCGAGCGGTTCATCTCGCGCGACCTGGTGTTCCGGCATCCCGGAGCACCCACCGGATGGCGCTCGGTTCGGCTTTGGCATCGCCAAGCGCCCGCCCGCTTGCTTCGCTCAGACGCCGATGCCTCGCCCCTGGACACTAGTCGGCTTCGTGGGGAACCGCGCGCTCGAGAAGCCCGGGCTCGTTCGGGTGAAGATCGAACAGGCGCTCGATCGGATCGCGGCCCGGGAAGCTTTCCCGCTGGCGTGCATCTCCTCCGCCGCCAAGGGCGCGGATATCCTTTTCGCCGAGGTCGTCTCCGGACGGCGGTTGCCTTGGATTCTGCTGCTTCCTTTCGGCCACGAGGAGTTTTTCAATCGGGCCGATTTCAGCCCCGACGACCTGGCGCGCATCGAACCGCTGGTCGGCCGCGCCCGAGAGGTCCGCATCGAACCCGAGCCGGCCCGCGGCGGCCTCGCCGAAGAGCGCCGGGGCGAGGCGTTCCGTGCCTGCAGCGCGCGCGTGGTGGACGAATCCGACTACGTCGTCGCGGCGTGGAACGGCGAGCCCGGCAAGGCCGGCGGCACCGCCGAGACGATCGACTATGCACGGCGGCGGCGGCGGCCCCTCATCATCATCCACGCGCGGACGGGCGAAATGACCGAAGAAAATTTCCCCGCTGCCGCCGGGCAGGCCCCGCCCACGAGACGAATCCTGTCACTCGACGGCGGCGGCATCCGCGGCGTGTTCAGCCTGATGGTCCTGCGCCGCGTCGAGGCGTTGTGCCGGGCTGAGCGCGGGGATCCGAAACTGGTGCTCCGTGACTGCTTCGATTTCTTTGCCGGCACGAGCACCGGCGCGATCATCGCGGCGCTCCTGGCGTGGGGAAAATCGGTGGAGGAAATCCTCCGACTCTACCGGGAGCGCGGCCGCGAGATGTTCACGCGCAGCAGCCTGCTGGCGCGCAAGGACAGCAAGTACGCCGCCGGACCGATCGAGAAAATGTTCCGCGAGCTGTTCGGCGACGCGACGCTGGGGACGAGAAAGCTCTGGGACCCGGCCGACCCGGCCGGGCAGA
This sequence comes from Opitutaceae bacterium, assembly GCA_035626915.1. Taxonomy (GTDB): domain Bacteria; phylum Verrucomicrobiota; class Verrucomicrobiia; order Opitutales; family Opitutaceae; genus Didemnitutus. The sequence goes on from DASPMS010000077.1 coordinate 23,556, forward strand.
AGGTCCTGCTCGTCGTCATGCGCAACGCCTCGACCGGCTCCGCCTGGCCGGTCTGCAATCACCCGGCGGTCAAGTACAACGCCCCCGGCCGCGACGACTGCAACCTCCAGGTGCCGCTCTGGCAGGTGTTGCGCGGCAGCACGGCGGCCCCGACGTTCTTCCGCCCGCAGCCGATCGCGCTCGGCGGACGCACCGACCTTTTCGTCGACGGGGGGATGACGCCCTACAACAACCCCGCCCTCATCGCGGCCCTCATGGCCACGCTCCCGGCGTACAACATCCGCTGGCCGGCCGGGCCCGGCCGGCTGCAGCTCGTTTCCGTGGGAACCATGACCAAGCGCACCCGGCTCGAAAAGGCCGCGTTCATGAACGTGGAGGTCGGCATCGTCGATTCGATCGGCTTCGCCGCCCGGGCGCTGCTGGACGCCGCCGCCATCGAGCAGGACCTGCTGTGCCGCGTGCTCGGAGACTGCGTGTTCGGCGCCGCGATCGACCAGGAGCTGGGCGACCTGCGCGGACCCGGGCTCCTCGGAGCCGGCGAGAAGAAATTCCGCTACGTGCGCTACAACGAGGTCCTGACCCCGGACGAAGTTGCCGCCTTCGAGCAACGGTGCGGTTGTAAGTTCGACCTCGACAGCCTGCAGCTGATTCCGGCGTTGATCGATTTCGGCGCCGCCTACGCCGAGCGGCACGTCCGACGTGAACACCTGTTCGACGCCGCCGCGATCACGCGCCTGCCGCACGCCGCCGAGCGAGCATGAAGCGATCCTCCCGGCCGACCGGCCGCCCCGCCCATGCACACGATCCAGATCACATCCGCCAAGGCCTCCATCCGGGACCTGCAGCGACGCCGGTTCTGGGTGCGCGCGTTCCTGTTCCTGCTGGTGCTCGCGCTTCCGGTCGCACTCGCCCGGCCGCTGCTCGGCATCGGGCTGCTCTTGCTGGCGTCCGCGAGCCTCGTGCCCCTGATCTACTACGCCCTCGCCGCGCCCGGCCATCGACGCCAGCTGGAGCGCCTGTTTCCAGGCGAGAGCGGGGACTGGCTGCGGCATTTCCTGGGACGCGCCCATCGCATTCCGTGGACCTGGCCGGCCACGGCGTCGGCGCGTGCGGGCGCGGTCGTCTGCCTGATCCTGGCCGTCGTCTGCGGGGCCCTCGCGGTGATCCTGTTCCTGATGCTGGCGCTGACCCTCTTCCTGTCGCCTGGGATTTGGGTGGTCTTCGGCGGTGCGACCACCGCCTATCTTTACGCGCTGCGTCAGTTCCGCCGCTACGGGGCGACGCCGTCCCGGGCCGTCCTGGACCGCGATGGTCGGCCGCCCGTGGTCCTGCTGCGGTCGTTCCAGGACGACGATGTCCGGCTGCCCTCGGGCCTGCTCTCGCTGCACGTGGGCAAGCCGGACCGCTTCGAAGAACAGGTCGCGATGGCGCTCTGGCGGGAAGGCCCGGTGATCGCCATCGGGAAGCCCGGCGAGAAGCTGCCCCATTTCGGCGCCTGCCGCGAATACCACGACGACAGCACCTGGCAGGCGCGGATCAGCGAGCTTCTGCCGCAAGCAAAGTGCGTGGTGATGATTGCCGGACTGACCCGCGCGCTCGATTGGGAACTCGGTGAACTCCGCCGCACGGGCGCCCTGAACAAGACCGTTTTCCTCCTTCCGCCGTTGCCGCCGAAAATCAGGGCCGAGCGTCTCGCGCGGCTCTTCCAGCAGCTGGGCTGGGATCCCCCGCCCTCGTCCGTCGCCGACAAATCCGGCCGGCATCTTCTCTGTCTCGGGGTCTCGTCGCGGCAGGAACCCATCGCGGTGTTTTCCGACCGGCAGTTCTCCCTGGACTACAACGTGGCGGTGCACGCGTTGCTCTCCGAGATGAATGCAGCCGCGCCGAGTGGAGAAAAACAGCCGCTCGCAGAGCAGGTATCGCTGCGGCGAGCGGGCCTTGCGCTCGCCGCGCTCGCGCTGGCCCTGCCGGCGGCGGTGCCGCTGGGACTCTTGATGGCATCGATGGCCTCAACGCCGGAAGATGTTCCCGAACCCCCGCACTCCCCCTCGCCGGTCGCCGAAGGCGACACCTGGAAATGGGTGCCGCCACCCGGGTGGGAGATCACCAGCTACACGCCTGAGGTCGTGGCCGAGCGTTCCCGGCCCACCCCAAACGGAGGCATCACCTGCACGATCGAGGTCTTGAAGGATACGGATATTTCCGCGGAGGCGCTGGCCATCGCGCTGCGGCGCGCGATCGAGAACGAATCCACCGACTTCAAGCCGAGGTCCCAGTCCTCCCACCGTATCGGCGGCGTCGAGTGGCTGCAGTTCGACGTCGAAGCGACGGTCGACTCAATTCGCGTCATCTACTTTTTTCGCATCCACGCGTCGCCTGAGGCAGTCTATACTCTGCGCAGCATCTGTACGCCCGAGGATTGGAAACAGCGACGCCAGGAGATCGAGCAATGCCTGGACACGTTCTCCATCACCTCACCTTCTTCAGCAGCGTCTCCGCAGGCGGGACTTTGATCGTTCGTCGCGAAAGCGTCGCCCTCGCTTCGGCGCAGCTGGCTGGGAGTGGCCGAGGCCGGTGCCTTCTTCCGCCCGCCCGGCGGGTTCCCTCACGGGAGCGGAGCGTTCCGGCCGATGCCTCCGCGCGCTACTTCCCCGCGGCGTCCCAGGGAAACTTCACGTCGTCCCGAGCGTATAACCCGAGGTTGAAGGCCCACGGCACGCGTTCTCCGGTGTCGGGATGCACCAGCGTGCCGATCACGTGGATCCCGGTCTCGAAATGGCTCAACACCTGGTCGACGCGCAGCCGGGTGCCGACGGGAAGATCGGTGTAGCGCGTGGGCTCGTCGCCCGGCTTTTCGGTCCGGCGCAGGCCCCTGCCCGGCCGCAGATCGTACTGCGTCCCCTCCTCGATCTCGACGAGCCACCACGTGGGCGTGGAGGTGCCCCAGAACACGCTGGTCGTCCGCGCGCCCTCCATCAGGTACAGCGGGCGCGTCGTGACGAATTCCTGGCCGACGATGGCCGGGTACTCGCGCGAATAATTCTGCGACATGCATCCGGCGAGGCCGAGCCCGGCCAGGATCACCGCCAGAAGAAGCCGCAGGCGCATGGTCGTGACTACCGCGGCGGCGGACGGCGGCAACGCCGGAATCGGCGCCGCGCCGGCGGGGATTCCGCCCTTGACCGGTCCTACCCCCGGGGCTTGGTTCGCCCGGCACTCCCTGCCTGGTGGTGTAATGGTAGCACAGGCGACTTTGACTCGCCTAGTCATGGTTCGAATCCATGCCGGGCAGCCAGCTAGATTCGCCAGCGAACGCGAGCTTCTCTGTGCCCACGAGCGCTTTGCATGCCTCAATCAGCTCGGAGAGCTTTTCGGAGAAAGTCCCCTTACGCACAACTACACTCACTTTTTGTATGCGTACTTGTGCGTCGATCCACGGCAGTTTCGCGACCTCGCGATGCAATTCGAGTGAAGCAACGGCCGTATAGACGTTCGCGGTCAACGCCGGGTCCGAATGACCGAGCAAGGCCTGGGCGGAACGTTGGTTAACGCCGGCTCGCATTCCGAGCGTCTGGAACGTTTTCCGGAACGCGTGGAAATGCACCACGCGTCCCGCACCGTCGCGCTGCTCGATGCCGCGGGACCCATAGCATCGCTTGACATGCGCGCGTCCCAAAACATCCTTGCTTTAAGTCGGACTGGAAATTTCCGGTCGGCGCTGGGTCTCTGGTTTCACCGGGGGCCCTTCGCATTTTCAGGGCAGAACCTTGAGTCCCCAGCCTTCGACTTTTCCCGCCGGGCTGCGGCGCATCTTCGACAGCACGATATCGTAAGCGCGGTTGGCTTGGCCGGGACGGAAATGCTTCAATCCGACCGGCCGGGCCATGAGGTCGGCGATTTGCAGGCCGATTGAGTTGGCGGCCTTCGGGATCATAAAATGGGTGAAGGAGAGTTTCTCGCGGAACATGTTGTTGCCGTCGCAAACCCGGCGGAAGGCGAGTTCCAGCTCGGCGTCCTCTTTTCTGCCGCGGCATTCGACGATGACGGGCGTGGTCTTGTTCGATTGTCCCAGCGAACCCAAGTGTTTGTGGACGCGCTCAAGTCCCGCCTCCAAGGCATAGTCGTAGGGGCTCACCGGCTTGTTATATTTCGCGACGAACGCCGGTTTGTCGATCAGCACGGCCACGACCGTGACTGGGAGCGACTCTATGAACGCGGTCAGATCGGCCATGAAGCGCTCTCGCGTCGCTTTGTCGTGGAGGATCTGAAATGGCCCCTTGGGCTTGCGCAGTTCGTGCTCGTGCAGGACCACCTCGTCATGCCCCCAATAGGCAAGTTTTAGCCGCTGCGCTGCCGGGCAGATTTGCCCGAGGTAGTCGCTCTTCTTGATCACGACGAACAGGAGCACGAAAACGGGGAAATCGACGGAAACGTTCTCCAGCCCATGGTCCCCGCTCTCGTCGACATAGACGAGGTAGTCGCTGAATTCTGGAGCAACGGGCATCACCTCAGCTTCGGGAATGCGGGCAGGGCTTCAACCTGGAAGGTATCAGGTACGCGCTGCTGCATTAACTCTGGCGTGCCTCCGCGCTCTGGCCCACTTTAGCATAGTCGCCATGGAGTGCTCGCTGCGCTGCGCTCCTCCATTCCGGCTCGGCCCTTCCCCTTCACGCGGAGCACCAGTCTCCGCGTTTAGCGGGCCGGCCGTGGCGGCTGTGCCGGCGGGGTCCAGCGCACGGAGTGCACCACGGATAACCAGGCAGGACGTCCGGACGTGGCATGCGCCCGGTGCGCCTGGACCATGAACGAAATCCAACAGGCGTTGAACGAGCAGCCGCAGGCGCAGTTCGAGAACTTTGGGGCCTCGGCATTGAGCGATGCCGAACTTATCGCCCTGCTGCTGCAGAACGGGATGAGGACACCGGAGGTGATGGGCCTGGCGACGGCGATGATCGCCGAGGCCGGCTCGATCGCGGGGCTGGCGAGCTTGCAGCCGGCGGACTTCCGACGGATGAAGGGCATCGGAACTGCGAAGACGCGGCAGCTGGTGGCGCTGCTGGAGATCGGGAGGAGGATGATGGCGCCGACTGCCGATGGATAGCCCGTGCTGAACCGACCCGCGCTGGTGGCGGACTACTTCAAGTCGATCGCGGCCGGACTCGAGGTCGAGCGGTTCTGGGTCCTGTGCCTCAATCGGAAGAACCGGCTGAAGAAACTGCTGGGGATCACGTCGGGGACGGCGACCTCGTCGCTCGCGCATCCGCGGGAGGTGTTCCGGGCGGCGATCCAACATGGGGCCAGGGGAGTCGTCGTGCACAACGATCCGTCCGGCGACCCGTCGCCGAGTGCGGCGGATCTTCAGGTCACGCGGCAGTTGCGGGACGCGGCCCGGGCGGTGGATATCGATCTCGTTGACCATATCATCGTGGGCGTGGCGCACGCGGATTCCTCGCGGCTTGGGTTATTGGTCATACAGGGAGAGCGGTGCGCTCTGAGGCCAGCTGACGACGGGAGAACTCTCAAGCGTGACGCGGAACCCGGGGTCCGCAGGGACGGATTCCTGAGAGGTGAGATTCGGAGGCATAAAAAACACTATAGGAGGTGGGCCCTGAGGTTTGGGCATCGCGGGCGTGACTACGGATACGATTGGCGGCGGGGGCTCCGGCGGCGCCGGAGAGTTCCACCAAGTGAGGAAGAGCCAGCAGGCTCCGGTGACCAGCGCGTGAATCAAAGCCGATGCGGCATGTTCGCCGACAAACACGCCGATGCGGCCGAGCCTTGCCCGCCGCTCTTGGCGGCGGACTGGCAGGCGGGATCGACGTTTGCGGGCGGGCATTTCGGAGAATTGACGCGAGCTTAGCGGGGCGCTTGGCGGGGGTCTAAGCCGCTAGGCGCGCTAGGGCGGCTTGGGGAACGCTCCGTCTTAAATATGCGGGGGAATTAACCGTGGAGTAATCCGCGGGGCGGGAATGGAAGGTGGATGCATCGGGGTCCTATAGGTGCCGCGGGCGTCAACCTCGCGGGCGTGGCCCTGCACCCTTGCGAGTATGTCAGCTTTCCGGGGAGTCATGGCGGTTGCATTTCCGGGTTAACTCCGTCGCCTTTTAGGGCCCCAGGCGGGGATCCGGTCTGCTCGGCGTGGCCGGCTAGTCGCTCAGGGGTAACGTCTTGGGAATTCCCCCCGCCTATTCCTACCGTTCTGGGCAGCAAAAAGCCCGTGGCAGCGACGTCACCACCACGGGCCGCCCCGTAAGGCGAACCACGCCGAATGCCCGCCACGGCTGCGGCTAGGAACACCGCCTGATTCAAGGTCGTCCGGCCAAACAGGCGGTGTTTCGCGGTTTCACTTCACACATTCGGGCGGTCCGCCAAGCTTCCGCCATGACGACGGCGACAGGCCCGGGACCGGGCCGGATCTCGAAGTGCGGGGATGCGGACCTGAAGACGATCCACGAGATCATCAATGAGTCGGCGTCGGCCTACAGGGGCGTCATACCGGCGGATTGCTGGCATGAGCCGTACATGCCGTTGGACGACTTGAAGGCGGAGATCGTCCGTGGCGTGAGGTTCCACGGCTACCGGATGGACGGCGAACTGCTCGGCGTGATGGGGATCCAGGACGTGAAGGACGTGACGCTCATCCGGCATGCCTACGTGCGGAGCAAGCAGCGCGGCGGTGGTATCGGCTCCGCGTTGCTGGCGCATCTGCGGACGCTCACGGACCGGCCGGTTCTGATCGGAACGTGGAGGGACGCGACGTGGGCCATCGCATTCTACGCGAAGCACGGCTGGAGATTGGCGGAAGCGGCGGAAAAGACTCGGCTGTTGCGGACGTACTGGACAGTGCCGGAGCGCCAGGCGGAGGTCTCCGTTGTTCTAGTCGACGGAAAGTGGAGGCGCCCGGTGGTGTGATGGCTGGGGAGCCGCGTAAAAACGGGCGAGAACGGATGCTCACCGAGTGCGAAATGAAGTTATTTTCGCAGATCGGCGCGCACCGGCGCCGCCTGATGTGCTGGACCGCAGTTGCGGCGTGTAGCCGTCTGCCGTAGCAAGCCGGCGCTCACTTGATGTTTGCCCCCCCTGCTAATCCCGTTCGGTCGGCAGCGTACCAGCGGAAAGATGGTCCATGCCGGATCGGTTCCTAGCGGGCTGGCCTGTGACTGTATCTATCCGAAATGTGGCGACACGTTGGTCGCGAGGCATGCGCGGCAATCCGCACGGCGAGCGCACGCGCGCATTCTTCGAAAGACTGCCCGGGGGCTTTCCAAACCGCGTTGCATGCGACGGCGCGGCAGATCGGGGCTGACGCCTTCGAGATCAATCTTCGCTTTGATGACATTGGCTGGCGGTGCCCTTTCCACTACGAGGAAGGGTACGAGGAACACATGTTGGCGGGGTTCAAGCCGGACGTCGTGACTCGCCTCGCCAGCGGGGAGATGGTCGCGATCGAGATCTTCGTCACGCATGCGGTGGGCGCGGAAAAGGCGGCAAAATACCGGAAGGCGAAGGTAACCTGCGTCGAACTGGACCTGACCAAGGTGCGCCGTTCGCTGGCCTACGAGGAATTACGGAGACGCATCTGTGAGGGGAGTTTTCCGGCGCGGGTTGTCCACGATGAAGCGCTGGGGATTCGCGAAAGCTGCGAGGCGGCCCTCGCCACGTTCCGGCCGCGCAAGTTCGCCGCCCTGCAGAAACGGCGACAGGAGGAACGGCGGCGACTCGCCGAGACGGAGCGGACCCAGGGGCGTTTTCGCGAGATGAGGGACTGGCTTCGGCCCTAGCGGGCTCGCGCTCAGCGGTCGGCGTCGCTCCTTACACAATCTTGTCACGAGACCATGGTAGGGTCTTCGCCGGCTACTTCGCCCAGGCTTGCCCGGAGGCAGCGCATCGCGCGCTCGATGGTCCACAGCGCCGCAATCGACAGGGCGCCTCGCTCATGCTCCTTCCGTTTTGCGTCGAGATAGCCATCAATGGCGGCTGATGCCAGCAGCGAGGTGCGCATGCGGGCATGGTGTGAAAGGGAGTGCTGCACGTGTTCGACCAGCCCAGAAATGGGATCGGTGCCGAGGAGCGCGAAGGCCGCCTCGGCTTCCTTCAGCTGCTGATCGGTGAGACGCGTGACGGTGGTACGAAGCTGGCTTGAGATGTCCAAGCGCGTGGCCTCGATAATGCGGAACGCGTCCTCGGCGAGTTCGCGGGTCTTGGAGTTGCGGCGAATGCGTTCGCCGTTGAGCCGGCCGATGACCCGGAAAGAGCTCGCGCCGGAAGGGCTCTTGAAATTGACGATTCGAAATGGCCTTGAGCGGAACGAGCGCCAGCGGAATTGCGGCTGGGATCCAGGGACGATGTAGGGCCGAGGATGGGCCGGACGGAGTCCGATGGATTCGGCGCAATCCGTCGCCGCGCAGGTCGGGCTCGCGCCGACGGCGCGCTTTGTGGAGGCGTTCGAGCGCCGGTTTGGCGTCGGGCCGGGACTATTCCGCGACCTGCACGCCGAACCCGGAGTTCCTCCACCCCACCCCAGGAGAACGGATTCCCCCGCCGGAACGGACCCGCGGAAAAGGCCCCAGGCCAGCTCCGCGTGAAACGAACGAATCCAATCCCGTTGGGCTCCGGGAATCCCGCCGGCGGCTGATTCGATTTCCAGCCTTCTTTCCGCCACGGAAATCCGCGGGCACGTCCTCGGGTTTCGGTGATTTCGCGGATGCCCGGTTTTCCGGCCGCCGCCAGGCCGACGCGGACGGGCGCGCCTTCCCGCCGGGCGGCCGGATGAACGGCGGCAAATCTCGCGGTCGGGGGCAGATTCTGGAACACTCTTTTCTCATGGCTGATTCGTCGCCCAGCATCCGTCGGCGTCTGCGCGTGGAGGGAATCGTGCAGGGCGTCGGGTTTCGCCCGTTCGTGCACCGCCAGGCGCGCGCCCACGATCTCACCGGCTTCGTCCGCAATGCCGGCGGCGGCGTGCAGATCGAAGTGCAGGGCAGCGAGGCGGAGCTCGAGGGTTTCATGAAGGCGCTGAGAGCCAGCCCGCCGCCGGGGACACGGATCGATCTTCTGACTTCGGAAGACATCCCGGTCGCGCCCGGCGCCGGGTTCGCCATCCGCGAAAGCGAAGCCGCGGCGGCGCGGGGCCTCGCTTTCGCGCCGGATGCGGCCACGTGCGCCGACTGCCTGGCCGAGGTCGAGGATCCCTCGAGCCGGTGGTTCGGCTACCCGTTCACGAGCTGCAGCGCATGCGGCCCGCGTTTCACGATCGCGATCGCGGCGCCGTTCGACCGGAAGCGCACCGCGATGCAGGCGTTCGCCCCGTGCGCGGCCTGCCGGGCCGACTACGAAGATCCCGCCGGCCGGCGCTTCCATGCGCAAACGATCGCGTGCCCCGCGTGCGGGCCGCGCCTGGCCCTCCTCGATGCCGCGGGGAGCGCCATCGACACGGCGGACCCGGTCGCGCAGGCGGCCGCGTGGGTCGGGGAGGGCAGGATCGGCGCCTTGAAGGGCCTCGGCGGGTTTCATCTCTTTTGCGACGCCACGAACCCCGACGCGGTCGAGACCCTCCGCCGCCGGAAACGCCGGGAGGCGAAACCGCTGGCCGTGATGGTCGGCACCCTCGCGGAGGCGAAAGCGCTGGGCGAGGCCACGGCGCCGGAGGCGGACTGGCTGGAGTCGCCGGCGCGGCCGATCGTGCTCCTGCGCCACCATGCGGCGGGCGCGGTGGCGCCCGGCGTGTCGGCCGGACTGCCGCACACGGGCGTGATGCTGCCCTCCACGGCGCTGCATTTCCTGCTGCTCAAGGCGGCAGGGGGACGCCCCCTGGTCATGACCAGCGGCAACGCCGGGGACGAGCCGACCCTGTTCCGCGACGACGCCGCCGTGACCCGGCTCGGCGGCATCGCGGATTTCTTCCTGACGCACGACCGCGAGATCCATTCCCGATGCGACGACTCGGTGGTGCGGCTGGCGGGCGCGCAGCCGATATTAATCCGCCGCGCCCGCGGGTACGCGCCGGCGCCCCGGATCGTGCGGTTCGAATCGCGCCGTCCGACGCTGGCCGCCGGCGCGCAGCTCAAGGCGACGTTCGCGCTGGGCGAGTCGAACCGTGCGATCGTGGGCCACCACCTTGGCGACCTGGACGACCTCCCCGCGCTGGCCGGCTACGAATCCACCATCGGGGACTACGAGCGGCTGTTCCGCATCGTTCCGGAGCGGTTCGTGCATGACCTGCACCCGGACTACGCTTCCACCCGGTACGCGATCGCGCGGGCGAATCGCGAATCGAAGCCGTGTGTCGCCGTGCAGCATCACCACGCGCACCTGGCCGCCTGCCTGGCCGAAAACGGCTTCGTCGATCCGGCGCTTGGCGTCTGCTTCGACGGCACCGGCTACGGCACCGACGGCGCGATCTGGGGCGGGGAATTCCTGGTCGGGGGCTTGCGCCACGTCGAGCGCGCGGCGCACTTGAAGTACGTGGCGATGCCCGGAGGAGAAATCGCGATCCGGGAGCCGTGGCGGATGGCGGCTGCCTACCTGACCGCCGCCGGACTTCCGCCTACGGAGCACCTGCCGTCGGTGCCGCCGGCGGCGCTCCGGACGGTGGGGCGGATGATCGCGCAGAACATCAACTCGCCCCCCACGTCGAGCGCCGGCCGCTTCTTCGACGCCATGGCCGCGCTGCTGGGCCTTCGGCACGCCGTCGCCTACGAAGGACAGGCGGCGATGGAGCTGGAGGCCCTCGCGCTCGGCGTCGCACCGGACGGCGTCTACGAGTTCGCCGTCTCCGGCACGGCGCCGGCGATCGTCGACCTCGCCCCCACCGTGCGGGCGGTCGCGCGGGACGCCGCCGCGGGCGCGGATCGCCGGCAGATCGCGGCCCGGATCCATGCGACCCTGGCCGCGATGATCGAAGAGGTCTCCGTGCGCCTGGCCCGTCACTTTAACGTGAAGCATGTCGCGCTGACCGGCGGCGTCTTCATGAACGCCGTCCTGCTGGAGCAAACCCACCGGCGCTTGTCCACGGCCGGCTTTCAGGTCTTGCTGCACGCCCGCGTTCCCCCCAACGATGGCGGCATCAGTCTCGGTCAACTGGCGGTGGCGGCGGCCCAATCCTCCTAACGCATGTGCCTTGGAATCCCAGGTCGAGTCACCGAAACCTATCAGGAGCATGGGCTGCTGATGGGGAAGATCGACTTCAGCGGCGTGGCGAAGCGCGCCTGCCTGGAGCACGTGCCGGACGTGAAGATCGGCGAGTATGTCATGGTGCACGTGGGTTTCGCGCTCGTCCGGATCGACGAGGCCGAGGCGAAGAAGGTCCTGGATTTCCTGGGCCGGATCAAACAGGGCGACGATCTCGGCGAGCCGGAGCCGGGCGCCGCCCCGCCCGCGGAGCGCGCGCCCGCGATGACGCCGCCGGCCGGGGCACCGCCATGAAATTCGTGCATGAATTTCGCGACGCCCGGGCGGTTTCCGCGCTGGTCGAAGCCATCCGGGCGACGGTCACGCGGCGCTGGACGATCATGGAGGTGTGCGGCGGCCAGACGCATGCCATCGTCAAATTCGGCATCGACAAGCTCCTGCCGCCGGAGATCGAGCTGCTGCACGGGCCCGGCTGCCCGGTGTGCGTCACGCCCGTCGAGATGATCGACCGCGCGCACGACGTGGCGCGCCGGCCGAACGTGATCTTCTGCTCCTTCGGCGACATGCTGCGCGTGCCGGGATCGCGCGAGGACCTGCTCTCGATCAAGGCGCGGGGCGGCGACGTCCGCATCGTCTATTCGCCGCTCGATGCGGTGGAGATCGCCGCCGCGAACCCGGCGCGGGAGGTCGTCTTCTTCGCGATCGGCTTCGAGACGACGGCGCCGGCGAACGCCCTGGCCGCGGCGCAGGCGCGCCGGCGCGGGCTCGGGAACTTCTCGATGCTGGTGTCCCAGGTCCTGGTGCCGCCGGTCCTGACCGCGATCCTGCAGTCGCCGGGAAACCGCGTGCAGGCCTTCCTGGGGCCGGGCCACGTGTGCACCGTGGTCGGCTATCGCGAATATGAACCGATCGCGGCCGGGTTCCGCCTGCCGATCGTGATCAGCGGATTCGAGCCGGTGGACCTGCTCGAGGGCGTCCTGGAGGCGGTGCGCCTGCTCGAAAAGGGCGAAGCCCGGGTCGAGAACCAGTACCGGCGCGTCGTGCGGCGGGACGGCAACCCGGCCTCGCAGCGCCTGCTCGACGAGGTGTTCGAGGTCTGCGACCGCAAGTGGCGCGGCATCGGCATCATTCCCAAGAGCGGCTACCGGCTGCGCCATGAATTCCGCGCGCACGACGCCGAGCGGCGGTTCGAGCTCGAGGCGGTGGAAGCCGCCGAGTCGCCGGCATGCATCAGCGGGCAGATCCTGAAGGGGCTGAAGAAGCCGAAGGACTGCCCGGCCTTTGGCCGCACCTGCTCGCCGCAATCGCCGCTGGGCGCCACGATGGTCTCCGCGGAGGGCGCGTGCGCGGCCTACTACGCCTATGGGCGCCACCTCGAACTTGAAACCGCCTGAGGGAACCGGCCAGCCGGACCTGATGCGCGCGGTGCTGCGGCAGGGCCGCGAATGCGCCGGGCTGAAGGAGCGCTTTTTCCCGGAGAACGCGGGAAAGATCGTCGATTGCGCGCGGTCGATGGCCCGGGCCTTCGACCAGGGCGGGCGCCTGTTCACGATGGGCAACGGCGGCAGCCTGTGCGACGCGCTGCACGTCGCCGTCGAGTTCATGCACCCGATCATCCAAAAGCGTCCGGCGCTGCCGGCCGTCGCCCTGGCGACCGACCCCTCGGTCCTGACCGCGATCGGCAACGACCAGGACTTCGCGCTGATTTTCGCCCAGCAGCTCCGCACCCTCGGCCGGCCCGGCGACATCGCGCTGGCCATCTCGACGAGCGGGAAGTCGGCGAACCTGGTGCGCGCGCTCCAGGCCGCCCGGGAGCTGGGCATGCTCCGCGTGGGCTTCGCCGGGCGCGACGGCGGCCGGATGCCGGAGCTCTGCGACCACTGTTTCGTCGTGCCGAGCTTCAGCCTGCCCCGGATCCAGGAGGTCCACGGCACGCTGCTGCACGTCCTGTGGGATGCGGTCCACCTGGCGCGCGGGGAGGAGGACGTGCTGTGAAGGTCCCGGCCGAAGCGCTCGGCGCCTGTTCGATCCCGCTCGGCCGCTACGAGCGGATCGTGCTCGGGCACGGCAGCGGCGGGCGCCTCGGCGCGGATTTGCTGAAGCAGGTGTTCCTGCCCGAGCTCGGCAACGAGGTCCTCTCCCGGCTCGAGGACCAGGCCACGGTGCCGTTCGGGCGGGCCCGGATGGCGTTCACCACCGACGCGTTCGTCGTGCGGCCGCCGTTTTTCCCGGGCGGCGACATCGGCCGGCTGGCGGTGTGCGGCACGGTGAACGACCTCGCCGTCGGCGGCGCGAAGCCCCTGTTCCTCTCGGCCGCCTTCATCCTGGAGGAAGGCTTCCCGGTGGCGGACCTCCGGCGCATCGTCGCCTCGCTGCGCGAGACGTGCGCCGAGGCCGGGGTGACGATGATCGCGGGCGACACCAAGGTCGTCGAGCGCGGCAAGGCCGACCAGATCTTCATCACCACGGCGGGGATCGGGCTCGTGCCGGAGGGCCGGTCGCTCTCGATCGGGGCGGCGCGGCCCGGCGACCAGATCATCCTGTCGGGCACGGTCGGCGACCACGGGATGGCCGTGATGTCGGTGCGGGAAGGCCTGGAATTCGAGACCGAGCTCAAGAGCGACTGCGCGCCGCTCCACGATCTCGCGCGCGTGATGCTCGAGGCCTGCCCGGACATCCGGTGCATGCGCGACCCCACGCGCGGCGGCCTGGCGGCGACGCTCAACGAGCTGGCCGAGGCATCGGGCGTCGGCGTGCGGATCGACGAGCGGCGCATCCCCGTCCGTTCCGAGGTCACCGCCGCGTGCGAGATCCTGGGCTTCGATCCGGTCCACGTCGCGAACGAGGGCAAGCTGGTGGCCGTCGTCCCCCCGGGGGACGCCCCCACCCTGCTCGGCGCGATGCGCGCCCACCCGCTCGGCCGGGACGCGGCGGTGATCGGAAATGTCGTGACGGACCGGCCCGGGATTGTCTCCATGAGATCGATCGCCGGCGGCGAACGCATCGTGCCGCTGCTCGCCGGCGAGCAGTTGCCGCGGATCTGTTGAGTCGCCTGCCATGGCCTCCCCCATCACCAAAATGCACGTCCTGTGGCTGACCGCGGGGCTGAGCTGCGACGGCGACACCGTCGCCATGACCGCCGCGACGAACCCGAGCATCGAGGACGTGGTGCGCGGGATGATCCCCGGAATCCCGCAGGTGGTGCTGCACCACCCCGTCCTGGCGTACGAATCCGCCGAGGACTTCGTCCGCTTCTTCCGCGACGCGGCGGACGGCAAGCTCGACCCGTTCATTCTGGTCGTCGAAGGCTCGATTCCCAACGAGAGGAACAAGGCGGAGGGATACTGGACCGGCTTCGGGCTCGACCTGGAGACGGGCCAGCCGATCACCGTCTGCGACTGGCTGGACCGGCTGACGCCCAACGCCTGGGCCGTGGTGACGGCGGGGACCTGCTCGGCCTATGGAGGGATCCACGCCATGGCCGGCAATCCGACCGGCTGCATGGGGCTGGCGGACTACCTCGGCTGGGACTGGAAATCGAAGGCGGACATCCCGATCGTGAACGTGCCCGGGTGTCCGATCCAGCCGGACAACTTCATGGAGGTGCTGCTCCACCTGCTGCGGCAGGCGGCCGGCCACGCCCCGATGATCCAGGTCGACGACGCCTTGCGGCCGAAGTGGCTGTTTCCCGCGACCGTGCATGAAGGCTGCGGGCGCGGCGGCTACTACGAGCAGGCGCAGTTCGCCGAAGGGTACGGGGCGCGCGAATGCATCGTGAAGCAGGGGTGCTGGGGACCGGTGGTCCAGTGCAACGTGCCGGAGCGCGGCTGGATCGGCGGCGTCGGCGGGTGCCCCAGCGTGGGCGGAATCTGCATCGGCTGCACGATGCCGGGTTTCCCCGACAAGTTCATGCCGTTCATGAACCAGCCGCCGGGTTCGCTGCTGTCGAGCGAAGCGGTCCAGACCTACGGCAAGACCGTGCAGGCGCTGCGGCGTTTCACCCAGAGCTCGCTGAACAAGGAGCCGGCCGAGCGCAGACGCTTCAAGGCCCCGGGCACCCCGCCGGGCGCG
This sequence comes from Opitutaceae bacterium, assembly GCA_035626915.1. Classification (GTDB taxonomy): domain Bacteria; phylum Verrucomicrobiota; class Verrucomicrobiia; order Opitutales; family Opitutaceae; genus Didemnitutus. The sequence continues at coordinate 38,757 of DASPMS010000077.1, forward strand.
CCGGGCCCGGACCGGCCCGCGTTTTGACCGCGCACCGCGCCGCGCCGATGAGCACCCTCCCTCCCAACGGCAACCTCGTCGAGATGACCTGGGATCCGATCACGCGGATCGTGGGCAGCCTCGGCATCCATACGAAGATCGATTTCGCCAACCGGCGGGTCGCGGAGTGCCACAGCACCTCCTCGATCTTCCGCGGCTACAGCGTGTTCATGCGCGGCAAGGACCCGCGCGACGCCCACGTCATCACCAGCCGGATCTGCGGGATCTGCGGGGACAACCATGCGACCTGCGCGCTCTACACGCAGAACATGGCGTTCGGCGTCCGCTCGCCCGACATGGCCGAGTGGATCGTGAACCTCGGGGAGGCGGCCGAGTACATGTTCGATCACAACCTGTTCCAGGACAACCTGGTCGGGGTCGATTTCTGCGAGCAGATGGTGCGCGAGACCAACCCGTCCGTGTTTGCCCGGGCGGAGCGCACGCCGGCCCCGAGCGGAAACATCCACGGCTTCCGCACGATCGCCGACATCATGCGCGCGCTGAATCCGTTCGAGGGCGTGTTCTACCGGGAGGCGCTGCAGATGAGCCGGCTCACCCGGGAGATGTTCTGCCTGATGGAGGGCCGGCACGCCCACCCGAGCACGCTCTATCCCGGCGGGGTGGGCACGGTGCCGTCGGTGCAGCTCTTCACCGAATACCTCACCCGGCTCATGAAATACATCGAGTTCATGAAGCGGGTGGTGCCGCTGCACGACGATCTCTTCGACTTTTTCTACGAGGCGCTGCCGGGCTACGAGGCCGTGGGCAATCGCCGCATCATGCTGGCGTGCTGGGGCTCGTTCCAGAACCCCGAGGTCTGCGACTACAGCTACGGGAACCTCACCGCGGCCGGGCGCGCGATGTACGTCACGCCCGGCATCGTCCTCGACGGGAAGCTGATCACCACCGACCTCATCGAGATCAATCTCGGCATCCGCATCCTCCTCGGCAGCTCGTTCTACGACGACTGGGTCGAGGGCGAGCCGTTCGTGAAGCGCGACCCGCTGGGGAACCCGGTCGACATGCGGCATCCGTGGAACCAGACCACGACGCCCCGGCCGCAAAAGCGGGATTTCGCGAAGAACTACACCTGGGTCGTCTCGCCCCGGTGGTTCGACGCGCGTTCGCAGACGAACCTCGCGCTCGACAGCGGCGGCGGGCCGCTGGCCCGCCTGTGGGCGACCTCGCTGGCGGGAATCGTGAAGCTGCCGCACCTCCAGTCCACCGGCCAGAGCGTGAAGATCCAGCTGCCGAAGACGGCCAACCTCCCGGAGATGGAGTTCGAATGGAAGATACCGCGCTGGAACAACACGCTCGAGCGGAACCGGGCGCGCAGCTACTTCCAGGCCTACGCCGCCGCCGCCGCGCTGTACTTCCTGGAGCGCGCCAACGCGCTCGTCTACGCCGGCCGGACGAAAACCTGGAACGAGTTCAAGGTGCCCGAGGAGGCGGTCGCCTGCGGCTTCCACGAGGCCGTCCGCGGGATGCTGTCGCACCACATGGTGATCCGCGACGGCAAGATCGCGAACTACCACCCGTACCCGCCGACGCCCTGGAATGCCAGCCCGCGCGATTCCAACGGGGTCCCCGGCCCCTACGAGGACGCGATCGCCAATACGCCGCTCTTCGAGGAGAACGGCCCGGACAAGTTCAAGGGCATCGACATCATGCGGACCGTGCGCAGCTTCGATCCGTGCCTGCCCTGCGGCGTCCACATGTACACCGGGGCGGGCAAGCTGCTCGACCTGCGCCACTCGCCGATGCTGGGCGCGCAGGTGCGCTGATCCGCCATGGAGAAAACGGACACCGACCCAGCGGAAGCCGTCGCCGAGGCGGTGATGCATGAGGGATTGGTGCTCTATCCCTACCGGCCGTCGGCCCTGAAGAACCGCCCCGGGTGGAACCTCGGCATGTTGATGCCACCCGAATTCTGCGCGCGCGCGCAGAACGGCGAACGCTCCGACCTGCACATCGAGTGCCTAGCGGAGCACGGACCGGACGCGCGGCTCACCGTGAAGGTCCACTTCCTGCAGCTCCGCGAGGCCGGCGAGCCGGTCCCGCGCGTCGTGACGGCGCTGGCCCGCCTCGGCCGGCCGCCGGAGGAGGCGCCCTTCGAGTTCGGCGCGATCCGCGGCGGCGTGAGAATCTCGGCGGAACCGGTGGCGGACGGCACCTCGAAGCTGACCGTGATCGTGTCGAACCGGACCCCGTTCGCCGGCGACTCCCGCGACGACGCGCTCGGGGGCGCGCTGCTGTCCTGCCAGGCCCTGCTGTCGATCCAGGGCGGCGCGTTCTTCTCCATGACCGAGGCGCCGGCGGACCTGATCGCCCGGGCCGCCTGCCGGAACGTCGGCGGCTGGCCCGTGCTGGTCGGCCCGGAGGGCGCGCGCGACCGGATGCTCGCCTCGCCGATCATCCTCGGCGACTACCCGCGCATCGCGCCGCAGAGCCCCGCCGTCATGTTCGACGGCACCGAGATCGACGAACTGCTCAGCCTTCGCATCCAGACCCTGACCCCCGGCGAGAAGGCGGAGCTGCGCCGGCATCCCCGCACCTCCGCCCTGCTCGACCGCATCGACTCGCTGGCCGCCGGGGAGCTCGCCGCGCTGCACGGGGCCTGGCGCCGGCCGACCGCGAAGGCGGACGGGCTCAAGCCGGGCGACTCCGTGATCTTGCGGCCGAAGCGGCGCGCCGACATCTTCGACCTCGCACTCGCCGGCCGGCGCGCGACGGTGACTTCCATCGAATGCGATTTCGAAGACCGGATCCACGTCTGCGTGACCGTCGACGACGACCCCGGGCGCGATCTTGGCCGCGAAGGCAAGCCCGGGCACCGGTTCTTTTTCGATCTCGACGAAGTCGAAAAGCCATGAGCCGGCCTTCCATCCTCGTGGCCGGCGTCGGCAACATCTTCCTCGGGGACGACGGCTTCGGCGTCGCGGTCGCGCGGCGGCTGCTCGGGCGGCCGCAGCCGGCCTGCGTGCGGGTGGTCGACTTCGGCATCCAGGGCATCGATCTCGCCTATGCGCTGCTCGAGCCCTACGAGGTCGTCGTGCTGGCCGATGTCGTGCAGCGCAACTCGGCTCCCGGCACGATCCACGTGCTGGACCTGGCGGACGAGGCCGCCCGGCCGCCCGGCCGAAGCCCGGAGGCGCACGGCCTGGTCCCGACGCGCGCGATCGAGATGGCCCGCATGCTGGGGGCGAGAATTCCCCGCCTGGTCCTGGTCGGCTGCGAACCCGCCAGCTTCGGCCGTCCGCAGGAGGGCGAATTCGGGCTCACGCCGGCGGTGGCCGCGGCGGTCGACGCCGCCGCCGAGACGATCGAGGCGCTGATCGCCGGACCGATTCCCGCGGCCCCCCATGCATGAACTCGCCATAACCCAGGAGCTCGTCGCGCTGGCGTGCGAGCGGGCGCGGGGCGCCCCGATCCGCCGCATCGTGGTCGAGGTCGGCAAGCTGTCGCTGGTCGGGCCGGACGCGATGCGCTTCTGTTTCGAGCTGTGCAGCGAAAACACCCCCGCGGCCGGCGCGCGACTCGAGATCGTCGAGACGCCGGGCCGCGGCCGCTGCCGGCGCTGCGCTTCCGAAACCGCCATGGAGTCGCCGCTCGTCCGCTGCCCGTGCGGCAGCACCGACGTGGAATGGCTCAGTGGCGAGCAACTCACCCTCAAAGAAATGGAGATCGCCTGACATGTGCACTCATTGCGGATGTTCGAACGCGAACGAGATCATCGTGACCAACCTGCAGACCGGCGACCACGTGCACCTGCACGGAGACTTCGATCCGGACGCGCCCTTCCCGGCTCACCACCACGCCCACGACCACGGGCCGGAAGCCGGCCATGCCCACCGGCACCCGCCCCCGCCGGGCGAGGCGCCGCCGGCCGGCCGGACGATCCGGATCGAGCAGGAACTGCTGAACCGGAACGCCCGGCTCGCCGAGCGCAACCGGGGCTGGCTGGCGGGACGAGGGGTGGCGGCGGTCAACCTGATGAGCTCGCCGGGCGCGGGGAAAACCACGCTGCTGGAGGCGACGCTGAGAAGCCTCGGGAGCGAACTGGCCTTCCACGTGATCGAGGGCGACCAGGCGACGCTGCGCGATGCGGAACGCATCCGTGCGGCCGGGGGCCGGGCGGTGCAGATCAACACGGGGACGGGGTGCCATCTCGACGCCGCCATGGTCGCAGCCGCGCTGCGGCAGCTCGATCCGGCCGCCGGCGGCGTCGTCGTGATCGAGAACGTCGGCAACCTGGTGTGCCCGGCCCTGTTCGACCTCGGGGAGCACGCGCGCGTGGTGGTGGCCTCCGTCACCGAGGGAGACGACAAGCCGAGCAAGTATCCGCACATGTTTCGCGCCGCGAACGTGGTCGTGCTCAACAAGATCGACCTCCTGCCGCACGTGGCTTTCGACGGGGAGGCCTTCGAGCGCCGCGTGCGCGAGCTGAACCCCGCCGTGCGGCTCTTCCGCGTGTCGGCGACCGGCGGCGCCGGGATGGACGAATGGCGGAAATGGGTTAAGCTGGGCCTCCGCGAGAATTCCAGCTCATCCGCCCAATGACGCCAGAGATCGTTTCCGCCGGCGATTTCTCCGCCCTGGCCGACCTGCTACGCGCGGCGATGCCCCGGGCGATGACGGCACCGCCGGCGACGGCCGGCGAGCCGAGCGTGCAGGGCGGGCTGCGGATGGCCGAGGCCCGCTACCGGACGCTCGTCGAACTGCTGCCGGCCATCACGTTCATGGCGACCTTCGACGAAGGGCTGAGCGACGTGTACGTGAGCCCCCAGATCGAATCGCTGCTCGGCTACTCGCAAAAGCAGTGGCTGGAGGAGCCGATCCTGTGGTATGAGCGGCTCCACGCCGACGATCGGGATCGGTGGAATCGCGAGTTCGCGCGGACGATCTCCTCCGGCGAGCCGCTCCGGTCCGCCTATCGCGTGCTGACCCGCGCCGGCAAGGTCGTGTGGCTGCAGACCGAGGTGCGGATCGCGCGGGACGACCAGAACCGCCCGGCCTTCATCCACGGCATCGCCATGGACGTGACGGCGACGAAGGAGGCGGAGCAGCGCGTGGGCCTCTACGCGAAAAGGCTGGAGCAGACCAACACCGAGCTCGAAAAGTTCGCCTACGTCGCGTCGCACGACCTCCAGGAGCCGCTCCGCAGCATGCTGAGCTACTCGCAAATCCTGCGGGAGGACTACGGGGACAAGCTCGATGCCGAGGCCCTGCAGCATCTGCAGCGGATTTCCACGGCCGGCCTCCGGATGAAAGAACTGATCCTCGCCCTCCTCCAGTTCTCGAAACTGGGCCGGGACACGCCGCCGGTGGCCCCCACCGATTTCAACCAGGTGGTCGCCCAGGCGTTGGGAAACCTGGACGCTACCATCCGCGAGACGGGAGCGATCGTGAAGGTCGACTCGCTGCCGACCACGCCGGCGACTCGCGACTACATGGTGCCGCTGTTCCAAAACCTGATCGGCAACGCGCTCAAGTTCCGCTCCGCGGAGACCCCGCGGATCGAGATCTCGGCCGCGCGCCAGGGCGACCACTGGGAATTCTCCGTGCGCGACAACGGGATCGGCATCGAGCGGGAGTATCATGCGCGCATCTTCGAGATTTTCCAGCGCCTGCATACCCAGGCCCAGATCCCCGGCACCGGGATCGGTCTCGCCGTCTGCAAGAAAATCGTCGACCTTCACAAAGGCCGAATCTGGGTCGAGTCCGAGCCCGGCAAGGGTTCGATCTTCAGATTCACCCTCCCCGCGACGTTGACCGCCCTTCCCGATGAGAAGATCACGCATTAGAGTCCTGCTGGTGGAGGACAGCGCGGACGACGTGAACCTCCTGACGTCCGCGCTCCGGCGCGTCGACGCCGGGATCGACCTGGACGTGGTAACCGACGGACACGAAGCCCTGCATTACCTGCGCCGCGTCAACTCCTACGCGAGAGCGGTGTTGCCGGACGTCATTTTGCTGGACCTGAACACGCCGAAGAAGAACGGCCTGGAAGTGATCAGCGAGGTGAAGGCCGACAAGGACCTGGCCTGCATCCCGATCGTCGTGATGACCACATCGAGCTCGCCCGTGGACATCAAGCGCGCCTACCAGCATGGCGCCGCCTGCTACGTCACGAAACCGCAGGACTTCGAGGGGCTGAAGCAGTTCGTCCGGAACTTCTTCGAATTTTGGCGCATGGCGGAATTCGCGGTCGACCACGGTCCCCTGAATCCGGTCCGGGCTTGAGGGGCTTGAACGAGCCGGGCGGCGTCGCGCCGGTCATTTCGTGAGCCGATTGCCGCGCCAGGCGCGCCACGCGGCCCACAACGCCATTGCGGCCAGAACCAGCAGGCTGTCTTCGAGGGTGAAGGGATGCGTGTGGGGGCCCTGGCCGGGATGGGCCCGCACGGAGGGGACTGCCGAAAGGCCGCCCAGCAGGACGGCCAGAAGGGACGAGGGAATTGTTCTCATGGGTTGATCGGCTGGCGGTCGGGGGCGCTGCGGCTTTCCACCGCGAAAGTCTGCGCAAATGCGTTCATGTTCAGGGTTTGTGCCCGGGGCCCGGGTCGCGATCGGCGGATCGCCGCCAATACCCTCCGCCGACCGCCGCCAGCAAGCGCTCCAGGTCGCCGGGCATGGGGGGTTTCCGCAAATGCCAGCGCGCGCCGAGCGCGAACGCCTTGGAATAATCGAGGCCGTTGTCGGAGGAACTGAGCACCACCAGGGCCACCTCTTGCAGGGCCGGCTGCCCCTTGATCCATGTCAGGACCTCGAGGCCGTCGCAGCGGGGAAGCCTTAGGTCGAGAAAAACGAGGAACGGAAGCGGGTATTTCGCCCGGTCCGAAAAACGGCCGGTCCCGCGGAAATAGTCGATCGCCTCGCGTCCGTCCGTCACGATCTGGACCGGGTTCACGAGGTTCGCCTTCCTGAATTCCCGCCGCAGCATGTCGCTGTCGTCGCTGTTGTCCTCCACCAGCAGGATTGTAGGGCTTAGATCGCTCATGTGTCGCCGCGTCCGGTTGGCGCTCGGGCTGCGCGCAACGCGATTAATCGATTCCCGGCCTGCCGGCGGGTCAAGGCGCGAATGGGCGCGCCGGCTGGAACGCGAGAACCTCCGCCCCGATAGGTTGTCGTTGCTTCTGGGCCACGGGGCGGTTTCTGCTCCAGCCCGCGGGCTTTTCAACCCATGGCCACCGTCCCCCCACCCCCGGACAACCGCGTGCCGGGCCTGCCGGCCGAGTTGCTGCTCGCGAAAATCCTCGAACGTTCGGAGGACGCCATCGTGAGCCACGACGTCGACGGACTCATCACGATGTGGAACGACGGCGCCGAACGGCTTTTCGGCTACCGCGCGGACGAGGCCCTGGGCCAGCCCGTCACGTTCCTCGTTCCCGCCCACCGCCTTTCGGAGGAACGTGACGTTCTCGAGAGGGTCCAGCGCGGCGAATGCTCCGCTCCCTATGAAACCTCCCGCCAGCGGCGTGACGGGCAGGAGGTGAACGTGTCGGTCGCCATCTCGCCCCTCCAGGCAGCCGATGGCCGCGTCGCGGGAGCCCTGCACTTGGTGCGCGACATCAGCGACCGGAAGCGCGCGGACGGGGCGGCGTTCCTGCTCGCCGCCATCGTGAATTCGTCGGACGACGCGATCATCAGCAAGAACCTGAGCGGCATCATCACCAGCTGGAACGATGCCGCGCAGCGGGTCTTCGGCTATTCCGCGCACGAAGCGATAGGCCGGCCGGTGTCGATGCTGGTGCCCCCGGATCGGCACGACGAAGAGACGAGAATCCTCGAGCGCCTGCGCCGGGGCGAACGGATCGATCACTTCCAGACGACTCGCCTGCGCAAGAATGGCGAGGAATTCCCCGTGTCGCTGACCATTTCGCCGATGAAGGACGCGACGGGAAAGATCGTCGGGGCGTCGAAGATCGTCCGCGACATCACCCTCCTGAAGCGGATTGCCACCGAGCGCGAGCAATTGCTCCAGCACGAGCGCACCGCCCGGATTCACGCGGAGCAGGTCAGCCGGCTGAAGGACGAGTTCCTCGCCACGGCGTCGCACGAACTGCGGACCCCGCTCAACGCCATCGTCGGCTGGACGCAGGTGCTGAAGGACGTGGGCGGCCACATCGAGGACATCCGCGCCGGGCTCGAGGTGATCGAGCGCAACGCACGCGCGCAGGCCCAATTGATCGACGACCTGCTGGACCTTGGCCGCATCTCGGCCGGCAAGCTCTCGCTCGAGATGGAGCCGCTGGACGTCGGCCTCCTCGTCGGGAACGCCGTGGCGTCCCTGCGCCCGGCGGCCGAGCTCAAGCAGATCGACCTCAGGTCGGTGACGACCCGGGCCGGCGACCTGACGATGGTCGGGGACAAGCGACGCCTGCAGCAGGTGTTGTGGAACCTCCTTTCGAACGCCATCAAGTTCACGCCGGTGGCGGGAAAGGTGACGGTGAGCACGAAGTGCATGGATTCCCACATCGAGATCACCGTGGCCGACACCGGGTGCGGGATCGCGGCGGACTTCCTTCCGCACGTTTTCGAGCGGTTCCGCCAGGCCGACGCGTCGACCACCCGCCAACATGGCGGCCTCGGCATCGGGCTGGCGCTCGTCAAGCAGCTGGTCGAGCTCCACGAGGGCGGAGTGCGCGCCGAGAGCCCGGGCTTGGGCCAGGGCGCGACCTTCACCCTCTCCTTCCCGCGAACCGCGGCGAGCCGGGCAGCACCGCGGGATTCCGATCCTCACGCCGCCGACGGCGCCGGAACCGAGGATCTTCGGGGCATTCGGGTCCTCGTGGTGGATGACGATCCCGACTCGCTCAGCGCCATCAAAAGGATCCTCGCCGGGCGGCACGTCGAGGTTGAGACGGCCCTGTCCGTCGACGACGCCCTGGCGATCTTCCCCGCGTTCCGGCCGGATGTCGTGTTGAGCGACATCGGCATGCCGAGGCGGGACGGTTACGAGCTCATTCGCCGCATTCGCGCGCTGCCGGGCGGCGAGGTTCCGGCAGCGGCCCTCACGGCCCTGGCCCGGTCGGAGGACCGGACGCAGGCATTCCAGGCGGGGTTCCAATCGCACGTGACCAAGCCGCTGTCGCCGGGGGAGCTGACCGCCGTGGTCTACAGTCTGGCGCGGTTGCAGTCCCCGGCACAAAAACGGGCGGTCCCGCGCCCGGACTAGCCGCGCTGGAGCCGCGCGAGAGAGGTCATTCCGTCCGGGACGGGCCAGGGAAATCACGCGCAGCCGCTGGAGGGGACGATCGGGTCCGTCTCGCCCAGCCGGCTCCACCAGAGCTGCATCGATCTCATCAGTTGATGCAGGTCCTCCGGTCGCAGCGGCTTTATCTGATAGGAACGAGCACCGAGGGCATATGCCCTCTGCTGATCCAATACCGCTTGCGAACCGGTCGTGACGACGACGGCTATGCCCTGGAGTTCCGGCCGTGCACGAAGCCAGGTGAGGACCTCGAAGCCGCTTAGCCGAGGCAGCGTGAGGTCGAGAAAGACGAGGAAAGGAAGCGGGTACTTCGTCCGATCGCCGAAACGGCTTTCGCCTCGCAGGTAGGCGATGGCCTCGCGCCCGTCGGTGACCAGCTGCACGTCGTTTCCGATTCCGGCCGCCTTCAGCGTCCGCCGCAGCGCGGCGGCGTCGTCGGCATTGTCCTCGATCAGAAGGATAGTGTTGGTAATCGTGAGCATATCTGAGCGCTTTGGGCCGCGCTCGAAAAACGAGCCCGTCATTCATGCAGCGGAAGCATCCGCATGCCAAGCCACGCCGAGGAGATTCTGAAGGCCCAGGTTGTCGACCTTTACGATCCTGCGGGCGACCTCCTCCAAATCGTGACCGATCGCCCGGGCGCGATGCGCCGTGTGCCCAGCGCCTGCACAGGCGAAGCAGGCTGAACAAGCGCCGGCACGCCGGGTGTCGCCGCCCGGGTCCGCGGCCGGGCCAGGGATTGGGGATTCGCCCGGATGATGCGGTGGCTCAACGTCGGCTAGTCTAGGGAAATCGGCCCCGACGTCACTGGGGTGAACACCCACTCAGGCGGCCGGGCTTCGTGATCCTCCGCGGTATTTCTCCCAAACGGCTATCGCCCTGCTGGGGCCTGGGCCGGCGCGGCAAGGCGGGGGAAGCGGGCGCTTGTTCCGTGCGTCCGTTCTTTGCCGGTGCCGGCTCGGCGGGGTTCCTATTCGGCGCGCGGCGCGGCGAGGGGATCGACCTTCATGGCGCGGCGCGCGGGCATCCGGGAGGCGGCGAGCGCGATCAAGCCCAACCGCGCCGTGATCGGCGCAGGCCGAACCGTCCAGTGAACACGGCGGGGCCGCGACAGCGGTCGGTCCCACGCCCGCGTTGCGCCATCGGCGGGAATCCCCGACCGTCAGCGCGAACCGCCTCCCCGCCTAACGCATGAAACTCTCCCGTCCGGCCATCGGCTTCTTCCTGCTCACCGCGGCCGCCGCCATCATCGAAGCGCAGGTCGAAGAAGTGACGCCCGCGCGCGCCCGCGCGAACTTCGCGCGGCCGATCGTGCTCGCGGCGGATGATGTGCGCGCCTTTCCCGACGCGCCCGCCGGCTTCGACCAGGCACCCGCGGAGGAAACGCGCCGCGGCCGCGTCGAATCGTTCGGCTACGACTCCTCCGTGACCGGCACGCGGCGGCAGGCCAGCGTCTACCTGCCGCCCGGCTATTCGCCGGCGGAAAGGTACCCCGTGCTTTATCTGCTCCACGGCATCGGGGGCACGCCGCACGAATGGACCGGCTACGTCCGCGCGGCGGCGATCCTCGACAACCTCATCGCCGCCGGCCAGGCGGCGCCGATGATCGTGGTCATGCCGAACGGCCGCGCGCGGCCGGACGACCGCCCGCCCCCTCCGGACAAGGTCTTCACGGCCGAGCATGCCGCCGCTTTCGCGCAATTCGAGCGCGACCTGCTCGACTGCCTGATCCCGGCCATCGAAGCCGCCTACCCGGCGCGCACCGGCCGCGAGCACCGCGCGCTCGCGGGCTTGTCGATGGGCGGCGGCCAGGCGCTGAATTTCGGCCTCGGCCACCTCGACACCTTCGCGTGGCTCGGCGGGTTTTCATCGGCCCCGAACACCAAGCCGCCCGCGGAGCTCGTGCCCGATTCCGGCGCGGCGCGCGAGCGCCTCCGCCTGTTGTATCTCTCCTGCGGCAACCGGGACGGCCTCATCAACGTGTCGCAGGACGTCCACCGCCACCTCGCGGAGCACGGCGTCCCGCACGTGTGGAACGTCGACGACGCCGGCCATGACCGCGCGAGCTGGGCCAACAACCTCCACCATTTCGCCCGCCGGCTCTTCCGCTGACGTTTTCCCGAAATCCCCGAACATGCGCCCATCCGACCTTCTCCCCCTCGCGTCCGCCCTGACGGCGTGCTCGATCGCCGTGCCGCACGCGCGCGCGATTCCCAGCAACGCCACCCCGACCGTCATCGTCAGCACCGCCGCGGAGCCCGTCGCGCCCGGGCGCTTCGCCCCGAGCTGGGATTCGCTGGCGCAGTATCGCGTGCCCGAATGGTTTCGCGACGCGAAGTTCGGGATCTGGGCGCATTGGGGCCCCCAGTGCCAGCCGGGCCGCGGCGACTGGTACGCGCGCCACCTTTATTTCGAGGACGGCCCGGCGTGGGGAGCGAACGTCACCGCCTTTCACCGGGAAACCTACGGCCATCCGTCGGTGGCCGGGTTCAAGGACGTCATCCATCAGTGGAAGGCCGCGCAGTGGGACCCCGAGAAGCTCGTCGCGCTCTACCGGCGCGCGGGCGCCCGGTATTTTTTCGCCCTCGCCAACCACCACGACAACCTCGACCTCTGGGACTCCAAGTACCAGCCGTGGAACTCCGTGCGCGTCGGCCCGCGGAAGGATCTCATCGCGGGCTGGGCGAAGGCGGCCCGGGCGCAGGGCCTGAAGTTCGGCGTCAGCGTCCACGCGGCCCACGCGTGGAGCTGGTACGAACCGGCGCAGGGGGCGGACAAGAGGGGGCCGCTCGCCGGCGTGCCTTACGACGGCAAGCTCACCGCGAAAGACGGCCGGGGCACGTGGTGGGACGGGCTCGATCCGCAGGACCTCTACGAGCAGCGGCACGCGCCCAGCCCGGGCTTCGAGGATCCGAAGAGAATCCACGCGCGCTGGGAGTGGGGCAACGGGGTGACTCCGCCCGACCAGGCCTACTGCGAGAAATTCTACAACCGCACCATCGACCTGATCGAAAAGCACCGGCCCGACCTCGTCTACTTCGACGACACGGCGCTCCCGCTCTGGCCGGTGAGCGACGCCGGCCTGAAGATCGCCGCCCATTTCTACAACCGCAGCAACGAATGGCGCGGCGATGACGGGGTGCTGTTCGGCAAGATCCTCGAGCCCGACCAGCGCCGCTGCATGGTCTGGGATATCGAGCGCGGCCGCAGCAACCAGATCGAGCCCGAGCCGTGGCAGACGGACACGTGCCTCGGCGACTGGCACTACAACCAGGGCGTGCTCGACCGCCACGGCTACAAGACGGCGCGGACGGTGGTGCACACGCTGATCGACGTCGTCAGCAAAAACGGCAATCTGCTGCTCAGCGTCCCCCTCAAGGGCGACGGCATGCCCGATGCGGACGCGATCGCGATCGTCGAAGGCATCGCCGCGTGGATGCAGATCAACGAGCCGGCCATTCACGGCACGCGCCCGTGGAAGGTGCTCGGCGAGGGGCCGCAGCTGGCGAACATAAAGCCCCTGCAGGGGCCCGGCTTCAACGAAGGCGAAGGCAGCCCGTTCACCGCCGAGGACGTGAGGTTCACCGCGAAGGGCGGCGTGCTCTACGCCTTTGTGCTGGGCGCTCCCAAGTCGTCGATCTCGATCAAGTCGCTCGGCACGGCCGCCGGACTCTTCGATGCGCGCATCGCGTCGGTCAAACTGCTGGGCAGCGAGGAAAAGCTCACGTGGTCGCAGGCGCCCGATGCGCTGGTGATCGAGGCGCCGCGCAGCGTGCCCAACGAGATCGCCGCCGTCTTCGAGATCACGCCCAGATAATCCGCCGGGGGACAGCACCCCCTGCCTCCGTTCGAAGGGACGGTCGAAGGCCCAGCCAGGTCCTTCGTTCCCTTCGTTTCATGGCGACCCCGCCGACCGCCGGCTTCTCCGTTGGCTCCGTGGGTCTCCTGTCCAAATCGGCCGACGTCCGACTACGGACAGCCTGCTGGTTTTTTCACAGGAGAATGCAGAGTAAACGGAGTGGCAGCGACCGGTCGGTCAGATGCTTCACATAAAGCAACGAAGGAAGGGTCGAGTGCTGAACCAAGTTCTTCGTTCCCTTCGTTTCCTTATGTTGAGTAATTCTGAAGCCCGACGTCCGCCTTTCTCCGCCAGCTCCGTTGTCTCCTGTTCAACCGCGCCGACGTCTGTCCGGCGACAGCCCGCGGAATTTTTCACAGGAGGGCGTGGAGAAACGGAGTGGCGCTCAACGGGTCGGCCGGTCGGCGGGATGTTTCACATAAGATAACGAAGAGCTGTCAGCGGGCGACCACGGCCTTCGTTCCCTTTGTCCTTATGTTGAATAGCGCCGAAGCCCGAAGTCCGGCCTTCTCCGTTACCTCCGTTATCTCCTGTGCAACTTGCCGCTCGAACGGCAGCCCCAAGTGTCTCTGTTCGGAGCGTAATAGCTCGAACTGATCCGTTCCCCACGCGCGAACTCCTTGTGGCCGCTCGTTCCGCGTGCAGGCTCGGGCCCATGCCCCACGTGCCCGGATTGCGCAGCGTCTATGCCAAGGTCGGCCGGCTGGTTTATTTCGGCCGGATGCTCGACAAGATCCGCCTGCACGCCGCCGGCCGGCTGCCGGCGGAGTACGTCGGCAACCTCGGCGACGGGCAGTTCTTCCTGCTCGATGGCCGGTGCTGCCGGTTCCTCGGCGTGCCGCATGCGGAGATCCGCGAGCGCACGCTGGCCGGCGGCAGCGACGAGGAGATCCTGGCGTGGGTCCACGCCCGCGGAACGCCCCGGACGGACGAGGAATGCCACATGTGGAACCGGTTCATCCTGAAGCTCGGCTGGCGCGACGAGCGGTCGGCGGTCCTCGCCCAGCGCATCCGCGATGGCGGCGGCTTTCCCGGCAGGACGATCGAGACCCTCGTCGACCACATCGAATACGACGAGGGCCGCGATCCCGTGGCCGATCGGGCGTGGGAAAAAATCTGACCGGCCGAGGTCAGGAAAACCTTCCGCCGGGCTGGTTGCCGTGGAAGCGGCCACCGGCATCGCGCGATCCCGTCGTCACGGCGCGGCGGGAAGGGCGGCTGGCGGCGGACTTTCCCGCAGCGCTTGCAGCCGCTCGACCGCCGAAACGAAGGAGACATACCGGTCCTTGTCCGCCGGCTCCTTGAAAAGGGCCGTCCTCGCGTCCGTCGAGAAAGCCTCCATGCTGCGGGTCTGGGCGATCGATTCGTGCAGCCGGCGGATGAACTCGTGCTGGAGCACCTGCCGCACCAGCAGCTTTTCCTGCTCGGAGAGGTCGTCGCGTCCGCGCTCCAGCGCGCGGTCGAGTCGGGCGGTCCACTGCGTCATGAATTGGCCGAGCGTCGTCGGCAGGTTTTCGCCGCCTCCGCCGATGGCGGAGAGCCGGACCGGACGGCTCCAGTTCGACAGGGCGAACGGGCTTTTCACCCAACCCCATTTTCCCGTGTTCAACGACTCGCCGAGCTCGAGCACCGCGAGCGAAGAACTCCCGACCGGACCCGCACTTTCGTGGATCGCCCGAGGCACGCGGACGAAGTGCTGACGCAGTTGCTCGGCGGTTCGGTCGAGCTCTTCCAGCGCCAGCTCGCGCAGCGATCGCCGGAGCTCCGCCCGCCGGGCCTCCTCGCGTTGATGGCGGACGGCCACCGCAATCTGGATCCCGGCAACCAGGAGAGCGACGACGAGGGTCAGCCAGCCGAGGCCGGACAGCTTCCGCAGACCCACGCACTGACCTCTCCAGAAGTCGCCTCGGACGCCCGCCGCCGTCGCCACGAAAGCGAGGATCGCGAGCAGGATTTCGGGTTCGAGCAGCGTTTTCATACCGAGCTCCCGAAGCCTCGGATCAGGCCAAAGCGTGTTTTCATGGGCACCGAACGTGACGTTCCGCGCGAAGCGGGCCGCTGCCCGGTTGGCCCGAACCGGTCGCGATGCCCATTCCCTTACCCCGCGGAGATCACGATGAGCAAGCGCTGAAACCCCGCACCCGATGGGGAGGATGGCCCCGTTTCGCCAGCGACCGGCGAGCGGCCGTCGCGGGCCGGCCCCTTCAGCCCGCCAGCAGCGGCGTGAGGAGCTCGCCCAGCACCGGGTCGTAGCAGACGTAGCCGCCGTTGTCGCTGTTCGTGAAGATCACGAAGCCCGAACGGCGCTCCACGGACGCCATCGTCAGCGAGCGGAATCCGCTCTGCCCGCCCGAGTGCAGGATCACATGGCCGGTGGGGCGCTCCTGGATCGCCCAGCCAAGCGCCCATGAATCCGCGCCGTCGATCTTCTCCGCGCCGAGCTTCGTCTGCGGCCGGATCATCTCGTCGCGCATCGCCGCGGTGAGCAAGGCGTCGCCCGGCGGCAGCGTGAGCACCGCGATCAGGAACTTCGCGTAGTCGGAAACCGTGGTGCGCAGCTCCCCGACCGCCCCGTAGCGCGCCACGTCCGCCGCGTTCGGCTTCTTTTTCACGAGCGGCTCGCCCCGCGTCCCGTGCGGACGCGCGGCGCGTCCTTCGAAGCCATCCCGCCACAGGTAGCCGCTGGCCGTCATGCCGAGCGGATCGAGCAGCGAGCGCCGCATGAACGCGTCGAAATCCGTGGCGCCGACCTCGAAATCGGCCTCGTAGCGGCCGCGCGGCGCATCGAAGGTGTTCCCCGCGAGCTCGGTGATGACGGACTGCAGGTAGTAATAGCCTTCGCCGGAATACAGGAAACGGGCGCCCGGCTCGGCCTCGAGCTTCAGCGCAAGGCTCGTCCGCCAGTCGGGAAAGCCCGTCGTGTGGGAAAGCGCGTGACGCGCCGTGACCCGCTCGATCCGCGCGTCGCCCTCGACGAACGGTTTCCGGGTGTAGCGGATCAGCGGGGTGTCGAGCGCGAGCACGCCGTGTTCGCACAGTTTCAGCGCCGCGTAGGCGAACACCGTTTTGCTGACCGACGCGGCCTCGAAGACCGTGTGGTCGTCGACCGGCGCCGGGGACGAGGCATCCATCCGCCCGAACCCCCGCTGCCAGACCAGCCGTCCATCGTGGACGACGCCCAGCCCGACGCCGGGGACGCTTCTCTCGCGCATCAGCGCCGGCAGGTGACGCTCGATCTTCGCGATCGCCTCCTCGTCGAAACGCGGGGCGGCTTTCCGGGCGCGTCCGGCGCCGGCCTGCGCCCGCAGCGGGCCGGGGGTGAGTGCGGTGGCGACCGCGGAACCGGCGGCGATCTTCAAGAAGTCACGGCGTCGCATGGGAGGGGCAGCCATGCCGGGGTTGGCCACGGCGGACGAAGTCGAACGGGACGCCTTCGGAAAGGCAATCGCGCGGACGCGGAAAACCGTCCCGGCCAGGCCGAACCGCATCCTCCTGTCGGAACGCCTCCGGCTCGTTCGTCGAAACAGCAGGAACCCGCCCGCCTCGCGCACCTCGATAACTGATTCCGCCATGCCATCCCCATCCACCCCTTCTGCCGTCCACGCCGTCCAATGCATCAGCGAAGCGTCCGCCGAGGCCGCATATGCGACCATCGTGCTCGCTTTCTCCGGCGATCCCGCGGCCCGCTGGACCTGGCCGCAGCCCGACGCCTACCTGCGCAACATGCCGCTCTTGGCGCGCGCTTTCGCGGCCCGATCTTTCGGCCTGGGCACCGCCTGCGGGATCGATGGCTTCGGGGGCGTGGCCCTGTGGCTGCCGCCGGGGGCGTCGGCGGATGAGGAAGCCTTGGCGCGGCTGATCGAGCGGACGGCCCCCGCCTCCATCCAGCAGGATGCCGCCACCGTCTTCGAGAAGATGGCGGGATTCCACCCGCGGGAGCCGCACTGGTTCCTGCCACTGATCGGCGTCGACCCGGCGCGGCAGGGACAGCGGCTCGGCGACGCGCTGATGGCGCACGCGCTCGCGCGGTGCGATGCCGAGCGCCTGCCCGCATACCTGGAGTCCAGCAATCCTCGGAACATCCCGTTCTACCGGCGGCACGGATTCGAGGAGCTGGGAAAAATCCAGGTCGGATCGTCGCCGACCATCGTCCCCATGCTCCGCCGGCCTCCGTCGCGATGAGCCGCCGCACGCGGCCCGCGCCTTCCTAGCGGAACCAGTTCACGCGGGCACCGGTTTCGCCCCCCAGAGGGTTGCGGCTCGAGATCCGCTGGATGTCCTGTTCCCACACTTCGCGGCGAAGGTTCTTCGCCTGCCGGGGCCGGCTGACTTCCCTCCAGCCCTGCGCTTTCCATTGGGCTACGCATTCGGCGAGCTCATCGGCGGTTTCGGCTGAAACCGTCCGCGTCCGTCGTTCGACACTCATCGGCCGGCAGTATACGCCCGGAAGCGATATTCCGGCAAGTGCCGCATCGGCTTTTCACCGGCCGCAAGCATGAGAGAGAAGTAAAACGCGCGGCCCGGCCTCGGCCGGGGAAATCCCGCCAGGGACAATCGTCCTGGCCGCACCGCGGCGGAACTTCCGGCCGCGCCACTTGGGTCGCGGCGCCACGCTGAACGGCCTCAACGACCGGCGCCGCCGCCCGTCGCAATCGGTGAACTCTGACTTGAGCCGGAGCACGATGCGCCATATCTATTTTCCTCCGCGAACATCGCAAGGCCCGCTCACCAGACCGGATCAGAGTGCCGCTTTCCTTCCCCTTTCTCCCCTGATGGCCGAACCCATCCATTATCTCGGCAGCGTCCTTCTGAGCATGGTGCGGGCGTGTCCGACCGGCCCCGCGGCGGCGGAGGCGCTGTACACCCTCCTCGCCGGGCTGCGCGCCACCCTCCACGATCCCGCCCTCGCCCACCTCCTCCGCGAAGCGCTGCAAAGCCTCGAGCGGCTGCGGGCGGAGACCGAAGCCGCTCGCCGCGCCGGAATCTCGGCCGAGCTTTACTCGATCTGTGCGGAACTGGCCGGCCATCTGCAGCCCGCCAACGATGCGGGGGGCGATGATTCGTCCTCCTCCGTGAGTTCGCTTTCGGCCGATCCGCGGCGGTGCGCCGTGTGGTTTGACGGCACCGCGCCGTCGTCCTGACGCCGTCGCCGGCATCGGCCGGCATGTGACCGCGGAGCGGGCGCGCCCGTGCCTTTCGCTCAGCGGCCGGGCAGCCGGAGAATGGTCAGGGAATGGGCCGGCGCCTCGTAGGAAAACTCGCGGGCGATCGGGACCGTGTCGGTCCGGGGCACGACCGCCGGGGCGTCGCCGTCGCTGTTCGCCGCGTCGGCCGGCGCGTCCCCGAACAAGATCCGCTGCGCGGTCGCGGGCAGCGCGCGGCCGCCGGCGATCCGGACCTGGACGGCGCGCGCGGTGTCGTCGCCGTTGACGATCTTCACGATGAGGTCGCCGCTGCGGCGGTCGCGGACCGTGGAGGCCGCGAGCCGGAGCCGCGTCGGCCCGGCCTCGAGCGTCGTCGGGACGTAGGCATCGCCGCGATGCTCGCCGAAGAGCTTCTGCACGGTGTAGTTGAGGCTCGGGAAGACCTCGGTGCCGGTGAAGTAGATCAGGTCGGGCGTCCACTGCGTGTGCCCGCGGCGCGAAAGCAGCGGGGCGTAGGAGGCCAGGGCCACGATGTCGCCGTTGCGCTCGAGGCTCGTGAGATAGGCGGCCTCGGCCAGGGCGGAGCGAAGCGTGTTGCGGCGCCCCTCGTCGTGCGCGGCGTATTCGCCCACGTAGACCTTGGGCCCGGCGCGATCGTAGCCGTCGTAGCGCCCGAGGTGATCCCAGAACCACTGCGGCGGGCGGTAATAGTGCTCGTCGACCATTTCGGCCTTCATCTGACGCGCGAATTCCCAGCCCTTCACGAAATCCCGGCCGTCGGGGAAAGGGCCCGAGGTGCCGATCACAACGATCTCCGGATGCTTCCGCTGGATCGCGTCGTGGATCATGCGGAATCGCTCCTCGAAGGCCGGTGAGATTTCGTCCTCGTTGCCGACGCCGAGGTATTTCAGGCCGAACGGCGCGGGATGACCCGCGGCGGCGCGGACGGCGCCCCACTTCGAATCCGCCGGCCCGTTCGCCCATTCGATGAGGTCCAGGACGTCCTGGATGTACGCGGGCATCTCCTCCAGCGGGAGCCCCTCCTGGCCCCGGTTGGGCGAATCGCCCGCGTGCTGGCAGCACACCCCGGCGGTCACCACGGGCACCGGAACCGCGCCGAGGTCCTCGCAGAACTGGAAATATTCGAAATACCCCAGGCCCATCGTCTGGTGATAGCCCCACAAGTTGCGCTGCGCGCGGCGCTGCTCGACCGGCCCGACGGTGTCCTTCCAATCGTAGTAATGCCGGATGCCCGGGCCGTGGACGAGGCAGCCGCCCGGGAAACGCATGAACCGCGGCCGCAGGTCGGCGATCGCCTGCGCGAGATCGGCGCGGAGGCCGTTGGCGCGCCCCTGGAAGGTGTCGCGCGGAAAGAGCGAGACCATGTCGATGGCGAGCGCGCCCGGCTCGTGGGCGAGCAGGACGAACCGCGCGTGCGTGGCCGCGCGCGCCGGCGTGAGCGTCACGCGGTGGTTCGTCCACTCCCGCCCCGCGACTTCCACGCGCGCTTCGGCCAGCACCGCGCCGTCCGAATCCTCGAGCCGGATCGTGACCGGCATCGGCTTGCGCTGGTCGGGTCCGCCGGCCCACTTCCGGCCCATGTACGCCTGGTAGGCCCAGAACGAGGCTTCGTAGGCCTCGCCCGCGGCGAGGGGGATCTGGTCGAAGCCGCCGTTGCTGACGCCCACGCCGTCGCCGGGCTTGAGGACGGTCAGGAGGAGGTAATGCGGATTGTTGACGTGCACCGGGCGGGCATCGCCCAGGCCGAGCTGGCCGTCGCCGTCGCCGCGCTTCGTGAGATCCCAGAACGAGAACGGCCCCCACTCGGAGCGCTCGGTGGCGCTGTACTCGAACGACCGGTTCTGGATCAGCTCGGCGTAGAGCCCGCCGTCGGCGGCGTAGTTGAGGTCCTCGAAGAATATCCCGAACAGCTCCGGGCTGATGGGTTTGGCGGGAGCGGCGAGGTCGATCGTCAGGACGGGCTGGGCGGCCGCGGCCGCGGCGGCCACGGCGAGAAGCAGGCAATGAGAGCGGAGGCGGTTCATGCGACGGGGGGGGCCGAAGCCTCAAGGCGCTACCACTTCCCAGCGGAAGCACGAACCTTCCTTGCGGTCGGGCTGGGCGCCGGGCGAGTCGGCCGAGGCGAGCCCGCCGCTGCGCGGGGCGGCGTGCACATGGCGATGCGTCGCGAGGGAAAGCAGCATGACCTCGTCGCGGAGCATGTCCTGCCACTGGAAGGTCGACGCGTCGGCGGCGGGCGCCTTGAGCAGCCGCACGTCACCGAGCCCTCCGGCGCCGGTCACGGCCACGACGCCGCTGCCGTCCGCGGCCTCGAGGGCGACGCGCCCCTGGCCTCGGTCGAGCACGCGGAAGCGAGCGGCGGGCGACGAGGCCTGCGGCGCGCTGCGCGGCATCGGGCGCAGCAAGCCGTTCCAGGCCACGAGCCGGGTGTCGTCGGCCAGGCTGGTGAGCGTGATCACCTGGCCGAGCGGGATCCGCGGTCCGGCGCCGTTGGCCCGCGGCTCGTCCACCGCGAAGCGGTCGAAGTCCGCGAATCCCCCGGGCTGCCCCGCGCCGTTGTAGGCGAAGAGCGCGTACCGGACGCCCTGGAAGGTCTTCAGCTGGAAAACCATCCGGAACGCGCGACCGGCCGGGCGGAATTCCCGGCCGTCGACGCTGTAGCTGAACGTCGCCTCCTCCGCCTCGAAATCGCACGCGGCGCGCAGCCAGACGCGCGTCGTCCCGGCGGGCAGCGCCGCCGCGGCGCTCTCGCCGCTGAGCTCGTCGAACTGCGTGACGGCCAGGCCGGCGTCGGACCGCGCGAGGCCGATCCACGCGTACGGATGGTTCAGCAGCGCGAGCCCCGCGACGTCGCCGGGCCGGAGGCCGCCGCCGTCGAGCTCGACCAGGGGAATCGATTCGGGGCCGACGGCCCGCTGCGTGAGCGAATTCCGCGCCGTCCAGAAATTTTGCGCCGGCCGCGCCCGCAGCCGGAGGAAACCGGGGCGGTCGGAAAGCGACCACTGCGCGTCGTCCGGCACGTGATTCCATTGCCAGACCGGATTGAGCCGCGGCCCGGCGAAGTCGTCGTCGCGTCGGTACGGGGCCGCGGGCGCGGACGCCGCGGACGTCCTCGGCTTCACCCAGGTGCGGGGCGTGCGCAGCAGGTTGCCGGGAAGACCGAAATACGGCCACCCGTCCTTCCAGGTGACGGGCGAGAGACCCGTGAGCCGGCCGACCGAATTGTGGTCCATCATCGAGAAGCCCCACCACTCGCCCGCCGGCGTCTGCACGATGCCGCCCTGGTGGAGCGGGATCGCGCCCATCTGTGCGGGACGCGGCGGCTCGAGCTGGAAGCCGGGGCCGCCGCGGCCCATGCCGCGCAGCCGCCAGCCGGTGCCGACGCCGAAGGTTTCGTTCGCGCTGATCGTCGTGACCTCGTACGGGCCTTCCGGCCGGTCGGCGCGGGCGCACACCATGTAGCCGACCGGGTCGTAGTTCGCGCTGATGATGTAGTAGCGGCCGTCGATCTTGTAGAAGTGGCAGCCCTCGCCCATCCCGCTGCCCGGCGGGATCAGCTGCCGCTGGGTCTCGCGCCGGATGTCGCTGAGGTCGGGCTTCAGCTCGGCGAACTGGAGTCCCTGGTAGCCCCAGACGACGTACACCTTGCCGTCGTCGTCGAAGAGCACCGACAGGTCGTGCAGCGAGCTGCCGAGCTCCGTCCGCGTCCACGGCCCCGCCGGGTCGGTCGCGCGGAAATGCTGCGTCTTCCGGCCATTGACGTTCGTGAAGATATGGAACGTCCCGTCGTGATGCCGGAAGCACGGCGCCCAGATTCCCTGGCCGTAGCGCTCGCCGCCCTCGAGACGGTAGTCCGGGCCGAGGTCCAGCCGGTCGCAGGCGTAGCCGAGCAGCCGCCAGTTCACCAGGTCGCGCGAATGCAGCACCGGCAGCCCGGGCATCGTGTGCATGGTCGTGCCGGTCAGGTAGAAATCCTCGCCGACGCGGATGAGGTCCGGGTCGGAGAATTCGTCGAAGAACAACGGGTTGGTGAACGTGCCGTTCCCGTTGTCGGCGGTCCAGGTGGCGGCGCCGCCGCGGGCGGACCCCCCGGCCAGGACAAGCCAGGCGAGCGCGAGGAATCCGGGAAGGGAACGGACGAGGGACGGGATCGGCATGGAGGACGGATACGGACGCGGTTGGGCGGAAAATCGGCCACGCGTGCCGGGCGCGGGCATGCCATGGCGCCCCGCCCCGGGCAAGCCCTCCGTCCGGCGCGCGCCGCGGCCTCGAACCCGGAGTCCCCCGGCGGGTCGATGGAGGGAAGCCCATGTGCGCCCAATCCACGCCGGGACCGTCCCCCGCCGCCCTCGAACGCTACTTCCGCGCCGCGAACTACCTGGCGGCTGCCCAGATATACCTGCAGGACAACGCGCTGCTCCGCGAACCCCTCCGCGCGGAGCACGTGAAGGAGCGCCTGCTCGGGCATTGGGGCACCTGCCCGGGCATCAATCTCGTCTGCGCGCAACTGAACCGGATCATCCTCCGCGACGACCGCAACATCCTCCTGATCACCGGCCCGGGTCACGGCGCGCCGGCCAACCTCGCGAACCTGTACCTCGACGGGACGCTGGAGGAATTCTACCCGGACTACGCGCGGGACGCCGCGGGGCTGGCGCGGTTCGTGCGGGCGTTCTCGTGGCCGGGTGGTTTTCCCAGCCACCTCTACCCCGGCGTGCCGGGCACGATCCACGAGGGCGGCGAACTCGGCTACGCGCTCGGCACCGCCTTCGGGGCGGTGTTCGACAACCCCGATCTCGTCGCGGCCTGCATCGTCGGGGATGGCGAGGCCGAGACCGGCCCGACCGCGGCCGCGTGGCACGGCCCCAAATTCCTGGATCCGGCCGAGAGCGGCGCCGTGCTGCCGGTCCTGCATGTCAACGGCTACAAGATCTCCAACCCGACCATCTTCGGCGCGATGGACGACGCCGAGCTGACGCAGCTTTTTTCCGGTTACGGGTGGAATCCGCGCATCGTCGCGGGCGACGATTTGCTCGCCGCGGCCGCGACGGCGATGGACGCGGCGTTCGCCGAGATCGATGCGCTGCAGCGGCGCGCCCGGGACGGCATTCGGGCGGAGCGACCCCGCTGGCCCCTGATCATCCTGCGGTCGCCGAAAGGCTGGACGGGCGTCAGGTCCCTGGACGGCCGGCCGGTGGAGGGATCGTTCCGGGCCCACCAGGTGCCGGTGCCGGATGCGCGCGAGGACCCGGCGCACCTGCGGGCGGTGGAGTCCTGGCTCCGCTCGTACCGCCCGGATGAACTGTTCGACGCGGAGGGGCGGCCGGCGCCCGACATCGCCGCGTGCTGCCCGCGCGGGCCGTGGCGGCCGGGATGCAATCCGCACACGTTCGGCGGCCGCATGCGCCGGCCCCTGCGTCTCCCGCCCCTGGCCGGGCACGGCGTGGCCGTCGAACCCGACGCCCGCGGCGGCCGGCTCGAGAGCCCGATGACCGTCCTGGCCGGCTACCTCGCGCGGGTTACCGCGGGCAATCCGGCGACGTTCCGCATCTTCTGTCCGGACGAATTGATGAGCAACCGGCTCGGCGGCGTGTTCGACGCGCCCACGCACCGCAATTTCCAGTGGCCGACGGAAGGGGGCGGGCGCGCCGAGCACGTGTCGCCGGCCGGCGGGCGCGTGCTCGAGATCCTGTCCGAGCACACGTGCCAGGCCTGGCTGCAGGGCTACCTGCTCACCGGCCGCCACGGCCTGTTTCCGAGCTACGAGAGCTTCCTCCCGATCGTCACCTCGATGATGGATCAGTTCGCGAAGTTCCTGAAGATGAGCGGCGAGTTCCCGTGGCGCGCGCCGGTGCCGTCGCTCAACTACCTCGAGACCTCGACGCTCTGGCGCCAGGAACACAACGGCTTCAGCCACCAGAGCCCGGGCTTCATCAATTCACTGCTGAACAAGAAGGGCGACATCATGCGCATCTACCTGCCGCCCGACGCGAACTGCCTGTTGTCCACCCTCGATCACTGCCTGGCCGGCGTCGACCACGTGAACCTCGTCATCGCCAACAAGAATCCGCTGCCGCTCTGGCTCACGCCCGAGGAGGCGGTCGCCCACTGCCGGGCGGGCGCGTCCGTCTGGCCGTGGGCGAGCACCGACGGCGGCGTGGACCCGGACGTCGTCCTGGTCGGGATCGGCGACGTGATGACGCTCGAGGTCCTGGCGGCCGCGGACCTGCTGCGCCGCGACGTGCCCGATGCGCGCCTGCGCGTCGTGAACGTGACCGACCTCCTCGTGCTCGAGAAGGAGAGCGTGCATCCGCACGGCCTCGACGACGAGCTGTTCGCCGCCCTGTTCGCGCGCGACGTCCCGGTCATCTGCAATTTCCACGGCTATCCGAGCGCCGTGCGGCAGTTGCTCCACGGCCGGCCCGACGCCGCGCGCTTCACGGTGAACGGCTATCGCGAGGAGGGAACGACCACCACGCCGTTCGACATGCTCGTGCGCAACGGGACGAGCCGCTACGATCTCGTGAAGCAGGCGATCCGGGCGGCCGCGCGCCGCAACGGACGGGTCGCGGCGACCGCGATGGAGCGGCTCCGGCACTACGAATACCTGCTCCGGGACTTCACGCGCGAAATCCGCGAGACCGGGCAGGACCCCCGGCTCATCCGCGACTGGCGCTGGGGCGGCGCGGCTCCCCGATGACGATCGTCGTCCTCAACGTCGGCAGCGGCAGCCTTCGCTGCTCGCTTTTCATCCTCGAAGGCGAGGTTCCGAGCGCCGCGGAGCCGCGGGAGCCGGACTGGGAGGCCGCGGTCGACTCGAGCGCGCCGGGCCAGCCCCTCGGCCGGCACCGCGTCGCGGTGCGCCGGGCCGGGGCACCCGATTCCGACGGGGGCCTGATCGACTCCAGGCTGGCTCCCCGCGACCGCGCGCTCGCCCTGCTCCGGCTCCTGTGGACCGGGCCGAAGGCGCCGCTGCCGGGCCCCGACGCGGTCGACGTCGTCGGACACCGGATCGTCCACGGCGGCGCCTGCTTCGACCGCGCGGCGCGGATCGACGCGGAAGTGGAGTCCGTCATCGCCGCGTGGGCGCCCGCGGCCCCCCAGCACAATCCCCCCGCCCTCGACGGGATCCGGGCCGCGCGCGACGTGTTCGGCGAGGGCGCGGCGGATGTCGCCGTGTTCGACACGGCCTTCCATCGCACGCTGCCGGAAGCCGCCGCGGTCTACCCCGGACCGCACCAGTGGCGCGAGGAGGGCATCCGGCGGTACGGCTTCCATGGAACGAACTTCCGGTGGGTCGCGGAGCGCAGCGCGCACCTGCTCGGGCGCCCCGGGGACCCCGCCCTCCGCCTCGTGCTCTGCCACCTCGGCAGCGGCTGCTCGCTCTGCGCCACGCGCGGCGGCCACAGCGTGGACACCACCATGGGATTCACGCCGCTCGATGGCATCGCGATGAGCACCCGGCCCGGCGCGCTCGACCCGGGGATTCTGCTGCACCTGCTGCGGCGGGGCACGACACCCGCGGAGCTCGAGGAGTTGCTGGAGCGGGGAAGCGGATTGAAGGGCCTCTCGGAGATCAGCGGCGACACGCGCGAGCTCCGGCCCAAGGCCGAGGCCGGCAACCTCCACGCGCGCCTGGCCCTGGACGTGTTCGTGCACCGCCTGCGCGCGGGCATCGGCCAGATGATCGCCGCGCTGGGCGATCGGCCCGACGCGATCGTGTTCACGGACGCAATCGCCGAGGACGAACCGGAGCTCCGGGCCGCGGCCTGCGAACCGTTCGCTTTCCTCGGGCTGCATCTCGACCTCGAGAAAAACCGCGGGGCCCGGCCGGACATGGATCTGTCGACCGGGGCCAGCCCCGTGCGCGCCCTGCTGGTGGGATCGCGGGAGGCATGGCAAATCGCCCGCGAGTGCCGGGGATTGCTGGTGCGGAATTTGCCGAAGGGAGCCCTCCAACCCCGGGGCCAGTGGGTAAGGACCCCATAAGAAAAAGTTTGGAGGCAGTAGATCAACCCCTGTGTCCTTTCACCCGATGGCCGCTACCAAGTTCGCTCTTCACCGCGCCGAGCGCGCAGAAATCATGCAGAATGTCCGCCGGGCCCTGGCCGTGTTCGACCGGCCAGAAAAGCGAATCCTGAGCGCCTCCGAATTGCGCGTGAAGAGCATGCTGGCGGCGCTGCTGCAGGAGATGGAGCGGCAGGCGCAGTACGACGGCGGTTCCTGAACCGCGGACCGGCCGGCAACCCGCAGCGAGGAGAATCCTTGGACATCCCGACGCCTTCCCGTCCCGCCCTCGCGTCCGGACCGACGGTCGCGTCCGAGGACCTGGCCCAGGCCTCGCGGTTTCTCTCCGACGCCGTCGCGGTCTTCGATCGCAGCCGCGCCCCGCTCATCGCCGGCGAACTCCGCGTCAAGAGCCTGATCTGCACGCTGCGGCGCGAGCTGGAGGATCAGGCCCGGGCCGGCCGCTCCGCTGCGCCCTTCTCCGTGGAGCCGCCGCTCGTCGCGCCGCGGGACCTGCCGCAGCCTCCCGCGGCGGGCGGCGCGCGCTGAGGAGCGCGCGTTCGCGGACGTCTCGCCCGGGGATTCAGGGTCGGTGCGGCTCGGCCGGCCGGAACGAGGGCCGCGCCGCTTGGTTCCCAAGGCAACCGCTCAGCGCCCGCGCACTTCCTCGAGGGGCACGCGGGGGAGCGACTGGAGGTAGGCGCGGAGCGCGTCGCCGTTGACCAGCCGCAGCTGGGCGACCCGCTCGCGGTGGAAAGCGACCACCATGGTGTCGAAGCCGGCCCGCGGGTCGGCCGTCGACGGCACGTCCGGATAAATCCACACATCCGCCCCCACGTGCGCGGCGGGCCGGCCGCACGCGGCGAGCACCGCGTCGCGCGTGTCCCCGCGGCGGACGGTCAGGGCCCACCCCTGGGGCGGAGCCGAGAACGGAAGCTCCATGAAGGAGGTTTGGAAGGCGACGACCTCGCCGCGGTCGGTCGAGGCGCAGCCGGCGACCAGGAGAAGGGCAACGAACGGGAGCAATGCGCGATAATTCATGGGGGTTTCTTTCGATGCCGGCCGAAGGCGCGGCGGAGGCACAACCCGCGTGAGAGGTCCGGGTCGCAGGGGAGAGGACGAACTGCACCCCCGGTCCGCGAACTGCTCGCGGCTACAGCAACACCGTGTAACCGATGGCTGGGTCTCCGTGTTGTGAGGTTGTCCCGATTGCCGAAACCCCGCCTTTCCTGCCCCCCTTGGGCCCGGCCGAGCCCGTCCGGGGCCGCGGCGCGTCGGAGGGCGCGGGGGTGACCGAAGCCGGCGGAGAGTCCCGGACCCTTGCCATCCGCAAGCGCGGACGGCTGGAGTTCGTCGCCCCCGCCGACGTCGTGTACGTCCGCGGCGCCGGGAACTACGCGGAGGTCGTCCTGCGCGACGGACGCCGCGAGCTGATGGATTCCACGATGGACGTGCTCGCCACCCGGCTCGGCCCGGAGTTCTTCCGCGTGCACCGCTCGTACCTGGTCCGGGTCAGCGCGGTGCGGCGCGTGCACATCAGTCCCGGGGGGCGGTACCGGGCGGAACTGGCGGGCGGCGCGCTGCTGCCGATCGGCCGGAGCCGGTACGCGGCGCTGCGGGACCGCCTCCTCCGCTAGGCTTCGGTCGGAGCGCCCACCTCGGCTTCGGCATTCGGCCCGATGGCCGCCCGGCCCCGCCCCGGCTAGTTTCGGGCGCCATGCCTTCCGCCGCCGAGACCCTCGCCGTGCTCCGCGCGGCCGCCCAGCCCCTCGAGACCGCGGCCGACCGGGCGCGCCTGGTCGACCGGTTGCGCGGCGCCTCGGTCGTGCTGATCGGCGAATCGACCCACGGAACCCAGGACTTCTACGCGTTGCGCGCGCAGCTCACGCAGGAGCTGATCGAGCGGGGCGGGTTCTCGGCGGTCGCGATCGAAGGCGACTGGCCGGACGCGTATCGCGTCAACCGGTACGTGCAGCACACCGGCCCGGAGCTGGACGCGGTCGCCGCGCTCGGGGGGTTCGCCCGGTTCCCCACCTGGATGTGGCGCAACACGGCGGTGGCGGATTTCGTGGCGTGGCTCCGCGCGCACAACGCGGCGATCCGGTATCCGGGGCGGCGGGTGGGCTTCTACGGCCTCGACCTCTACAGCCTCCACGCGTCGATGCGCGCGGTGGTCGAGTACCTGGAGACGAAGGACCCCGCGGCGGCCCGCGCCGCGCGCGCCAGCTATGCGTGCTTCGAGGAGTTCGGGACCGAGACCGACACCTATGCCTGGGCCGCGCTCGACCGCGGGGAGGGCCCGTGCGCGGACGCCGTGGCGCGCGAGCTCGCGGCCCTGCGGGAACGGCGGACCGCCCTGCTGTCCCGCGACGGACCAAGCGCGAGCGACGAGTACTTCCATGCGGTCCAGAACGCCCGGCTCGCCGCGAACGCGGAGCATTACTACCGCACGATGCTCGGCGGCCGCGTGTCGTCGTGGAATCTCCGCGACCGGCACATGGCGGAAACCCTCGAGGAGCTGCGGGCCCACCTGCGAACCCGGGGCCAGCCGCCGAAAGTCGTGGTCTGGGCGCACAACTCGCACGTCGGCGACGCGCGGGCCACGGAACTCGGCGCCTCCGGCGAGCTGACCCTCGGCCAGCTCGTGCGGGAACGGCACGGCCACGACTGCCGGCTGGTCGGCCTGACGACGCATTCCGGCCGGGTGATGGCGGCAAACGACTGGGGCCTGCCCGGCTTCGTGCAGGAAGTCCGCCCGGCCCTGCCCGGCAGCCAGGAGGCCCTGTTCCACGCCACCGGCCTGCCGCGTTTCTTCCTTCCGTTCCCGGCGGGCTCGGCCGCCCATGCCTTCGGCATGACCCCGCGGCTCGAGCGGGCAATCGGGGTGATCTACCGGCCGGACACCGAGCGCCGGAACCATTACTTTGAATCGCGCCTGGCGGAGCGCTTCGATGTCGTGGTCCATCTCGACGTCACCGCGCCCGTCGAGCCCCTGGAACCCGTCGCCGCCGTGCGCGACGACGAACCCCCCGAAACCTACCCGAGCGGCGTCTGAGCCGCCGGCATCCCCGATTTCGCCATGAAGATCAGCTGCCCGGAGTTCGAGCCCACCGGCGTGATCCCGGAACGATTCAGCCAGTACGGCGCCAACCGGTCGCCGCCGCTCGATTTCGCCGACATCCCGCCGGAGGCGCAATCGATCGCGCTCATCATGGACGACCCCGACGCGCCCCGGGGCACGTTCACGCACTGGGTCGTCTACGACATCGACGCAAACGCGTCGGGCTTCCGCGAAAACCGCGTCCCCAAGGACGTCCGCATCGGCCGCAACGACTACGGCCGGCCGGAGTACGCGGGTCCGCGACCGCCCGCCGGCGAGCACCGTTATTTCCTCCGGGCCTATGCGCTCGACACGCGTCTGGCGCTGCCGGAGGGGGCCACGCGCGAGGAGGTGGAAGGCGCCATGACCGGCCACGTGCTCGATACCGCGGAATTGATGGCGCGTTACGCGACCCCCGTCGAACCGGCCTGAGCCCGGCGCCGGGCGCGAAGACCCGGGCGCAAAGTCTGGCCCATCCGCTTTCCGGCGCCGGTGGAGGGAACCACCCCGGCGCGAAGGGGAACCATGGGTATGCACTCGTCGCTTCGGATCGCCGGCCGCGCGTTCAAGGCCTGGAAGAGCGGGCATGCCTTCCAGCACAGCGCCGCCGTGAGCTTTTACACTCTGTTCTCCCTCGCGCCGATCACCGTCATCGCGCTCGAGATCACGGGGCTCTTTTTCGGCGAGGAAGTGGCCAGCCGGCAGCTGATGGCGCAGGTGGAACAGCTGGTCGGCGCCGGCACGGGCGAACTGCTGCGGGAGGCGGTGGAGGCGAGCGACAAGGGCCCGCGCGGTCCGGTGGCCACCTCCGCGAGCGTGGCGCTGCTCGTCTTCGGCGCGACGACCGTCTTCGGGCAGCTGCAGGAATCGCTCAACCAGCTCTGGGGGGTGAGGGCAAAGCCGCGGAAGCACGGCTGGGCCATCCTTGCGCTCCGGCGGCTCGTGTCGTTCGCGATGGTGGTGACCCTCGCCTTCCTGCTGATGGTGTCGCTGATCCTCTCGACCGTGCTCGCGATGATCACCGAGCGCCTGAGCACCGGCCTCGCGCCGCTCCTGGCCCATGCGGCCGATTTCCTGATCGGCCTCGCGGTGATCACGCTGCTGTTCGCCGGCGTGTTCAAGGTGCTGCCCGACGTCCAGCTGCGCTGGCGCGACATCTGGGGCGGCGCACTGATGACGGCCCTGCTCTTCAGCGTCGGCCGGTACGGAATCGCGTTCTATCTCGGCCACTCGACCGTGACCTCGGTGTACGGCGCCGCCGGCTCGCTGGTCGCGCTGCTGGTCTGGGTCTACTACTCGTGCGCGATCCTCTTCTACGGGGCCGAGCTCATCCAGGCGAAGCGCGCCGAAGAAGGCCTGCCGATCGAGCCGAAGCCCAGCGCGGTGGTGGTGCACGAGGTGGTGGGCGCGCCGGGCCGCGGGGAGGACGTCCCGCATGGCCGGCGGAAGGCGGCGAAGGCGAAACGCGCGGGCGTCCGGCAATAACCGGCGGTGACGCTGCGGCGGCGGCCCGATGGCCGCCGCGGCCGGCCTGTGCGAGACTGGGGCATCATGGCCGACCATGCACCCGCCACCCGCTCCGAACCCGCGACCGCGCGGACCATCGATCACCGCCGCATCCGCCGTTGGGCGGAGGACCGCAAGGGCCGGCCGGTCGCCGTGAAGTATGCCGGCACGGACCCCGCCGCGACCCTGCGCTTCGAGTTCGGCGATCGCCGGGTCGATCCGGACGTCGACGAACTCACGTGGACCGACTTCTTCGAGCGGTTCGAGGACCTCCGGCTGGCCTTCGTCCATGACCGGGACGGCCCGAACGGCGCGCGCGGCTCGTTCCACAAGTTCGCGCCGCGGGACTAGCCGCACCGCCGCCCGCGGGCGCCGCGGCCGGGGCGGCGTCGGCGCTCAGCTTTCGTCCGCCTTCGGGATGTCCGCCGGGATCTCGACGGGCTGCGGGTGGTTGCGACGGTCCTTCCGCCGGTCGTGCCGGCGCTCGAGGAGGTGGTCCAGCTTCTCGACCAGCTGGTCGATCACGGCGTAAGCGTCCTTGCCTTCCGCATGGGCCACGACGTCCGGCCCCCGCACCTCGATCTGCGCCGTGGCCGTGTAATGGTACTCGCCGCCCATCTTCTGGTCCTTGTGGATCCGGAGGTTGAGCCGGACGATGTGCCGGTCGTGGCGGATCAGCGGCGTGAGCTTCTCGATGATCACGCGATGCATCGCCGGCGTGAGGTCGACATGGATGCATTGCACGAGAATCCGCTCGGCGGGATCCCGTTCGGACGGCAGTGGCATCGTGGATTTTTGGGCGCGTGGGGAAGGCATGGCGTAATAGTCGCCGAGCCGTAAAAGAATTGCCATCAGGGCCGCCGCCGGGGCGGGCATGGGGATTCGGCGGGATGCCCGCGGTGGGGTCAGCCCTGCCTTTCCGCGCGGCCTCACCCAGAGCCTCCCGCGGGTCCGCGGCTCCCGCGCGGGGGCGGGTCAGCCGTGCTTCTGCCAGTCGAGCTTGTGCCGATCGATCCAGCGGTAGTGGTCGAGAAACCGCAGCGCCGCGGCCGAGGCCTCGTCGAGCACCACGGTGGCGCGCGGGTGCAGCTGGAGGGCGGAGGCGGGGCAGACGGCCGCGAGCGGCCCCTCGACCATGTCGACCACCGCCCGGACCTTGGTCGGGCCGAAGGCGAGCAGGAGGACCCGCCGGGCGTCGAGGATCGTGCCGATGCCCATGGTGATCGCGTGCCGCGGCATCGCGGCGAAGTCGCCGAAGACCCCGCTGTTGTCGCGCAGCGTCTGCTCCGAGAGAATCTTGATCCACGTGCGGGACCGCAGCGAGCCGGTCGGCTCGTTGAACCCGATGTGGCCGTTCCGGCCCAGCCCGAGCAGCTGGAGATCGATCCCGCCGGCGTCCGCGATGCGGCGCTCGTAGTCGCGGCACTCGGCGTGGAGGTCCGCGGCCGTGCCGTCGGGCACGTGGGTCCGCCGCGGGTCGATGTTGATGTGCCGGAAGAGGTGCTCGCGCATGAACCAGCGGTAGGATTGGTCGTGCGTGGCCGGCAGGCCGACGTACTCGTCGAGGTTGAAGGTGGTGACCCGGCTGAAATCCAGGCCCTCGTCCCGGTGCAGGCGGATGAGCTCCTGGTAGAGGCGCAGGGGGGTGCGGCCGGTCGCCAGGCCCAGCACCGCGTCCGGCTTGTCGCGCACCTGCCGGGCGATGACCTTCGCCCCGAGCACGCATCCCGACTCGGCGTCGTTCTGGATCAGCACCTCCATCGCGCCATGCTGGCGGGCCGGGGCGCCCGGCGCAAGCCCCCGGCCGGTATCTCCGCCATTGACGCACCTTTCGCGCCACGGTTTCATGGCCCTTCATGGGCGCAAAGGCATCGTCGAAACCGGAACTGAAATACAAGCGCATCGTCCTGAAGCTCAGCGGCGAGGTGCTGCGCGGCGCGAAGGGCGGCGATCCGATCGACGCCGCGACGCTCGAGCGGATCTGCGAACAGGTGAAGGAGATCCACGACCTCGGCGCGCAGATCTGCATCGTGATCGGCGGCGGCAACATCTTCCGCGGGCTGCAGGGCGCCAAGCGCGGCGTCGACCGGACCACCGGCGACTACATGGGCATGCTGGCCACCGTGATCAACGGCCTGGCGCTGATGGACTGCCTCGAGAAGCTCGGGGTGAAGACCCGCGTGCAGTCCGCGATCCCGATGAACCAGATCGCCGAGCCGTTCATCATGCGCCGCGCCATGCGCCACCTCGAGAAGGGCCGCATCGTCATCTTCGTCGCCGGCACCGGCAACCCGTATTTCTCCACCGACACCACCGCCGCGCTCCGCGCCTCCGAGATGCACGCCGACATCATCATGAAGGCCACGAAGGTGGACGGCATCTACGACAAGGACCCCGCCAAGCACAGCGACGCGGTCCGCTACGACGAGCTCACGTTCATCGACGCCCTGAAGCAGCGCCTGAACGTGATGGATTCCACGGCCTTCTCCCTCTGCCTCGACAACAACGTCCCGATCCTCGTCTTCAACCTCAACGCCGAGCACTCCATCCGTCGCGCGGTGCTGGGCGAGCAGGTCGGCACGCTTGTGCACGGGTAGGCGCGCCCCGACGGTCGGAACCGCGAAGCGCGGCGGCTCGTGGCGGTTCGTCGCCCGTTAGGCCCGAAGGCCGCGGGCAAGTTGGGGATTGAGCCGACCCCGCCGTTGGCTCAGGTTCCCGCCTCCCCATTCCGGGTCTTCCGAGTCATGAACCATCCCATCCTCAACGACGCTTCCGCCCGCATGAAGAAGGCCGTGGACCACTCGCTCCACGAGTTCTCCACCATCCACACCGGCAAGGCCTCGCCCGCGATGGTCGAATCCATCATGGTCGAGGCGTACGGCTCCACCCTGCCGCTCAAGGGCTGCGCGGCGATCACGACGCCCGATCCGCGCATGATCCAGGTCCAGCCGTGGGACAAGGGCCTGACCCGCGCCATCGAAAAGGCGCTTCAGACCGCGAACATCGGCGTGAACCCGGTGGTCGACGGCGCGCTCATCCGCCTTCCGTTCCCCGAACTCTCGAAGGAACGCCGCCTGGAGTTCGTGAAAACCGCCCACCGCCTCGCCGAGGAGGGCCGCGTCGCGGTCCGCCATGCCCGGCGCGACGCGATGGAGGCGGCGAAGAAACTCAAGAAGGACGGCAAGCTCTCCGAGGACGACGAGAAGCGCCTCGAGAAGGAGGTCCAGGGCGCCACCGACCGCTTCATCCGCGAAATCGACACGCACCTCGCCAACAAGGAGAAGGAGCTGACGACGGTCTGATGCCGCCGTCGCCGAACCGCGAGTTCGCCGCGGGGTCCGCGTCGCCGCCTAGTCCCGCCGCTTCATCAGGCGGCCGTCCCGGTACAGATGTCGCGGAGACGGCCCCGCCATCCGGAAAACTCCGGGCCGCCGATCACTTCACCCGCTCGTAACGCACCTTCACGAAGCTCTTCCATTCCTCGTTTTCCCGCCGGAAGATCTCGTTCCAATAGGCGTCGACTCCCTCCGGCGTGATGCGGGCGCGATAGGCCGTCGCGACGCCCGCCGCGCTGGTGGCCGTGAAATCGAGGCTCAGCGCGCCGTCTTCCACGGCGACGGCGCCTTCGGTCAGCGCCCCGGCCGCGTCCGCATACCAGAACACGATGGACTTCCGCCCCGGGTGCCAGGCGTACATGCCGCTCACGTAGGGCCGGCGCCGCTCGCCGGCCACGGCGACCGTGTCGAAGCGCAGCGCCTTGCCGTTCTCCATCCAGGCAAACGTCGTCTCCAGGACCGGCGCGGTGCCGCCCTGGGGCGGCGGCGGCAACTGGCCGCGCCAGGTCGAACCGGCCCAGAAGGCGATCGGGGCGAGCGGCGCATCGTCGGCGGCGCGGGCCGGCGCAGCGCAGGCGAGCAGGAGAAGGCACCAGAACTTTTTCATGAGGGGGTGGCTGAGGCGTCGGGAGCGGGACCGGAAGGGCGGAAAAGCGCGGCCATCAGCATCCCGCCCACACCCTTCTCGAAGGCGTGCCAGCCGGAATCCGCCAGGAGCATTCCGAGGTGCACGTCCCAGCCGGCGTGGAGCAGGAGGTACGTGGGCAGGGTCATGACGAGCCCGAACAGCGCGCCGAATCGGAACCCGTCGGCCAGCCCGACTCGCGCGCGGAAGCTCTGGGGGAAGAGGAAGGCCATGAAGGCCGTCGCGGCGCCGTAGCCCGCCACGAGGAAGGCCATGCTCACGCCGTCCGCGGACCGGGCGATCGCCGGCGCGTGGCGGGCGTGGAAGGCACCGGCCAGCACCGTGTTCCACAGTCCGCCCAGCGCGAACATGGCGGCGAACGGAAGGACGATGGACGAGAGCCAGCGGAGCGGATGCATGCCGGGCCCACCGTACCGGACGGCGCGCTTCCCGTATTGGAAGAATCTTACCTCGCCTCAGCCCGCCGCGAGGTAGCCCAGATAGGGCGTGCGCCGCGCGAGGTAGCGGGTGGGCGTGGTGCCGACCAGGGCCCGGAACTCGTTGATCAGATGGGCCTGGTCGTAGAAGCCGCAGGCCGCGGCCACGTCGGACCAGTCCGGCGACGCGGCGAATCCGATGTGCTCGATCGCCGCGCGCATCCGCCGCACGCGCGCGAAATGCTTCGGCGTGAGGCCCGTGTGGCGGGAATATTCGGCCACGAGGTGCTTCGGGCTGAGGCTCAGCGCCCGCGCCACCTCGCCCACCGGCACCGCAACGTCGCGGCGGGCCAGCTGCGCGGCGGCGAATCGAATGCGTGCCGCCGGCTCGGCGTCCCGGTACCGCCGCGCGAGCCAGCGCTCCAGCAGCGCCAGCCGGTCTCCGTCGCATCGCGGCTCCCCGAGCTGCTCGCGGAGCTCGCGGGCTTCCCGGCCCCAGATGTCCTCGAGCTCCATCACCCGGCCCGTGAGCTCCGCGAGGCCGAATCGGAACAGAGGCGCCGCCCCGCCCGTCCGGAAAGCGATCCCCAGGGCTTCATACCGGCCGCCAAGCTCCAGTTCGATCGGGCCGGGATGCGCCCCCGAAATCCAGCTGCGCCGGAACGTGGCGACCGGGCCGTCGCACCGCTTCTGCGGGTCCGCCAGGTTGACCAGCAGCGCCATCCCGCCGTCGGGAAGGAGGGTCATGCGGACCGGAGCCTCGAGGTGCATCCGGACGAGCCAGAGCTCCTCGACGAACTGCGACACCAGCCCTCCCGGGCTGCGGGCGACACGCGTGACCACGGCCCGACGCTGGTGCGCGCGCGGGCGAAGTCGAGCCGGCGTTACCCCGCCTGGATGCGCGCGAGCACGGCGGCCCCGACCGCCTCGGCCGTCGCCTGGCCGGCCACGTGCTTCGCGATCACGAGCTCGAACGCCGGCGTGCGCTCCATCTCCGCCAGGATCGCGGCGCCGCGCTCGCCGAGCTTCGTCGGGTCGTGCGCGCCCAGCTCCTTCGCCAGGCGCTTCAACCGGTGCCGGAGCTTGCGCGCGGCAAAATGCTCGGCGACGGCCGGCTGGCGCGGGTCCACGCCCGGCCGCCCGACCAGCGTCAGCCGGTAGTAGCGGCTCTCGCCCGACGACATCGAACTGTGCGCCCGCACCTCGGCCACGTCGGACCGGGGAACGCGCGTCACCCGCGCGCCCCACGGCCGGCGCTGCGTGACGACCACGTCGGAGCCGGCGATCCGCACCTCGAACCGGTCCGACCACAGGTCGAATGCGAACAGCGCCGTCAGCGCCGTGAAGACGGCCGCGAACGCCACCGCCACGAAGTTCGCGCCCTGGACGACCATGACGACGCAGAGGGCGACCAGCCCGAGCATCAG
This sequence comes from Opitutaceae bacterium, assembly GCA_035626915.1. Lineage (GTDB taxonomy): Bacteria > Verrucomicrobiota > Verrucomicrobiia > Opitutales > Opitutaceae > Didemnitutus. Next base: position 75,471 of record DASPMS010000077.1, read on the forward strand.
GCAGGTGACCACGGCGCGCGTGCCGGCGAGGTGGCCCGAGCTGAAGTCGAACCCGTCCGCCAGGTCCTTCACGCCCGCGCGCGCCAGCGTGGCCGCGTCCGCCGGGCCGGACCGGTATTCGGCCAGCACCGGGCGGCCCGGATCCGGCGGCGCCGCGGTCTCCCCGGTGGCGAAGACCGGCACCTCGAAACTGGCCGAGAAGTCCACGCCCGGCACCGCGGCCGAGGCGGAGAGCCGCCACACCAGCTGGTTGTCCGAATCCTCGTCGTTCCACGGCTCGCACTCGGGCGGGATGTAGAAAAGCACCGGGATGTCCGTGCGGCCGGCCGCCCCGAGCCACTGGTCGCGCGCGACGAGCTCCTCGCGCTCCCACACGACCGACTCGCTGGTGTGGCGGTTCTTCCCGCTTCCGCGCGTGACGCGACGGACGCACCGGAGCGCGACCTTCGCGTCGGCCTCCAGGTCCAGGCGCGCCGGCACCTCGATCACGCCGCCGAGATAGCCGCCGATGACGCCCGGCAGGCTCGACGGGACGAAGCGCGCGCGGCCGAACTTCCGCCACTTGATCGCCTGGTGCACGGCCGCCCAGAGCAGAAACGCGCCGACGAAAGGAAAAAGGAGGACGAAATACTCGCCCTTCCTCGGCTGCCCGCCCGCCAGCATCGCCCACGTGGCCGCGCCGCTGATGCCGTTCCAGACGAGGGCGAAGAACCACAGGAAGGCCGTCCCGCGCCCCTCCTTCGACTCGATCGCCCCGGCGCGCCACTCCGGCTTGAGCAGCCAGGGCCGGCCCGGATTCGCCGCCGCGATGCGCTCGTTGTCCTCGTGGCGCGCGACCTCGCGGCGCGCGAAACGCATGTACGCGAACGCGCCGACCAGGACGGCCAGGCCGAAGAGGCCCGCGACGACCGCGCCGGCGTCCACGCCCCGCCCCGCGACCGCCAGCCGGACGGGGATCGACAGCAGCCCGCTGCCAAGCACGAGCAGGAGCACGAACAGCGCGAATCCGCAGCCGAGGCTCGGTTTCACCTTCTTGGCCATGCGCGCGAGAAAACCCGCCGCTCGTCCGCGAGTCGACGGGTTTCTGGTTGGAGAACCGGACGGGATTCGGAATCGGGGCGGCGCGCGAACCGGCGCTTCCTCGTCGCGTCGACCCGCGGGACGGCGGGTGCCACCTCTCATGCTTCCGCCCGCTCCCGCTGCGGCCTCAGCGCCAGTCGTAGCGCACGCGGTAGCGGACGACGACTTCGCCGTCGGCGGGCACCGTCACGCGGAATTCGATGCTCTGCGAGTCGGTCTTCTGGAACTCATGGGTCTTCGTGAGGATCTGCCAGTTCACCCAGCGGTAGAGGCGCTCGGCGACGCGGACCTCGACCGGGTCGGTCTTGCGGTTGCGGACCTTGATCTCGAACTCCTCCTCCATCTGGTCCTGGCGCTGGCTCATCGTGAAATCCATGCGCTTGCGCTCGCCGACGACGTCGAAAGCGTCGCCCGTGTAGATCCGCACCTCCTCGTTCTTCGCGGTGTGCTCGATCGTGTTCTCCCCGGTGAACTCGATCCGTCCGTCCGCGTCGTCGCGCCGATAGAAGCGCGTGCGGCCCTTCGGCAGCGGCAGGCCCAGCTTGTTGGCCTCGGTGTTCCTGAACTCCTTCATCACCCAGACCTTCTTGTTCATCTCGGTGCCGTAGTCCCGGTGGTTGCGGATCATCTCGCTGTTCCACCCGCGGTACTGCTGTCCGATCGCCGCGCCGTTGTAGATGTACAGGGTCTTCGCCTGCACGCCGGTGGCGCGGAGGAACTCGACCTGCTTGGTCTCGCGGTCGCGCAGCGTCACCGGGCGCGGGAGCGAATAGAGGTGGAACTCGTCGAACGACTTTTCCGTCACCGGCGCCATCGCGGCGGCATCCATCGCCAGCCGGGCGCCGACGGCCCGCTCCTGCGCGACGAGCTCGTCCGGCTGGAGCTTGCTCACGTCGCCGGCCATGAGCTTCACCGCGGCGAGGTCGAACTGCTTGCCGGACTGGTTGTCGATCGTGACCCAGCCGACCAGGTCGAGCGTGTCGCCCTTTTCCGGGGCGATCAGGTTATAGGAGGCCTCCCAGCTCATCCCGCCCGTCACGTAGCTGAGCTCGGCCTCGAGCTTCGCGGCCTTGTCCGCAGCCAGCTGCCACGAGAGCGTCGGCTTGAGGATTGCGTCGTCGTTCAGGGCGGGGAACTGCGGCTCGCCCGGCAGCGAGAAGCGCAGCTTGCCGTCGACTTCGATGATCGGCTGCCCCATGCCGCCGCCCCAGTTGCCCATCGCCTGCTGCCGCATCATGAACTGATGCCCGTAGCGGCTCCCGCCGGCGACGTTGGGGGTGTAACCGCTGCGGACCACCTTGCCGCGCACGAGGTATTCCTTGGCGTTCTGGTCGCGCACGAGGAAGTCGAGCTCCTTGCCCTCGTACAGCGACAGCAGGAGGCCCTGTGAGATCGTGTCGGCCCGGTAGCTCTGCTCCAGGACCTTGAGGGCGACCCGGCCGGAGGGGTCGCGGAGGACGACCGAGTCGGGCTCGAGGTGGGTGGTCACGCCGGAGTAGGCCACCGCGTTGGCGCCGGGCTTCAGGTCCAGGCTGACGTGCTCGCGCACGACCGCGAAGTTCTGGTTGTAGACGGTGAGGGCGGGCGGGGCGCCGGCCGAGAGAACCGGGGCGCCGAGCGCCCCGAGCAGGACGGGGATTCGAATCTTCATACGCAAAAATGCTATCAGCATCGGGACAGGCGAATTGTCATCCGGTTGTCAGGATTCTGTCAGGTTGGCGTCAGCCCGGATGGGAATCCTGGCGGGTTCCGGCCCCAGGACAACGTCGCCGCGGCCGTTCTCTTAGAAGCGACGGATAAAATGGCTTCCCCCGGCCGGGCTTCCCGCCCTCTATGGACCATTCACGAATTCCCCGCCCGCGCCCACCGTCCGTGCCCGATTTCATCCTCGATCCTCCCGACCGCTCCCAGCCGACCGCGCTGCCGCCCATCGATTTCCGCGCGGCGCTGAACGACGAGCAGTACGCGGCCGTCACGGCCCCGCCCGGCCCCATGCTGGTCCTGGCGGGCGCGGGTTCCGGCAAGACCCGCACCCTCACGTACCGCGTCGCCTACCTGCTCTCGCAGGGCGTGCGCCCGGGCGAGATCCTGCTGCTCACCTTCACGAACAAGGCCGCGCGCGAGATGCTCCACCGCGTGCAGGACCTCACCGGCGTCGAGCCGGGGCGCTTCTGGGGCGGCACCTTCCACTCGATCGGCAACCGCGCGCTGCGGATCTACGGCGAGGCGGTGGGGCTGCCGCGGAACTTCACCATCCTCGACGCCGACGAGTCCGAGGCGCTCCTCAAGCAGGCCGTGGAGGCGGAGGACAAGGCCTTCTTCAAGGAGAAGACGAACCCGCGCCCGGGTCCGCTCTTCAGCGTCCTGTCCCTCGCCCGCAACACGCAGCTGCCGATCGCCGAGGCGGTGGAGCGCCATTTCCCGCAGTACCTCGAGATCGCCGACCGGTTCCCGGCGTTCGCCGCCGCCTACGACCGGCGGAAACGCGACCAGAAGGTCGTGGACTATGACGACCTGCTCGAGCTGTGGCTCCGGCTGCTCACCTCGGACCGGACGGTCGCCGAGTATTTCACCCACCGTTTCCGGCACGTCCTGGTGGACGAGTACCAGGACACCAACACGATCCAGTCCCAGATCGTCGACCTCATCGCCGGCCACCACCAGGTCATGGCGGTCGGCGACGACGCGCAGTGCATCTACACCTGGCGCGGCGCCGACGTGGAGAACATCCTGACTTTCCCCGACCGCCATGCCGGCACGCAAATCTACCGGATCGAGACGAACTACCGCTCGACGCCGGAGATCCTGACCTTCGCCAACGGCGTGCTCGCGGCCCAGCCCAAGGGCCGGCACTTCGACAAGGAGCTGAAGGCCGCGCGCGGCCGCGGCCAGAAGCCCGCGATCATCCAGGCGATGGACGACAAGGAGCAGGCGGCGTTCGTGCTTAAGCGGATGCAGACGCTGATCGAGGAGGAGGGGGTGTCCCCCAACGGCATCGCCGTCCTTTACCGCTCCCATTTCCTCGCGCTGGAGATGCAGCTCGCCCTCACGCGCGCCGGCGTCCCCTACACGATCACCAGCGGCGTGAAGTTCTTCGAGCGCCAGCACGTGCGCGATCTCCTCGCGTTCATCAACTTCGTCTACAACCCGAGCAACACCTCGGCCTGGCACCGCATCGCGGGGCTCCTCCCGAAGGTGGGCGAGAAGGGCGCGGAGAAGCTCCACGCCGCCGCGCTCGACCACGCGCGCCTGATGCAGCGCGACTTCCTCGACGCGCTCGGCACCGACGACGTCCTGACCAAGGTGCCGCCCGCCGCCCGCGGCGACTGGCCGAGCTTCGTCGCGTCGCTCAAGCAGATCCACGAGGCCATGAACGAGCGCACGCCCGCGGACGCCGTCGGCGTCGCCATCGACGGGTGGTACGGCGACTACATGAAGGGCGAATATGCCGACTACGTCGACCGCGTGGAGGAACTGAAGGGCCTCGTCGGCTTCGCCGCGCAATTCACCCAGATGTCCGAGCTGCTCGCGCAGATCATGCTGCTGAACGGGGAGACCGGCGAGCGCGAGATCGATCCCGGCACCGAGACGATCAAGCTCACCACGATCCACCAGGCCAAGGGCCTCGAATACGACGTCGTGTTCGTCATCGGCGTCGCCGAGGGCCAGTTCCCCGGCTACCGGACGATCGAGAGCGGCGACTTCGAGGAGGAGCGCCGCCTCTTCTACGTCGCGGTCACGCGCGCGAAGAACGAGCTCTATCTCTGCTACCCCCGCGTCGCCTCGCGCGCGGGCCCCGGCGGCATGATGCTCCAGCCCTCGCGCTTCCTGCAGGAGCTGCCGAACCACCTGTACGACGAGCTCCGCATCAAGCGGTCCTGGGGCTGGTAGCCGGGCGATCGTCCGTTCCGTCCCGGTCGCGCTCCGGCCTACGCGAACGAGCGCAGGAATTTCCGCACGTCCTCCGGCACCGCCGCCGACAGGCACGGCACGACCCAATGGAAACGGCGGTGGAGTTCGTTGGCGCGATCGCGGTCCGCGGGGGGCGCGAGCGAGGCGTCGGCGCCGGCGAGGTATTCGAGGGGTTCGCCCTGCGCCGCGCGCACGAGCGCGTCGTTCATCACCAGCTCGAAGGCCGCGACGGCACCCTTCCGCGCGCGGCGCCACACGGTCAGGCGCGAGCCCCACGCGCTCGCGTATTGTTCCACCGCAAAACCCGACTCGTCCGCCGTCGCCTGCTTTGCGGTCAGCGCGAGCGTGGACCCGAGCGCGACGACTTCGAGCAGGAGGCTGTACTTCCGCCAGGTCTCCTCGTCCTCGATCCGGTGCTTCAGCCCGAAGATCGCGCCGTCGGGTGTCTGTCCGACGTTCGCGATCTCCGAGGGCACGACCGCCTCGAAGTCCTCGATGGAGAGCAACAGGTCGCAGGAATCCCCCGCGTCGCCCCGCACGCCGGGGCCCATCTGGATCCGCGCGCCCTCGCCCGAAAAATCCACGAGCCGGCCCTTCCAGTTCCAGTTGTGCCGCGAGTCGCTCATCGGCGCTCCGGTGTCGTCACGCCCGACGAGGCTCAGCCCCGTCCTGATGGGCAAATCGGGCGGGATGGGGAAGCGCTGCTCGCCGCGCCGCTCCACGGCCGGCCGGGGCGGAACAGGAACCTGGGGCGCTTCGTCGAAGAACGGCATGGCGGAATATGGCGGCGTCCCGGGCGGACAGGACCGAGCGTGAGGAGACCTCCTCACACGCGTCAATCGCGGCGACTGCGTCCAAACGGCCCCATCTCCCCCATTCCCGCGCGCCGGCCGCTCCGGCGGAACTTCCCTCCGCCCAGCGCGGTCAAGGCGGTCCAGTAGGTATTCTACCCATAGGCAATCCACCCCGCGTTTTCGCATAATCTTAGCAATGACGGACCAATTTACTTCGCTCTCTTCCGCCGCCATCAAAGAGATACTCTCCCATATCGATAACAGCCTCTCGGCGTTCGAGAAATACAAGGGCCGGATGAGCGTCCCGGAGCTTCAGGTGAAGAGCATGCTCACCGCGCTGCGGAAACAGATGGCCGAGCAGCTGCAGCGGCAGGCGGAGCGCGAAGGCGTGGATTGATCACCTAGCGGAAGGTGGGTGTCGCCATGCGCAAAAAGGGGCTAAGTCGTCCGTGAACGACCTCGGGGAGCGGTGTCCAACATGTGCGTGAACCAAAGTGAATATGAAGAACTCCTGAGCGCGCTGGATCGCTCGCTCTCGTTGTTCGGCGAACGGCCGCAAGAGCCGGGATTTGACCAGGCGGTCTACGAGGAACTTCGCCGCGTCCGGGAAACGCTGATCCGCGCACGACGCGACATGCGCGACCACAATGTCGAGGCGAAGCCCAAGCACGACAGCAAGTCGCCACTTGGGATCTGAACTCGGCGCCATTCGCACCCTGGCCGCGCCGGCACCCTCCTCCCACCCGGAGTAGGCCACCCCGACCTCCCACGGCATCTGCCCGGATTGCTCCCATGGACCCCGGACCGCTCCCACAGAGCCCGGACCATCTCGCCCCGGCCGGCGAACTGAGGCCGATCGGCGGGTAGGTGGAAGCCTACCCGGCGCGGGGGTCGGCAGCCCAGGGACGCCGCCGGCGGGACCTGCTATAGCATCGTTGCAAAAGCCGATGCTGCGCCGGATCGCATTGCTCGCGTGCTGCCTTGGCCTGTTGGTTGAATCCTTCGGCCAGGCGCTCGTTCACCTCACTTTCGACGATCCCCAGGATCTCGCGAAGGACGGTTCCGGCCATGGCAACCACGGGGCCGTTCAGGGCGCTCCCGCCGCCTCGGCCTCGGGCCGCTCAGGCGGAGCGATCGCCCTCGACGGCAGCGGCGGGGTCCAACTCGGCGGCGCCGTCGCGAACGCCCTCGGCGGCAGCTTCACGGTCTCCTTGTGGGTCCGGACCACGCAGACGGGCATCCCGGAAAATCCCTCCGCCGCCGTCGGGGTGATCCACGTGGTGGCTGAGGATGACTCGACGACCCTGCCCGTCGCGCTCAGCGGCGGCCACGCGGGCGCGGCGCTCGGCGAGGCCGACCTCCAGTCGCAGAGCGCGATCAACCACGGCGACTGGGTCAACGTGGTCCTCACCCGCGACGCCCAGACGGGCGCGCACTCGCTCTTCGTGAACGGCCAGCTCGAGGCGCACCGGCAGGGTTCGCTCACCCCGCAGGCCGTGCACGAGCTGCTCGTGCTCGGGCTCAACCCGTCGGGCCAGGGCCTGCAGTTCGCCGGCGAGATCGACGACTTCCAGCTGTACGACCGGGCCATTCCGGCATCCGACGTCGCGTTCCTGCACGCCAACCCCGGCTCGGCGCTGTTCCTCTCCGTGCCCGAACCCGCGACCGTCGCCCTCTTCGGCGCGGGGCTGCTCGTGACTTTCAGCCTCGCCTGGCGGCAGCGCCGGCGCAGCGCGACTGCCGCCCGGCCCCAAGCCGCCCGGACGCCGCCACGCCATGGCTGCCGCCAGTCGACCCTGCCTTCCCGCGTCCGCAGCGAGTCCGCCGCGCCGCCGACGTCGCTGCCGCATTGAAGCGAAGGCCGCGGAAGCGGGCGCCGGGGGCCCTTCCCCAGTGCGTTCGGCCCGGCCCGCTCAAAACCCTGTAAACCCCCCGCGCGCACCTCGACGCGCCGGAGCGCCCGTGATTGATTTGTCCTCATGAACTCCCGCCTGCTGCTCGCGATCTCCGCCTCGCTCCTCTCGGCCGGCGCGCTCCGCGCCGACCTGGACCTCGCCGTCGTGGCGGAAATCCGCGTCGGCAAGGTCCTCCCCCCGCCGCCCCCCGAGGTGGAGGTGATCGAGGCGCCGGCCCAGCAGGGCCCGCCGCCCTGGGCTCCGGCGCACGGTTTCCGCCGCAACCGCGGTTACTACTACTACCCGGACACCAACGTTTATTTCCGGCCGGCGGACCGGACGTGGTTCTATCTCGAGGGCCGCGACTGGCGCATCGGAGCCAGCCTGCCCACCGCCGTGCGGGTCGACCTCACGCGCGCCGTCTCGCTCGAGATGGAGACGGACCGGCCGTTCGAATTCCACTCCAGCGTGAAGGAGCGCTATCCGACGGAGTACTTTTCGAGACAGGTGAAGATCAAGGGCGGCTCCGGGAAATCCCCGGGAAAGCCGGCCAAGGAGATCTCCCCGGTCGCATCCGACAGCGGCCGCACCGGCGGCTCCGGCAAGGGCAAAGGCAAAGGTAAGGACAAGTGAGCCTCCGCCGGCGCGGCCCGCGCAAACGATGGCGGCAGGTCCGGCGGCCGATGCCAACCGGTGGCGGTTGGCAAAAAACTGCGTCTTGCCGGATTTGGATTTGAGGCGACCTTCCCCGCGGCCTATCAGCCCTCATTTGTTGCCATGGTTCCCGCCGCTGGAAATCGCCACGCGGAGTCCGATCGGCTCGCCGCCCTTCGTCGCTACGCGATCCTCGACACGCCGCCCGAGGTCGAGTTCGACGAACTCGTCGCGCGCGCCGTGCGGGAAACCGGCTATCCGACCGCGCTGTTCAGTCTGATGGACGAGGAGCGCTGCTGGTTCAAGGCGGCCGTGGGCCTCAAGCCCGCTGACGCCGGCATCCGCGAGCTCCCGCGCTGCGAGACCTTCTGCCAGCATGCGTTTCACAGCAGCGGCACGTTCGTCGTGGGCGACGCGCCCGCCGACCCGCGATTCGCCCGGCTCGCGGTCGTCAACCGGCCCGACGGATACCGGGCCTACGTCGGCGCGCAGATCATCACGCCCGACGGGCATTCGCTCGGCACCCTCTGCGTGCTGGACGGCCGGCCGCGCGAGCCGACCGCCGTCGAGCACGCCGCGCTCCGCCGGCTCGCGGACGACGCGATGGCGCTGCTCGAGCGGCGCCGCCAGCGGCTGGCGGATCGCCTCCCCGCCCGCGGCCGGCCGCTGGCCATCGTCGCCGAGGACGACAGCTACGTCCGCGTGGTGGCGGCCGAGATGCTCAAGCACCTCGGCTACGCGGTGCTGGAGGCCGCGGATGGCACCGCCGCCCTCGAGACCTTCCGCGCCAACCGCGAGTCCGTCGAGCTGGTGCTGACCGATTTCAACATGCCGGGGTGCGACGGGCTCGTGCTCGCCCGTACGCTCCAGGCCGAGGGCAGCCGCGCCCAGGTGGTGATGATGAGCGGGCGGTTCGACAGCCAAGTCCGGGCGGCGGTGCTCGCCGCGGGCGTCACGTGCCTCCTGACGAAACCGTTCACGATCGACGCCCTGCGGGCCGCCACCATGACATCGAATCGCAGTGGCTGAGGGCGCGGGGAGTGACTGTCCGACTCCACGGGCTTTCCTCCGCCGCGACCTTCCGCTAGCTTCCACCCGCCCCATGAGAGTGCCCGCCTCCTGCCTCGCTGCGCTCGCGCTCCTCGCCGCGGCGTCCGCCCAGATCGACCGGCCCGCCGAACCGCCGGCCCGCGACAAGAGCCCGTTCGTGTTCTCGATCCTGCCGCGCGGGATCCAGAAGAACCCGCACGTCGATTTCAACATTATCACCGAGATGACCGACGAGGGGCGCCAGGCGGCGAAGCCCACCGCCGCCGCGCCGGTCTACTACATCACGAAGCCTGCCGGCTTCCTCCAGCTGGGCCATGGAGCCCCGGCCGGGGAGAAGCCGCCCGAGGTCGAGCGCATGGAGCGCGTCCTCGAGCGCGCGCTCTCGGCCAGCGGGTACCGCGGAGCGGACAAGGATCATCCGCCCTCGCTCGTGATCATCTATTCGTGGGGCTCGCATTCCAATCCGCTCGTCGACGACGACCCGGAGAACAACACCGTGCCGAACAAGGTTCTGGTCGACGAGCTGATCGAGCGCGCGCGGCTGGTCGGCGGCGAAAAGTTCGCACGCGAGCTCGTGCAGGCGATGGCTACGCAGGGCGCCGCGCAGCGCGCGATGCCCAAGCCGCGCGTGGACCCGAACGGCGCGGTCGACACGCATTTCAACGTGCAGGGCGACGCCGCGGGGGCGATGACGCAGATCTTCAGCCCCGTGGAGGCCTTCCGCCAGCGCAGCGCGAAACATCGCGGGCTCATGGAGGACGTCGGCAGCAGCGTCTACTTCGTCATCGCGTCGGCCTACGACTTCCAGTCCGTCGCGGAGGAGAAGCGGCTGCTGCTCTGGCGGACGAAGATGACGGTGAACTCCCGCGGCGTCGCGATGACGGAGACGCTGCCGGCGCTCATCGCCTCGGCCGGCCCCTACTTCGGCCAGGACATGGGCGAGGTCCAGGTCGTCACCCAGCGGATCAGCCGCGAGGGCACGGTCGAGATCGGCACGCCGGAAGTGGTCGGGTTCGGCGACGACGTCGTGCCCGGGTCGCGGCCCGCCGGCGAGTCCCGCCAGCCGTAGGGCTCAGGCCAGCGCGGCCTCCGCGCGCGCGAGCAGCGCGTGCGACTTCTGGGCCGTGAGCAACGGCCGGGCCCGCGCGAGCAGCTTTCGTCCCTCCGCCGCCCGGCCGAGCCCCGCCAGCGCGACCGCGTGCCAGGCGTCGAGCTCGGCGCGGATGGTCTTGATCAGCGGGATGCCGAATTTATCGAACCGCGCGGCCGACGCCCGCAACGAGCGGTCCGCGGACGCGAAATCGCGCTCGATCGTCGCGGCCATGCCCTCCGCGATCTCCACCATCGCCCGGGCGAGCTCCGGCAGCTCGTGGCCGGCCGTCCGCGCCAGCGCCTCGCGCCCGCCGGCCGCATTCCCGAAGTGGCGCAGCCGGAAGGTGGCGAGATCGATCCAGAGGTCGGGGACCTCCGGCTTGAGCGCAATCGCCCGCTCCAGGCAGCGCAAGCCGCCGGCGAAGTCGCCGGCGTACTCGTGGATGGTCGCCAGCCGGCCCAGGAAAAGGTACTCGACCGTGTTCGGATCCTGCCGGAGGGGCTCGGCGTGCCGGAGCGCCGCGCTGAGGTTGCCCTGCGCGGCCAGCGCATAGGCCTCGCGGAAGACGAGCTCGTTCTCCGGGATGCCGGTGCGCATCAGCCGCCGCAGCAGTCGCGCCGCCCCGATCCATCGGGCCTGCCTTGCCCAGTCGTGCCAGACCGAGGCCTCGAGGATCTGCGTGAAGATCGTCAGGGGCAGCACCATCATCAGGAAGACGGCCGCGTACAACGGCGTGGCGACGAAGCCCAGCCAGTCGAGCCAGCCGTACGGCGGGCCGTCGCGCATCGACGCGTAGTTCCAGCGCGCGAGCAGCGAGAAGATGATCAGGTGCTTCGTGAACGCCCACCAGATCTGCGCTCCCGTGCCGCGCCGCCGCTGGGCCTCGATCTCGTCCGCGGCCGTCCATTCGCCCGCCGCGGCGGCATCAATGCCGGTGCCGGCGGAGGACATCCGCGCGACGTCGGCCGCGTTGTCCCCCGTGTAGAACTCGATCGCCGTGCAGTGCCGCTCCTCCAGCCGCCGCCGGGCCGCGGCAAGCGAGTCCGCTTGGATCGAATCCGTGATCCGCTCCCCGCGCGGGCCGCGGGCGCGATACAAGTATTCCGGCATGCGCGTCCGACTTCAGCGCAGATGCCGGCGGCCGGCAAGGACGAAGCCGGTGCGCTCCGAGCGGGCCTGGTCCTTTCGACCCAGCGCGCGGGACATCTCCGGGGTTGCGCCCCGGTAATTGTTGGGCTCACTTCGGGCCTTTCCGCCATGCCCGCCCCTGTCGAAAACGTCGTCATCGTCGGCACCGGTTGCGCCGGACTCACCGCCGCGATCTACACCGCCCGCGCGAATCTCCGGCCGCTCGTGCTGGAGGGCGCCCAGCCCGGGGGACAGCTCACGACCACGTCGGAGGTGGAGAATTTTCCCGGCTTCCCCGGCGGCGTGGACGGCTTCGAGCTGATGCAGAACCTGCGCAAGCAGGCCGAGAAGTTCGGCACGCGCTACGAGAGCGGGCTCGTGCAGTCGCTCGACACCGCGAGCTGGCCCTACACGGTGCGGCTCGCCGACCGCGAGGTGAAGGCGCGGACCATCATCATCGCCACGGGCGCTTCGCCGCGGCTGACGGGCGTGCCGGGCGAGAAGGAGCTTTTCGGGGGCAAGGGCGTGACCACCTGCGCGACGTGCGACGGCGCCTTCTACCGCAACATGGAGGTCGCGGTGATCGGCGGCGGCGACAGCGCGGCCGAGGAAGCCCTCTTCCTCACCCGCTTCGCGAGCCGGATCTACCTCGTCCACCGCCGCGACACGCTGCGCGCCTCCAAGATCATGGCCGACCGCGCGACGTCGCACCCGAAAATCCAGCCGGTCTGGGACAGCGTCCCGGTCGCCGTCGAGGGCGTGAAGGAAGGCGCCGTCTCCGGCCTGCGCGTCCGGAACGTGAAGACCAGCGCCGAGTCCGTGCTGCCGGTGAAAGGCGTCTTCATCGCCATCGGCCATGTGCCGAACACCGCGCCCTTCCGATCCGCCGTCGATACCGACGAAAATGGCTACTTCGTTCCCGTGAACGGCTCCCAGGTGAAAAGCCGCACGCCGGGCGTCTACGTTGCCGGCGACTGCGCCGACCACGTTTATCGGCAGGCGATCACGGCGGCCGGCATGGGCTGCCAGGCGGCGATCGAGGCCGAACGCTGGCTGGCCGACAAGGAGCACGGTCATTGACCGGCCTTCGGGAGGGCCGGCCGATCTCCGTGCCATCCACCGCAAGATCGACCGCGCGACGGGCCCGCCCGCCCGCGGGTCTGCCCGTTCCGATTCAGCGCCTCTGGTCCAGCCTCGGCATACCCGCCGACTACGCGGCCGTCCGCGACTTGCCGTTGCAGACGCATCCTGGGCGCCTGGTCACGATCGGCCGAAGCCCCGCGGGTCGCGCCATCCAGCTTGCTCCCGCGGCCGCCGCCGCGTGGCGCCGACTCGCGGCGGCCGCGGCCCGGGACGGCATCGAGCTCGTGCCCGTTTCCGGATTTCGCAGCGTGGCGCGGCAGGCCCGCCTGATCCGCGCCAAGCTGCGGCGAGGGGACCGAATCGGGCGCATCCTCCGACTCATGGCCGCCCCCGGCTGCAGCGAACATCACGGCGGCTGCGCCTTGGATGTGGGCTGCCCGGGTTGCACCGAACTGACGAGCAGCTTTGGCCGGACCCGCGCGTGCCGGTGGCTGAAGCGGCATGCCGCCCGGTTCGGCTTCTTCCTCTCCTACCCCCGCGGCAATCGCCAGGGCATCCACTACGAGCCCTGGCACTGGTGCTGGCGTCCGCCTTCCGCTCGCCCCCATTCACGGCGCAGGCCCGGCGTTAAATAGCCTGTCCCTTACGGCAGAGCCCCAAGTAGGAGCACCGCGTTAGTGCCTGTCCCTTCAATTGAGGGCCTCAAGCAAGGGCCCCAGCTTCAATAGCCTGTCCCTTTCGCTCGGGTCCTCAGGCCCCCGAAGGCCCAGCGTTAATAGCCTGTCCCTTTCGCTGGAGGCCAGAGCGAGGGATATGACCGACGCAAATTCGACCATTAATAGTTGCCGTGCAATGGGTAGGGATTATCTACTCCCATTGTTTAGAATAATTCTAATTCCTACTTGAAACCGAGTCTCTGGGAGCTTCCCTTGCTGGCTCCCCATCCACCATGAAAAGCCCCGCCGAAGACCACGAAGCCCTGCACGCCCGGCTTAAGGCCTGTGACGTCCGGCCCACCCCGCAGCGCGAAGTCGTCCTCAAGGTGATCCTAGACAAGCGCGACCACCCGACGGCCGACGAGATCTTCGCCCGCGTGAAGGCGCAGATGCCCACCATCTCGCTCGCCACGGTCTACAACTGCCTCGACACCCTCGTCTCCTGCGGGCTCGTCCGGCAGGTGAACTTCGAGCGTGCGCCCACCCGTTACTGCCCGAATCTTCACGAACACGCGCATTTTCACGACGAGGCGACCGGCAAGGTCCATGACATCGCCGTTCCGGCCGACGTCCTCGCCCGCCTCCGCGCGATCCTCCCTTCCGGCTTCGAAGCCTCCGCCGTCGAACTGAGCTTCCGCGGCAAGGCCGGCACCAACTAGGCCGCCGCGCCCCGGAATCGTTTTCCCGCCTTCCCCGACCGCCCCTTCCGCTCCCGTCTCCTTTCCGCACCACATGTCCTCCCTCGAGATCAAGAACCTCCAGATCGCCATCGGCGACAAAGCCATCGTCAAGGGCCTCACGCTCACGATCCAGCCGGGCCAGGTCCATGCCGTCATGGGCCCCAACGGCACGGGCAAGTCGACGCTCGCGAAGGCCGTCGCCGGGCACCCCGACTACGTGATCACCGGCGGCGACATCGTGCTCGACGGCCGCTCGGTCCTCGAAATGGAACCGGACGAGCGGGCGCGCGCCGGCCTCTTCCTGGCCTTCCAGTATCCCAGCGAAATCCCGGGCGTCAGCATCGCGAACTTCCTCCGCGCCGCCGTGCAGGCCCGCATGGCCGAGGGCGAGGAGCTCGACGCGAGCGGCTACTACAAGCGGCTCTACGCGAAGATGGACCTCCTCAAGATCGACCGGAAGTTCACCTCCCGCGCGGTCAACGAGGGCTTCTCCGGCGGCGAGAAGAAGCGCTGCGAGATCCTGCAGATGGCCATGCTCGAGCCGAAGTACGCTCTGATGGACGAGACCGACTCGGGCCTCGACATCGACGCGCTCCGCATCGTCGCCGAGGGCGTGAACGCCATCCGCGCGGCCGCCAACCCGCCGGGCATCCTCCTCATCACCCACTACCAGCGCCTGCTCAACTACATCGTGCCGGACTTCGTCCACGTGATGTACGACGGCCGCATCGTGAAGAGCGGCGACAAGAGCCTCGCCCTCGAACTCGAGGCGAAGGGCTACGACTGGGTCAAGAAGGAGCTCGCCAGCGCCTGACGCCCCGCCCGGCCCCCCCGGGCATCCCCCCCACCTTCCGAACCTCAAATCTTCGTCCGCCATGAAACCTCCGAGTGAAATCGAGGCCCCCGAAATCGAGAACCCCGTCGCGGGGATCGACCAGTCCGCCGGCGACTTCAAGTACGACGTGAAGTACGACTTCGACGCGGGCACCGGCCTCACCGAAAACACCATCCGCTACATCTCGTCCGTGAAAAAGGAGGAGCCGTGGCTGCTCGATTTCCGGCTGAAGGCGTACAAGACCTTCCTCGAAAAGCCGCTGCCCACCCATTGGGCGACGAAGGACCTCGAGAACATCAACTTCGACAAGATCCGCTATTACCTCTCGCAGGGCCAGAAGCCGAAGCGCACCTGGGACGAGGTCCCGGCCGACATCAAGAAGACGTTCGAGCGGCTCGGCATCCCGGAGCAGGAGCGCAAGTTCCTCGCCGGCGTCGAGGCGCAGTTCGATTCCGAGGCCGCGTACTCCAACATCAAGGAGGCCGTGGCCAAGCAGGGCGTCATCTTCGTCAACTCGACCGAGGGCCTGCGCGAACACCCGGAGATTTTCCGCAAGTGGTTCGGCAAGGTGATCCCCACCGGCGACAACAAGTTCTCGGCGCTCAACAGCGCCGTGTTCTCGGGCGGTTCGTTCATCTACGTCCCGCCGGGCGTCAAGGTCTCGCACCCGCTCCAGGCATACTTCCGCATCAACGCGGAGAACTTCGGGCAGTTCGAGCGCACCCTCATCATCGCCGACGAGGGCGCCGAGGTCGTCTACATGGAGGGCTGCACCGCGCCGAAATTCTCCACGTCGACCCTGCACAGCGCCGTCGTCGAGCTCGTCGCCCTCAAGGGCGCCAAGATCCAGTACATCACCGTCCAGAACTGGGCCCCGAACGTCTACAACCTGGTCACGAAGCGCGGCCTCGCGCACGAGGAGGCCGAGATCAAGTGGATCGACTGCAACATCGGCAGCCGGCTCACGATGAAGTACCCCGGCGTCGTCCTGAAGGGCCGGAAGGCCCGCGGCGAGGTCATCTCCATCGCCCTCGCGAACGACGGCCAGCACCAGGACACCGGCGCGAAGATGATCCACGCGGCCGACGAGACCACCTCGACCGTCGTGTCGAAATCCATCTCCGTCGGCCAGGGCCGCGCCACCTACCGCGGCCAGGTCCACATCCCGCGCCACCTCAAGGGCTGCAAGAACAACACCGAGTGCGACGCCCTGCTCATCAACACGAACAGCCGCACCGACACCTACCCCGCCATCACCGTGCGCGGCGACAAGAACGCCACGCAGCACGAGGCGAGCGTCTCCAAGGTGTCCGAGGACATGATCTTCTACATGCAGCAGCGGGGCCTCTCCGAGGCCCAGGCCATGAGCCTCGCGGTGAACGGCTTCATCAACGACCTCGCCCGCCAGTTCCCGATGGAATATTCCGTCGAGCTGAAGCGCCTCATCGACCTCGAGATGGAAGGGAGCGTGGGCTGACCCGCTTTCGTCGTCGCGCGCCCGCGGACCGGCCCCGCCGCTCCGCTCCTCGCCGTGACCCGCACCGATATGGCAACTTCCTCCGTCCAATCCCCCGCCGTCGGCTCCTTCACCGAGGCCGCCTTCCACGCCCACCTCGCGCGCGTCGCGCACCTGCCCGCCTGGTGGCTCGACCGCAAGAAGGCCGCCTTCGCGCGGTTTGCGGCCCTCCCGATGCCCGCCCGCACGAACGAGGGCTGGCGCTTCAGCAACATCGGCTCGCTCACGCTCGACGGATTCGCCGTCCCGGACGGCCCCGCGCCCCGGCCCGCCACGCACGCCGAGGTCGGGATCGACGGCCTCGGCCACCTGATCTTCGCCAACAACCGGCTGAGCACGCGCGGCGAGCTCGCCGCCGACGCCGCCTCGCAGGGCGTGATCTTCAGCACGCTGCAGGAGGCGCTGGTGCGGCACGAGGCGCTCGTCCGCGAACACCTCCTGACCCAGCCCTCGAAGCTCGGCTCGGAGAAGTTCGCCGCGCTGCACGAGGCGTTCCTCGAGGACGGCGCGTTCGTCTATATCCCGAAGAACGTCACGCTCCGGCTGCCGGTCGGCGTCTTCCACTACGCCTGCGGCCCCAACACGGCCGTGTTCCCGCACACGCTCGTCGTCGCCGGCGAGAACGCGAAGGCCACGGTCGTCGACTTCTTCCGCTCCGACTTCCCGGCCGCGGCCGGCGCCTCCGCGCCGCCCCTGGACGCGTCGCCCCAGTTCGCCTGCGGCGGCAACGACCTGCACGCCGGCCACGGCGCGCAGCTCACCTACGTCGCGACGCAGGAGTGGAGCCGCGCCACCCTCTCCTTCCAGTTCAACGCCACCGTCGCGCGCCGCGACGCCCGCGTCGTCTCGGTGAACCTCCACGCCGGCGCCCGGCAGGCGCGGCACGAGTCGTACTCGCAGCTGCAGGCCCCCGGCGCCCACTCCGAGATGCTCGCGCTCACCATCGCGCACGGCGCCCAGGAATTCGACCAGCGGACGCTCCAGATCCACCAGGCGCCGAACACGTCCTCGAACCTCCTCTACAAGAACGCGCTGCTCGACCAGGCCAAGACCGTCTTCTCCGGCCTCATCGTGGTCGATCCGGACGCCCAGAAGACCGACGCGTACCAGAGCAACCGCAACCTCATGCTCTCCGACGACGCCGAGGCGCACTCGCTGCCCGGCCTCGAGATCCAGGCGAACGACGTCCGCTGCACGCACGGCGCGACCAGCGCCCGCATCCCCGCCGAGCAGGAGTTCTACCTCCAGTCGCGCGGCATCGCCAAGGCGCAGGCCGACGAGCTCCTCGTGTTCGGCTTCTTCGAGGAGGTCCTCGGCAAGATCGACAACGAGAACCTCCACGACATCCTCAGCGGCCTCATCCGCCGCAAATTCAAGGAATGAGGATTCCCGCGCGCCCCACGGGCCCCCGCGGATCGGCGATTCGCCCATCCGCTTTCGTCCGCGGGACCATTTTCGACCAGCCGCCATGCAAAATCGCGAACGAACCCTCTCGCGCGACGTCGCCGCCGCGCAAATCCCCTCGGGCGAGAAACAGCAGCTCGCCGCCGGCACCCGCGTGTTCCTGCACCAGACCCTGGGGGGCAGCTACACCGTGCAGACCGACTTCGGCCTCTTCCGCATCGACGGCCGCGACGGGGATGCGCTGGGCGAGCAGGTCGTCGACAACAGCGTCCGATCCGCCACGCTCGCCGGCGGCGCGCCCGACCCCGAGGCCGTCTGGGCGCAGCTCCGCCAGGTCTTCGACCCCGAGATCCCCGTCAACATCGTCGACCTCGGGCTCGTGTACTCGATGGACATCGCGAAGCAGGAGGACGGGGGCCACAAGGTCGACATCCAGATGACCCTCACCGCGCCCGGCTGCGGCATGGGCCCGGTGATCGCGGAGGACGCCAAGAACAAGGTCCTGCTGGTGCCAGGCGTCTCCACCGCCGACGTCCGCATCACCTGGGACCCGCCCTGGAACCAGTCGATGATCTCCGAGGAAGGTAAGATGAAGCTGGGCCTGATCTAGCAGGCCGCGGCGGAAGGAACCCGAGCGCGTTCCGAGCTCCGGCTTTCTCCCGGCGCCCCGCGAACTGGCCGAAATCCGTGTCGCTTGCGCGCGCCGCGGTCCGCACCAGCCTTCCCTCGCCCATGCTCCTGCGCACCGTTGCCCGACACCAGGCGGCCTGTCTCCTGGCCTTCTTCCTCCTGGCCGCCGCCGCGGCCGCATCGCGTCCGAACATCGTTTTCATCCTCGCCGACGATCTCGGCTATGCGGACGTGGGCTGCTTCGGCCAGAAGCGCATTCCCACGCCGCATCTCGACCGGATCGCCCGCGAGGGCGTGCGCTTCACGCAATTCTACGCCGGTTCGCCCGTCTGCGCGCCCTCGCGCAACGTCCTCATGACCGGCCAGCACACGGGCCACGCCCTGTTTCGCCGGAACGCCAAGCTCGCGCTCCCGGCGGACCAGGTCACGGTCGCGCGGCTGCTGCGCGAGGCGGGCTACCGCACGGCGCTGGTCGGCAAATGGGGGCTCGGCGCCGAGGGTACCACCGGCGCGCCGCTGAAGCAGGGTTTCGAGCATTTTTTCGGCTACGTGGACCAGACCCACGCGCACAATTATTTCCCGACGTTCCTGGTCCGAAACGGCGAGCGCGTGCCGCTCCGCAACGTCGTGCCCGACGAAGGTCCCCTCGGCCAGGGCGTGGCTTCCGTCCGGGTGGACTACGCCGCGCAGCTCATCGCGGACGAGGCCGTCGCGTGGCTCGGCCGGCAGTCGCGCGACCAGCCTTTCTTCCTCTACTACGCCCCGACGCTGCCCCACGCGAACAACGAGGGCGGAGAGAAAGGCATGGAGATCCCCGATTACGGCGCGTTCGCGGCGACCGACTGGCCGGATAACGAGAAGGCCTTCGCCGCCATGGTGTCGCAGCTCGACCGCGACGTCGGCCGCATCATCGAGACCCTGGAACGCCACGAACTGGGCGAGAACACGATCGTGCTGTTCAGCTCCGACAACGGTCCACACCGGGAAGGCGGGCACGATCCGGACTTCTTCGACTCCAACGGCCCCTTCCGCGGGCACAAGCGCGACCTCTATGAAGGGGGCATCCGCGTGCCGCTGCTCGCCTGGGCGCCCGGCCGCGTGCCGGCCGGAAAGACTTCGGACTTTATCGCCTACCAGGGCGACTTTCTCGCCACCGCCGCCGACCTCGCCGGCATCGCTGTCCCGGCCGGCCTCGACAGCGTCAGTTTCCGCCCCGCGCTCGTCGGCCAGACGCAGGCCGCCCGGCCCGCGCTTTACTGGGAGTTTCACGAGCGCGCGACCGCCCAGGCCGTCCGCGACGGCAACTGGAAGGCGGTGCGTTCGCCCCTCTTCACCGGCCCCGTCGAGCTCTATGACCTCGCGCGCGATCCGGGCGAGGCGACGGATGTCGCCGCGCAGCATCCGGAAGTCGTCGCGCGGCTCGTCCGGATCATGGAGTCCGCGCACGTGCCTTCGCCGCACGGGCCCGCGCCCGCCAATTCGGTGGCGCGCGACGTCCCGGCGCGCTAGCCGACCACCGCGGGGAGTGCGCGCGAGTGCGACCGGTGGTGCGCGGCGTCCCGGCGCGCATATCGGGCGCCGGTCGTCCGCCACCCGCACCCGACGCCCGCCGGCCAGAAGACCTCATCCGTCCGGGAAAATCTCCCGCTCGCCGCAAATCACGCCCCCGGGCGAGCGGGCAGCACCGCAGGAAACGGCGGGCCTTTGGGTTGCACCGCGGCGGATTTGTGCTCTGTGTGGAACCCCGCTTCATGCCTGACAGCAGCACACCCGCCTTCTGGGACCAGCGCTATCGCGAGAGCGAGACTCCGTGGGATTTCGGCGGCGTGCCGGCCGACCTGAAGGATTTCCTCAAGCGCAAGATCAAGGGCGGCAACCGCGTCCTGATTCCCGGCTGCGGCGCCGGCTACGAGATCCGCGCGTTCGCCACGGTCGGCTACGACGTCACGGCCATCGACTTCTCGGCGGCCGCGGTCGAGGAGGCGCGCCGGAACGCCGGCGCCGAACTGGCGAACCGGATTCAGCAGGCCGATTTCTTCACCGCGACGCTCGAGCCCGCGTCGTTCGACGTCCTGTACGAGCGGACCTTCCTGTGCGCCATCGATCCCGCGCTCCGGCCGGCTTACGCCAAGCGCGTCGCCAGCCTCCTCAAGCCGGGCGGCCTGTTCGTCGGCTATTTTTTCTACAAGAACACCAAGCCGGAGGACGGACCCCCGCACGGCCTCGCCTGGGGCGAGGCCGACGAGTTGTTCGCGCATCACTTCCTCCTCACCCGCGACGTCGCGGTCGCCGACTCGCTTCCGATCTTCGCGGGACGCGAGCGCTGGCAGGAACAGCGCCGCACGTCGGGCGCGGTGTGAGCGGGACGGGCCCGTAGGCCCGCGGGGGTTGGTTGTCGATGGCGTCGGCCCGCCGCCACCCCGAGGCCTCGCGATGCGCGGCCGGGCCGTCCGGCTACCCTCCCCCGGCCCATACCGGCGGCGGACGCTTTCGGGCACACTGGCTTCCTCACCCGCCGTCCCCATGTGCGTCCTCAACGACACGATCACCCTCGCCCCGCCGGCCACCGCCGATGCGCTCGTGGCACGCTATTTCCCGACTGCGCCGGGCACGCTCGCCGCGCTGGAGGCGGGCGCGACCTTCCTGCTGACCGGCTGCGGCGAAGGCCACGGCGTCCACGAGCTGGCCCGCCGGTTCCCGCGCAGCCTCTTCGCCGGCATCGACGACTCCGACCGGAACATCGTGCTCGCGCGCCGGCAGGCGCTATCCTGCTCGCTCGCCAACGTCTGGTTCGAGGCGGGCAACATCGCGACCCACCGCTTCGGGGGGATCTTCCACTTTGTGGCGAGCCTCGAGGATGACGCGCGATCGCTCCCGCTGCTGCGCCGGCTCGCGAGCCTCCACGGGAGCCTGCGCCGGGATGGCGTGCTCTTCTTCCAGCCCCCGCCCGGCGCGGTCAGCCACCGGCTGCTCGAGGCCGGCTTCGCGACCGTGCGCAGCGTCACGTTCGCCGACGATCCCGAGCGGCCGTTGTACCTCGCCCGCCGCTGAGCGCCGCTCCGACCCCTGCCCGCCGTGAAACGCCCGTCCGTCGTGTCCCGCTCCCCGGCCTGGTGGCTTTGGCTCGCCGCCGCCGCGCTGCTGGTGACCGCGCGCCTGGCCGAGCCATGGGCGGGCGTCGTCGCCCTCGGCCTGTTCCTCGCGCAGGTCATCGGCTTCTACATGCGCGAGAACTCCTGGGATTCGCTCGCCGTGCAGGTCCGCGTCGTGTTCGCCGCCGTGGTCTTCACCGGTCACCTCCCGCACCTCGGCCCCCTCCTCTGGCTGCCGGCCGCCGCCGCCGCGACGATCGTGCTCCTGGACTACTGTGTCGTCTCCCGCGTGCTCTCGCTGATGGCGATGCACCGCACGGAGCCGCTCGATCTCGCGCTCCTGCGGCGCACGTTTTCCCCGGCCTGGGCCGGGCCCCGGCCGGGTGCGGCCCCGTCGCTCCGGCTGCGGACCGCCTCGCCATTCTCCTGACCCTTTGTGGTGTCGTGTGTGCTCGACGCCGCCCGGCGCTTCGCCGGGCGGCGTCTTGCGTTTGGAAAGCCGCGACGGTGCACGCGGCCAGGAATCTGCCCGCGACGGGCCGGCAGCTTTTGCGTTTGGCCCGGGGGGGCGCCCCCGGCAGGTTGGTTCGCGATGGGTCCCCCGGATATCTACGAGCAGCTCGCATCCCTGCAGCGCGAAGGCACCGCGTCCGTCCTGGTCGTGCTCGTCGAGGCCTTGGGCAGCACGCCGCAGGACTCCGGGGCGAAGATGCTCGTCACCTCCGCCGGACTGCTCGCCGGCACCGTCGGGGGCGGCAAGGTCGAGGCCCGAGCCCTGGGGCTGGCCCGCGAGATCCTCGCCGCCGGCGGCGCCGAGCCGCGGTTCGTGAACTGGAGTCTCCGCAAGGACGTCGGGATGACCTGCGGCGGGTCCGTGAAGCTGTATTTTGAACCGCACCTGGCGGGCGGGCCCGGCTCCGCCTGGCCGATCTGGATTTTCGGGGCCGGCCACGTGGTCCAGGCCCTCGTGCCGGTCCTCGCGCCCCTCGACTGCGCGTTGACGGTCGTCGACCCGCGCCGCGAGTGGCTCGACCGGCTGCCGCGGGCGCGGAACTGCCGGTACATCGAGGCCGAGGACCCCGCGTCGCTCGTTCCCCGGATGCCCGACCCTGCGTTCCTCCTCTGCCTGACCCAGGGCCATGCCTCCGACCGCCCGGTGCTGCAGCGCGCGCTCCTGGAAAGGAATTTTCCCTTCGTGGGCGTGATCGGCAGCGACGCCAAGGCCGCGATTCTGAGAAACGAGCTGGTCGCGGAGGGAGTGCCCGCGCAGCGCGCGAAACAGTTCCATTGTCCGGTCGGGCTCGAATTCGGAACCAACCACCCCCACGAGATCGCCCTGAGCATCGCGGCTCAGCTGCTCACGGAACGCGACGCGCTCAAGCGCAAGCCCTCCGGCGGACGACGGCGGCCGCGTTAGGCCCGCGGACGACGCGAATTGCGGCGAGGAGGGGAACCGCCCGCGGCGAGTTCCGAAAACGACGGGGCAGCCGGGACCGTTCCGCGATCCCGGATCGCGGCAAAGATCGCCTCGGGCGTGGCCGGCGAGGCGAGCCGGACTTCGCCGCCTCCGCCGAACGAGGCGACGGCGTCGCGGATCGCCTCGCGCACCGAAAACGCGAGCATCAGCGGCGGCTCGCCCACGGCCTTGCTGCCGTGCACGGTGTTCGCCTGCGCCGCACGGGGCAGGAGCGTCACGTTGAACTCCGCCGGCGCGTCGCTGATGTCAGGGATCTGGTACGTGCTCGCGCTGTGGGTGAGGAGGCGACCCTGGGCGTCCCACCGCAGCTCCTCGCTCGTGAGCCAGCCCATGCCCTGCACGAATCCGCCCTCGATCTGCCCGCGGTCCACGCCGGGGTTCAGCGAATCGCCCACGTCGTGCACGATGTCCACCCGGCGGACGCGGTGCATGCCGGTGTACCCGTCGACCTCGACCTCCGCCACGGCCGCCCCGCACGCGAAGTAATGGAACGGCCGTCCTTCCGCCTTCGTCCAATCCCAGCGGATGCCCGGGGTCTTGTAGTATCCCGTCGCGGCCAGGCTGACGCGCTCGGTGTAGGCCTTGGCGCAGACCTTCGCGAAAGGCAGCCGCAGCGCGCGATTGCCCCGCGCGAAGACCTCGCCGTCGGCGAAGTCGATGTCGGCGGCGTCGGGCCGGCTGCCCCCCGCCGCCTGCAGCATCCCCGCGGCCACGCCCGCCAGCCGCTCGCGCAGGATCGCGCACGCCGCCGCCACCGCAAAGCCGTTGAGGTCCGCCCCGCTCGAGGCGGCCGTGGCCGACGTGTTCGGCACCTTGTCGGTGCTGGTGGTCATCATCCGGATGCAGGCGGCCGGGACGCCCAGCTCGCGCGCGGCGATGCCGAGGATCTTGGTGTGCAGCCCCTGGCCCATCTCGGTGCCGCCGTGGTTCACCTGCACCGAGCCGTCCTGATAAATGAGCACGAGCGCGCCGGCCTGGTTGTAGTGGGTGAGCGTGAAGCTGATGCCGAACTTCACGGGCGTGACCGCCAGCCCGCGCTTCACCCGCGCATGCGCGCGGTTCCAGGCCTCGATCTCCCGGCGCCGCGCCGCGAACTTCGCCCGGTCCAGCACCAGCCGCCACATCTCGGGGATCCGGTTGTCGCCGATGTCCTCGAGATAATGCGTCCGGTTCGTCTCGCCCTCCCCGTGGTACAGGTTGCGTCCGCGCACGACCTCGGGGGACACGCCGGTCCGGCGCGCGATCCGGTCCATGATCTCCTCCATCACCAGCATGCCCTGCGGGCCGCCGAAGCCGCGGAACGCCGTGTGCGACGTCACGTTGGTCCTGGCCACGCGGCTGCGAAAGTCGACCGCGGGCACGTAGTACGCGTTGTCGAGGTGGAAGAGCGCCCGGTCCGCGATCGGCAGCGAAAGGTCGAG
This sequence comes from Opitutaceae bacterium, assembly GCA_035626915.1. Taxonomy (GTDB): domain Bacteria; phylum Verrucomicrobiota; class Verrucomicrobiia; order Opitutales; family Opitutaceae; genus Didemnitutus. Next base: position 99,931 of record DASPMS010000077.1, read on the forward strand.
CGACCACCCGCCGTCGGACACCAGCTCGACCCGCGCGGCGAGGATGTGGCCCTCGCGGTCGTGGCCGACCGTGAACCGCGCGCGGAAAGGATGCCGCTTGCCGGTGAGCGTCATGTCCAGGTCGCGGTCGAGCTGCAGCCGCACCGGCCGCCCGGTCTTCACCGCGGCGAGCGCCACGATCGCCGCGAACGCGTTGCCCTGCGTCTCCTTGCCGCCGAAGCCCCCGCCCATGCGCGGGACCTGCACCACGATGCGGTGGCGCGGCAGGTGCAGGACCTCCGCGACGATCGCCTGGATCTCGGACGGGTGCTGCGTCGACGAATGGATGGTCACGGCGCCCTCCTCGGCCGGCTCGGCCCACGCCGCGTGCGTCTCGAGGTAGAAATGCTCCTGCCCGCCGAACTCGAACTCTCCCTCGAACCGCTCCGGCGCGGCCGCGAGGGCCGCCGCGCAGTCCCCGCGGCTGAGCCGGTGCCAGTCCGTGTGGAAGCTGTTCGCCGCGACCGCCGCCGGGATGCCGAGCACCGGCGGCAGCGGCTCATAGTCGACCTGCACGAGCGCCGCCGCCTTCCGGCACGCCTCGAGCGAATCGCCCACCACGGCGGCCACGGTCTGGCCGTGGAAAAGGACCTCGTCCTTCGCGAACAGCGGTTCGTCGTGCCGGGAGGGCCCCGTGTTGTTCTCGCCGGGGATGTCCTCGGCCAGCAGCACCGCCACCACCCCCGGAGCCCGACGGGCGGCGGCCGCATCCCGGCGCGCGATGCGGGCGCGCGCGTGCGGTGCCATCACCGGCCAGACCTCGAGCATCGGCCGCCGCAAAGCCGTGTCGTGCACGTACTGCGCCCGGCCGGTCACATGGCCGACGGCGCTCTCGTGACGCAGCGCCCTCGTCGCCTCGTCCACCGCCCACGGTCCCTGATAGGCGTAGGCGGGCGCGCCGTCGTGGATCCCGCTCGCCTCGCCGCGCATGAATTTCTCCCACAACGAAACCACCAGGCCCCGCCGGTACGCCGCCCCGCTCCGGACGTCGTCGATCGGGGTGAACTCCTGCGCGAGGATCCGCGCGACGTCCTCCGCCGCCTCTTCCAGCCGGCGCCCGACCAGCGCCGCCTCGGCCTGCCGCGCCCGTTTCGTGCGCTCGGCCACCCCGCCGTAGGCCAGCCGAGCGGCGCGGACGACGCCGGCCGCGTCCAGGTCCACCCGGAACGCCGCGGCCACGATGCTGATGTCGAGCTCCTGGCGGTGGGAGACCTTGATGAAATCGCCGCGGCGGGTGAGCCCCTTCGCCGGCTCGAAGCGCGGGAGGACCACCTCCCGGATGACCTCGTCCGGGCCGAGCACCGTCCGGCGGTAGCCCGTGAAGAACTCGTCCAGCGGCACCGTGCGCTCGCCCCGCGGCGAGGCCAGCATCACCGCCGCATCGAGAGCCATCAGGACGGGCGCGCTGTCGCCGATCGGCGAGGCCGTCGCCAGGTTGCCGCCGAGCGTCGCCCGGTTCCGGATCTGCCGTGCGGCGAAGACCCGCAGCATCTTCGCCAACGGCGGATACTCCGGGGCGACCTTTTCCTCGATCGCGGTCAGCGTCGCCGCCGCTCCGATGCGCCAGCCCGCGGGCGTGCGCCGGATCCGCGTCAGCTCCGCGACTGCCTCGGTCGAGATCAGCACCGGGAACTCGCGGAATTTCTTGTTCAGCTCCACCCCGATCTCGGTCGCGCCCGCGACCAGGCGTCCCGCGGGATGTTTCCGCCGCAGCTTGAAGAGGTCCGCCAGGCGGGTCGGCCGGAAGAATTTCTCCGGCACCCGGCCGCTGGAACCGGCGGGCCCCCGCGCCGGTTCGTAGGCCAGCGCGTCGAGCTTCGGCACCGGCTTCTTCAGGCGCGCGGCAAAGCGGTCCTGGCCTTCCGCGGTCCCCGGTCCGGCCGGCGGGCCTCCGGGCTCCGGCGAGCCGGCGGGCGACGGACCGCCCGCGCTCGTTCCCGCGATCCCGTAGGCCGCGAGCGCGGCGTCCCGGATCGCCCGGTAGCCGGTGCACCGGCAAAGGTTCCCGCAGAGCTGGTCGTTGATGGCCGCCGGCGTGCGGCAGCCGGCGCGGTAGAAGCCCTCGAACATCGCCATCACGAATCCCGGCGTGCAGTAGCCGCATTGCGACCCGTAGTTCGCGACCAGCGCGGCCTGCACCGGATGCAGAGCCGCGGAACCGGCGTCCTCGCCTCCGGGCCGACCTGCCGCCCCGCCGCCGGCCAGACCCTCGACGGTCACGACCTCCCGGCCCGCGAACATCGGCAGGAGCGCGATGCAGCTGTTGATCGCGCGGTACGTGGGCCGCCCGGCCGAGTCCCGCTCGACCAGCGCCACGGTGCAGGCGCCGCAGTCGCCCTCGTCACACCCGCACTTCGAACCGGTCCGCCCCGAGGTCCGCAGCCAGTCGAGCAGCGTGGTCGTCGGGGCGATCCCGCGGACGGCCACCTTCTCCCCGTTGAGCAGGAATGCGAATTCGGAGGCCATGTGCGCGTCAGCCCCGGTTCCGCCGCGCGGCCGGGGAATCTTCTCCGGCGCGCGGAAACGTCCCGGCCCGCGGCGGGTTCGGAACGACGGGGCATTCCGGCGGTTTCATTCCAGCGAGGGGCGTTCCAGCGGACGGGCCCGGGCCCCTTCACAGGGCCGACCGGTTCACGTCCTTGTAGTAAAGGTAGGAGGCCGACTTCTTGCCCATCGCGACAAACCACTGCGCGCAATAGGGCGCCATCCAGATGGCGTCGCCCGCCTGCACCGGGTACCATGAATCCTCGAGCCGGTACACGCCCTGGCCGTCGAGCATGACCAGCCCGTGTTCCATCACATGCACTTCGACGAACGGCAGGTGGCCGCCCGGCTGGTACGCGAAGACGTTCACCGCCATGTCGAACGCCGGGTCCTCCGGCAGCAGCACCTGGAGGTTCGCCGCCGGGTCGCCGAGGAACGGCGTGCCCTTCACGCGCGCCGCGTCGCCGATGATGGGGTCGGGCCCGGATGTCCCCGCGAGCGACTGATACTTCTTTTGGAACACCGTGAGCCGCGTGCCGGGACGGGCTCCGCTCAGCTCGCAGGCCTGTCCCGCCGGCGCATAAAAATAGCCGCCGGCGCCAAGCTTCTCCTTCTGTCCGGCCAGCGTGATCGTCAGCCCTCCCGTCATCACGTAGCCGAACGTCTGGACCTCGGCCTGCCGGAACGAAGCGCGCCCGTCCTTCGCGAACGTCACCAGAAGCTGCGCGAATCTCGCCCCCAGCGCCTCGTTGATCAGGATCGCGACCGTCGCGCCCGTGATGCCCGGGACCGCGCTGGCCACCTGGTTGTCGGGCGTGATGAGCGCGTGCCGGGAGCCGATGCGCGCGCGGGTGTGGCCGAAAAGCTCAGGCATGAGCCCAAGATGCACGGTCCCGTCGCCGGAAGGAATCCAAATCCCGCGGACCCGGCTCGAGCAAGTGATCGAGCGGCGCCGCTCGTGGCCCGGCCGTCCCGCCGCGAACGCCGCGGGCACAAATATTCCTACGGTCCGGCCGGCGCCACAAACCGGCCCTTCGGGGCCGCCGCGGCAACGTTCGTCCCGTCCCACACCACCCGGCCGCGGACGAATGTCTTCCTCACCTTCACCCGGCAGCGCCGCCCGGCGTACGGCCCCTGCTGGTGCCGGTACAGCAGGTCCTCGTTGCGCAATTCGTGCGGCGCGGCCAGATCCAGCAGGGAGAAATCCGCGTCGTGGCCGGCCGCGACCCGGCCTTTGTTCGGAAGCCGGAATCGCTTTGCGACGTTCGCCGCCAGCAGGCCGGCCATCACGGGGAGCGCCCGGCCGCCGAGGGAACCCGACAAGGCATCGCTCAACAGCAGCGGGAAACCGTGCTGCACGCCCGAGATGCCGCCCCAGATGGCGAAGAAATCCGCCGCCGTTTTCATGCCGGGAGGCGCCGGCGAATGATCGGACCCGATCGTGTCGACCGCGCCGGCCGCGACTCGCTGCCAGAGCCCCTTCCGCGCGGCCTCGCTGCGCAGCGGCGGGGCGCATTTCGCCGGGGCCCCCAGCCGGACGACATCGTCGTCCGTGAGCAGGAGATAGTGCGGGCAGGTCTCGGCCGTGACGTTCAGGCCCTTCCGCTTCGCCTCCGTCACCAGCCCGATCCCCTCGGGCGAGCTCACGTGCACGATGTGCAGGGCGCATCCGGTCTCGCCCGCGAGCTCGAGGGCGACGCGGATGGCGGCCAGCTCGACCGCCCCGGGGCGCGTGGCGAGCCACGACCGCGGATCGGTCGCGCCGCGCGCGCGGGCCGCCTCCGTCAGCCGCGCCGCCATCGTCTCGTCCTCGGCGTGCACCGCCACCAGGAGGCCCAGCTCCGCCGCCTTCGTCATCCCGGCACGCAGGATCACCGCATCGGTCACGCCCGGGAAATCCTCGATCCCGCTCCCGCACATGAAGGCCTTCAGGCCGATCGCGCCCGCGTCGCGCAGTTCGGCGAGCCGGTCGAGGTTCCCCGGCACCAGGCCGCCCCAGAGCGAGAAATCCGTGACCGACTTCGCCTCGGCCAGCCCGCGCTTCGCCGCGAACGCCGCGCCGTCGAGCACGGGCGGGGTGGAATTCAGCGGCATGTCGCAGAACCAGGCGCCGCCGCCGGCGGCGAGCGCGGCCGCGCCCGAGCCGAGGCCCTCCCAGTCCGCCCGGCCCGGTTCGTTGAAATGCACGTGGGCGTCAAGGATGCCGGGGAAGACGTGGAGGCCGGTGGCGTCGATCTCCTCCGCGCCCGCGCCGGAGAGGTTCGGGCCGACGGCCGCGATCACGCCGTCCGCCACCGCGACGTCGGCCGTCGTGACGCCCTCGGGCGTGACGACCGAGCCGTGGCGGACGATCAGCTGCGGCCTGTTATTCACGGTTACCTGCGAGCCGTTATCTCACCGATTACGAGCGGTCCCTCGGCGACGCGCCGTCACGAGGCCCCCTGCCGCATGCGCTCGAGGAAATCCGCCATGACCTCGAGCGCCCGCCTGAGGTCCCGCGACGACGCGTGTTCGGCCGGATGGTGGCTCAGCCCGTCGCGACAACGGACGAACAGCATCGCGACGTCCGTCAACTTGGACAGGACGACCGCATCGTGGCCCGCGCCGCTGACCAGCGAGAGGCTCTTCCCCTGGACGGCGCGCACGCTGCGCTCGAGCTGGGACGTCAGCGCCGGCGAGCAGGCGACGGCGGCGTCTTCCTGCGTGCGTTTCCATGCGGTCTTCAGCCGCCGGGCCCGCGCGATGCGGGCCGCCGCGCGGCCGAGTTCCAGCAGCGCGCGCTTGCGGACCGCGTCCTTCGCGTGGCGGACGTCCAGGGTGTGCGCGACCTCCCCGGGAATCACGTTCGCGGCGCCGGGCGCCACCTGCAGGATCCCGATGGTGGCGACGAGCCCTTTGGTCCGCTTCGCCACGGCCTCGACCGCGAGGGCGAACTCGGCCGCGCCCGCGAGAGCATCGCGCCGCAGCGTCATCGGGGTCGTCCCGGCGTGGCCGGCCTTTCCCGTCCACGTCAGCTGGAACCGGCTTTGTCCGGCAATGCCGGAGACCACCCCCACCGCGAGGCCCTCCGCCTCGAGCACCGGACCCTGCTCGATGTGAACCTCGACATAGCCGAGCAGCTCATCCCGACGGTACGCGGGCGCCGGAAAACGGAATGGGCCGCCAAATTCCTCGAGGGCCTGCCGCACCGTGATGCCGGCGGCGTCCCGCAGGTCCAGGCTCGCGGGCTTCAGCCGCCCGGTGAAGCCCTCGCTCCCCAGATAAGCGCTCGCGAAGCGCACGCCTTCCTCTTCCGAGAATCCGACGACCTCGATCCCGAACGGGAGCTCAAGCTGCCGCCGGTTCAGGTCGTAGAGCGCCGCGATGGGCAGCAGGACGCCAAGGGCGCCGTCGAACCGTCCCGCGTCGCGCACGGTGTCGAGGTGCGAGCCCAGGAGCAGTGTCCTCGAACCGGCCGGGCCCTCGCGCCGGCCACGGAGATTCCCCAGCTTGTCGACATGGACGTCCAAGCCGACGTCCTGCATCCAGGAACCGACGAGCTGCACCGCCCGTTCCATCGCGGGCGAAAGAAACGTCCGCGTGAGCTTGTCCGGCTCGTCGCTGACGCCGCCCAGCTCCTCGAGCATCGAGGAAAGCATCTGCTCGGGGGTCATGCGCCGTCCTCGCTGGGGAAGAAGCTCCACCGCTTGACCCGGCCCTGCCGGTGCACCGCCGGCGTCGCGGAGTTGGGCTGCCGGGGCCAGTCGACCGCGGGGTCGTTGGACACGGCGCCGAGCAGGCTGGCGAGAATGCCCATGGCGGCGGCTCAGCTCCCCCGGTACGTGCTGTAGGCCCAGGGCGTGACGAGCAGCGGGATATGGTAGCTCTGGCTGGCGTCGGCGATCGCGAAGCGGACCGGCACCCGGTCGAGGAACGGGCTGTCGGCCCGGTGGGTGACAAAGTAGTCCTTCACGAAAAAAACCAGCTCGTAGGTCCCGCGCTCCATTTCCAGCGCGCTGAGCAGCAGGGCGTCCGTCCGCCCGTCCGCATTCGTGGTGAGCGCCTTGAGCAGCACGTGCTTGCCGTCGAGCCGCCAGAGCTCGATGCGCATGCCGGCCGCGGGCCGGCCGGACGTGAGGTCAAGGACGTGGGAGCTGAGTTTGCCGGACATGGGATTGGCACCACGAGATACACGAAACGCCCGAAATGGGGAGAGCATTTCTCCCTCCCGGCGTCCGGACCGCGGCTTTCTATTCCTGCACCACGTCCTGCAGCCGCAGCCGGGCGATCTTCTCGATTTCCCCGAGCGCGGCCGTGAATTCGTCCCCGGCGGAATTCCCCACCCGCGCCCGCATGGCGGCGAGGATCGCCTCCCGCGCGTTCAGCCGGGCGCAGATGATGAACGGGAATCCGAACCGCGCGCGGTACGACGCGTTGAGCCGGGTGAACTCGGCGAGCTCCGCGTCCGTCAGGCGGTCGAGCCCGGCGCTCGCCTGCTCGCGGGTCGAGTCGGCGGTGAGCTGGCGCTGCTGCGCGAGCCGGCCGGCGAGGTCCGGGTGCGCGCGGATGAGCGCCAGCTGGCGATCGCGCGGGGCGGCGCGCATCGTCGCGCACAACGCGGCGTGGAGCGCCGGCACGGTCGGAAACGGCCGCTGCGGCCAGGTGTCCTCCGCGACCCACGGTGAATGCTCGAAGAGGTGGCCGAGCGCGGCCACGAACGCCGCGCGGTCGAGGGAATTCAGGACATCGAGGGCCAGGGCCATGGCGGTCGCGCTCCGGTCAGGTCGCGGCCTCAGGGCAGCAGCTCGTAGGCCGGCAGGGAGAGGAACTCGTCGAACTCGGCGCTCTTGGACATCTTCATGAAGAGCGCCACCGCCGCGTCGAAATGCCCGGCGCGCCAGCGGTCCTCGCCGTACTCCGCCCGGATCCGCCGGAGCTCGTCCTCCAGCAGGCGGTCGTAGAGCTCGGCCGTGATCGGCCGGCCGTCGGCCAGCTTCGCGCCGAACTTCCGCCACTGCCAGAGCTGCGACCGCGAGATCTCCGCCGTCGCCAGGTCCTCCATCAGGTGGTGGATCGGCTCGGCGCCGGACCCGCCCAGCCAGGCCTCGAGATACCGCACGCCGACGTGAAGGTTCCACCGCACGCCCTCCTCCGTGATGGGCCCGTGGAGCGGCGCGAGCAGGTCGGCGGCGGCGCTTTCGCCCGCGGGGATCACGTGCAGCTGGTTCGGGCCCCGCATGTGCTCGGCGAACGCCTCGAGCGCCGTCGCCACGAGCCCGGGATGCGCGACCCAGGTGCCGTCGTGCCCCGCGCGGACCTCGCGGACCTTGTCGGCGCGGACCTTAGCGAGGGCCGCGGCGTTCGCCGCCGCGTCGTGCCGGATCGGGATCTGCGCCGCCATTCCGCCCATCGCGTAGGCGCCGTGGCGGTGGCAGACCCGGATCACGTGCGAGACGTAGGCGCGGAGGAACGGGACCTCCATCGTGATCAGCGTGCGGTCGGGGAAGAGGTACTCGCGCCGGTTCCGCAGCTTCTTCACCACGCTGAACATGTAGTCCCAGCGCCCGCAATTGAGCCCCGACGCGTGCTCGCGCAGCTCGTAGAGGATCTCCTCCGCCTCGAACGCGCCGGTGATGGTCTCGATCAGCATCGTCGCGCGGATCGTGCCCCGCGGGATCCCGAGCGCCGCCTGCGCGTGCACGAAGACGTCGTTCCACAGGCGCGCCTCGAGGTGGCTCTCGAGCTTCGGCAGGTAGAAATACGGCCCGCTGCCGCGCGCGAGCAGCGCGCGGGCGTTGTGGAAGAAATAGAGCCCCCAGTCGAACAGCGACGCCGGGATCCGGCGGCCGCCGAGGCGCACGTGCTTCTCCTCCATGTGCCACCCGCGCGGACGGGCGATGATCACCGCGATCTTCTCCTTCAGGGCGTACGCCTTGCCCTCGGGGGAGGTGTAGACGATGGTCCGGCGCGCCGCATCGCGCATGTTGACCTGCCCGTCGAGGCAGTTCTCCCAGGTCGGGGAGTTGGCGTCCTCGAAATCCGCCATCCAGCACTGCGCGCCGGAGTTCAGCGCGTTGATGGCCATCTTGCGGTCGACCGGTCCCGTGATCTCCGTCCGGCGGTCCACCAGGTCCGGCGGCACGGGCGCGACCTGCCAGGCGCCGCCGCGGATTGCCGCGGTTTCGGGGAGGAAATCCGGGAGCCGGCCCGCGTCGAACTCGCGCTGCCGCTCGGTCCGGCGGGCGAGCAGCTCCGCGCGGCGCGGGCCGAAGCGCGCGACGAGATCGGCGACGAACGCGCAGGCCTCGGGGCTCAGGATCTCCTCGTAGCCCGGCCGCATCGGGCCGGTGATTTCGAGTCCGGAAATCGTCACGGAACGCATGGGATGGGGCGCCGAGACAATCCGGCCCGGCGCCGCCTGTCAGCTCGCAATTGGCCGGGGTCCGGGAGGCTCGCATCCAGGAATATTTCATGGCCTCGGGCGGGCCGGCGGGACTACCCTGCCCGCATGAAGCTCGTCGCCCAGAACTACGGGAAGCAGCGCGTGCGGGTCATGAAGGTGCTGCGCGCGTCGCCGCGCCACGAGGTGAAGGAGGTCGAGTTCGGCGTGCGGCTGGAGGGCGACTTCGAGTCCAGCTACACCGCGGGGGACAACTCCCAGGTCGTCCCGACCGACACGATGAAGAACACGGTCCACGCCCTCGCCCACCAGCACCTTGGGACGCAGGTCGAGCCCTTCGCCGCATTTCTCGCGGGCCATTTCCTCAAGCACTACCCGCAGGTCGCGCGCGTGACCGTCGAGGCGTCGGAACGCCGCTGGGCGCGGCTCGCCGTGGCGGGCGTGCCGCATGACCACACGTTCTCCGGCCAGGAGGGCCGGCCCATCGCGACCGTCGCCGCCGCCCGCGGCGGGGTCGCGCAGATCGAGTCGGGCATCGAGGATCTCGTCATCCTCAAGTCCACCGGCTCGAGCTTCGCCGGCTACCCGAAGTGCGCGTACACCACGCTGCCCGAAACCCACGACCGCATCCTCGCCACCCGGCTCCGCGCCACCTGGCGCTGGGGCGCGGCGCCGGCGGACTTCACCGCCGCCAACGCCGCGCTCCTCGACGCCATGCTCGCGGTCTTCGCGCGCAACCCCAGCCCGTCGGTGCAGGCCACGCTCTACGAGATGGCCGGCGCCGCGCTCGCCGCCGCACCCCAGGTGACCCAGGTTTCCCTCGCCATGCCCAACCGGCACTACCTCCCGGCCAATCTGAAACCGTTCGGCCTCGACGCCACCGGCGTGTCCTTCGTGGCGACCGACGATCCCCACGGCCAGATCGAGGCCACCATCGCGCGCTGAACGGCCCGCACCCTTTGATCGCGCGAATGAAACCGCCGGGCGAGCCGACTCCATGAGCCACGAGCAACACATGCGGGAAGCCATCCGGCTGGCCGAGGATGGCATGCGCCACGGCCACGGCGGGCCGTTCGGCTGCGTCGTCGTGCGCAGGGGCGAGATCGTGGGCCGCGGCAACAACCGCGTGACCTCCACGAACGACCCGACCGCCCACGCCGAGATCACGGCCATCCGGGACGCGTGCGCGCAGCTCGGCACGTTCCAGCTCACGGACTGCGAACTGTACACGAGCTGCGAGCCGTGCCCGATGTGCCTGTCGGCGATCTACTGGGCGCGCATCCCGGAGATCTATTTCGCCAACACCCGCCAGGACGCCGCCGAGATCGGATTCGACGACGACTTCATCTACCGCCAGATCCCGCTGCCGCTGGAGGAGCGCGCCATCAAGATCCGCCCGCTGCTGCGCGACGAGGCCCTCGCGACCTTCAAGGGGTGGGCCGCCAAGGCGGACCGGATCCGGTACTGAAGCGTCCCCGGCTCGCCGCCCGCCACAAAAACATTCTGGCGCCACCGGGCCCGCCGGCCATCGTCGGCGGGATATGACGCCCCCCGCCCTGCGGCCCGGCCGCGCGCACCTGCTGGCCGCACTCGTCGCGCCGCTCCTCGCCTTCCTGCCGGCGGCGCCCGCCCAGGACCCCGCGCCCCCGGCCGTCGCGCCCGCGCCCGCGGTCGAGAACGCCGTCGTGAAGATCTTCTCGACGATGCGCTCGCCGGACCCGTTCAAGCCGTGGACCAAGCAGTCGCCCCGCGAAAGCACCGGCACGGGCGTGATCATCGAGGGCCGGCGCATCCTCACCAACGCCCACGTCGTGCTCTACGCCAGCCAGGTCCAGGTGCAGGGCCACCAGTCGGGCGACAAGCTGCCCGCGGTCGTCGAGCACATCGCGCCCGGCATCGACCTCGCCATCCTGAAGCTCGAGGACGAGACGTTCTTCGACACCCGGCCGCCGCTCGCCCGCGCCGGCAAGCTCCCCGCCATCAAGGACAACGTCCTCGCGTACGGCTACCCCACCGGCGGAACCAGCCTCTCGATCACCAAGGGCATCGTGTCGCGCATCGAGTTCGCGAACTACAACTACCCGGTCTCCGGCCTGCGCATCCAGATCGACGCCGCGATCAACCCGGGCAACAGCGGCGGCCCGGCCCTGAGCGGCGAGGAGATGATCGGCGTCGCCTTCAGCCGCCTCGGCGGCGGCGACAACATCGGCTACATCATCCCGAACGAGGAGGTGGAGCTGTTCCTCGCCGACGTGAAGGACGGCCGCTACGACGGGAAGCCGGCGATGTTCGACGAGCTGCAGTCGCTGGAAAACCCCGCCCTCCGCTCCTTCCTCAAGCTCGGCAAGGAGGTCGAGGGCATCATCGTCCACCGCCCGGAGTCCGCGGTGAAGGACCACCCGCTCCGCGAGTGGGACGTGATCACGCGCATCGGCGACGCGCCGGTCGACAACGAGGGCATGATCAAGCTCGGCGACAACCTGCGCGTCCGCTTCCAGTACCAGATCCAGCGCATCGCCCGCGACGGCCAGGTCCCGCTCGTCATCGTGCGCGACCAGAAGGAGCTGAAGCTCGACCTGCCGGTCGCCACGGCGCGCCCGCTGCTGATTCCCGACCTCGACGGCGCCTACCCGCCCTACTTCATCTACGGGCCGCTGGTCTTTTCCGTCGCGACCAACCAGTTTCTCGCGCCGCTCGCCGGCAACGCCCGGGCGCAGGCCTCGCTCGCGTACGTCGGCAGCCCGCTCGCCACGCGCCGCGGCGATCCGCCGGCCTTCGACGGCGAGGAGCTCGTGATCGTCTCGTCGCCGTTCTTCCCGCACCGCCTGTCCAAGGGCTACGACAACCCGATCTCCCGCGTCGTGAAGACGATCAACGGCACGAAGATCAAGAATCTCCGGCACCTCGTGGAGGTGCTGCGCGACCTGAAGGACGAATTCGTCACGGTCGAGTTCGTCGGCCGCGGCGCCGAGTCCGTCGTGTTCGTCCGCAAGGAGATGGTGGCCGCGACCGAGGACATCCTGAACGACAACGGGGTCCGCTCCCAGGGCTCCCCGGAGCTGATGGAAGTCTGGGAAAAGAAGTAAGGGCGCCAGGCCGGGCGGGTTTTTCGTTCGCTCCCCGGGGGTGGCCGCCCCGCCGGCGGATCGCCGCGTCAGTCCGTCGATTCCTCCGCCGTCTCCAAGTCCAGCGCCTCGCGGATGGCTGCCTCGAGCTCCGCGCCGCGGACGTTCTTTTTGATCACGCGCCCGTCCCGGCCGATCAGGTAGGTCGTGGGATACGAGGCGACGCCGAACGCCACCGCGATCTCGTTCCGCGTGCCCTTCCCGTCGAAATGCTGCGGCCGGTCATAGCCGTGCCGCGCGAGAAACACCTGCAGCTGCTGCTTCGTCCCTCCGTCGGCGGAGATCCCGATCAGCCTCAATCCCCGGGGGCCGGACTGTTCCCCGAGTTCCTTGAGGAACATTTCGGCCACGCAGGGCCCGCACCACGTCGCCCAGAAATCCAGCAGGACAACCTGGCCGCGCATCGCCGCCAGATCCACCGGCTGGCCGTTCAGGTCGGTGAACCGCAGGTCGACTGGTCGGGCGTCCCGCTCCGCCGCAAGCTCCGCGAGGCGCCGATCGCACGCCTCGCGGAGGGCCGCCATCCCCGGCCGGTCCCCGCCGGCCTCCGCAATCCGGGCATAGGCGCGCCATTCCTGCTCGCCGAGCGCCGCGCTCCGGCCGCCCAGCCGGACCGCGTGGCCGGACGCACGGCGGGCGACGACGGGCAGGTCGCCGAAGCGGCGCACGTGCTCCCGCAACCGGAGCGAATGCGGCCGCCAGTACGCCTCCATCAAGGCGTCCCAGTAGGCGATTCGAGCCGGCGGGCCGGGTCCGGATCGCGCGGATGCCCCCGCGGCCACGGCACGTGCAGCCAGGCGGCCCCGGAGTGGTCGCGGTACCAGAGGCCGTACTCGACCAGCTCCCTTTCCTGGTCCGTGACCGCGCCCCCGCGCAGCTCGGCGGCGAGCTCGTCCCCCGATTTCTCCCATGCCGACCAGGCCGCGTGGTCCAGCGGCGCCGCCTCCGCCGCACCAATCCCCGGGGCCGCGCCGTCCATTTTCCGTGTAACCGCCGCGCGCCTCGGCGGGTTATTCGGGGGTCCGCCGCCGCCGGCGGGCCTGCATGCTCACCGACCTGCGCCTTTCCCTCCGCGGCCTCGCCAAATCCCGGGGCTTCGCCGTCATCGCCGTCCTCACGCTCGCCGTCGGCATCGGCTCGTCCACCGCCATGTTCAGCGCGCTGCGCGCGCTGGTGGTCGAGCCGTTCGACTACCCGGAGCCCGACGAGCTCGTCATGGTCTGGTCGGGCGACCGCTGGCCGCTCTCGCCGCCCGACTTCCTCGACATCAAGGAGCAGATGACGTCGTTCGAGCACATCGGCGTGTACCAGCCCGGCACCGTCAACGTCGGGCTCGACAACGCCCAGGCCGTGACCGGCGTGCGCGCGACGGAGGGCGTGCTGCGCGCGTTCGGCATCGGGCCGCAGCGCGGCCGGCTGCTCGAGGAGAGCGACTGCCTCGAGGGCGCGGCACCGGTCGCGGTGATCGGCCACAACCTCTGGCACCAGACCTTCGGCGGCGCCGAGGACCTGGTCGGGCGCACCGTCCGGCTCAACGGCAACGACGTGACGGTGGTCGGCATCATGCCCGCCGGGTTCGAGTTCGCCGCGCCGTGGATGCGCACCTCGAACTGCCAGGTCTGGCTGCCGCGCCGCTTCAGCGAGGGCGAGCGGAAGGACCGGGGCAGCCACTACATCTGCGGCATCGCCCGGCTGAAGGACGGCGTGACCGTCGGCGCGGCCGACGCCGAGATCAAGGCGCTCGGGAAAAAGCTGACCGCGCTGTATCCCGACTCCAACACGCGCAAGGAGCTTCTCGTGCGCTCGCTCCATTTCGAGATGACGCGGGACCTCGGCAACCGGGTGTGGCTTCTCTTCGGCTCGGTCGCGCTCGTGCTGCTGGTGGCGTGCGCCAACGTCGCGTCGATGCTCCTCGCGCGCAGCGCCCGCCGGCAGGGCGAGTTCGCGGTCCGCATCGCGCTCGGCGCCGGCCGCAACCGCCTCGTCCGGCTCGCCCTCGCCGAAAGCCTCGTCCTCGCCGCCCTCGGCGCCGGGCTCGGGCTGCTGCTCGCCTGGGGCGGCGTGCACGTCCTGCAGGCCATCGCCCCGACCAACGCCGCGCGCAAGGAGGCGATGGCGCTCGACGGCCTGGCGCTGCTCTTCGCCGTCGGCGCGACCGGCCTCACCGCGGTCCTCGCCGGGGTGCCGCCCGCGCTCGCCGCCGCCCGGACCTCCCTCGCCGGCATCATGCGCATGGACGCCCGCGGCGCGGTCGGATCGCGCTCGCGCCACCTCATGCTGCGCGCCCTGCTGGTCGCGCAGGTGGCGGTCGCCTTCATCCTCGCCAACGGCGCCGCCCTGTTCTCCGCCAGCTATTTCAAGATCATCGAGCAGAACCGCCTGCTCGCCACCGACCTTGTGCTCTCGGCCCAGGTCCACATGCGCGGGCCGAAATACGAGAAAGACGAGCAGCGCGTGCGCTTCTGGTACGACTTGGACGAAAAGCTCAGGGCGCTCCCGGGGGTCACGTCCGTCGGCTTCACGTCCAAGCTGCCGCTCGAGGGCGGGAGCAACACCAGCGCGCTGGTCAACGACGAGGTCTACGACCCGGCGCAGCGGCGGATGAACGTCGAGCGGTCCTCCGTGACGCCGGGCTATTTCGAGACGATGGGCCTGAAGCTTCTCCGCGGCCGGAACCTCACGACCGCCGACGACATGACCAAGGAGGGCATCCTTGGGGTCGTCGTGAACCAGGCCTTCGTGGACAAGGCCTGGAAGGACAAGGATCCCATCGGCCAGGTCTTCCGGGCCAACCAGCCGAAGGACCCGTGGTACACCGCCACCGTGGTCGGCGTCGTCGAGAACGTCCGCCAGTGGGGCCCGACCGCCGAGGTCCAGCCCGAGATGTACACGACCCCGCCCCGGGCCTGGGGCAGCAGCTTCTACATCAACCTGCGCTCCACCCGCCCCGCGGAATTCCTGGCGCCGATGCTGCGGCAGGCCGTGGCGGAGCTGGACCGGGAAATCCCGCTCGAGGGCATGCGCACGCTCAACCAGGTCGTGCGCGACGGCACCGCCAGCGAACGCGCGGTGGCCGGACTCGTGGACTTCTTCATGGCAACGGCGCTCGGGCTCGTGGCCGTCGGGCTGTACGGGACGCTCAGCTACCACATCGCGCAGCGAACGAGGGAGATCGGCGTCCGGCTCGCGATCGGCGCGGTCAGCCGCGACATTCTCCGCCTGGTCTTCGCCCAGGGGCTCCGCTGGGTCCTGCTCGGCCTCGTGCTCGGCATCGGCGGCACTTACGCGCTCGGCAGCGTCCTCAAGAGCGCGGTGTACGGCATGCAGGGCGTGACCGGCCTGCCCCTCGTGATCGCCAGCGCCGCCGTGCTGATCGCCGCCCTCGTCGCGATCCTCGTCCCCGCCTGGCGCGCCTCGAAGCTGGATCCGTGCGAGGCCCTGCGGGTGGATTAGCGCGGGCGCCGCTATGCGGCGGCAACTCCCGCCCGGGGCGCGGCTATGCAGCCGCAACCCCGGCCATCAGCCTCATGATCCCCGCTTCGCTGAAGTCCTTCCGCGGGACCTCGCCCACCAGCCGGCCTTCGCGCATGACGAGAATCCGCGTGCAAAGCCCGAGCAGCTCGGGGAGCTCGGAGGAGATCATGAGGATCGCCTTGCCCTCCCCCGCCAGCTCGTCGAGCAGCTGGTAGATTTCGGACTTCGCGCCGACGTCGATGCCGCGCGTGGGCTCGTCGACGATCAGCACGTCGCACGACCGCGCCAGCCACTTGGCCAGCGCGATCTTCTGCTGGTTGCCCCCGGAAAGGCTGCCGATGATCGTCTCGAGCGACGGGGCCTTCACCCGCAGGCGCTGCGCGTACCGGCCGACCAGCTCGCGCTCGGCCTTCCGCCGCACCCAGCCGAAGCGCGACACCAGAGGCAGCGATGCGAGGGAGGCGTTCTCCCGGCAGTTGAGCGGCAGCACGAGGCCCTGGCGCTTGCGGTCCTCGGGGACGAGCCCCAGCCCGGCGGACAACGCGGCGTCGACCGATCCCGGGGCCAGGACCCGGCCGTTGACCTCGACGGTCCCGGTCGCCGCCGGGTCCAGCCCGAGGATCGCCTGCGCGACCTCGCTGCGCCCCGCGCCGACCAGCCCGGCGAAGCCCACGATCTCGCCCGCGCGGATGGCGAAGGAAATGTCCGCGAACCTCCCGGGCGACGCCAGCCCCGCGACCTTGAGCCGCTCGCCGGACGGGGTCCGGTCGAGATGCTTGGGCGCCTGCACCAGCAGCTCGCGGCCGATCATCTGCGTGACGACCCGCTGGGGCGTGGTCTCGGCGATTTTCTCGGTCGCCACGTGGCGTCCGTCGCGGAGCACGGTGATGCCGTCGCACAGGGCGAACAGCTCCTCCATCCGATGAGAGACGTACACCAGGGTGATGCCGCGATCCTTCAGCGCTCGGACCAGGCGGAAAAGCTCCCGGGTCTCGCCCGCGGAAAGCGAGCTGCTCGGCTCGTCCATCACGATGACCTGCGCGCCGGTGCCGACGGCCGCGGCGATCTGCACGAGCTGCTCCCGGCCGGTGGTCAGCGTGCCGATGAGCGCCTCGGGATCGACGTCGGCGTGGATGGAGGCGAGCATGCCGCGCGCCTGCGCCGCGAGCGCCTTCCGGTCGACCCAGCCGAGCCGGTTGCGCGGCAATTCGCCCAGGCAGAGGTTTTCCGCGACGGAAAGGTTCGGGCAGAACGCGAGCTCCTGGTGCACCATCGCGATGCCGAGCCTCCGCGCGTGCAGCGGGCTGTGCGGCGCGATGACCCGGCCGTCGAGCCGGATCTCGCCCTCGTCGGCGGTCTGCACGCCCGCCAGGATCTTGCCGAGCGTGCTCTTGCCCGCGCCGTTCTCCCCGATCAGCGCGTGGCAGGTGCCCCGCTCCACCGCGAAGCTCACCCGGTCGAGCGCGAGCACGCCGGGGAAGCGCTTCGTAATGGAATGGAATTCAAGAAAGGACATGGTCAGCCGCAAAGGAACGCAGGGTGCGCAAAAACCTCATCGCATCGCTGCTGCCGCGTCCGGCCGGCGCGGCTCCTCATCCACGAGCTTTGTGTTCCTTGCGTTCTCTTGCGGCAGAACTTCCTGCTGCCCGGGGAAGCGCTTGGTGATGACGTGAATCGCGCACGCTGTTTCGCCAATCAAATCACATAGCTCGTCGATAATCCTCATCCACGACCTTTGTGTCCCTTGCGTTCTCTTGCGGCAAAACTTCCTGCTGCCGGGGGAAGCGCCTGGTGACGTTGCTGAATTCAAGAAAGGACATGGTCAGCCGCAAAAGAACGCCGGGTGCACAAAAACCTCATCGCATCGCTGCCACCGCGCCCGGCCGGTCGCGGGTCGGGACAAACTCGCTGATGGTCCTCGTCCACGAGCTTTGTGTTCCTTGCGCGCTCTTGCGGCAAAACTCCCTGCTCCACGATTTGGCCGCGGACGGTTTGCCGCTCTAGCGGGACGGCAGCCACTTGTCCCAGTTCTTCGCGAACTCGTCCACGTTCGCCTTGGTGACGGGAATCAGCGCGCTGACGTCCACGACGGCGGGGGGGTCCTTCTTGAGGACGATCTTGTTCACGAGGTGTTCCACCGAGCGGTAGCCCCACTGGTAGCACTGTTGGGCGAGGAGCACCGGCACATGGCCGCTGCGGATGTAATTGAGCTGCGCCGGCAACGCGTCGACCGCCACGCACTGCACGGTGCCGGGCTGCCACTTGAGCGCGTTCTCAGTGAAGAGGGGCCAGCCGCCGATCATGGCCCAGCCGGTGATGTCGGGGTTGGCCTGCATGACCTGCTCGACGCGGGCGGCCGCGTCCTGCGGGGTCTCCTTGTGGTAATAGACGTCGCGGATGGAAATGCCGGGGTATTTCTTCGCCGCCTCGCGGACGCCCTGCACGCGCTTCTGGAGGTTCGGGGCGTTCTGGTTGCCGGCGAGGACCGCGACGATGCCCTTGCCGCCCATCACCTTCGCGAGCTCGTCCATCGTCTGCTCGCCGCACTCGAGGTCGTCGACGCCGTAGGTGACGAAGCGGCGGCTGTTCGGCGCGTCGGAATCGAAGGTCGCGACCGGCACGCCGTCGCGGACCGCGCGGTTGATCGCGTCTGTCAGCTTGTTCGCATCGGAGCAGCTGACCGCGATGCCCTCGGCGCCGGTCAGCACGAGCTGCTCGATCGCCTCGGCCTGCTTCTGCGCGTCCTCCTCGTTCGGCGTGCGCCAGTCGATCCGGATGCGGACGTTGTGCTTCGCGCCAAGCTCCTTGGCGGCGTCCTCCGCGCCCACGCGGGCGGCCTGGAAGACGGGGTTGCCCTGGGATTTGGCGACAAGCCCGATGGTGAGGGTCCGCTGCGCATGCGCGGCGGGGACGAGCGCCGCGAGCGCGGCGGCGAGGAGGAACAGGCGGGTTTTCATTTTGGGGAGGGCGGGAGGAAGTGGGACGGCGGGAGCCGGAGGAGTATTCAGGGCTTGGCGGCCGCGCCCAGAAGCCGGCGCCGCGAGAGCCAGGAGTTGAACTTGTCGAACACGACCGCGGCGATGACGACCGAGCCGGTGATGATCTGGCTGTATTTCTGCTCCATCCCGAGGATCACGATGCCGCTCGTGATCATCTGGATGATGAGCGCGCCGAGGACGGCGCCGAGCGCCGTGCCCTTGCCGCCGCTCAGGCTCGCGCCGCCGACCACGGCGGCCGCGATGACGTTCAGCTCGTAGCCCTGCCCGTCGCCCGAGCTCGCCGCGCCGTAGTAGCCGATGTTGAGGACGGCGGCGAAACCGGCGGTGAGCCCCGAAAAGACGAAGACGCCGAGCTTCACCCGGTTCACCTTGATGCCGCTGAAATGCGCGGCGGTCTCGTTGCCGCCGACGGCGTAGACCCGGCGGCCGGCGGCCAGGCGGGCCAGGTACACCCACCCCACGGCTGTGACGACGGCCATCGCGAACAATGGCACCAGCGACAGTCCCGCGATCGGCCGGAGCACGAGGTTCTGGAGCTCGGGCGGAAAGCGGCCGATGGAAAGCCCGTCCGTCGCCACGAACGCGATGCCGCGCAGGATCGCCATCGACCCGAGCGTGATGATGAACGGGTGCACGCCCAGCGCCACCGTCAGCCCGCCGTTGGCCAGCCCGCAGGCGACGCCCACCGCCACGCAGGCCGCGAGCGCGGCGAGCACGCTCCCGTCGCCGAGCGCCCCCGCCGCGGCGCCGTCCGGCCCGTAGCGGTTGAGCAGCGTCGCCCCGAGCACGGACGCGAGCGCGTAAATCGCGCCGACGGAAAGGTCGATGCCGCCCGCGATGATGACCATCGTCATGCCCACCGCCATGATCGCGACAAAGCTGGTGTCCTTCGCGAGCTGGGTCAGGTTCTCCGCGTTGAGGAACTTGTTCTTTTCCTCGAACGCCGGCACCCGCTCCCCGCTCGCATCGGTCGTGAACACCCGCTGCCGGGTCCCGTCGGGGAGGATCTCGAATTTCGGCCGCCGGACCGGCTCGCTGAAGATCGTGAGCACCGCGCCGATCACGAGCACGACCAGCACGAGGCCGCTTTCCTGGAATCCGAACAGGGCGCGCAGGCGGGACATGGGGTTGGGGAGCGGGCCAATTGAGCCGGGCGCGCGCGGAGTGACAAGCGTAACTCCGTCCACCCCTTGTCTTAACCGTTAAGCGGGGCCGGCGCGGGGCCGGAAGTTCCCTGACCCCGCAAGATTTGTCCGGGAACCCGGACCGGTACGGCGCGCACCTTAGAGGCAACACCATGCGCCGCCTTTTCCTCCTTCCCGCCCTGCTCGCCGCGCCGATGCTGCCGGCCGAGCCGATCCGCCAGCAGCCCCCCGCCGTGACGACCGAGCGAGCCCGCTCGGCGCCGGTCTTCACCTTCTACCTCGAGAACGACTTCTTCGGCGGCCAGGACCGCCACTACACGAACGGGCTGAAGTTCTCATGGCTGTCGTCGGACCTCTCGGCCTGGAACCGCGACGGCTGGCGCCGGCGCCTCGTGGACCGCCTGCCGCTGATCGAGAGCGCCGACGCCCAGCAGAATTTCGGATTCGCGCTCGGGCAGAACATCTACACCCCGCAGGACATCAGCCGCAACCCGCCCGACCCGGCGGACCGGCCGTATGCCGGCTGGACGTACCTCGAGCTGAGCTTCGTGAGCAAGACCCCCGGGGTGATGGACATGTTCACGATCCAGGCCGGCATGATCGGTCCCGGCTCGCAGGCCGACGAGACCCAGCGCGCGGTGCACTCGTGGCTGAGCGACGAGGAGCCGGCCGGGTGGGCGCACCAGCTCCGCAACGAGTTCGGGATGAACCTGGTCTTCGAGCGCAAGTGGCGGCTCTATGCGCGCAGTTTCCAGGGATTCGTCGGCGCGGACTTCGTCCCGCACGCGGGCGTGTCGCTGGGCAACGTGCAGACGCACGCGAACGCCGGCTTCACCCTGCGCCTCGGCTTCAACCTGCCGAGCGACTTCGGCGTCCGGCTCATCGGCGGCACCAACGCCAACACGCCCCTCGACGACCGGGACCCGCGCGTCGCCCCCGATCGCGCCTGGAGCTTCTTCGCCTTCGGCGGCGTCGACGGCCGCGCCGTGGCGCGCGACATCTTCCTCGACGGAAATTCCTTCCGCGACAGCCCGCGCGTGAAGCGCGAGCCGCTCGTCGGCGACGCCTATTACGGGCTCGGCCTCGTCTTCGGCCCGTGGGAACTCACGTACACCGAGGTGATGCGCTCGCGCGAATTCAAGGGCCAGGTCCGCAACAACTACTTCGGCTCGGTCGCGCTGTCGCGGGCCTTCTAGTCGATCGGGCAACCGGTCCGGGAGGATCGCGACACCGAAGGCGGCTTCAAATATCCGCTCCTTCCGGAGCGGGCCACATTTGCCTCCGGCGACTGTCGTGGCCCGGCCCGGAAGGGCCGGGATGGGCGCTTCGCGCCGCAGAAACGGCTCGCAAAACGTCACTCCCGGTGCACGTTTCGGCCCCATGTCCGCGCACAACCTTTCCCCCGATTTCATGAACCCGGTGGCGCCTCGGCTCGATGACGAGGACGAGGAGCGCCCCGAGGAGCATACCGTCGGCAAGACGCCCGACCGCGTCGAGGCGCAGATCCAGCGGAAATTTCTCGAGCAGCGGAAGATCTTCCTCTGGGGGGCGGTGACCGACGAGTCCGCCAAGGACCTCACGGAAAAGCTGCTCTACCTCGAGGCGACCGGGCCGGGGAAGGAGATCATCTTCTACATGAACACGCCAGGCGGCTCGATCACCGCCGGCATGGCGGTGTACGACACCATCAAGCTCATCACCTCGCCCGTCACGATCGTCGTCACGGGCATGGCCGCCTCGATGGGCTCGATCCTTCTCAGCGCCGCCAAGAAGGGCCGCCGGCTGATCTACCCGCACGCCCGCGTGCTCATCCACCAGCCGCTCATCACCGGCCGCATGGTGGGACCCGCGACGGACATCAACATCCAGGCGAAGGAGATGGAGAAGCTCCGCGACGAGCTGAACCACATCCTCGCCGCCGCCTCGGGCCAGCCCATCGAGAAGGTGGCGAAGGACAGCGACCGCGATTTCTACCTGAACGCCCAGGAGGCCATCGCCTACGGGCTGGCCGACAAGATCGTCGAAAAGATCTGACGGCGGGGCTGGTGCCGCCGGCCTATCGCGTCCCGGCCTCGCCCTGCCGCCGCGCGAAATCACGCGAGCGCGTCCCCTCGCCGCTCCGGTCCGCCAGCGCCCGCGCCTCTTCCAGGAGCGCCGCGGCGGCCTCCGGATTCGGCGCGGACGAGTCCGCGAGCGCCCGGTAAACGTCGAGGGCGGCGGTCTCCGCGCCCAGGCGCGCCAGCTCGCGGGCGACCTGCCGGGCCACCGGCCACTGCTCGCCCCGGTGCTCGGGCAGCAAACGCGCCGGCGCGAGCGTCGACCGCGCGCCGTCCGCGTCCCCCGCGCGCTCCTGCATGCCGGCCAGGACCAGCATCGACGCGAGGCTGGGCGTCCGGTCGAGCGAGGCCCGCAGGAGGGCGATGGCGCCGGCCCGGTCTCCACCCCTCTCGCGGAGCCGCGCCGCGCGGACCACGGACGGCGGGGAATCCGGCGCCGGCGACGCTTCGCGCGGCCACGGCCGGAACAGCGGATCGCCGACCGCCGTCGCCTGCCAGCCCAGCGCGGGCAGGGCCTCGTACGCCGCCTCCCCGAACGTGCGGCCCGCGAGCAGCCCGCGCACCAGCAGGTCGGGCCGGTGCGTCAGCTGCAGGTACGGCTCGAAGACATTGCCGACCGTGGCGGTGACGCCGCGCGCCACCAGCGGCCCGGTCCAGCCGCTCTCGCGGGAGTGCAGCGTCGCGGCCGAGAAACTGTGGATGTGCAGCGCCACGGCGCCGGGCGGGAAACGGAAGCTCGCGCGCCGGAACGGCCCGTTGAGGTCGCCCGCGTACCAGCCGAGGTACCAGACGGGCGCGTCGAAGCGCGCGTCCGCCGCGAAGGTCGCGCCGGTGGACTCCACGTCCCCGTCGAAGCCGCGCTCGTCCAGCTGCCGGCGCGCCTGCTCCAGCCAGCGGTCGCCGTCGGCGTGGGGTCCCCGCAGGTCGACGTAGTACCGCCCGGCCGGGCCGGCGCGCTCGCCGGCCAGCGCCGAGTCCACCAGCTGCCGCGCGTCCTCCCAGCTCGGGCCGTCCAGCCGCGCCACCCGCACGACTTGCCGCAGCTCGACGTCCGTGGGCCGGTCCTTGCCGAACAGCGGGTTCGGGACGAAACCGAGCGCCGGCGGGTTCGCCCACGCGAGCAGCGCGAGCTCGCCGTCCACCGCGGCTTGATTGCTCCGGAACTGCGGCGCCGGCACGCGCACGCGGGGCTCCGCCATGCCCGGGTCGTGGTGGATGCGCAGCGGCACGCCGCGGCAGACCACCAGGAAGGCCATGTGGTGCCCGTGGAAGGTCGCGCGCCGCCGGCCGAACCCGTCGCGCAGCTCGCTCCGCGTCGCCTCGATCCAGGACCGCCGCACGAGCTCGTCCTGCAGCGGCTGATGGACCTGGTCGACGAACTGGCGCCACGTGACGCTCTCGGCGTCGGGCATCGGCAGCGCGACGATGTTCTCGTGCGGGATGCCGCGGCCCGCCGCATAGTGGCGGGCGAGGGAGACGGATTCCGGCTGGCGCGCGTTCGCGACGATCACCACGCGCGCGGCGAGGTCGTCGGGCGCGGCGGCGCGGGCGAAGGAAACGAACACCGCCGCGACAAGGCCGCGAACGAGAAGCCGCCGCCGCCCTGTGGCCCACCCGCCTGCCCCTGGCCGCCGGAGGATCATGTCCGCCCCAGCTTCCATCCGGCCCACGTCGCCGCAAGGCAGAGCGCGACGGACAGACCCATGTTGGCGACCGCGACGGACCCCTGGCCCTTCTGCATCTGGTCGAACGTCTGCCAGCTGAACGTCGAGAACGTGGTGAATCCGCCGCAAAAGCCGACGGCGAGGAACGCGTGCGTGCGCGCGGCCGCGGCCGGCTCGAGCCCGGCGAGCCGCGCCATGAGCCAGCCCAGAAGCAGCGAGCCCGCGAAATTGACCGCCCCGGTGGCCCAGAGCGGACGGCTCGCGAGGGCGTGGCCGGCGAACGCCCGGGCCACCGAGCCCGCCGCGCCGCCGAGCGCGACCCAGAGGACCGTGCCGGGGGTCATGATTTCGCCGCCGGCGCCCGCTTCGGTGGCGGAGGCGTCGCCTCCTTCACGCGCGCGGCGTAGGCATCGATCCCCGCGGCGATGCCCTCCGCGATCTTCTGCCGGTGCGCCGGCGCGCTGATCCGCCGCGCCTCCGCCTCGTTGGTCAGGAAGCCGCATTCGACGAGCACGCCCGGGCAGGCGAGCGGGCGGAGCACCGCCCAGCGCGCGCGCTTCAGGCCGCGGTCGAAGCCCTCGACCTGCCCGCGCAGCTTCTCGTGCATCGCGCCCGCGGCCACCAGGCTCCAGTGATCGTGCCGGTTGGCCGGCTGGGGTTTCTCGCCGTCGGGATCGCGCTCGTCCTCGCCCGAGGACCGCAGGCCGCCGGGCGTGAAGGCGTATGTCTCGATGCCGTGGACGTCGCCGTTCCCGAGCGCGTTGAAATGGATGCTCACGAAGAGGTCCGCCTTCGCCTTGTTCGCGAAGTCCGCGCGCATCGGCAGGTCGACGGCGGGGCTGGAATGGAAGCGCGTGTCCTTCTCGCGCGTGAGGACCACCTTGTAGCCGCGCGCCTCGAGCAGCGGCCGGAGCCGCTGCGCGACGTCGAGCGTGAACGTCTTCTCGTGCAGCTTGAGCTTCTCGTTCTGCGTGCCGGAGTCCGTGCCCCCGTGGCCCGGGTCGAGCACGATGACCCGAAGCGGACCGGCCGGCGGGACCGTCGCCGGCTGCAGGAGCGGGAAGAGGGTCGTGCGGACGTCGATCTCGGCCATCCACAGCATCCGCCGGTGTGTGATGATCGGCTCGCCGAAGAAGACGCGCAGCCCGTTCCAGCGCAGGTCGCGCTTGTCGAGCTCGAAGGTCAGGTCGGTGCCTTCGCCCTCGAGCCTCAGCTCCTCGCGCGCCCGGACCCACGAGGTCTTCAGCCCGAGGCGGGCGGCGACGTCGGCCAGGCTGACGTAGTCGACGCCGTAGAGCTTGGTCGTCTTCCAGCCGGGGGCGCGCGCCGCGGACTCCGGCGGCTCCACGGCCTTGTCCGCCTTCGGTGCGCTCGGCGCCGGGCCCTTCGGCGCGGCGGACTGGGCGGCGGCCACCGCGAGCAGCAGGCCCACGGCGCCCAGCGCCGCGACCGCCCGGCGGCATGTGCGGGGGCGCGCCATCGGGAATCGCCGCCTCAGTGCGCGGCGGCGGGCTTCTGCGGCGCGGCGTCGGCCGGGACGTGGTTGGCCTCGCGCACGTGATACTTCGGCTTCCGCTTGTTCGCGGGATGGGGCGAGAGCATGACGTTGATCTGCTTGCCCATGAGCTTCGGATCGCTGTCGGGGTGGCCCATGCCGGAGAGCTCGGCCAGCGCCTTCTTCATCACCTCGAAACCCATCTCGGTGTGCGCCATCTCGCGGCCGCGGAACTTGAGCCGGAGCTTCACCTTGTTGCCGTGGTCGAGGAATTCCTCGGCGTGGCGCACCTTCGTCATGAAGTCGTGGCTCTCGATGCGCACCGTGAACTCGATCTCCTTGATCTTGCCCGCCGCCGGCTTGTTGTGGTGGTGCTTCTTGGACTCCTCGTACATGTACTTGCCGAAGTCCATGATGCGGCACACGGGCGGCTGCGCCGTCGGGGCGACCTCCACGAGGTCGAGGTTGAACTGCTGCGCCAGCTTGATGGCCTGGCCCGTCTCCATGATCCCCAACTGGCGGCCCTCGGGACTGATGACGCGAATCTGCGGGGCCTTGATGCGGAGGTTTCGCCGGATGTTCGCGAACGGATCGTTGTTGCGGCGAAAGTCGCGCTGGTAGGGCGGGCGGCCGCCGGAGGAGGAAGGAAGTGCCATTAAGGAGAAGTTGCCGTTCTTGCGGTTGGGCCGTGCTTTTTGCGGTGAACCCGGGTGAAGACAACACCTATTTCCCCTCGGGGACGGGAACCGCGCAACGCGGTCATATGCTGAAACTTTCGCCGCAGGAGCACGACGCCTTGGCGTTCGGATTCGTGAACTTGAATCCGCCGCCGACCATCTGGTGGGAGTAGTCCAGCACCGTGCCCTTGAGGTAGAGGGCGGTCTTCGGGTCGACCAGCACCGCGGCGCCCGCGCTCCGCACGAGGATGTCCCCGCGCTTCGGCTCGGGCGTGAACCTGAGCTTGTAGCTCAGGCCGTTGCAGCCGCCGCCGGTGATCGCGATGCGGAGGTAGTCGCCCTGCCGCTCGCGCGCCATGAGCGCCGCCACCTTCGCGCCCGCGGGATCCGTCAGGCGCACGAGGTTCTCGTTGCCTTCACGGATGCCCTCGATGGGCGGCGGGAGGATGGCAGGCGGGGTGTTCAGCACGGCGGCGTCGGACACAGGCTGCCCAAGATCGCGGGCTTCTCAAGCGCGGTCTCGGACGTCCCGCCCGAACGTCGCCGGAAAGCAACGTGCCGCCCCCGCGGCCTCAGCGCCCCGGCGCCCGCCCCAGGCTTGCGCCGCCCGTCGCCACCAGCCGACGCGCGACGGCGACCGCGTTGCCGAAGCTGCGCGCGCTCGCCTTCCCCCGCCCCGCGAGGCCGAAGGCCGTGCCATGGTCCGGACTGGTGCGCACGAACGGCAGCCCGAGCGTGACGTTCACCGCCTCGTCGAAGTCCACCGCCTTCAGCGGGGCGAGGCCCTGGTCGTGGTAGAGCGCGACGACCGCGTCGAATTCTCCGCGCAGCGCCCGCGCGAACAGCGTGTCCGCCGGCAGGCACCCCGACACCCCCGGGAACTCCGCGCGCATGCGCGCGAGCGCCGGGTCGATCAGATCGCGCTCCTCGTCGCCGAGCAGCCCGCCCTCGCCGGCGTGCGGATTGAGCCCGCACACGCCGATCCGCGGCGCCGCGATGCCGTCGGCCCGCGCCAGCCGGTCGGCCGCCGCCACCGTCCGGTGGAGCTGCACGGGGCCGAGCAGCTGCGGCACCTCGATGAGCGGCACGTGCCAGGTCGCCAGCGCGACGCGCAGGCGGCCGCCGCAGAAGCCCATCACGGGCTCCCCGCCCCACTGCGCGGCGAAAAACTCGGTCTGCCCCGGATGCGGGTAGCCAATCGCGGCGAGCCGCGCCTTGCTCACGGGGCCCGTGACGACGCCTGCGAACTCGCCCGCCCTGCAGCCATCCGCCGCGCGCCGCATCGCCGCCCAGGCGACGAGCGCGCCGTCGCCGTCCGGCCGGCCGGGCTGCGGCACATAGTCCTCCAGCCCGACCGCGATCCGCCCGCCGCCCGCGGGCAGCGACTCGAGCCACCGCGCCGGGCCGAGCACGACCGTCCCCGCGGCTTCCGCCGGATGTTCCGCGAGCCAGCGCGCGACGATTTCCGGGCCCACCCCCGCCGGGTCCCCGCATGTGAGGGCGAGCGGTTTCATGCGGCCACAGGACAAAGCGCGACGGACGACGAACGACAAAGCGGGCCGCCGGCGGGCACACTCGGCCCGCGCGGATCATTGTCCCCCGTTCTGCCTGCGCGCGTCATCCTTCCGATGCCGGACTCAGTCCTCGGCAGGGCCGGCATTGCTCGCCGGACGCGCGAAGCTGCGCTTGCCGCCGGCGAAGAATTCCAGGAAACGGCGCGCCTCGGCGCTCTGCCGCCCGGCCAGGAAGGCGGCCGCCCGCGGGCGGGGGTCGCCGCCCGCGAAGACATGCGCGTAGGCGGCCTTGATCTCGAGGATGGCGTCGCGGCTGAAGCCGCGGCGCTTCAGGCCGACCAGGTTGAAGCCCGGCACCTCGTCGCGTTCCGCGACCATGAGGAATGGCGCGACGTCCTTCGTGACCCGCGCCAGGCCCGCGACCATCGCACTGTCGCCGATGCGCACGTACTGGTGGACGCCCGCCCCGCCGCCGACGAACGTATGCGGCCCGACCTCCACGTGGCCGGCGAGCATCACGTTGTTCGCGAGCACGACGTCGTCGCCGACGACACAGTCGTGGCCGACGTGCGCGTTCGCCATCAGGAAGCAGCGCGCCCCCACGACGGTCGCCCGACCGGCGTGGATCGAGCGGTTGATCGTCGCGTGCTCCCGGATCACCGACCCGGCCCCGACGCGCACCGCGCTGGGAGTCGCGGGATCGAACCGCACATACTGGGGATCGCCGCCGACGACCGCGAAAGGATGCACGACCACGCCCTCCCCCAGCTCGGCGTGGCGGGTGACGACCGCGTGCGCATGCAGCACCACGCCGGCGCCGAGCGTCGCGCCCGGCTCCACGACCGCCGTCGGGTGGATGCTCATTCGCGCCCCCTCCGCGCCGGGCCGCGGTCCGGCAGCAGGTCGAGCTGCGGGTCCTGCAGCAGCTCGTAGGTCTTCAGGATGCGAATCAGCTGCAGCGTGTCGCTCTTCCCGTAGTTGCGGTTCAGCTCCACCTTGTCGATCAGGTCGAGGAGCATCGCGCGGAACGAGATCACGGCGTCGACCCCGGCGTCCTTGAGCATCGTCACGGCCTGCGTCCGGAACGGCTCGGCCGTCGGCAGCCCCGGCAGCACGAGGATCTTCGTGAGCGACTCCGTCGGCTCTTCGGGCGATTCCGGGAAGAACCGCGCGGCCTCCTTCAGCACGTCGCGCTCGAGAAACCGGAAGATCTCCGGCTGGCTGCGGAGCGTGCTGGGCGTGAAGCGCCCCGCGGCGTGCCAGCCCTTGATGCTGACGACCGCGCGCTGCACGAAGGGCAGCTCGGTCGGGAAAAGGAAGAACTCGGGCTTGCGCGCCCCGCGCTGCCACGCCGGGTTGAACACCAGCAGGTCGATGACCTCCTCCGCCGCGCCCTTGCGCGCCTGCAGCACGTACTTGCGCGCCTGGCGCACGAAGAAGCCGGCTTGCTCGAAGTATTCCCGGACGATGCCTTCGTCGATGGCGGACATGGTTGGTCAATCGCAGGACGCGGAATGCGGGGGGCGGTGCGCCGGAAGTAGAGGATAGGTCCGGATGTTCATTCGGCAATCTGGCATTCCGCGGTCCGCGTTCAGCCTTCCGCCCCGACTTCCCGCCACACCGCCTCGACCGTGTCCGGCGCGACGTCCCCGCGCGTCGCGGCCTCGCCGATGCGGTGGAGCACGACGAAGCGCAGCCGGCCCGCGCGCGCCTTCTTGTCGTGCCGCATCGCGTCCATCAGCGCCGCGAGCGGCAGCGGCGCGCGCAGCCGCGCCGGCAATCTGTGCGCGGCGACGACACGGTCCACGCGCGCGACCTCCGCCCCCCCGATGAGGCCGAGTTTTTCCGACAGCCGGGCGGCCGCCGCGAGCCCGACCGCCACCGCCTCGCCGTGCAGGTAGTCGCGGAATCCCGTCACCTGCTCGACCGCATGGCCGAACGTGTGCCCGAGATTGAGCAGGGCGCGTCCGCCCTCCCGCGCGGTCTCCCGCTCGTCGGCCTGCACGATCGCGGCCTTCATCTCGCAGCAGCGCCGGATCACCTCCAGGAGGGCCGGGTGGTCGCTCGCGGGCGGGACGCTCTCGAGCCGGGAAAACAACGCGGCGTCGCCGAGCAGGCCGTATTTGATCACCTCGGCCATGCCCGCGGCGAACTCGCGCGGCGGCAGCGTCGCGAGAAAATCACGCCCGATGTGCACGGCGAGGGGGTGGTGGAACGCCCCGACGAGATTCTTGCCGGCCGCCAGGTTGAGGCCCGTCTTCCCGCCGACCGAGCTGTCCACCATCGCGAGCAGCGTCGTCGGGACCTGGACGTAGCCGATGCCGCGCAGGTAGCTCGCGGCCGCGAAGCCGCCGAGGTCGCCGATCACACCCCCGCCGATCACCCACAAGACGCCGCCGCGGTCGATCCGTTCACCGGCGAGGAAGTCGAGCACGCGGCCCAGATTGGGCAGGGACTTGGTTTGTTCGCCGGCCGCCAGCGCGAGGCGCGGCACGCCGGCGAACACGCGGTCGAGGAAGCCGCCCTGGGCCCGCGCCACGTTTTCGTCGGTGAGCACCACCCACCTTCGACCGTCGCGTTTCAATTCGGCCAAGCGCGCCTCAACGGCAGGCCCGACCGACTCCCCGAATTCGATGGGATAACGGGCGTTGCTGAGCACAATTTGTAAGCTGCTAGGCACCGGGACCTTAAACCGAAAATCCGCGCGGGGGTCAATCCGGGGTTATGTCAGCGTTGTTGAGATTTTGTCTCAAACAAGAACTTGACGTGAGATTGCGTCTCAATCTTACTGAGTTCCAGTCTCAACAAGCCGAACACCTACGCCATGACTGCCTGCGCTTCGCCGAAGCCCTTCACCGCGCCTGCCACCGCTCTTTGGTTCGCCGCCGCTGGATCCGTCTCCGCTCAAGTCGCCGCCCCCGCCGCCGCCGATCTCGGCGATGCCGTCATGCTGCCGAGCGTGGAGGTCCAGGCGCAGCGAAACCGCGCCGTCAGCTCGCCGAAGTTCACCGCGCCGCTGGTCGACACGCCGCAGACGGTCTCGGTGATCCCGAAGGAGATTTTCAACCAGCAGGGCGCCGCGAGCCTGGCCGACGTGCTCGGCAACACGCCGGGCATCACCTTCCTCGCCGGCGAGGGCGGCCACGTCTCCGGCTCGAACAGCTTCTTCATGCGCGGATTCGACACGTCCGGGAACATCTTCATCGACGGCGTGCGCGACAACGGCAACTACGGCCGCGACGTCTACAACCTCGACCAGGTCGAGGTGGTGAAGGGCCCGGCGGGCGACAACGGACGCGGCACTGCGAGCGGCTACATCAACCTCGCGACGAAGGCGCCGCAGGCCGACAGCTTCGGCCAGGCCACCGCGAGCGTTGGATTCGACGGGCATGCGACGGAACCCCGCCACCGCGCCACCATCGACGTCAACCAGACGCTCGCCGCGGGCGCCGCCGTGCGGCTGAACGCCCTTTGGCAGGACGGCGGCGTCGCCGGCCGGGAGCACGCGCAGAAGAACAGCTGGGGCGTCGCGCCCTCCCTCGCCCTCGGGCTCGGCACGCCGACGCGCCTCACGCTCTCGTACCAGCATGACGAGCAGGATGACCGGCCGGACTACGGCCACATCGGCGGCATCGTCGACGGCACGGCCACGGCCGTGCGTCCGCTCGGCCCGGTCCCGCGCGAGAACTTCTTCGGCCACGCCAGCGACTTCGACCGCGTGGACATCGACGTGGCCAGCGCCCGCCTCGAGCACGATCTCAGCCCGACCATGCGGCTCTCGACCGTCGCCCGCTACAGCACGAACGACCGCCACGGCATCTACACCGTCCCCAGCGCCCTCGACAACCGGCCGGACATGAACACGGGCCAGGTCGTCGAGCTCGTGACCACCACTCGCCAGGCGTTCGCGCGCGAGGTCAAGACGCTCTCCAGCCAGACCAACCTCGCGAGCCAGTTCTCGACCGGCCGCTTCGACCACTCCGTCGCCGGCGGGCTCGAGTTCGTCCGCGAGCGGGGCCGCACCCTCCGCGACTGGACCGGCCTCGGCACGCTCGGCGACATCACCAAGGTCGTGAACGTCAGCACCGCCGGCGCGCCCATCGCGCCCACCACCGTCATCGGCACCAGCCCCTACGCGCCGAACCTGTCGCGCGCGATCAGCGGCTTCGCCCCGGCTTACCGGTTCGAGGACGAGATCGAGGTCGACACCGCCGCCCTCTACGTCTTCGACACGATCCGGTTTTCCGATCACTGGCAGGCGACCGGCGGCGCGCGCCTCGAGCGCTACAAGGCGACCTACGAGGTGCTCGACCGCACGACGGGCATCGTCACGCCCTTCGAAGCCTCCGACTCGCTGGTCACCGGCAAGCTCGGCCTCGTCTTCAAGCCGGCCGCCAACGGCAGCGTCTACGTCTCGTGGGGCCTCGCCGCCCAGCCGCCCGGCACGAACAATCTTTCGAACGACAACGGCTCGCGCAGCAACGGCACGCCGGGGACGACCGGCCAGAACTCGCCGAACGCGAAGCCGCAGGAGTCCGTCAACTACGAGCTGGGCGTGAAGTGGGACTTCTTCTCGCGCCGGCTCAGCACCTCGCTGGCGCTCTTCCGCAGCGAGCGCACGAACATCAGCGTCGCGACCGACACCAGCGGCGTGCCGTCGGCCTACGGCGACCAGATGGTCCAGGGGCTCGAGGCCGGCGTCTCCGGGCGCGTCACGGCGAATTGGGTCGTCTTCGGCGGGCTCACGCTGCTCGACAGCGAGAACCGCAACCCGGCCAATGCCGTGCAGAACGGCTCCGAGCTGAACTGGACGCCGCAGGCCTCCGGCAACCTCTGGACGACCTACCGCCTGCCGATCGGCCTGACCGTCGGCGGCGGCGCGCAGTATTCCGGCAAGTCCCGCGTGTCGCTCAACAACACGTCCGCGGCCACCCTTCCCTCGCACTGGGTCTTCAACGCGATGGCCGCCTACGAGGTGAGCGACCGCTTCAGCCTCCGCCTCAATGTGACCAACGTCACGGACGAGCTGTACGCGCGGGCGCTCAACAACAACTCCAACCGCACCTATCTCGGCGAGCCGCGCACCTACCTCGTCAGCGCGGAGCTTAAATTCTGATCCGGGCCCCGCCGTGCTCGTCGAGATTCCCCACGTCCTTTCCCCCGCCCAGGTCGCCGAGGCGCGCCGCGTCCTCGACGCCGCGGAGTGGGTCGACGGCAAGGCCACGGCCGGCCACCAGGGCGCGCGGGTGAAGGACAACCGGCAGCTGCCGGTGGACAGCCCGGCCGCCGCCCAGGTCGGCGGCGTGATCCTCCAGGCGCTCGGCCAGAACCCGCTGTTCCTCTCGGCCGCGCTGCCGCTGCACATCCTGCCCCCGATGTTCAACCGCTACTCGGGCGGGCAGACCTTCGGCAGCCACGTCGACGGCTCGATCCGCATCGTGCCGGGCGGCGGGCGCCGGATCCGCACCGACCTGTCCTGCACGCTCTTCTTCGCCGGACCGGAGGAATACGACGGCGGCGAGCTCATCGTCGAGGACACGTACGGCTCGAAGGCCGTGAAGCTCCCCGCCGGGCACATGATCCTCTACCCCTCGACGAGCCTGCACCAGGTCACGCCCGTCACCCGCGGCACCCGGCTGTGCTCCTTCTTCTGGCTGCAGTCGATGATCCGCGACGACGGCCGCCGCCGGCTGCTGTTCGAGATGGACGTCGCGATCCAGCGCTTCGGCTCCGAGATGGCGACGCACCCGTCGGTCGTGTCCCTCACCGGCGTCTACCACAACCTCCTGCGTCAGTGGGCCGAGATGTGACCATTTGCCCGCATCTCTTCCCCGCGTTAGACTTCTCCCGATGAAAACCACGACCGCCTCTTCCCGGACCAAGACCGACTCCGCCATCGTGAAGGCCCTGAACCTTCTCCTCGCCGACTCCTACGCCCTCATGGCCAACACCCACTACGCCCACTGGAACGTGGAAGGCCCCGGCTTCTTCGCGCTGCACAAGGCCTTCGAGCACCAGTACGAGGATCTCTTCAAGGCGATCGACGAGATCGCGGAGCGCGTCCGCGCGCTCGACGCCTACGCCATCGGCGGACTGCGGAACTTCGCCCAGGAGTCCGGCCTCGAGGAATTCAGCTCGCCCGTCGCGGCCAAGGATTATGTGGCGGCGCTGGTCGTCGCGCACGAGAAGACGATCGGCGACGCGATCGCCGTGCGGGACGCGGCCGGCGCGGCCAATGACCTCGAGACCCAGGACCTCGCGGTTAACCGCATCCAGTGGCACCAGAAGACCGCCTGGATGCTGAAGAGCTATCTGAAGTGACCGGAACCGGCGCCGGGCTTTCGCCGGCGCTTTTTTCCCGCCCAACCTGAGACCAGGTATCAACGTGAGCCCGACGCGCCTCTCCCCCGTCATCGTCCCGGCCCGCGCGACCGCGCCGCACGGCTGCCCGTTCCACGACGGCGCGGCCACGCTCGACCTCCTGCTCGCGGAGCTCGATCCGCGCGAGACCGGGCTGTTCGACGCGGTGCTGGACCTGCGCTCGTCGGCCCGGGACCGCGACGCCGCCGCCTGCGCAAGCCAGCTGTTCCGCGTGCGCGCTCTGCTGGGGACGCGCCACTATCTGGCCTTCTACCGGGTGCGCTGCTGGGCCCGGCGGGCGCTGGGCGTCGAGGTGCGCGCCCATCGGGGCGCGGCCGCGGTGATCCGCGAATTCCCCCTCGACGGCGGCCGCCTCGACGAGGTCGTCAACAACTGCCTCGCACCGCTCATGCACGACGGCGAGCTGCCGGCCGGCGCGCACGTGCGCTTCGTCTTTCGCGCCTGATCCCATGGCCTCGGCCTACGCCCAGCTCGATGCTCCCTCCCGCCGCGACTTCGCGGTCGCGTGGATGAACCGCGGGCACGAATTGCAGGCGCGGGGCCGGCCCGCCGACCTCGAGGCGGCGCTGGAGGCGTACGCCTACGCGGTGGAGGGGCTCCGGGAGCTGGTGCGCGAGTTCGGCGAGCGCGCGGAGCCGGCCTGGGCGACGAGCCTTGGCGCCGCGCTCATGAACCGCGGCCAGCTCCTCCACCGGGTGCACGGACCCGCGGCGGCCGAGGAGGCGCTGGCGTGCTTCCGCGAGGCGGAACAGCACCTCGCGCCGCACGCGGCGCGCGAGGTCGTCTGGGCCCGGCGCAACCTCGCGGGGACCCGGCTCAATCGCGCCGTGCTCCTGCTCGACCTCGGCCGCGCCGACGCGGCCCATGCCGACGCGGAGGCCGCGCTCGGCCTGGCGGCGCCGCACGAGCGCGCGGAACCGGTCGACGCCGACCTCGGGCTCAAGGCCCGTCGCGCCCTGTGCGACGCGATCGGCCGGATGGTCGTGCAGCCGGGCGCCGACCAGGATGCGCTGGCCCACGCGGCCTCGGACCTCGTCGACGACGCGCTCGCGCTCGCGTGGCTCTGGTCCGCGCGCGGCACGCCGTTCCCGAGGGAGCTGGCGCTGCGCATCTTCCGTTTCGGCGCCCAGCTCTACCGGCTGCACCAGCCGCATTTCCTCGCCGAGTTCCTGGCCGAGCACCTCGGGCCGCCCCACGGCGCGGACCGGGAGATCCGGGCGATCGCCCTCGAGAACATCGACGCGGCGCTCGCGGCGGCGCCGGGCGAGCCGTTCTACACCGTCGGCGACGCCGGCTCCGAGCGCCGGATCGCCGTCGCACGCGAGCTCGAGGCCCTCCGCCGCTCCCTGCGCCCCGCCCCGGTTTCCGCATGAAGCTTTTCCGCTCGATCCTCTTCTGGGCGCACCTCGCCACCGGCCTCGTCGCCGGGCTCGTCATCGCCGTCATGTGCTTCACCGGGGCCGCGCTCGCCTTCGAGCACGAGATCGTCGCGTGGGCGGAACGCGACGCGCGGCAGGTCCCCGCGCCGGCGGCGGACGCCCCGCGCCTGTCGATCGACGAGCTCCGGCAAAAATTGCGCGAAGCCCAGCCGGAGTTCCGTCCGAACGCGGTGACGGTGATCAACGAGCCGACGGCCGCGGTCCTCTTCGCGGCCGGCCGCGACGGCGGCCACTACGCGAATCCGTACACCGGCGAGATCAAGCAGCCGGCGTCCGTCCGGGTGCACGAGTTCATGCACGTGATGACCGACTGGCACCGCTACCTGGCGCTGGCCGGCGACAATCGCCCGCACGGGAAGCTCGTGACCGGCATCTGCAACCTCGCGTTCTGCGGGCTCGCGCTCACGGGGCTGTACCTGTGGTGGCCGCGGACGCTCACGTGGCGCGGCCTCAAGGCGGTCGCGATCTTCAACTGGCGGCTCACGGGCAAGGCGCGGGAATTCAACTGGCACAACTCGATCGGGCTCTGGACCGCGCCCGTCCTCGTCGTGCTCACACTCACGGCGGTCCCGATCTCGTTCCGCTGGGGCGGCGACCTGATTTACCGCCTGACCGGCGAGGAACCGCCGGCTGCGACGGGCCCGGCCGCGGCGCCCGCCGTCGAGATCAAGCGTCCGTCGCCCGACGCCCGGCCTCTGCCGCAGGCGGACCTCCTGGCCCGGGTCCAGGCGACCATCCCGGGCTGGGAACAGATCACGCTTCGGACCGGGCCCGGGCGGGGCCCGGGCGCCCCCGCCCGGCCGGCCGCCGCCGGCGGCGCGAACCCGGCTGCGGAGTCGCCCGCCGCGCGGAGCGAACCCCGCACGCCGCAGGCGATCACCGCCACGGTCCGCGAAGCAGGCTCATGGCCGCGCACCGCGACCACCACGCTCACGCTCGACCCCTTCACCGGGCAAATCCTGCAGCGCACGGGGTATGCCGAGCTGTCCCCCGCGCGGAAGATCCGCTCCTGGACGCGCTTTCTCCACACCGGTCAGGCGCTGGGGTGGCCCGGCCAACTCGTGGCCGGCCTCGCGTGCCTCGGCGGGCTGTTCCTTGTCTACACAGGCTACGCGCTTTCGGCGCGCCGGTTCTTCGGTCGCAAGCCGGCGGCCACGTCCGCCGCCCAGGCGGCGGCCGTCACGGAGCGCGATCGCGAGGTTCTCGTTCCGTGAAGCCACCCGCTCGACGAACCCAAACGCGGGCCCCGGCCAAGCTCCCGCCGCCACGGACGTAAAACCCGCCCGCCGACTGAGTCCTGCGGGGTTTCGATGTGGCCAATTGATGGCGGCAGCGTCAGCGTCCGGCCCGTGTTGAACCGACCTGC
>DASPMS010000078.1:0-2605 GCA_035626915.1 Opitutaceae bacterium
ATCAGCCGCTCGGCGCCCTGCTGGTCGAGGATGACGCGGGAGTCGGCCAGGCTCGACACCGCGAACGCCAGGCGGGCCGGCACGTTGGCCTTGATGACGCCGGTGATGACGTTCACCGACGGGCGCTGGGTCGCGATGATCAGGTGGATGCCGGCCGCCCGGGCGAGCTGGGCAAGGCGCGCGATGCTCGTCTCGATCTCCGCGGGGGCGATCATCATGAGGTCGGCGAGCTCGTCGATGATGGCGACGATGTAGGGCAGGCGCTCGGGCACCTCGATGTCGTCGTCGGTCGCGACCCCCGCGAGCTCCGCCTGCTGTTCGGCGGACGGCGGTTCCGGCTTCTCCTTCTTGCGGTTGTTGAAGCCGGTGATGTTGCGGACGTTGACCTTCGCGAAGATCTGGTAGCGCTGCTCCATCTCGCCGAGGAGCCACTTGAGCGCGGCCGGGACCTTCTTGGGCTCGGTCACGACCGGAATGAGCATGTGCGGGAGCGCGTTGAAGATCTTCAGCTCGACGACCTTCGGGTCGACCATGATGAGGCGCACGTCCTTCGGGCTCTTGGAGTAGAGGACGGAGGCGACGATGGAATTGATGCAGACCGACTTGCCGGAGCCCGTCGCGCCGGCGATGAGCAAATGCGGCATCTTCGTCAGATCGGAGACCAGCGGCTTGCCCGAGACGTCCTTGCCCAGCGCGATGGGCAGCTCGGCGCGCGCGCCGGCCCAGTCCTCGCTCTCGAGGATCTCGCGCATGCCGACGGGGGTGGGCTTCTGGTTCGGCACCTCGACGCCGACGGCCGCCTTGCCCGGGATGGGCGCGAGGATGCGCACGGACTGCGCGCGCATGCCGAGCGCGATGTTCTTGTCGAGGCCGGAGATCTTCTCCACCCGCACGCCCGCCGCCGGCACGACCTCGTAGCGGGTGATGACGGGACCGACGTGGATCTCGCCGAGGGTGACCTCGACGCCGAATTCGCCCAGGATGCGGAGGAGGTTCTCCGCGTTCTGGCGATGCTCCTCCTCGCTGTCCGCCGTCGAGATCTTGACCTGCTCCTTCAGGAGCGCGAGGGGCGGGAATTCGTAGTTCTTGTCATCGCTCTGCGGCAGCGTGACGCGGGCCTTCTTCGTCTCCTCCGGCTTGACGATGTTGAGCTCGATCTTCCCGGGGGGCACGGCCTTCGGTTCGGCCGTCGCGGCCTTGGCGGCGCGGGCCGGCGCGGGCTTCTGCTCGGCCGCCGCCTTCGGCTCCGGTGCGACCTCGACCGGCGGACGGGTGATCTTTGGCGCCTGCGTGAGCGGATCCTCGGTCTTCGGCACGACGATCTTGCGTCCGGCGCCGCCCGCGGCGGCCGCCGGCATGGCCGACTTCGCCGCGGCGGCGGCGGTCGCGGCCGCGGTCTTGGCCTTGGCCGCCTCCTCCCGGCGCTGGCGGAGCTCCTCGGCGCGCGCCGCGCGCGCGGCGGCGCGCCGCTTTCGCCAGTCCGAGATGCCCAGCATGATCTTTTCGAACTCGTGCGCGATGTCGCGCGTGAGGATGAACACGAAGCCGAGGATGTTCACCATGCCGAAGATCAGCCCCGAGCCGAAGACGCCGAGGTTGTCGCGCAGGAACGAGTCGTAGAGCAGCACGCCGAGCGCGCCGCCCGGGCCCGCCGTGTACACGTCCGCGTCGGCGCACAGCGCCTCCTGCATCGCCAGGAGCCCCGACGTGCAGGCGACGCAGCCGAGGAATGTCAGGAAGCGGGTGAGTCCCAGGTGCCGGGAGCTGCGGAGAAAAATGACGCTCATCCACGCCAGGAAGAACGGAACGAGCCACGCGGCGCCGCCGAGGAACCGGAAGGTGCTGAAGGAATACCAGGCCCCGAAGTCGCCCACGAGGTTCTTGTCCGTCGGGTTGGTCGTGACTTCCCAGCTTTGGTTGGGCTCGTAGTCGAACAGAGCGACGCCCAGGAGAATCCCGGCAATAGCGCAGGCAGAAGCCCCCAGCCAGTTCGGGCGGTACTGCCGCGCGCCGAATGACGGGGTGTCCTTGTCCTTTGAGTTTGAACTCTCCGCTCTGGGCATTTCCTTGTGTCGAGTTTGCCGATTGCAGGTCCATCGCCAGAGTGGGTCAATGTAATTTCCCTTGCGCCGCGGTTGCACAAGAAACTCATAATCAACACGTGACGCGATTGCTGCAGTTCAAGCCGCTGTACCAGCAGCGGGTATGGGGCGGGCACGTTCTGGAGAGCTGGCTGGGCCGCCGACATGTGCTGGCGGGCCCGATTGGCGAAAGCTGGGAGATTGTCGATCGGCCCGAGGCGCAGTCGGTCGTCGCGCTCGGAACCTGGTCCGGGCGGACGCTGCGCGACGTCATCGAACGCGACGCCACGACCGTCATGGGGCCCGCCTGGCGCGCGGACCGGCGCTTTCCCATCCTGGTGAAGTGGCTCGATTGCCGTGAACGCCTGTCGCTCCAGGTTCATCCCCCCGAGGCCGTCGCCGGCGCCCTCGCCGGCGAGCCGAAGACGGAGAACTGGTACTTCGCGCGGACGGACGAGGGCGCCGCCGTGTTCGCGGGCCTGCGCGAGGGCGTGACGCCCGACGATTTCGAGCGTGCGCTGGGT
>DASPMS010000079.1:0-125325 GCA_035626915.1 Opitutaceae bacterium
TCCGCCACGGTCGCGGCCGAGGGGATGCCGGGCAGGTGCTTCTTCGCGCGGATGTGCGCCTCGACCTCTTCCAACGGCGCGAGCCGGTAGTCGTCGGCGAAGACGTGGTCGGACCAGCCGGTCGTCTCGACGAGGACTTCCTTGGCGCGGATCGTGCCGTTGACCGCCAGCTTGTGGGAGGGGCTGAACGTCCCGATCCCCACGTTACCGCTTTCGAACACCCACTTCGCCGGCCCGTAGAATACCGCCGCCTGCGCGGGCGGATACCAGTACATCGACGCCTGATACGAGCCGTTCTCGTAGAGGCCGAGGGATGAATAACCGCCGGTCGGACCGTCGGCGCGGATGGTGCCATTATACTGGCTGCTCCCGCGGACATGGAGCGGCCCTCCGGGGTTGGTGACACCAATGCCCACGTCGCCCGCTGATGTGATCGTCAACCGCTCGTTACCTGCGCTGCCTCCACCCGTGAAAAAATGAATGCCGCCTGAAGACCGGGCATTCATCAGCACGAGCCGGTCGTCGTAGAAAATGTAACCGTTGACCGCCCCGGCATTGTCCCGCACCTGCATGCCATATCCGTGGTCCAGCAGGATATTGCCGGCGTGGATCTCAAGCTTCTGCGCGGGCGTGGCTGTTCCGACGCCGACATTGCCGTTGGTCGTGTTGTTGCCGACGCCGGTGGCGGTGCCGCCCGGCACCCAAATAGTCTGGGCAATTGCCGGTGCGACAATCGAGACGACGGCGCCGAGCGCGAGTATGCTGGGAAGATTTGTCTTCATGGGCTGGTTTGGGTCTCGAGTTCTTTCACACGACCTAGCAGCTCGCGCTTTTCCTTCTTCAGCTCGATCACGTGCAGTGTCAGCTCCTCGATCTTCTCGAGGAGCCTGGCCTGCATCTCGCCGAGGCTGATCCCCTGCTCCGCCACGGTCGCGGCCGAGGGGATGCCGGGCAGGTGCTTCTTCGCGCGGATGTGCGCCTCGACCTCTTCCAACGGCGCGAGCCGGTAGTCGTCGGCGAAGACGTGGTCGGCCCAGCCGGTCGCCTCGACGAGGACTTCCTTGGCGCGGATCGTGCCGTTGACCGCCAGCTTGTGGGATGGGGAGGTCGTGCCGATGCCGACGTTGCCGTAGAAGATGGAATCCCGGTTGTCGCGAAACTCGGCGATGCTGTAGGTCGCATGGTTCCAGATGTGGATGCTCTCGCCGTGGGGTGCTTGGACATAGCCATAGTTCACGCCGGATCCGGTGTCGTATCGGCCGAGCCGGAGTGTCTTGGTGTTATCGATCAGGTAGTTCGTCGGTCCCTGGGATATTGAGACAATCCCTGCCGAATGCAGGCGGCTGGAAGGCGCGGAGGTACCCAGACCCACGTTCCCGCCGGGGATTATCAGATCGGCGGTGCTCCCTTCGTTGCTGATATACAGTCTGCTGCCCGAGTCTCCGCGGAGCGACCATTGGTGGGACCCGTCGTAATAGAAGCTAATGAACCGGTTCCCCGAATCCGTGTAGCTCGTCGTCGGGTCGATGAGATTCAGATACTGGTTGGCCCATCCGGAAGAGGCATTTTTCGCCACCTGAAGTGTCGTGCCGTTGCCATAATCTCCGGCGTGGGACGCGGTGATGCCACCCGGTCCCGAAGTATCGTCGTACCGGGCGTTGTCCGCCGGGCCCACATGGAGGGACTTGCCGGTCATGATGTCCCCGCCGACGACTTCCAGGCTTTCGGACGGGGAAAGCGTTCCGACGCCGACATTGCCGGAACTTGGAAAGGTGTTCTGGGCCCACCCCGGGGCCGATCCGAGCAGCAACGACAGAGATACGAGGCGCAGTGCTTTCATGTCGAAAATCTGATTCGAGAAGCTGAGCTGGTTTTCGTTTTCATCTCGCGGATCATCCGCAACGCGCGTCCAGCGGCCCGAGCCGGTAGTTGTCGGCGAAGACGGGGTCGGCCCAGCCGGTCGTCTCGACGATCACCTCCTTGGTCTTGATCGTGCCGTTGACGGACAGCTTGTGGGAAGGCGAGGTCGGGCCGATGCCGACGTTGCCGCCGTTCGCGATGTGCACGGCCTCGTTTTGCGCGCTGGTGCCGAAGGCGATCGGCAGATTGTTGTCGGCGCGGATCAGCGCGGAGGAAACACCGGTCCCGTTGGCGCGGCAGCCCAGGAAGATTCCGTTCTGGCCGGCGAGCTGCGTGAAGTTCGCGATGAATTTTTCTCCGGCTGAGACCCCCTGGTCGCTGGTTACGTCGAGCCGCCGGCCGGGGGAACTCGTGCCGATGCCGACGTTGCCCGACACCGACACGATCATCCGTTCGGTGCTATCGGTCAGAAACTTGAGACCGTGCGTCGGGTCCTGGAGGACGTAGCCGGTCTTCTGCACTCCGGCCCCCTCCTTCGTGGCAAAGGCGATCCCCGCACCGCCATTCGTGGGATCACTACCGACCAGGTACACGTAATAGTACCGCGGCGTATAGAATGCTGCCGGTCCGGTGTCCGTCGCCACCACGGGCAATTTGGCCGCCGGCGCCGCGGTGCCGATGCCGACGTTGCCGGAGCTGTTGATCAGGATCGCAGGTGACGCGCCGCCTTTCGCGGGGCGGAACTCGCCGTAGTAGGAAGCGAGGTTCCATTCGCCGTTTTGGTCCGCGATGGACAACCCAGCCCCCGTCGTGGCGGAGCCGTTCGAGACCTGAAGGAGCCTGCCCCATCCCTGCGGGTTCGACGGGGCGGCTGTGCCGACCCCGACGTTTCCGTCGGTCGTATTGTTCCCGACAGTTCCACCTGGCACGTAGAGCGTCTGGGCGACCAGCGAAGATCCGGCCAGGATTGCGAAGGATCCGAGACCGCGCAGCACGGCTAATCTGAGGTGCGTGTTCATGAATGCCTCGGCCTTCGATCCTTCAGGTCCCCGGCACGTCGCGGCCCGCCCTCCGACGCCGATGCTCAGGCGTGTCGTCATATCCTCGATCTCGCCGACACTCGGCCCCAAAAGGCGGTCGGTAGGCAGGAAAGCCGGTCACGGGAACGCATGAGGGATGCGCTAAAAAAGCTTCGCTGGCCCCGGCCCGAGCGCGCGAACGGAAGACGTGTGCGGCGCCTTGGATGTCGGAACGCAATCTCCGGTCAAGCCGCCTTTCCGATCGTAACGGCAATTTCGCGCTGAGTCGGCAACCGATCGGATCCCGTTCGTATCAACTTCGACATGCAAATTCGCGACCGGAGCGAGGGCGCCCGGCCCCAAGTCCGGCGCGCGCGCAAAAAAAGGGCGGACCGAGGTCCGCCCCGCGCCGGCGCCGTGGATTCGGTGCTGCTCAGCCCTTGATCCAGTCCTCGATCGTGTCGCTCTCGGCGCTCACGTCGGCGAACAGCCAGGTCGACAGGTAGCGCTCGCTGCTGGAAGGGATGATGGCGACGACCAGCTTGCCCTTGTTCTCGGGCCGCTTGGCGATCTGCAGCGCG
This sequence comes from Opitutaceae bacterium, assembly GCA_035626915.1. GTDB lineage: Bacteria > Verrucomicrobiota > Verrucomicrobiia > Opitutales > Opitutaceae > Didemnitutus. The sequence continues at coordinate 3,461 of DASPMS010000079.1, forward strand.
GCCCAGGTGATGGCGCCGGACGACACGCCGACCGGGATCCCGTCGAGCTGGTTGACCTGCTTGGAAACCGGGCCGGCGTCGGCCTCCTTCACGCGGATGACCTCGTCGTAGATCTTGGTGTTGAGCACGGGCGGGACGAAGCCCGCGCCGATGCCCTGCAGCTTGTGCGGGCCGGGCTGGCCGCCGGAGAGGACCGGCGACGCGTCGGGCTCGACGACGACAATCTTCACCCCGGGCTTCCGAGCCTTCAGGACCTCGCCGACGCCGGTGACCGTCCCGCCGGTGCCGACGCCCGCGACCACGATGTCGACCTTGCCGTCGGTGTCGCGCCAGATCTCCTCCGCCGTGGTCTGCCGGTGGATCTGCGGGTTGGCCGGATTGGAGAACTGCTGGAGAATGACGCTGTTCGGAATCTGCTTCTGCAGCTCCTCCGCCTTGGCGATCGCCCCCTTCATGCCCTTCGCGCCCTCGGTCAGGACGAGCCGCGCGCCGAGGACCTTGAGGAGCTTGCGGCGCTCCATGCTCATCGTCTCCGGCATGGTCAGGACGAGCTTGAGCCCCTTGGCCGCCGCCACGAAGGCCAGCGCGATGCCGGTGTTGCCCGAGGTCGGCTCGATCAGGACCGTGCCCTGGTTGATCTTCCCCGTCTTCAGCGCGTCGTCGATCATCGAGAACCCGATGCGGTCCTTCACGCTCGAGAGAGGATTGAAGAACTCGAGCTTCAGCACGACGTCGGCGAGCGCGCCGTGCTCCTTCGCGGTGCGGTTGAGCCGCACGAGGGGGGTGTTGCCGATCGTTTCCGTGATGTCCTTCTTGATATTGGCCATGGAGGGCGGGGGGTTGAGGTTGGCGGGTTGAAAAATCAGGTGGCGCGGTCCGTGCCCCACCGGCGGTGCATCCAGTGCTCCCACGGCGAGAACAGCAGCTTGTCAGCCAGGAGGCCGAGCGCAACCAGGACGAGCATGATGCCAATCACCTGCTCCATCGCGTGCAGCTCACGCCCGTAGTGCAGGAGGTGGCCAAGGCCGAAGCCGGTCAGGATCGTGACGAAGATCTCCGCGGCCATGAGCGAGCGCCAGGCGAACGCCCAGCCCTGCTTCATGCCGCTGACGATGAAGGGAAGCGACGCCGGGAAGATGACGCGCAGCCAGATGTGCAGCCACCGCGAGCCCATCGTCCGGGCGGCGCGCACGTAGATGGGGTTCACGTTGCGCACCCCGTTCTCGGTCGCGAGCACGACGGACCAGACCGTGCCCATCACCACGACGAAGAGCATCGCCGCCTCGGTCTGCCCAAACCAGAGGAGCGCCAGCGGCACCCAGCACACGCTCGGCATCGCCTGGAGGCCCAGCGCCAGCAGCCCGACCGTGTCGCGCAGGAAACGGAAGCGCGCGGTCAGCAGGCCGACGGGAAGCCCCGCCGCGAGGCCGAGCACATAGCCGGAAAGCAGCCGTTTCATCGTCACGAGCGTGGCGCCGGCCAGGGAGCCGTCCCGCGCCGCCTCCCAGAGGTAGCGGCCCACGCTTTCCGGCGCGGGCACGAGCACGGGCGACCAGATCTCCCGCACCACGGCCCAATGCCAGGCCGCGATCAGGGCCGCGAAGAACGCGAAAGCGGTCAGGTAACGCTTCATCAAATGCCCGCTCCGTGCTCGAGGTGCTCGCGGAGCGAGCGGTGGATCCTGCTGGAATAGCCCGCCACCTCGACGCTGTTGATGTCGCGCGGCCGGGGCAGATCGACCCGGAAGTCCTCACGGATCCGGCCGGGATGGGGCGAGAACAGGATCACGCGGTCGCCCAGGCACACGGCCTCGCGGACGTTGTGCGTGACGAACAGGATGGTCACGTGCCGCTCCTGCCAGATGCGCTGCAGGTCGCCGTAGAGCTGCTCGCGGGTCATGGCATCGAGCGCCGCGAAGGGCTCGTCCATCAGCAGCACCCGCGGGTTCGGCGCCAGCGCGCGCGCGAGCGCCACGCGCTGCTTCATGCCGCCGGAAAGCTCGTGGATGTTCGCGTTCCGGAATTTCTCCAGCCCCACCAGCTTGAGATAATACCGCGCCGTGTCCTCGCGCTCCTTGCGCGACAGCCCGGGCTTCAGCTTGAGCGCGAACATGACGTTGCCCACCACGTCGAGCCACGGGAACAGCGCCGACTCCTGGAACATCATCATGCGCTCGCGCCCCGGGGACCGCACCGCCTTGCCGTCCGCGACCACCGTCCCCGTGTCGGGCAGCTCGAGCCCGGCCACCAGGTTGAGCAGCGTCGACTTGCCGCAGCCGCTCGGCCCCACCAGGCACACGAACTCGCCCTCGGCGACCTGCAGGCTGACCTGCTCCAGCGCCTGGACCGGGCCGCGGCCGGTCACGAAGGATTTCGAGACTCCCTCGATGGCCAGCTTGGAGGGCTGCGTGGTGAACGGCGCGACGGTCGTCATGGTTTTCCGGAGAACAGGCGGTCGAGGGGGATGGCGTCGCGGAGGAAACCGACACTCTGCGCGTCCGCGACGAGCGCCTCAAACTGCTTTTGTGTCACGGTGTCGGTGAATCTCAGCCGGGGCCAGGAGCGGTCGATCAAGGCCGCGGAGATCTCGCGCTTCATGTCCGCGCTCAATCCGGCCCGCACCTCGCGCCGCGCCTCGTCCCCGTGCGCGGCAATCCAGGCGGTGAGCTCCCGGTGCGCGGCGGCGAACTTCGCCACGAGCTCCGGCCGCGCCTTCAGCGCGCGCGTGCCGGCCACGAGCACCGTGGTCACCGCCTCCGGCTGCTCGAGCAGCACCCTGCCGCCGGCCTCCTGTTCGAGCCGCGAGACCCAGGGCTCGACCGTCCAGACCGCGTCGAGCTTGCCCTGCTGGAAGAGCGCGAGCTGGTCGGGATTCGACGTCGGGATGACCGGCACATCCCCGCCGGTCAGCGACACCCGGTAGCCGTGCTTCTTCAGCCAGGCCCGCGCCGCCACATCCTGCGTGTTGCCCAGCTGCGGCGTCGCGATGCGGCGGCCCTTGAAATCCGCCGGGCCGTTCAGGCCCGCGTTCGCGCGGACGACCAGGGCGGCGCCGCCCTCGACGGCCCCCGCCAGGACGCGGATCTCCGCCCCGCGCGAGCGGATGTACGCGTTCAGGGCCGGGTTCGGCCCGACGTACGTCAGGTCGACCGAGCCGGCCAGGATCGCCTCCATCGCACTGGGCCCGGCGTTGTAGGCGAACCACTGGATGGTGACGTCGGGGCCGAGCTTTTGCTCGAACCAGCCGCGGCCCTCGCGGGTCGAATGGCTCCCGAGCACGCCCTGGGCGTGGGTGACGTTGGGGAAATAACCGACCCGGAGTACGACCGGTCCCGCCGCCGCGACCAGGGTGGCGGCCAGGTAGCCGAAAAGGCACGGGATGATCTTCATGGGATTGGGGGTTGGGTTGCGGTCAGAAGCCGAGCTGGAAGCGGGTGATCAGCACTTTCTCATCCTGCTGGAGGACGGGCGCGGTCGGGCCCGCCGGCGCACCGGCCGCGAACCCGAAATCGGTCTGGTAGTAGTCGATCTTCAGCGCCGCCGCCTTGCTCAGGTACCAGTTGAGCCCGAACCCGAATGACGTGGCTTCCGCGGCGCTCGCGGCGGGCGAGGCGAACAGCGGGAACGCGGCTTCGTCCACATCCACCCGGGCAACCCGCGCGGCGACCTCGAGCGCGCCCCAGCCGTCGCCTCCAGGCGCGAAATCCGCGCGGGGCGCCACGCCGCCCGGCGACGACGGTTCGCCCGTGAGCACATAGCCGGCGGCGACCTGCCAGGCCCGGTTCTGCAGTTGGGCCTTCGGCGCCGCGGCCGCCGGGCGGAGATTGACCGTGGACAGCACGTACTCGCCGAGCAGGCCGAATGGCCCGCGCCGGAAGTCGAACTGCGGCGACACGCGCCAGGTCTTGCCGTCCGACACGACGCCGGAGCCGTAGGCGAAGAACGTCTGCTGGCCATCCGTGCGATACGCGGCCGCCCGCCCCGCCGTCCCCTTCTGCCGTCCGAAGCTGCCGCCCACGCCGAAGGACAGGCCCCGCAGCGGCGACTCGCTGTCCGCCTTGAACGGCGAAAGCCAGAGCCGTCCCGCCACATCCTTGTCCTGGTCGAAATCCGTGTTCGTCGAGCTCCCGGCATCCGGCACGCCGTTGAAGATTCCCGCGGCGTAGCTGACGCGCCCCCCGGCGAGTTCGCCCGACGCCTGCAGCCCGAGGTCGCGGCTGGGGACGAGGTTCGTCGCGATCGAGCGTTCGTTGAAGAACGTCCAGCTGTCCGACTGCAGCTGCTCCAGGCCCACCGGCACCTTGAACTTGCCGACCTTCAGCTGCAGCGCCTCGGACCAGGCGAGGCTCAGGTTGGCGTCGAGAATGCTCGGCGCGCCGGTGCCGCCGAACTCGCTCACCACCTGGAACGAATAGTGGCGCGCGAACGTCCCCTCGGAGATCAGCCGCGCCCGGCGCAGCACGAAGGCGTCGTTCGCGATCCCGTCGTCGCCAAAAAACTGCCGCGCGTCGGCCTGGACCAGCCCGCGCAGCCGGACGGCGTTGGCGCCGTCGCCCGAGGCCCATGTGACGCCGCGGTCGTTTACCGTGACCTTGGCCGGCGCGGCCGGCGCCGGCGCCGCGACCTGGGGGTCCTGCCGGCGTTCGAGTTCGAGGATGCGCTGCTCGAGCGCGCGCACCTGGTCGCGTAGGGCCCGGAGCTCATCGGCCTGGGCCGCGGCGAACGGCGCCGCGATCGACGATGCGACCAGCGCCGCTAGGGTTGGGAGGATCGGATTTCGCATTTTGGGAGTCTCCTGGTGGGGAAGCCTTCGCCCGGGACGGGATCGGCTTCCGGACTGGGATCGATGACGGGCCTCCGGGGGTGTGGTGGACGGTAAGGGTTGGTCGTTCAGGCTCGGGCGGGATCGGGCCGCCCAGCCTTCGCGGCGGTCGGTCCGTCCATGGCGGGCGGCAGGCCGGGATGCGCAGCTTCGCTTTTTTCGCAGACCGCCGCAATCGATGCGGGCGCGGGGGGCAGAATGCGGTCAAGGCGTCCGCTCATATCGTGTAGTCCCCCAGGATCTGGTTCACCACGCCCTCCGCCGGGCTCAGCCGCGCGGCGACTGGCACGTTGGCCTTCCGTGCGACGCGCGAGCCGACGGCCGCGGCGGCGGGATCGGCTCCGCTGAAGGGCAGCGGGATGCCGTCGCGGACCATCTTGCGCGTCGTGACTTCCACGACATCGGCGAGCGAATAGCGGTCGAGGATCGCCGCGATCGCGTTGCGGACGTCCAGCATCAGCATGCGCAGGCCGCAATGCGCCTCATCCGGGCAGTTGCACGGCATGTACGCGGTCTGGCTGACGCACCCGATGGGCGCAAGGGGACCGTCGATCAGCCGCACGACCTGGCCGATGAGAATCTGGTCCGCCGGCTTCGCGAGCCGGTAGCCCCCGTGCTTGCCCCGCTCGCTTTCCACGTAGCCGGCCTCGCGCATCTGTTGGATGACCTGCTCGAGAAACTTCACCGGCAGGTCCTCAGCCCTGGCCAGCTCCGTCACGCGCACGAGGCGGCGCCCGACCTTGGCGGCGATGCCAAGATTGATCAGCGCCCGCAAAGCATATTCGCCGCGTTTGGACAGCTTCATACCGAGTCAATCTACACTGTTTCAGTATGATTTGTAGCAAGCTCTATTTCAGCATCTTGTCATATATCGCACATCCGGTGCCGACCCCAGTTTAGAGTAGGTGGAAGCCCACCCTAAAGCGTCAGGCGAAGGCCGTCGTAGGCCAGTTCGATTCCCGCCGGCAGCTGGGCGCTCCAAGTCGCGTGGTCGATGCCGTGCGTCAGGTGCGTGAGCAAGGTCCGCCGTCCGCGGATCTCGGCCGCCGCCGCGCAGGCCTCCTCGATGTTCATATGGGTCGCATGCGGTTCGACCCGGAGCCCGTCGAGCACGACGAGGTCGGCGCCGGCGGCGAGCGCGACGGCCTCGCGCGGCACCCGTTTGCAATCGTTGTAGTACGCGAGTCGCCGGCCCGTGGACTTTTCCTCAAACACCAGGCCGAGCGTGTTGATGCCCCCGTGCGGCAGCAGGGTGGACCGGATGGTGCCCTGCGGCAGTTCGAGGACCGGCGGCATCTGCACCAGCTTGAACGCCGCGTAGCCGCGCGTGACGGGCCGCTCGGCGATCGTGTAGGGGAAAATCGCCAGGACCCGCGCCATGCCCTCCCCCGTCGTGTAAACGGTCAAGGCTTCGCCGCCGATGAGGTCGCAGAACCGGCGCAGGTCGTCCATGCCGACGACGTGGTCGGCGTGCCCGTGCGTGAGGACGAAGAAGTCGAGCCGCCGGACGTCCTCGCGCAGGCACTGCAGGCGGAATTCCGGCGCCGCGTCAACCTGCACGTGCAGGCCGTCCATCACGACATGCACGCTCGCGCGGGTGCGGCGGTTGCGCGGATCCGGCGAGCGGCACACGGCGCAGTCGCACGCGATCATCGGGACCCCCTGCGATGTGCCGGTGCCGAGGAAAATCACTTCCATGGGACAACGAAACCCCGCCCCCGCGGCGCTGGCAAGCGCGCCGCCGTCAACGGATCTCGGGGGGCAGCGAGGTGAGCACGGCAGCCCAGTGGCAGGCGCTTCCCGCCAGCACGAACAGGTGCCAGATCGCGTGGTGGTACGGCAGCCGGCGCCAGAGGAAGAACACGACGCCCGAGGTGTAGAAGAACCCGCCGGTGAGCAGCCACCGCATGCTCTCGCTCGAGAGCGCGGTCAGCAGCGGCTTCAGCGCGACGAGCACCAGCCAGCCCAGCGCCACGTAGACGAGCGTCGCGGCGAGCCGGTAGCGGCCCGGGAACCGCCAGTCCATCACCAGCAGCATGCCGGCGGTGCAGAGGGCCCACACGATGCCGAGCAGGGCCCAGCCCCAGACGTCGCGCACGTTCAGCAGCACGACGGCGGTGTAGGTCCCCGCGATCGCCAGGAAAATCGCCGCGTAGTCGCACCGCACGAAGAGGAGCTTCCACCGGCGGATGGTCACGCCGTGGTAGAGCGTCGAGGCCGTGTAGAGGATCACCAGGCTGAGGCCGAACACCACGGCCCCGGTGAAATCGAGCGCATCGCCGGTGCGCCAGGACCGGGCCGTCAGCCACGCGAGGCCCGCCAGGCTGAGAACCGCGCCCGCGCCGTGCGTCAGCGTATTCGCCAGTCTCACCAACTTGGGCTGATGGTACCAGAGGGGCATGCTCATATCTATGACGCCCGCGGAGGGAAATCCTTCCGTCGCGTTCAGAAATTTCGCGCGTTTTTTCGCGCAACTTGGGCGGCACGCTTCGGGTCGTAGAAGAGTCTGCGTCGCGCGCGTCCCGCCCGACCGGGGCAGGTACCCACCACCGGCATCCGCGCTCACCTCCGTTTCGCGGCGACAGTCACCGGAGGCGACAAGGGTTCAATATTCGCGGCCGGCGTCCGCTGTGCCCGCCGCGCCCGGGCGCCCCTGTGCTGGTCCGCTCCGGAATCGTCGCGACTGCGGGCGCGTTCGTCGCTGCGCGGTTCCCCCGCGCGGCCCGCGCCCTAGCCTGCGCCGCATGAACTCGCTGCTGCTCGACCTCTCGGTGGCGCTCCGGTTTTTCGCGCGCCGGCGCGCCGCCACCGCCGTCATCGTGCTCACGATGGCGCTCGCCCTCGGCGCCAACACCGCCGCGTTCTCGGTCCTCCGCGCCTTCGTCTTCTCGAGCCTCGGGTTCCCCGAGCCGGAACGCGTGGTGAACGTCTGGACCGTCCGCGAGATCGACGGCCGGGGCCCGGTCAACTTCCTCGACGCCTACGTCAACGTGAAGCTCATCCGCGAGACCACGCGCTTCTGGGAGCACCTCGGCATCGCCTTCGCGACCGATTTCAACTGGCAGGTCGACGGCGGCGACGCGCGCCGGCTGCAGGGTGCCCGCGCCGACCTGGAGTTCTTCCGGGCGATGCGGGTGCAGCCGGCGCTCGGGCGCGTCTTCACCGCCGGGGAAATGGGCCCGAACGCCGCGCCCGTCGCGCTGATCAGCGAGCGGCTCTGGCTTTCCGCCTTCTCCGGCGACCGGAGCGTCCTCGGGCGCTCGGTCCGGCTGAACGGCGTGCCGCACACGATCGTCGGCGTCCTGCCCGCCCCCTTCGCCGAGCCGCTCGGAACCGAGCTGTGGACGCCGCTCGACCTGCCGCCGCCGATGTGGACGAACATCGTCGGCGCCCGGGCGCTGACGGTTTTTGCCCGGCTCGCCCCCGGCGTGACCGTCGACGCGGCCCGGGAGGAACTGCGCGCCTTCGCGCCCCGCGCGATCGAGGCGCATCCGGACAACCGGAACTGGAGCTGGACCGTCCAGCCGCGCCGCGAGGCGCTCCTGAACGGCGCCGACCGTGCGCTTCTCTTCGTCCAGGCGGGCGCCGGGGTCCTCCTGCTTCTCGCGATCACCAACCTCGCCTCGCTGCTCCTGGCCTGGGCCGCCGAGCGGCAGCGCGAGACCGCCGTGCGCCTGGCGCTCGGCGCGAGCGGCTGGCGCCTCGCCCGCCAGTTCCTCGTCCAGAGCCTCGTCCTCGTCGCCGCCGGCGGACTGGCCGGGGCCGGCCTCGCCGCCGTCGCGCTGCCGCTGCTCCAGCGGCTCAATCCCAATCCCACGTTCGCGGCCTTCCTCGCCGGCCTGCGGCTCGACGGCGGCGCCCTCGGCTTCGCGGCCGCGCTGGTGCTGGGCACCGGCCTCGTGGCCGGGCTGCTGCCCGCGTGGCAGTCGCGCCGCACCTCGTTCAACGAGGCGCTGCGGAGCGAGTCGCGCGGAGCGAGCCTCGGCCGCGCGGGCCTGCGCTGGCAGCAGGCCATGGTCGTGGTCCAGGCCGCCGTCGCCGTCCTGATCCTCACCGGCGCCGGGCTGGCGGCCGTCGGCTTCAGCCGGCTGGCCCGCGTCCCGCTCGGGGTCCAGCTCGAGCAGCGGGCCGCCTTCCAGATCCAGTTTCCCGAGCCGGCCTATGCCACCCACGAGGCGCGGGCCCGGTTCGTGCGCGAGCTCGAGCAGAACCTCGCGCGCGAGCCGCAGCTCCGCGCCTTCGCCTTCACCGGCTCGCTGCCCGTCGGCGACGGCCAGTGGGGGGGCGGCTTCATCCCGCAGCGCGCCAGCGGCGAGTTCGACCGCGATCCGACCGTCCTGCATTTCCGCCGCGTCACTCCCGGCTATTTCGCCGCCCTGGGCATGACGCTGCTCGAGGGGCGGCGGCTCGAGGCGCGCGACACCGGCGCCGCCCCGAACGTCGCGGTCGTCAGCCGCTCGACCGCCGAGAAGTTCTGGCCCGGCGCGACGGCCATCGGGCGCAAGCTCCGGCGCGTCGGCCAGCCGGACGCGCCGCTCGTCGAGGTGGTCGGGGTCGTGGGCAACGTCCGCGACGCCGGGGCGGCTTCGCCCGAGGCCGACGCCATCTACATGCCCTGGGAACAGGTCTCGATGCGCCGCGGCTGGGTCGTCCTTTCCGGCGCCGCGCCGGCCGAGCTGATCGCGGCCGGCCGCCGCGCGCTCGCCGCCACCGCGCCGGAGGTCGCGGCGTACAATCCGGGCGCCCTCGAGGACTTCGCCTGGCAGGGCACCGCCCTGCCCCGCCTCCAGATGGCGCTGCTGGGCGTCTTCGCCGTCATCGCCGTCGGCATCACCGCCCTCGGCAGCTACGGCGTGATGAGCCAGCTGGTCGCCAATCGCGAGAAGGAGATGGCCATCCGCGCCGCGCTCGGCGCGACGCGCGGGGAGGTGCTCGGGCTCGTCCTCTGGACGAATGCCCGGCTCGCCCTCCTCGGCGCCCTGCTCGGCTTGGCCGCCGCCGTCCTGGCCGCCCGCTGGGCCCGGAGCGCGCTGTCCGGCTTCCCGGCCGACGCCCTGTGGCCCTACGCGGCCGTGGTCGTCGGGGTGCTCGCGCTCACCCAGGTCGCCAGCTGGCTGCCCGCGCGGCGCGCCGCCGCCCTCGACGTCCAAAAGGTGCTGGCAGGCGCCTGAGGCCCCCGCATTTTAGAACTTGCTTAATTAAGTATTATCTTAATTATGGCGGCATGCTCAGCCTCGCCGCCCTCGCCGACCCCACGCGCCGCCGGATCGTGGAGCTCCTCGCCGAGCGCGATCGCACGGCCGGCGAGCTGGTGGAGAAGTTCGATGTCAGCGCCCCGGCCATCTCCCAGCACCTGAACGTACTCCGGGAGGCCGGGCTCGTCACCACGCGCGCCGAGGGCCAGTCGCGCATCCAGGCGCTCAACCCGGCCGGACTGGACGAGATCCACGCCTGGCTCGACCGGACGCGCGCTTTCTGGAGCCGCCGGCTCGACGCCCTCGAGCGCGAGCTCGAGGCGGACGACGCGCGGCTGGCGGCGGCGATGCGCCGCCCGCCGCGGAGGAAGAAATCATGAAGATCGACAACCAAGCCCACGGCCAGTTCTCCGCCCCCGGCGAGGTCCGCCTCATCCGCCTCCTCCCCGGCCCCATCGAGCGCGTCTGGCAGTTCCTGACCGACCCCGCCAAGCGCCGCCGGTGGTTCACCGACGGGCCGATGGAGCTCAAGCCGGGCGGCGGGATGCGCCTGCATTTCCGGCACAAGAACATCGCGCCCGACGAGGTGCCGCCGCCGGACTACGCGCAGTACCACGATCCCGGCGCGCACATGGACGGAACCGTGCTCGAGTGCGAGCCCCCGCGCCTCCTCCGGTACACGTGGGGCGAAGGCGGCCGGTCCGACGTGACCTTCGAGCTCACGCCCGAGGGCCGGCAGGTCCGGCTGGTCCTCACCCACCGCTGCCGCGGCGACGCCGTCGAGGACGTCGGCCACTACGCCGTCGGCTGGCACACGCACCTGACCATCCTGCTGGCGCTGCTGGCCGACCAGCCCGCGCCGCCGTTCTGGGGGACGCACGCGCGCCTCACGAAGGAATACGAATCCCGCGGTCGTTGAGGCGGGCCGCCTCTCCCGTCTCCGCCTCCCGCTTCCATGAACACCACCCACGGCAAATTCATCGCTCCCGGCGAAATCCGCTTCCAGCGCCTCCTCCCCGGCCCCGCCGATCGAGTCTGGTCCTACCTCGTCGATTCCGAGAAACGCTCCCGCTGGCTCGCGCGCGGCGAGCTCGAGCCGCGCGTCGGCGGCAAGATCCGGCTGGAATTCCACAATTCGAAGCTTTCGGCCGCCGCGGACGCCCCGCCGGAGAAATACCGCACCGCCTGCGCCGACGGCGTCGGATTCGAGGGGCGCGTGCTTCACTTCGATCCCCCCCGCCGCCTCGCCCACACGTGGGCGGAGGAGAACGGGTCGGCTTCCGAAGTCACCTACGAGCTCACGCCGCAGGGCCGCGAGGTCTTGCTCGTCGTGACGCACCGCCGGCTCGGCGAAGACCGCGACCTCCAGGTCAGCGTCGGCGCCGGCTGGCACACGCACCTGGCCATCCTCGCCGGCGAGCTCGCCGGCTCGGCCAAGCCCTCGTTCTGGGCCGCCCATACCGCGCTCGAGCGCGAGTACGAGAAGCTGATCCCGGTCACCTCCCTGCGCCGATGAAAACCGCCGCACTGCGTCCGCCGAAAGTCGTCCCGCGCGACCGATGGCTCATCGCCCGCCGCGAGCTGTTGCAGGAGGAGAAGAAATTCACGCGCCAGCGCGAGCGCCTGACGGCCCGCCGCCAGCGCCTTCCGTGGGTCCGCCTGGAGAAGGACTATGCCTTCGCCGGTCCGGGCGGCCGCGCGAGCCTCGGTGAACTCTTCGGCGACAAGCACCAGCTGGTCGTCTATCACTTCATGCTCGGCCCCGGCTGGGCCGAAGGCTGCAAGCATTGCTCGTTCGTCGTCGACCACGTCGACGGCATGTTGCCGCACCTGGCCGCGAAGGACGTCGCCTTCTGCGCCATCTCCCACGCCCCGTGGCCGGAGATCCGCTCGTTCCGGAAGCGCATGGGTTGGAAGTTCCCGTGGTTCTCCGCGCACGGCAGCGACTTCAACGCCGACTTCGGGGTGTCGTTCGACCCGGCCGAGATCACCCGCCGCAAGGTGTTCTACAATTTCACGCTGACCGAGGCGGAGTGCGAGGAGCTGCCCGGGCTGAGCGTCTTCGCCCGCGGCGAGGACGGCGCAATCTACCACACCTATTCGACCTACTCGCGCGGGCTGGAGAACCTGATCAACACCTACAACTACCTCGACCTGGTGCCGAAGGGGCGGGACGAGGATCCGGAGACGACCATGCGCTGGGTCCGCCACCACGACGATTATGCGGGCGTTCGCTGAATCATCGCGCGCTCGGGCCCGGGCCGCCGCCTCCAGACAAATGCCGGCCCGGCCCGCTCGGGGCCCGGACCCAAAGGGCGGCGCGACCTGACTGTCACCTGCGCGGTGCGTTGCCGGGCCGCCGCGTCCGCCGGAGCGTCGCCGCGCTTTCCGCCCCGCATGACCCCGGCCGCGCTGGTCCAATTCGCCGTCTTCCTCGTCCTCACCGGCCTCGTCGGGCTCGTCACCTGGCTCCATTGCCGCCGGGCGGAGCGCAGCACCGACGAGATCCGGGAACAGTTCCTGGCCGGCGGCGGGCTGGGCTGGGTGTTCATCGCCGGTTCGCTGACACTCACCAACATCAGCACCGACACGCTCGTCGGATGGAACGGCAACCAGACGCTCCTCGTGCTCTGCTGGGAGCTCGCCGGCGTCCCGGGTCTCATCCTGCTCGCGAAGGTCTTCGTGCCGCTGTACTACAAATACCGCTGCGCGACCGTCACGGAGCTCCTCGAGCGCCGGTATGCCAACAAGCACGTCCGCGCGGCGGTCGGCACGATCTTCCTGCTGGGGAACGTCCTGATCTTCCTGCCCGCGATGCTCTACACGAGCTCGCTGCTGATGCGCTCGCTCTTCGGCCTCGACATCCCGCTGGTCGCGATCGCGGCCGTGACCGCGGTGGTCGGCGCGGCGTATTCCATCGGCGGCGGCCTCCGGGCCGTCGCGGTCTCCGACACCTGGTGCGGCGTCCTGGTGTTCGGCATGGCCCTGCTCGTGGCGTTCCTGTCGCTCCAGGCCGTGGGCTGGGACCTCTCCACCCTGCCGCCCGAGCGGCGCACGCTCATCGGCGGCCCCGGCTCCGTGCTGCCCTGGCCGACCCTGCTGACCGGCATGATCTTCACGCAGCTCTACTACTGGAGCACCAACCAGACGATCACCCAGCGCATCCTGGCGGCGCCGACTATCCGCGAGGCGCAAAAAGGCGCGTACGCCGCCGCGGCCATCCGGCTGCTGCTGGTGCCCCCGATGGTCGTCATCCCCGGGCTGTGCGCGTACGTGCTGTTCGGCCCGCTCGGGGACGCGACCTACGGCCGGATGGTCGCGCACGTCCTGCCTGCGTGGCTGTCCGGCGCGTTCGCGGCCGCGATGTTCGCCGCGGTGATGAGCAGTTACAACTCGACGCTGAATTCCGCGGCTTCGCTGTACGTCTGCGACCTCCACCGCCCCTATGTCGACGCGTCGGCGCCGATCGGGCGACTGAGCCGGTGGCTGCAGGTCGGCTTCGCGCTTTTCTCGATCGCGCTCGTGCCCGTCTACGCCCAGGCGACCAGCATCATCCAGCTGATCCAGCAGCTGCTCGGGCTCTTCAGCATGCCGATCCTGGCGGCGTTCATCACGGGCCTGCTCTTCCGCAACGTCGACGCCCGCGCCGTCATCGCGACCCTCGCGTTCGGGGCGGTGTTCTATGGCCTCCTCTCCTTCGGCTGGCCGGCCTGGCAGGCGGCCGACCCCGCGCGGCCCGCGCCCCCGCATTTCCTCCACCTCATGTTCGTGACCGTCTGGAGCTGCGTCGGCTTCGCCCTCGCGCTCAATCGCCTGGTCTTCCGCCGGCGTGCCGCGTTCGAGCTCTCGACCCGCGCCGCGTGGCGCGAGGCCTACGCGGTGCTCCGCGGCTGAGCCCGCGGGGCCGCGGCACCCCGCCCTCAGTCGGCGGCCGCCGGCAGCGCGAACGCGAGGTAGCTGTCCCCGCTGGGCTGGCCCATCTTGCCGCCGCCGCACGCGATCACGACGTACTGGCGTCCGCCGATCTCATAGGTCGCCGGCGCCGCGTGGCCGCCGGCGGGCAGCGGCGCGCGCCACAGCTCCCGGCCCGTCTTCCGGTCGAAGGCGCGGATCAGCTTGTCCCGGGTGGCCGCGATGAACACCAGGCCCCCCTCCGTCACGAGCGGCCCGCCATAATTCTCCGTGCCGGTCGGCGGGAGGCCGCGCGCGACGAGTTCCGGGTACTCGCCGAGCGGCACGCGCCAGAGGAACTCGCCGGTGTTGAGGTCGATCGCGTTGAGGGTGCCCCAGGGCGGTCGCACCGCGGGATAGCCCTCCGGGTCGAACCACCGGTTGTAGCCGGTGTGCGAATAGGGTGGCGGCGTGGCGTTCGCCCGCCGGTCCGGCAGGTAGGTCGGGAACGAGGGCGCGGCCGGCCCCGACGGGTCCGGTGCCGGCTTCTCCGACTCGCCGAGCAGGTAGCCGACGACCGCCTCGCGCTGCGCCGCGGTCAGGAACGCCATCGGCGGCATCACCCCGCGCCCCTTGGCGAGCACCTCGAGGGCCTGCGCGCGGCTCAGCCGGAGGTTCAAGCCCACCAGGGACGGAATATTCGCCGCCGGATTCCCCGTGCGGTTCGCGCCGTGGCAGCCCACGCAGTTCTGCAGGTACACCTGCGCGCCCGGCGTCGCGCCGCCCGAGTTGTCGATCATCGTCAGGATCCACGGCATCTCGTTGCCGTTCACGTACAGCACCCCGTTCGGGTCCACCGCCGCCCCGCCCCATTCCCCGCCGCCGTCGAAGCCCGGGAAAACGATCGTGCCCTCGCGGCTCGGCGGCGCGAAGACCGTGTGCGGACGGAGGCGGAGGAACTGCTCGAGCACGGCGCGCCGTGCCTCGGGCGTACGATCCGTCAGCTCGGCCGCGGTCAGCAATTGGCGCGCGAACGGCGCGGGCTTCCGCGGGAGCGGCTGGCTCGGCGCGAGCAGCTCGCCGGCCAGGTCCGACGACGGCGTCGCGACCTCCTCCATCGGGAAAAGCGGCGCGCCGGTTTCGCGGTGAAGGACGAACACGTGGCCCGATTTCGTGACCTGCGCCACGGCGGGGACCTCCTGCCCGTCGCGCCGGAGCGTCACGAGATTAGGCGGCGCCGGCAGGTCGCGGTCCCAGACGTCGTGCCGCACGAACTGGAAATGCCACACCCGCCGGCCGGTCGCCGCGTCGAGCGCAAGCAGGCAGTTCGCGTACAGGTTGTCGCCGTGCCGGTCGCCACCCCAGAAGTCGAACGCCGCCGACCCGGTCGGGCAGAACACCAGGCCGCGCTCCTCGTCCACGGTCAGCCCCGCCCATGCGTTCGCGCCCCCCACGCGCCCCCAGGCGTCCGCCGGCCATGTCTCGTGGCCCGGCTCCCCCGGCTCCGGAATCGTGTTGAAGCGCCAGACCTGCCGCCCCGTCCGGACGTCAAACGCCCGGATGTGCCCCGGTGCGGCCGGCGCCGGCCCCTCGCCCAGGCGCGTGCCGAGAATGATCCGGTCCCGCCAGACCACGCCCGGCGTGTTGGCCTGGATCGCGAGCCCGCTGACATCGCGCCCGAGTCCCTCCGCCAGGTCGACCCGCCCCGCCTGCCCGAACCCCTCCACGAGTCGGCCGGTCTGCGCGTCGACCGCATAGAGCCACTTGCCGTTGCCGAACAGGATCCGCCGATCCTCGCCCTCCGCCCACCAGGCCAGGCCACGGTTCACGCCGTTCGCGTCCGGCGTCCGGAACCGCCACAGCTCGCGACCCGTCGCCGCGTCGACCGCCGCGAGATCGAGCGCCGCGGTCGTCGCGTACATCACGCCGCCGATCACGAGCGGATTGCACTGAATCTGCGTCGCGCTGCCGCGCGCGTCGCCGGTCCGCCACTCCCACGCGGGCGCCAGCTGCGCCACGTTCTCCGGCCGGATCTGGGCGAGGCTCGAATAATGGCTCGCCGCCTTGTCGCCCAGGTAGACCGGCCAATCCCGCGTGGCCGCGACGAGGGGGACGACCGAGGCCAACAGGCACGCGCACAGGGACAGGCGGGGGTGTCGCATGGGCCAAGACTCGACCCGACCGACGCCGGATTGCCAAGCGCGCCCTGCTCGAACAGTCGCCCGCCCGGGCCCCTGCCGCGGGTCGGTTAAGGAACCGGCGCGGCAGCGTTCACCAGAACGGTAAAAGCTGCGTGCATTCCCGGTGACGATTACCTACAGCTATTTGCATGAGCACTGTATCGCCGAAACTGTCGGCGAGTCCCTTGCCCGGAAAGACGCTTCGCATCGTGCATGTCGATGACGTGCCGCAGCTGCGCGAAGTCATCCGCCTCTCGCTCGGCCGCGACGGCCACGCCGTCGACAGCTTCGCCGACGGCGCGAGCGCGCTCGCGCACATCAAGGCGAACCCGGGCGCCATCGATCTCTTCATCAGCGACCACCACATGCCGCGCATGAACGGCCTGGAGGTCGTGCACGAGCTGCGCCGGATCTCGTACGGCGGCCGCATCTTCATCTTCAGCTCGGAGATCGATCACGAGGTGAACGACGAGTACCTCGCCCTCCGGGTCGACGAGGTGCTCCCGAAGCCAATCCTCCTGCCCGAGCTCCGCCAGCTGCTCGCCGACTACTGGCCGGCGGGCACCTGACGGACGGGCGGCGCCGCGGGGACGCCGACGGGCCGCCGCCCTCCGACCGCTCGCGCGGGCGCCGCGACCGCCCGCCCCGGTCGGCCCTTGCCAGCTCGGCAAGCTGCAGCATGGTCTGCCCCTCCCCCCATCCCCATGCGCCGCTTTGTCCTCCTCACGTTCGCCGCGCTGCTCGCGGCCCCGGCCTTCGCCATGACCGACAACCCGCTCCTCCAGGAAAGCGACCTGCCCTATCACTACCCGCGGTTCGACCGACTCAAGGACGAGCACTGGCTGCCGGCCTACGAGGCCGGGATGGCGGCCGAGCTCGGCGAGGTGGCCGCGATCGCGAACAGCGCGTCCGCGCCGACCTTCGAGAACACGATCGTCGCCCTCGAACGTTCGGGCATGCTGCTCGACCGCGTCGAACGCTATTTCTCGAACCTCAACGGGACGATCACCAACCCCGTGATGCAGGAGGTCGAGAAGACGATGGCCCCGCGGCTCGCCGCGCACCGCGACGCCATCAACCTCGACCCCGCGCTGTTCGCCCGCATCAAGGCGCTCCACGACAAGCGCGACCAGCTCGGCCTCGACCCCGAATCCGTGCGGCTCGTCGAGCGCTACCACCGCGATTTCGTGCGCGCGGGGGCCCGGCTCTCCGCCGACCAGCAGGCGCAGCTGCGCGCGATCAACGCCGAGATCGCGACCCTTCACACGACGTTCACGCAAAGCGTCCTGAAGGAGCGCAACGCCGCCAGCGTGACCGTCGATACCCGCGAGGAGCTCGCGGGGCTGCCCGAGAACGAGATCGCCGCGGCGGCGGCCGCCGCCAAGGCCGAGGGGAAGGAGGGCAGGTACGTCCTCCGCCTGCTCAACACGACCGGCCAGCCGCCGCTCGCCTCGCTGCAGAACCGCGCGCTGCGGGAGAAGATCATGGCCGCCTCGCTGGCCCGCGGCAGCTCCGGCGGCGAGTTCGACACGCGCGCCGTCGTCTCCAACCTCGCCCGGCTCCGGGCTCAGCGCGCCGCGCTCCTCGGCTACGACACCCATGCCGACTACCAGCTGGAGGTCCAGACCGCGGGCTCGGTCGGGAAGGTCAACGACCTCATGCAGCAGCTCTCGCGCGCGGCCGTCGCCAACGCGCGCCGCGAGGCGGCCGACCTGCAGGCGGTCATCGACCGCGAGGGCGGCGGCTTCCACCTCGCGGCCTGCGACTGGGCGCTGTACGCCGAGAAGGTCCGGAAGGCCCGCTACGACTTCGACGAGAACGAGCTGAAGCCGTACTTCGAGATGCAGCGGGTGCTGGTCGACGGGGTCTTCTTCGCCGCGCAGAAGCTCTACGGGCTGTCCTTCAAGGAGCGGCACGACCTGCCGAAGTACCATCCGGACACGCAGGTCTTCGAGGTCTTCAACGAGGACGGCTCGCCGCTCTCGCTCTTCATCGTCGACTGGTACGCCCGCCCCTCCAAGCGCGGCGGCGCCTGGATGAACTCCTACGTGCTCCAGTCCGGCCTCCACGGCCGCAGGCCGGTCGTCGCAAACCACCTCAACATCCCCAAGCCGCCCCCCGGCGAGCCGACGCTGCTCACGTACGACGAGGTCGTCACCGCCTTCCACGAGTTCGGCCACGCGCTGCACGGCATGTTCTCCGACGTCAAATACCCGAAATTCGCCGGGACCTCCGTGCCCCGCGACTTCGTCGAATATCCGTCGCAGGTGAACGAGATGTGGGTCGACTGGCCCGAGGTGCTCCGCAACTACGCCCGGCACCACCGCACCGGCGAACCGCTGCCGCCCGCGCTCCTCCAGAAGGTCGAGGCCGCGGCGAAGTTCAACCAGGGCTTCGCCACGACGGAATACCTCGCCGCCACGCTGCTCGACCAGGCCTGGCATCAGATCCGGGCCGACGAGGTCCCGGGCCCCGACGGGGTCCTCGCCTTCGAGGCCGCCGCGCTCAAGAAATACGGCGTCGACTTCGCGCCGGTCCCGCCGCGCTACCGCAGCACGTATTTCTCCCACATCTTCTCCAGCTCCTCGTACTCCGCCGGCTACTATTCGTACATCTGGAGCGAGGTGCTCGACGCCGACAGCGTCGAATGGTTCAAGCGCAACGGGGGCCTCACGCGCGCCAACGGCGACCACTTCCGCCGCACGCTGCTGTCCCGCGGCGGCAGCCGCGAGGCGATGGACCTCTTCCGCTCGTTCAAGGGCGCCGAACCCGAGCTCGGGCCGCTCCTCGAACGCCGCGGCCTGAACACCCCGGCGAAGAACTGAGCCTCCCGCGGGGCCGCGGAATTCCCCGCGGACGGGTGGGCGTGGCCGCGACGACCGTCGCCGGCCCGGCGGGCGGAGCCAGGTAACCCGTTCGGCCGCCGCGGCGGCGGCTGGAACGGCGGGGAGGCCGCCCACCGGCCCAGCCCGCGGCTTTTTCCGGGGTCCGTACCCCATTCGCGGCGCCGAATACCCTGCTTTTTCGCCGATCCTCCCCCCACCCCGGCACCCGAGGCTCCGGGACGGGGTCCCCCTCGGTAGAAACCATCATCCATGAAAACTCCCCTCCTCACCCTCCTGATCGCCGGCGCGCTTGTCACCGGCTGCACGCGCGAAGACCGCGCGGACGCGAAGGATCAGACCCGCGACGCGATGAGCGACGCGCGCAACGCCTCCGCGAACGCCTACAACCAGGCCAAGGCCACCTCCTCCGAGGCCTGGAAGGACTTCAAGGACGCCACGTACGAGGCGAAGTCCGACTTCGACCGCCACGCCCGTGCGATGCAGCGCGAGTTCGAGTCGCAGATGAGCAAGCTGAAGGCCGAGTACTCCGAGGCCCAGGCCACCGCCAGCCGCAAGGCCGCGATGGACGAGCTCAAGAACGCGGACGCGAACTACCGCCAGAAGCTCGACGCGCTCGGCAACGCGACGGCGGACACCTGGCACGCCGCGCGCGACGACGTCGTCCATGCCTGGGATCGCCTCCAGGCCGCCTACGCCAAGGCGCGCGCCGATTGAAGCGGTCCCGCTCCAAGTCCACGCACTCTTCGGCCGGGGTTCGCCCCGGCCTTTTCTTTCTCATGGGGGACCGGCGCCTTGCCAGGCCGGCCGGCCCCGCCCAGCGTCGGCCGGCTCCCATGAAGTTCGAGCACTTCGCCCTCAACGTCCCGGATGCCCGCGCGCACGCGGCCTGGTACGTCGCCCACGCCGGCTTCCGCATCCTCCGCCAAGCCGCCGAGGCGCCCTGGACGACGTTCCTGGCGGACGACACCGGCCGCGTCGTGGCCGAGCTTTACTCGAATCCCAAGGCCGCCTGCCACGATTTCAGCGCGCACCACCCGCTGCTCTTCCACTTCGCCCTCGTCTCGGCGGACGCCGCGGCCGACCGCGCGCGCCTCGAGCAGGCCGGCGCCACGCCGTTCGCCGCGGAAGCCCTGCCCGACGGCACGCGGCTCACGATGATGCGCGACCCCTGGGGCGTGCCCCTGCAGCTCTGCCAGCGGACGAAGCCGTTCCAAATCTAGGCGGCGCGCACGGGCGCTCCGCCCGCGCGCTCACCGCGCCGCGACCGGCTGTTCGCCGGCGCGGAGGGGAATCCTCGAGCCCGCCCAGACGAACTCGCCCGTCACGCCCGGCGGAAGCGCGATCGTGCCCACGACCCCCGCTGCCCCGTCGCGCCGGAGCGCGACGATGATCTCTCCGCTCGGGTGCGGCATCCGCGCCGTCACCTCGCGCAAATGCCCGAAGTGCGGCGCGATTCGGACCGCCGCGAAGCCCGGGACCAGGGGCTCGATCCCCGCGACCGTCGCCAGCAGCTCGTAGACCGGGGACGCGCTCCAGGCATGGCAATCCGACCGCGTCGGGTCCGGCTTTTCCGCGAACGTCGTGAGCCCGCGCGCGAGCATCTCGTGCCACGGCCCGAGGCCCGCCAGATACTCGTCCCCGAGCCCGGCACGCTTCATCGCGCGCAGGAGATAAAACCGGAAATAGGTCGAGGCCTGGATCAAACGCGGGTCGCCCGCGACGCGCTTCATCAGCTCGCGCGCCTCGCCTCCTTCGATTGCGCCGGCAAGGACGGCCATGATGTTCGCGTGCTGGCTGAAGGCATCCTTCGCGGGGGAGTCGGCGAACAGCTGCCGGCCCGCGTCCCAGCAGTGCCGTCGCACCGCCGCCACCAGCGCGTCCGCGCGCCGCTCGTGCCCGGCGGCGCCGGCCTCGTCGCCGAGCGCCCGCGCCAGCTCCGCGGCGTGCCGCAGCGTGACCGCGAGCTGGAGCGTCACGATGCTCGAGCCGCCGCTTCGCGCGCCGGACGGCTCCCCGCCAATCCCGGCCGCCTCGTTCCACGGCCAGTCGTTCGTCCAGTCGACGAATGTCCAGTACGGCAGCGGACCGAGCAGCCCTGTCGCCGGGTCGATCCGCTCGTCGAACCAAGCGAGCACGCCCTCGACGCCCCGCCGCTGCGCCCGCACCAGCCCCCGGTCGCCGCGGTGCCGCCAGTGGTCGTGCACCATGTCGATCCAGAAGAGCGAGAAGGTGTTGATGATCTGCGGGACCTTCGACGGGTAGCGGCTCTGCGTCAGGCCCTCGGGAATCCGCGAGCGGTCGAACAGCTCGATCGCGTTCCGCATCAGGCGGTCGTCGCCCGAGACATACAGCGAGATCAGCGCCTGGATGCGCGTGTCGCCGACGTACTGGAGCTGTTCGTAATACGGGCAGTCGACGTAGGTCTCGAGCGCGCAAAGCCGCGCCGTGCGCCAGCCGACCTCCCAGATCCGGGCCAGGGCCGGATCGTCGCTGCGGAAGCTCGCGTTCTCCCGGAACGGATACCCCGCGAACCGGGCGCGCAGGTCTTCGATGACCAGCGGCTCGTCGGCCGTCTCGATGTCGAGCTGCACGTAACGAAAGGTTCGGAAATCGAAGGGCGCGAACACCCGGTTCGCGCCGCCGTCCGGCAGGAACCGGTCGCCCGTGCCGCGCAGGCGCCTCCCGTCGGTTTCATCGCGATGGCCTTTGTTCCCCCGGTCGTCCACCAGCGCCTCCGCATAGCGCAGGGTCACGGTCGCGCCGCGGCCCCGGCTGACCGACAGGATCGGGTGGGCGTTCGTCAGCGTGCCGTGGTCGATCAGCACCGAAGCCTTGCTTCGCGCCGGCACCGACGCGCCCGCCAGCTCCCGGCGGGCCGGCGGCACCACACCGTCGGCGCGCACGATCCGGCCCACCGGCTCGTCCCGCTCCTCCAGCGGCGGGATCGTGCGCGGGCTCAGCCATGTGTTCATGTCCGTCCCCCAGCCCCGGGGCTGGCCATGGCCGAGGACCCGCACCGCCGGCCACGCCGAATCGTCGAAGCCGGCTTCGCGCCAGCCCCAGGGGTGCTGGGCCGCATCCACCTCTTCGCCCGGACCCACCACGATGAACGTCCGGAGGTCGGGCTGATCCGCCAGGAACGGCCGGTGGCCCGGGTCGCGCAGGACCTTCCAGCCCGCCCCAGTGTCGGCGGCGCGTTCGGCCGGCGTGTCGCCCTGCAGCAGGAACCCCGGCCGCCGGCCCATGTTCGCATAGGGCCCGCTTTCGCCGTAGGCCATGACCTGCGCGGCCAGCACGTTTCGTCCCGGCCGGAGGTGGGGTCCGATGTCCACGCTCTCGTAGCGCCAGTCCACCGGATCGCTCCATTGCGGGCCGGAACTGACGGACGCGCCGTTGACCCACAGCCGATAGCGGGCGTCGGCCGTCACGTGCACCACGAAGCGCCGCGGCGGCTCGGGCAGTTCCAGCACGCGGCGGAAAAAGAAGACGCCATATTCGGACGCCGGCGCCGTCGGATGCGCCACCCAGCGCGCCGGCCACCGCCGCGTGCGGAGTTCCGGCGCCGGCTCGGGCAGTCCGCTCGCCGCCGCGGACGCGCCGACTCCGGCCAGGAAGCCCGCAAGGGTCAGCGCGAGGGATCGGCCGAACGGCATCGTGCGGAGAAACGAGCACGGGCTCCCCCGCATTTCAATGCCTGGATTCGGATCCGGCCGGCGGAGGGCGCGATCCGCCGCTCACGTCAGTCCGGCCCGCTTCCTCTCCGCCTTCAGGCAATCGACGCAGACGCCGTGGGTGAACCGGATCTGGCTCCGGCGGCTGAAGTATTCCTCCACCTGCTCCCAGTACCCTTCGTCGTCGCGGACCTTCTTGCACCAGGCGCACATGGGGAGGAGGCCCGAGAGCGTCCGCACCTCGGCCCGCGCGGTCGTCAGCTCCTCGTTCCACACCTGGAGGTAGGCGATGAGCAGGCCGACATAGAGCGCGACCATGAAGAAGCTCACCTCCAGGTCGCCCACGATCTGCAGCGCGGCGGCCGTCCGGTCCCAGCCCTGCGCCGGCAGCAGGATCGCGAGCCCCACCCGCAACCCGTGGAAGGCGCCATGGATGAGGAACACCGTCGCCGGCGCGGCGAGGGAGCGCCAGAAGTGCCGCCCGCCCTGCCGCAGGCACCAGGCCGACGCCACGGAGAATCCGCCCCAGATCAGGCCGTTGACGACCATGCGCCAATGGGACGGCTGTTCGACGGCGAGGAATCCGACGAGCGCCGCCGCGTGCAGGCCGACGAGCGCCGCCGCCAGCCCCAGCTGCCGCCGCCGGGCGGCGGTTTCCTGCGCCGCGATCAGCATCACCGCGTGCCCCAGCGTGACCCCCAGCGTCGGAAGCAGCCGCCCGAGCGGATGCGGGAGCAGCGGGCGCGCCGCGAACAGCACGTCGGCGATCGTGAGGATCCACGCCGCGAGCACCCACAGGCGGATGGTCACCGTCGCGCGGTGCTGCCACCAGTAGTGGGTCGCCAGCGCCGTGAGGATCCCTCCGATCACGATGTTCGTGAGGTAAGTGACCGTCTCCTGGTTCATGAGCCGCGGAAACTGCCGCGGCCGCGTCGGCGCGGCGAGGCGAAACCCGCCCCTACGCATGTCTCACCCCAGCGCCGCGCCACTTGAAAGTCAGTGGCTGCAGGCGGGCGCGAGCGCCCGCGCCGAGGCCGCGGCGGCTCACCCGTGTCCCCGGGCGGGCCGCCGCGAACGCGACTGGGCCGACCGGCCCCCCGCGCATGGCCGCCCGGCCCGCTGCCAACCGCGCGCGGGTGCGGTATGCTCGTCGTCACCTGCCGGGCTCTCCGGCAGGATTCCCTGCCTCCGTCTCCCCAATCCGAATCTGACATCCCGCGCCTCGCGCCGGCGGCCCATGATCTTCAACTCGCTCACCTTCGTCGTCTTCTTCGCCATCGTCCTCGGCGCGTACTGGTCGCTGCGCTCGTGGAGCGCCCGGAAGAATCTCCTCCTCGTCGCCAGCTACGTGTTCTACGGCGCCTGGAACCCGCCCTTCGTCCTCCTGCTCGTCCTCTCGACGGTCGTCGACTACCTCGCCGGCGCCCGGATGGCGGCCGAGACCCGTCCCGGCCTCCGCCGCGCGTGGCTCGGCTTCAGCCTCGTCGCGAACCTGGGCCTGCTCGGGTACTTCAAGTACGGCAACTTCCTCCTCGAGAATTTCCAGGCGCTGCTCGCGGCCGTGGGCGTCACCTACGTCGCCCCGAAGCTCGATATCGTCCTCCCGGTCGGCATCTCGTTCTACACGTTCCAGACGCTCTCGTACTCGCTGGACATCTACCGCGGCCAGCTCGCCCCGGCCCGCAGCTTCCGCGACTTCGCCCTCTACGTCACCTTCTTCCCCCAGCTCGTCGCCGGCCCGATCGTGCGCGCGGTCGACTTCCTCCCGCAGATGGTCACGCCGCGCGAGGCCCAGCCGGGCCGCACCGGCTGGGGGCTGTTCCTGATGACCCTCGGCCTGTTCCAGAAGGTCGTGCTCGCGGACACCTTCCTCTCGGGAGCGTCCGACACGGTCTTCAACCACCTCGGTCCGGTCGCGAGCCTCGATGCGTGGATCGGCGTCCTCGCCTTCTCCGGCCAGATTTTCTTCGACTTCGCCGGCTATTCGACGTGCGCGATCGGCGCCGCGCTCTGTTTCGGGTTTTCGATGGGTGACAATTTCCGCTTCCCGTACGCCGCCGTCGGATTCTCGGACTTCTGGCGCCGCTGGCACATCTCGCTGTCCACCTTCCTGCGCGACTACCTCTACATCCCGCTCGGCGGCAACCGCGCCGGCGCCGCGCGCGCGGGCATCAACCTCGTCATCGTCATGCTCCTGGGCGGGCTGTGGCATGGCGCGGCCTGGACGTTTGTCGTGTGGGGCGCGATCCACGGGCTCTGCCTGGTCATCGAGCGCGGGCTGCGGGCGGTCTTCCAGGATGCGGCGTGGACGCGGCACCTCGCGGTGCAGGTCGCGCTCGGCCTCGCCACGTACGCCGTCGTGTCCTTCGCGTGGGTCTTCTTCCGGGCGCAGGACTTCGGCACGGCCCTGCGCCTGTCGCTCGCCCTCGCGGGCCAGCTGCCGGCCGCCGGCGACGCCGTCCTCCCGACCCGCGAGATCCTGCAGGTCGCGGTCGTCACCGTGGGGCTGCTCGCGGCCCACTGGCTCATGCGCCGGACGACGATCGAGCAGGTCGTCGCCCGCATGCCGCGCTGGGCCCTGACCGGCGTCTGGTCCGTCATGCTCTTCTCCCTCGTTCTCAACCAAGGAAACGGCCATGCCTTCATCTACTTCCAGTTCTGAGTTCGTGCGTCCCATCCCCGCTGTCGCCTGGCGCGGCGTCCTTGTGGCCGTCGCGTTCCTGACCGGCGCGGCGACCGCCGGCTGGGAGCTCTACGCCCGCTCGGCCGGCTACGGCGCCTCGATCAACGACACCGCCGACCTCTGGGCCCAGCAGCGCGCCAAGGTCCGGCCCGACTCGGTCGTGATCGTCGGGACTTCGCGCGCGCTGTTCGACCTGGACCTCGACGTCCTCGAACAGGGACTCGGCCAGCGGCCGCTCCAGCTCGCGCTCGCGGGCAGCTCGCCCTACCCGGTCCTGGCGGACCTCGCGAATGACGAGTCCTTTCGCGGCACCGTCATCGTCGACATCGTGCCGGCCATGTTCCTCGCCCCCGGCGGTCCGCCGATGGAGGTCTCCACCAAGGCCCTCGCCCGGCACCGCGACCAGACATATGCGCAGCTCTGGAGCCACCACCTCGGGCTGGCGCTCGAGGAGAACATCGCGTTCCTCAAGCAGGAGGACCTCACGCTCGCCCAGCTGCTCAAGCGGCTGCCGATCCCGGACCGCGCCGGCGCGCGCATCGGACCGAAGCTGCCGCCCTACTTCTACGCGGTCGACCGCGACCGCCGCGGCCGGATGGTCGAGTCCGCCGCCGTCGTCGGCTCCGCGCTCAACCAGGAGGTGCGCAGCGTCTGGCTGCCGCTCTTCACCCCGCCGCCCCCGCCGCCGTCCATCCCGGCCGAGAAGTTCGCCGCGATGATGGGCCAGGCCATGGAGCGGCGGTTCGCCGACGCGAACGACGCGATCAAACGGCTCCGGTCCCGCGGCGCCACCGTCGTGTTCGTCCGCCTGCCCGTCACCGGCCCGCTGGCCGAGCGCGAGGAGCAGCTCGTCCCTCTGCCCGCCGGCTGGGGCCGGCTCGTCCGCGAGAACGGCGTGCCCGCGATCAACTTCGCCGACCACGCGGACCTGAGCGCGTTCGACTGCCCGGAATGGTCGCACCTCTCCGCCGCGGACTCCGTGGAATTCACGAAGCGCCTCGTGCCGCACCTCCGCCGGGCGCTGGCCGAGCCGTCGGGCAACATCCTCGCGACCACGCCGCCCGGCGGCGCGCGGCCGGCGTCGAGCTGAGCCTCCCGCCTCGCGTTCGCGACCCCGGCGCGGACCGGGGCGCCCGCGCGCCGCGCCGCGCGGGCGATTCCTCGCATTGCTCCGAACGTCCGTTCCTGCTGGGATGACGATCGCGGCCCGCCGGCCAATCCCCCGGGCCCGAATCCCCATCCCGATGCCGCTCCCGCGTTTCCTTTCCGTGCTGGCGGCCCTGGTCGCCGCCGCGCCCGGCCTCCTCCGCGCGGCCGATCCGGCCGCCGCCCCCGCGCCGCTCGAGCTGCGCGTGATGACCTACAACGTCCGCTACGCGAGCCCGCGGCCGCCGAACGCCTGGCCGGAGCGCCGCCCGGCGATGCGCGCGCTCATCGCGCGCGAGGACCCGGACGTGATTGGCACGCAGGAGGGCCTCTACGGCCAGCTCCGCGACCTCGCCGCCGACCTCCCCGCCTACGACTGGATCGGCCTCGGTCGGGAGGGCGGCAGCCGCGGCGAGTTCATGGCGGTGTTCTATCGGCGCGACCGCTTCGAGCCCGTCGCGTTCGACCACTTCTGGCTGTCTGACACGCCCGCGGTCATCGGCTCGATCACCTGGGGCCACCGGTACCACCGCATGGTCACCTGGGTCCGCTTCCGCGACCGCCGCAGCGGGCGCGAGTTCGAGTTCTGGAACACGCACCTCGACCACGAGGTGGAGGACGCCCGGCAGCGCGCCGCGGGGCTCATCCGCGACCGGCTCGCACTCGCCGACCCGGCCGTCCCGCTCCTCCTGGTCGGCGATTT
Source organism: Opitutaceae bacterium (assembly GCA_035626915.1). Classification (GTDB taxonomy): domain Bacteria; phylum Verrucomicrobiota; class Verrucomicrobiia; order Opitutales; family Opitutaceae; genus Didemnitutus. The sequence continues at coordinate 30,597 of DASPMS010000079.1, forward strand.
CAACTGCGCCGCCGGCGCGAGCCGCGCCCACGAGATTCTCACCCGCGAGGCCGGCCTCGCCGACACGTGGCCGCTCGCGGCGCGGCGGCGCAATGCGGACTTCAACACCTTCAACGGATTCGCCCCCGTCCGCCGCGAGTCCGTGCGGATCGACTGGATCCTCGCGCGCCGCCCGGCGGCGGTCACGGAGGCCGCGATCGTCGACCATGACGGGCTCGCCCCGGCGCCGAGCGACCATTTCGCCGTGACGGCGACCGTCCGGTTCTAGCGGAACCCGCCGGGCTTCCGGCGGCGCGTCCGAAATTTGCCATTTGAAATCCGGCCTCAATTGGCGCCTTTTTCCGGTCCGCCGGGCATCCCGCCCGCGCGTCAAACCCGAACCCCTCCCGTATGAAGAAGCTGCTCTTACCCCTGCTCGCCGCCGCCCTCCTGCCCCTCGCGGCCGCCGCGGCCGATACCGCCCCGAAGTCGGTCATCCACATCGTCACGGTCGCCTGGAAGGACGACGCCAAACCCGAACAAATCCAGGCCGCGATCGACGGCGTGAAGGCCCTGCCGGGCTCGTACCCCGGGATCACCCGCGTCTGGGTCAAGACGCTGAAGGTCCAGAATCCCCGCGAGCTGACCGTGCCGAAGACGCACGTCCTCGTGATGGAGTTCAAGGACGAGCAGGCGCTGAAGGATTACAGCAACAGCGACGCGCAGAAGAAGTGGTACGAGGCCTACACGCCGATCCGGAAGCAGAGCACGACGCACGACGTCACGAACTGACCGCCGGGCCGCTCCCGTCAGCTTCCCTTTTTCCAAGGCCGCCCGCCCGGGCGGCCTTTTTTACGACCCTCGGACCTGCACCGGGCCGGCCGCCGGGCCTCCCCTACACCGGGGCCGCGGCGATAGCGACAAGCATCGCGGAATAACTGCCGCCCCGGCGGAATACTTCGCTATTCCGGCCCTTCTGGGCACCTTGAGGATGTGACCACCCTCCCATCGCCGGCTCATCTCCTCGTCGCCCGCCAGTGCCGCATGAACGGTCGGCGCATCTGCCTCGAAATCGACAATTCCCGCTGGCTCAGCTTCCCCGCCAGCAAGATCCCCGCCCTCGACCGCGCCTCCCAGGCGGACCTTGAGCGGCTGGTGCTCGCCTCCGACGGACGCTCGATCCGCTGGGATGCGCTCGGCGTCGCCGTCACGGTCGAGGACGTCGCGGAGCGGCGATTCACCCCGGCGCCGACGGTCTAGCGACCCGCCGCCCGCGCCAGCGCCTCGGCGATTTCCCGGTCGCCCGGACGCGCGCGGGCGAGGACCTCGAGGTGCGCGCGCGCCTCGGCCGGCCGGTTCAGGTGCAGGAGATACAGCAGCGCCAGCGTCCGGCGCGGCTCGAAATAATCCGCGCGCAACCGCAGCGCCGCCTCGAATGCGGCCAGCGCCTCCGGCAGGCGCCCGAGCTCGAGCAGGACGTTCCCGAGGTTGTTGCGGGCCTCGGCGTGAGCCGGATCGATCCGCGCGGCCTCGCGGAAATGCCCCGCGGCCTCCTCGAAACGGCCCAGCGCGGCGCAGGCGTTGCCCGCGTTGAAGCGGTACTCCGCCGACCCCGGCTCCTGGCGGAATGCCTCCCCGAACTGCGCCAGCGCTTCGGCCGGACGGCCCGCCTCGAGCAGCCAGTTGCCGTAGCTGTTGCGCGCGCCCGCAAACTCCGGCTGCAGCCGCACCGCCTCGGCAAAATGCCGGCCCGCCTCCTCGCCCCGTCCCGCGGCGAAGAGCAGGTTGCCGAGGTTGTTGTGCGCCGCGGCCTGCGCGGGATCGAGCGCGAGCGACTCCCGGTATCGCGCGATCGCCTCGGCCGGCCGGCCGAGCCGCGTCAGCACCAGCGCGAGATTGTACAGCGACTCGGGCGACCGCGGCGCGCGCGCCAGGGCGTCGCGCAGGTGCCGCTCCGCCGCCTCCGGCCGCCCGTCCGCCAGCTCCGCCAGCGCGAGGTTGTGGTGCGCCCGCGCGTTGCCCGGGCGCTTGGCGACCGTGTCCGACCAGATCCGGCGCGCGGTCGCGTAATCTGAGTTCCGCGCGAAGGTCGCGGCCCCGGCCGCCAGCGCCAGCGCGCCGAGGGCCCATGGTGCGCGCGAACCGAGCCACGCGCGGAGCCCGAGCGCGACGGCGGCGACGGGCGCGGCGAGCGCCAGGTACATCCGGTGCTCCGCCATCGTCTGCGAGGCGACCGGCACGATGCTCGAGCTCGGCGCCAGCGTGAGGAAAAACCAGGCGCCGACGAAGCCCCACGGCGACCGGCGCACCAGCGCCCGCGCCGTGGCGAAGCCCAGCCCGGCGAGCAGCAGGAGGCGCCACCAGGCCTCGTCGAGCCCGACGGTCGCGGTGCCGTAGTCGAACACGAGCGGGCTGGGCCACGCGGCCAGCCGGAGGTAATGCACGACGGCCGCGCATTGGGTCAGGAAATACTCGCCGACGGACAGCCCGGCGCCGAAGCCCGCCGTGCCGCCGCGCCCGCCCGTCGCCGCGACCAGGAACGCCAGCAGCGCCCACGTCCCTGCGAGCGCCACGTAATAACCCCGGCGCGCGCGCCAGGCGCCGGCGAACGACCCGGCCACGAACGTGCGGTCATACAACAGCACCAGCACCGGGCCGACCGCGGCGGTCTCCTTGCTCGCCATGCCCGCGAGCGCCGCGAGCACCGAGACCGCCAGCCAGCGGCGCGGGCGCGCCGCCCCCGCCGCACGGGCGAAGGCATGGAGCGTCAGGAGCACCCACAGCCCCGCCAGCGCCTCGGCGCGCTGCACGATGTAGGTCACGGCCGCGGTTTGCAGCGGATGCAGCATCCAGAGCGCCGCGAGCGCGGCCGCCCAGGCCATGTCCGCGCCGGGCGACCCCGGGTCCGGCCGGCGGGCCGGATCGGGCCGATGGCCGGACGCGGGCACCGGCGGCAGCCCGACGGTGCGTCCCGCGAGCCCGAAAAGGGCCAGCGCCGCCGCGAGGTGCACCGCCAGGTTGAATGCGTGGTAGCCGGCCGGGGCGAGTCCGCCGGCGGCATGGTTGAGGGCGAGGCTGAGATTCACCAGCGGCCGGCCCGCCGCCGTCACCCCGCCGTCGAGCTCCGGCCGGAGCACGTCCGCCAGGGCCGAGAGCCGCCGGATCGAGGGGTTCAGCAGGATGGCTGGGCCGTCATCGAGCAGGAACGGCACGCCGAACGAGTTGCTCCACGCCGCGAGGGCCGCGCAGCCGAGCGCGACCGCGACGATCCCGCCGCGAACTGCGCCTGATCCCGGGCCTGTGCTCATCGCCGGAATGCAGCCGGCGCCGGCGTCCGAAGGAAACCACAAAGTCGGCCGCCCGCGGCAAAGTTACGGGCGCGCAAAACCTCCCGCCGGCGGCCGTTTCCGGGGGGGTGCGGGCTTGACTCGTCATATGGCAGGGACTGTGCTGCCCGAACCAAACCTGCCGGCGCCGTCCGGCCCCAACACAGCTAACCTGCATCTGCACCATGCATACATCGATGAAACGATTGGTAGTCGCAGTGGTCACGGCCCTGACCGTGGCCCTTTCTCCGGTGGCCTTCGCGCAGCTCACGACGACCGGCCTCACCGGCATCGTGCGTGACACCGACGGCAAGCCTCTCGCCGGCGCCGCGGTCACCGCGACGTACACGCCCACGAACGCGACGTTCGAGACCGTCACCAACGAGTCCGGCCGCTACTATTTCCGCGGCCTGCCCCCGGGCGGCCCGTACACCGTCGCGGCGACCTCCGCCGGCTACAGCGGCGAGCCCGCGAGCGAGATCTACACCCAGCTCGGCACCGACGTGGACGTGAACATCACGATCAAGTCCGACGTGGTCGTCATGGAGCGGTTCATCGCCACCGGTTCCCGCTCCGACCTCGACTCCTCGGCGACCGGCTCCGGCGTCCTCCTCTCCGCGGACCGCCTGGCCAACAAGCCGACCTCCGAGCGCTCGCTCGCGGACATGATCAGCTCCTCGCCGCTCGTGACGCTCCGCGACACCTTCGGCGACCGCGAGGAGTCCCAGATCTCCGCCGTCGGCCAGAACAACCGCTACAACTCGATCCAGATCGACGGCTCGCGCATCAACGACCTCTTCGGCCTCAACGCCACGGGCCTCGCCTCCTTCTTCAACCCGCTCTCGCTGGACACGATCGAGCAGCTCGCCGTCCAGATCTCGCCCTACGACGTCCGCCAGGCCGGCTTCACCGGCGCCTCGGTCAACGCCGTCACCAAGTCCGGCACGAACCGGTTCAAGGGCTCCGTGTACACCTACTTCCGCGGCGACGAGATCTTCGGCCAGAAGCTCCAGGGCCCGAACTACCGCCAGCTCGTCACGACCGGCTCCAAGTTCACCCCGATGCTCGAGCGCACCACCTGGGGCGCCACGCTCGGCGGCCCGATCATCCCCGACCGCCTCTTCTTCTTCCTGAACTACGAGAAGTTCGAGAGCACCATCGCCGGCCGCGACGTCGACTTCCAGCCGGCGAACGAGGCCCAGATCCTGGGCCAGCTGAACGCCATCTCGACCGCCGCCGGCCGCACGATCGACTGGGGCGACGAGGTCACCGGCGAGACGGCCAACGTCTCGAAGGACGAGAAGATCACCGCCAAGCTCGACTGGCAGATCAACGACGACCACCGCATGAGCCTGCGGTACACGACGACCGAGGGCGAAGTCCCGCAATTCGGCCAGCTTTCGTCCACGTCGCTCAACCTGAACGGCGTGCAGGGCGGCCTCCAGGACACCCCGACCGGCCACTTCTACGCCCAGACCCGCGAGGAGAAGACCATCGCCGGCACGATCAACAGCCACTGGAGCCCGAACTTCAGCACGGAGATCAAGTATTCGAGCACGACGCAGGACCAGCTCACGCCGCTCAACACCGTGGCCCCGATGATCCTGATCACGGGCGTGTCGGGCACGGACTTCCGCACCAACACCTCGATCACGAACGGCGCCTACGTCGCCGGCACGGAGCAGTTCCGCCACGGCAACATCATCGCGGTCGACAGCGAGCAGATGAGCGTCACCGGCGATTACCGCTGGCGCGACTTCGTCTTCACCGCCGGCTACGAGCGCGAGGACACCGACTTCTACAACCTCTTCCGCGCGGGCTCCTACGGCACGGTCTCCTACCGCAACTACGCGGACTTCCTGGCCGACCAGAACGCCGTCATCCAGCGCAACGTTATCGACCCGAACGTCCGCGACATGGCCGACATCTCGGCCATGGCCACCAACGGCATCTTCGCCCAGGCCCGCTGGGACTACTCGCCCCGCCTCAACTTCGTGTTCGGCCTCCGCTACGAGTTCGTCGAGAGCGCGATTCCGCCGGTCAACCAGGCCTTCGTCAACGCCACCGGCTTCAACAACGCCGGCTCGCTCGACGGCACGAGCAGCATCTCGCCGCGCTTCGGCTTCAACTGGGCGCTGGACGACGACCGCCGCACGCAGCTCCGCGGCGGCGTGGGCCACTTCTTCGGCCGCGCTCCCTGGGTGATCTTCTCCAACTCCTGGAACTCCCCCGGCGTCGGCAATTTCACCCTGAGCTCCGCCAGCAATGAACTTCCCACCTCGCTGCGAGCGTACCTCCAGAACCACTTCGACCCGTCCAACCCGATCGGTACCGGCACCGACAATCCCACCCTCGCCCGCGAAGTCGACTGGGTCGACGACGGCACCGAGCTCCCGCAGTCCTGGCGCGGCAACCTGGCGCTCGAGCACAAGCTCGACGTCCTCGACTCCGTCCTGACCTTCGAGGTGGTCCACAGCGTCGTCGACCAGGCGATGTTCCTGACCAACGAGAACCTCCGTGCGACCACGGTCGGCGCCGATGGCCGCCAGCGCTTCGCCGGCAACCCGAACACCCTCGCGAACCGCCGGTTCTCCGGCTTCACCAACCTGATCCGCGTCCAGAACACCGACGTGGGCGAGTCGACCTACTTCACCTTCCAGTGGGCCCGCCCGCTGAAGAACAAGTGGGGCTTCGACCTTTCCTACACGCGCGGCCGCTCGACCGAGGCTCAGCCCATCGGCCAGACGACCGCCGGCGGCCAGTGGTTCCGCAATGCGGTGTTCAACCAGAACACCGTCGAGGAAGGCACGTCCGACTTCGAGATCAAGGACCGTGTCCAGCTCACGCTCACCCGGCAGTTCGAGGTGGTGAAGAACTGGCGCACGACCGCCTCGCTCTACTACGAGGGCCGCTCCGGCAACCCGTACTCCTGGGTCTTCGGCGGCGACCTCAACGGCGACGGCGTGAACACGAACGACCTCGCGTTCGTCCCGACCGGCGTCGACGACGCGCGCTTCGACTTCTCGGGCATGACCACCACCCAGCGCGACGCGTGGTTCTCCATGATCCAGCGCCTCGGCCTCGACGCCTACGCGGGCGGCGTGATCCCGAAGAACGAGTTCACCGAGCCGTGGGTCAACCGGCTCGACCTCAAGCTCGTCCAGGACATCCCGCTCTGGGGCGTCGGCGAGTTCAAGCCGAAGCTCCAGCTGTTCTTCGACTTCATCAACATCGGCACCTTCCTGAGCGACGACGTCTTCGGCTACACCGAGACGATCTCCGGCCCGAACGGGGTGTTCCGCACGCGCAGCTTCACCAGCGGCACGAGCTACGCCGCCGACGGCCGCATCCGCCCGCTGTACACGTTCACGACGGATCCGAACGGCGCGTTCATCAACGACAGCATGTCGCGCTGGCGCATCCAGCTCGGCGCGAAGCTCCTCTTCTGAGGCCCGCCGCACCGTTCCTCTTCAAGGCGCCCCGCACCCGCGGGGCGCCTTTTTTTGCGCCCGGTGAGGGGTGCCCGCTGACGCAGCTGGTGGCACGCGCCGTCCCGGCGCGTTCACTCTCCGCTGCGCCGCAGCACCCACTCCACGCCACACGCACCGCGCCCGCCATCGTTCACTCACGCGCCGACGCTCACAGCTCATTGCCTCCGGAGCCACGCGCCGTCCCGGCGCGTCGGCCTCCCCGTTCCTCGCTCGCGCTCGTGACGCCTGCACCCGGCGCACTCCGCCCTGCGCGCTTCCGCATTCCGCACTCCGCGCCTCGCCGCGCGCGCCAAAAAAACTTTCGCGCGCGGGGGCCGCAGAGCGCGCGGCGGGAATCGTCAAGTCCTATTTCCCCGCTCGCGTGCCTCACCCGAAAGTCGCGATTCCGCCCGGAAACCGCGGCCGGAGTGCCTGCGCGCCCCGAAATCGGCCCCACGCGATCCGCGTGCGGCATTGTCCATTCAAAAAGTAACACTCTCTTGCAGGAATATTCGTTGACCGACCCGGGGCCACTACCATTAGTAGTGCCCTTGGTTCCGGGCAGCCACATCCTGTGGTGGTCAGCAACGTGTTAGGAAGTTCTGGTAACTTCGTGTCGCCAGCGCCGAAAACGCAGCGCTATGACCACGGGAAAGTCGGCTTTTCGACTCCGTTTTCCCCCTCGTTTTCACGTCCGTCACGCACGCACCCGCCATGCTCAAGAACTTCTCCGTCGGCACCAAGACCTTCGTCCTCGACCAGGAGAAGGCCGAAGCGGCGTTCGCGGCCAAGTCGGTCATCAACGGCCGCCAGGTCCCCTACTTCAATATCCTCCCGCTGAAGTACCAGTGGGCGTACGATCTCTACAAGAAGATGAAGGCGAACCATTGGGAGCCGGAGGACATCCCGATGGGCAAGGACATCGAGCAGTGGCGCGACCCGAAGACGGTGTCCGACCAGGAGCGGTGGATCATCCGCATGGGCATCGGCTACTTCTCCGCGGCTGAGGGCATCGTCGGCGACAACATCCAGCACGTCGTCCGCGAGCTCGTCACCGCGCCCGAGCTCAAGCTCGTCCTCGGCCGGCACGCCCACGAGGAGAACATCCACGCCGACTCGCTCCTCTACATGATCTCCTCCCTCGGCATCAACCCGCACGAGTGCGAGGCGATGTTCGAGGACATCAAGTCGATCGAGAAGAAGAACGCCTTCGTCAACCGGGCCTCCAACGCGCTCCGCCGCGACCTCGACCTCACCGATCCGGCCAACAAGCGCCTCCTCGCGAAGAACATCTTCATCTTCGGCCAGTGCATGGAGGGCACCCAGTTCTACGGGCTCTTCGGCATGGTCCTCTCCCTCTACCGGCAGAACAAGTTCCCCGGCATCGGCCAGATGTTCCGGTACACCCTCCGCGACGAGTCCAATCACATCGAGCTGTTCCGGAACCTCTTCATGGACCTGGTCGAGGAGAACCGCGAGATCTGGACGGCCGAGTTCAAGGAGGAGCTCCGCGACACCATGCGCGAGGCCATCGCCCTGGAGAAGGAGTTCATCCGCGACTGCCTGCCCGTGAACGCCGTCGGCCTCGCGATCGACGAGTTCGTCACCTACATCGATTACATCGCGGACCGCCGCCTCGAGGGCTGCGGCCTTTCCCCGCTCACCCCGGGCATCAAGAACCCGCTGCCCTGGCTGGCCGAGATGATGGACATCAAGAAGGAGCAGAACTTCTTCGAGGGCCGCGTCACCGAGTACCAGAAGTCCTCCGCCCTCGTCACCGCGGCCGACGACGAATTGTGAGCCCCCGCGCGGGGCTCCCGCGTACGCCCGTGCCCGCATTCGAGTAAAAGTCCGGCCGTCCGATCCCCCGCTTCCTGTCATCGCGAGAAGGCCCGCCCGCCGCCGCCACCCGCCCTTTTTCCGTCATTGCGAGGAGTCCCGCGCCCGCGGGACGACAAAGCAACCGCCCCCATCGCCCGCCGCCCGGCTCCCCGCTCCGCCCTTTCCCCGCACGCCCGCCCCGCCACTCCGCCCTACCCCACGCTAGCTCTCCGCACTTAGGAACATCCATGAACAACTCCGTCCACCAGGATCTCGCCCTCAAGAAATTCGCCGGCACCCCGCAGGACCAGAAACCCAACTACAACTGGCGCGACGTGCTGAAGGACGACGTCAGCGTGCCCGAAGTCGAGGTGCTCTGCCCGCACGGCGCCGAGCGCTTCGACCTCTCCGAGGTCGCCGACACCGTCGGCAAGTCCCTCGCCAACCTCCTGCTCGCCAAGGGCGAGAAGGACATCTTCAACGACAAGAACCAGCGCTTCGTCGCCGAGGTCACCCGCGAGGTCGCCGCCAATCTCACCCGCCAGGCCCTCACCCGCGCCCCGCTGCGCGTCACCCTCTCGGACCTCTACGTGCTCATCGAAAAGACCCTCGTCGACAACAACGCCCACGACGTCGCCAAGAGCCTCCTGCTCAAGCGCGCCCAGAAGCTCCACGCCGGCGCGGACACCAAGCCGGTCGTCACCGTGAAACTCATCCGCCGCAACAACCAGGTCGTCCCTTGGAACTCGGGCAAGATCGAGATCGCCGTCCGCAAGGCCTTCCTTTCGCTCAAGAAGGACCCGTCCCCCGCCACCGGGATCACCCGCGCCGTCACCGAGCGCGCCGCCGCCCTCCAGCAGGCCTTCCTCCACATCGAGGAGGTCCAGGACATGGTCCAGGAGGAGCTCATGAAGTCCGGCCACTACAAGGTCGCCGAGGACTACATCCTTTACCGCGCGATGCGCCACGCCGCCCGCGCCCAGGAGTCCGCCGCCCGCCACTCGGGCGACTCCGCCCCCGCCGAGATGCCCGCGCCCGACGCCCAGCCGACCCCCGGCCAGGGCTCGATGATCGTCGTCACCCGCGCCGACGGCACCAACTACCTCTGGGACGGCCTCGACCTGAAGAAGCGCATCGAGTTCGCCTCCATCGGCCTGAAGCTCTGCCTCTCGCCCGACGAGATCGAGGCCGAGCTTCGCCGCTCCACCTTTGACCAGATCGCCCAGGGCGACCTCAACAACACCATCGTCCTCAACGCCAAGACCCTCATCGAGAAGGACGCCGACTTCGCCAAGTTCGCCGGCCGCATCCAGCTCTCGTATATCTACGAGGAGGTTCTCGGCTGGGACATCGTCCGCGACGGCGTCGTCCGCCTGAAGGAATTCCACCAGAAGGCCTTCGCCGCCTACGTCGAGCGCGGCATCGCCATCAAGCGCCTCTCCCCGCGCCTCAAGGAATACGACTTGGCCCGCATTGCCGAGGCCATCGACCCGTCCGCCGACCTCGAGTTCGACTTCCTCGGCGTCCAGACCCTCTACGACCGCTACCTCATCATCGACAAGACCGGCAAGCGCTCGCGCCGCCTCGAGACCCCGCAGTTCTTCTGGATGCGCGTCGCGATGGGCCTGTTCCTCGACGAGAAGAAGGACCGCGAGACGTGGGCCGTCCGCCTCTACGGCCTCTACAAGAGCCGCCGCTTCTGCAGCTCCACGCCGACCCTCTTCAACTCCGGCACCCTCCACTCCCAGCTGTCGTCCTGCTACCTCTATTACGTCGACGATTCCATCGAGGGCATCTTCCAGCGCGGCATCGCCGACAACGCCTACCTCTCCAAGTGGGCCGGCGGCCTCGGCGGCTCCTGGACCCCCGTCCGCGGCACCGGCGCCCACATCGCCGGCACCAACGGCGAGTCCCAGGGCGTCATCCCCTTCCTCAAGCTCCACAACGACCAGCTCGTCGCCGTCAACCAGGGCGGCAAGCGCAAGGGCTCGGGCTGCGCCTACCTCGAGACCTGGCACAACGACATCTTCGAGTTCCTCGAGCTGCGGCGGAACACCGGCGACGACCGCCGCCGCACGCACGACATGAACACGGCGAACTGGATCCCCGACCTCTTCATGAAGCGCATGGAGGCGCGCGGCACCTGGACGCTCTTCCGCTCCAACGAAGTCCCCGACCTCCACGAGACCTACGGCCGCAAGTTCGAGGAGCGCTACGCCCACTACGAGAAGCTCGCCGAGGAGGGCAAGCTCACCGCCCACAAGGTCGAGGCCCTCGAGCTCTGGAAGAAGATGCTCTCGATGCTCTTCGAGACCGGCCACCCGTGGATCACCTTCAAGGACCCCTGCAACGTCCGCTCCCCGCAGGACCACGCCGGCGTCATCCACTCCTCCAACCTCTGCACGGAGATCACGCTCAACACCTCGAACGACGAGACCGCCGTCTGCAACCTGGGCTCCGTCATCCTCGACTCGCACCTGAAGCCCGACGGCTCCCTCGACCGCGAGAAGCTCCGGGACACCATCCAGGTCGCGCTCCGCGCCCTCGATAACGTCATCGACATCAATTACTACCCGACCGAGGCCGCCCGCCGGTCCAACATGCGCCACCGCCCCGTCGGCCTCGGCGTCATGGGCCTCGCCAACGCCCTTTACCTGAAGGGCATGGCCTTCGCCTCCCCCGAGGCCGTCGAGTTCAACGACGAGTTCATGGAGGCCATTGCCTACTACGCCTACGAAGCCTCCGCCGACCTCGCGGCCGAACGCGGCACCTACTCGACTTACCAGGGCTCGAAGTGGGACCGCGGCCTTCTCCCGCAGGACACCCTTGACCTCCTCGAGCAGGAGCGCGGCGTGAAGATCGAGGTGCCGCGCGGCGGCCGGATGGACTGGGCCCCCGTGCGCGCGAAGATCGCCAAGCACGGCATGCGCAACTCCAACTGCCTCGCGATCGCGCCCACCGCCACGATCTCGAACATCACGAACACGTCCCCCTGCATCGAGCCGTACTACAAGAACCTGTACGTGAAATCGAACCTCTCGGGCGAGTTCGTCGTGATCAACACGTTCCTCGTCGAGGACCTCAAGGCCCGCGGCTTGTGGAACCAGGAGATGATCGACGCCCTCAAGTACCACGACGGCGACCTCAAGGACATCGAAGCCGTCCCAGCCGACCTGAAGGCGAAGTATCTCACCGCGTTCGACATCGACCACAAGTGGGTCGTCGACGCCGCCGCCCGCCGGCAGAAGTGGATCGACCAGTCGCAGTCGGTGAACCTCTGGCTGAAGACGCCCGATCTCAAGACACTCTCCCACATGTACCGCCACGCCTGGAAATCCGGGCTCAAGACGACGTACTACCTCCGCACCCTCGGCGCCTCGAACATCGAGAAGGCCACCGTCGCGGTGAAGAAGGAAGTCCGCGGCGCCGCCGGCGAGACGAAGGCCGAGACTTCCGCCCGCGACATCCGCGACGCCGCAGCCGCCTTGGGAGCGACCACCGCCTTGGGCGGAACGACCTCCACGTCGTCCGCGCCGAAAAAGACCTACACCGAAGCCGAGAAAAAGGCCTGCTCCATCGAGGCCATGAAGAACGGCGAAACCTGCGAAGCGTGCCAGTGATTCCCCCGGTGGCGCGTGCTCATTACGCGCCACCGCCTCGGCAGGGCGCATCACGCGACGCGCCACCGGCTAAGGTAGGGCGCGTTATCCCTAACGCGCCGCCCCCTTCAAGGCGCGGCCCCAGGCCGCGCCTTTTTATTTCCTCGCGTCCGGACAACCGACGCCCGCGGTGGGAGCGTTATCCCGAAGGCTGCGCTGCCGCTTAGGTAGGGCGCGTTATCCTTAGCGCGCCGCGCCACCGGCACGCCGCCGTCATCCCAAACGCTACGCAGACCCTTAAAGATGGCGACAATCGGGTCCATTTTAGCGTCTGATCAAGGGACAGGCCCTTAAACGGGCCGATAATGACCAGCAAAGGCTGCAACTAAGGGACAGGCCAAAACGGTACCGGCGTCAGTCAGCCGTCAAAGAACGCAGAGAACGCACAAATACTTCTCTTGTGTTCCGTGTGTTCTTTCGCGGCGACCTCTCCGCAGATCGCGATTTAGGGACAGGCCCTTAACAAACGGGCGATAACGAAACCCCTGCCGGCCGGGAATTCCCGTAGCCGCCGGCTCCGCACGACGCCGGGCAGCTCTGGAACTCCTGCCGCCCGGATTGTCCCTCGCTATTCCCAGGTCGCCGGCGTAATCTGTCCAATGCCCTCCCCGTTCGCTCCGGACCTGTTCGACCATGCCGCTGCGCAGATGGGCTCGCGCCTCCGCCGCGTCCGGACCCCCCACCAGATGATGGCCGCCCTCGGCTGGGGCATGGAGCAGCTGGACCGCACCTACGCCGCCACGCCGACCGAGGTGCTCGCCAACGTCGCCTGCGGCGCCGGCTGCGCCTCCTGCTGCCACGTCCCGGTCGACGTCCAGGCCCACGAGGTCTTCCTCGCGGCCCACCACATCCAGCGGCATTTCTCGCCCGACCAGCTCGACGCCGCGATCCGCCGGCTCTCCTTTCACCGCGACCGCGTCGCGAGCTTCACCGTGGGCGAACGCGACGCCAGCCGCCAGCCCTGCGCGCTGCTCCTCGCCGGGGACTGCTCGATCTACGCCGCCCGCCCGCAACCCTGCCGCGCCCACCACACCAGCGACGCGGACGCCTGCGACGCCAACATGACCGAGCCGACCCACGACATCACGCGCGTGTACATCCCCGCCCTGCGCGCCCGGATGTTCGCGGTGATGCTCGGCATCGACGAGGCCCTGGAGTCGGCCGGCTACGACGAACGCTCCTACGACTTCGGGTCCGCCCTCCACGAGGCCCTCACCAATGGGTTTTGTCTCGGCTCCTGGATGAACCGCCAAGCCGCCTTCCCCGACGCCTGCCTCGCCGACCGCGCCGAACCCGCCCTCACCCGGCCCGCGCCGGGGCCCACCCTCTAGCCGACCTGTCAAAGGGACAGTCCCCTGAAAACTCCGGCTACGACGAACGCTCCTACGACTTCGGGTCCGCTCTCCACGAGGCCCTCACCAATGGGTTTTGTCTCGGCTCCTGGATGAACCGCCAAGCCGCCTTCCCCGACGCCTGCCTCGCCGACCGCGCCGAACCCGCCCTCACCCGGCCCGCGCCGGGGCCCACCCTTTAGCCGGCCCGTTAAAGGGGCCCGCTAAAGGGCCCCTGAAAATCCGGCGTCTAGGATATAGTTAGCCGCAACAGGAACGCAGAGAACGCGAAACGTCTCTTGTGTTCCGTGTGTTCTTTCGCGGCCACTCCTCCGCAGGTCACGATTTAGGGACAGGCCCTTAAAAACGGGCGATAATGAGACCACTGCCGGCCGGGCATTCCCGTATCCGTCGGCCGCAACCCGGCTGCCGGCGGCCCGGATGGGAGCGCGGAACCCCGCTTGGCGGAGCGCCCCGGGCCTGCTAGGCGTCGGCCGTGTACACGCTGCCGGAGTACCTGCTGATCGCCTGGAAATGGTCCGCCTCGTTCCTCCGGCGGAATTGGCGACTGGAGCACTACCCGGTCCGGGTTCGCCGCAACGAGACCGCGGAATCAAGCCAGGCTTGGTTCGCCCAGATCCTTCACTGGCCCGGGCCGGTGGGGATCGGTCCGACTCCGGCCGCCGCCCGGCTAGACCTCGCCGCGGTGCTGGAAACCATCCGCCGCGAGCGCGCCGCCATGCCCCGCCCGGGCTCGCGCGTGCCCGTGGAATTCGCCTCGTCGGACCGGCTGGACACCGATCCGGAGCTCTATGAGCACTTCCGCGAGCATGTGCTCGGATTCGAATGGGTCCTGATGACCGACGGCACGGCGCTCTCGGACTTCGGGGACGAAGCGCGCGTCACCGCCTTGGTCGCCCGGGTCAAGGAGGTCTATGGCGTCGATGTCTCGGACATTTCGCCCCCGCTCGTCGCCGACATTTTCGACCGCATCCGGAGCGCGTCGCCGTCCTGGCGCAGCCCGGGCTCGTAGCGAGTTCCTTGCCAGGGTCCGCGGCCGCGCTTTCGGCTTGGGGTCGGACGAAGGCGGCGGCAGAATCCGGCGCGTGATGCCGCCTCCCCGCCCCAGCGAGCGCATCGAGGTGGTCGACGTCTTGCGCGGCGCAGCGCTGTTCGGAGTGTTCCTCGTGAACTTCGCCGGCTTCGCCGGCCGCGGCCTGATGGCGACCACCGACCAGCTACTCGCGCTGCCCACCGCATGGATCGACTTTCCGCTGAACGAAGTCTCCCGCTGGCTCTTCGAGGACAAGGCCAACACCCTTTTCGCCTTCCTCTTCGGATTCGGGTTCTGGCTGCAGCTCGAGCGGCAGGGGCCCGCCTTCGCGGCCGCCTACCGCCGGCGCCTGCTCGTCCTGCTCGCGCTGGGCCTGGCCCACCTCGCCTTCGCTTGGCTGTGGGACATCCTGCATCTCTACGCGCTCGCAGGCTTCGGGCTGCTCGCCCTCCGGCGGCTCCCGCCCCGCGCGCTCCTGATCGGGGGCCTGGCCCTGGCCGTGCTCGGACGACTCCTCCACGAATACTACGTGTCGCACGTGATGCCCGGCTTCGGCTGGCCGGAGGTCTTTTCCCGCGCCTGGGTCTTCGAGCGCCAGGCCCTGGCGGCGGCCGGCGATTATCCGGGGCTCGTGGGCCATTTTGCCGCGTTCACGTATTGGGACTGGATCGCCGGCGGCGGCCTCGTCGCCTGGTTCTGCTACGCCCTCGGACGCTTCATGCTCGGGGCCTGGACCGCCCAACGCGGCTGGCTGCAGGACTCTTCGCGTCACCTGCCCGGATTTCGACGCGTCCTGCGAATCGCCCTGCCTGCCGGACTGATCCTCGAAGGACTCGCCCGACTGATCGCGGTCCACGGCGCGAAGCTTCCCTCGCCGCTCATCTGGGCGGAAGTTCAGCACGTGCTGCATTTCGTCGGAGTTCCGGTGCTCGCCGCCGGCTACCTGGCGGGGCTTGTCGTCGCATGGCACCACCCGCGCGGGCAACGGGTGCTTTCGCCGCTCGCGCTGGTCGGACGGATGGCCCTCACCTCGTACGTCACGCAGAGCTTCATCATCGCCTTCGTCCTGACCGGCGTCGGCCCGGGGCTTTCCCTCGCCGGGCGCATCGGTTTCGCATCCGTCGCCGCCATCGTGGTCGTCGGCTTCGTCGGACAGATCCTCGTCGCGCGGCTCTGGCTGGGACGGTTCCCGCAAGGGCCGCTCGAGCGCGCCTGGCGCGCCCTGGCCGGCCGCCCTCCGCCGGATCCCGTCCGGACCGCCGGCCGCCAGGAATCGACACCGCTCAGCGTGCGCTGACCGCCGCCAAGCAGCCGCATCCGATCATTGCGGGCCGGAATAGTGCCCCGCGCCTTTGTCGCAAGCGAGATGCCGTAATCCCTGCGCTGTTGCTAGCACACGACAATTTGCCTTCGCTGGCGGCACGGGCTGCAGACGAGCACACATCGTCTGCGGCCTTTTTTGGACCCGCACCTTCGGCCGCCTCGACCATGACCCTGCACGAATTCTCCCGAGACATCGTCCCGATCATCGCCACGGTGATTTCCGCCCTTTCCTTGATCCTTCTCCTGCTGGGGCTGCGCTCGCTGCAGCTGTTGGAGAAACAGATCGAAGTCGCCGCGCGGAGCGCGCGCGAATCCATGATCTGGAACCGCAACAACGCGCACCATGTGTTTTTCTCGAACACGCCGAACCCGGAAAAGGACAAGGCCCTGGTCCGGGAGATGAAGCGGTTGAATCTCGATCCCGACGGCCCGATCACGAACGAGCATCTCGAGGTGATCAAGGGCGACGTCGAGTTCATCCTCGCGATGCGGCATTATCTCAACGAGCTCGAGGAGCTGTGCGCGGCCGTCAACGCGGGCACCGTCGACGAAGAGCTCGCCTACGCGCTCGATTCATCGATCGTGACGCGCCGCTTTTTCCAATACGAGAAGTACATCGACTACATGCGGGAAAAGCGCGCGGACAAGACGCTGTACGTGGAGCTCCAGCATGTGGCGACGAAGTGGGCGGAGCGATCCCACCGGGAGCGAGTCGCCACCGAGAACAAATTGCAGCAGCTCGAGGAGGAGAGCACGCGCATCAAGAGCGTGATCACCTCGGGTACGCGGGTGAAGCCGGTCATCAAGGGCCATGAGTGACCGCGCGGACCGCCCCCGGCCGCCCCGGCACGTGGGCGTCCTTGCGACGTTGCCTTGCGCCGAAGCCCAGGCTTCGGGGATCGATCAATGGCTCGATTGTCCCCGCCGATTTCGGATCGCGGCGCCGGCGGCGTAGCGTCAGAAGTGGTTCCGCATGAACTCCAGGTTGGTTCTCGCCGCGATCGGGCTTGTAGCCGTCGTCGCGGGCGCCGCTGCGGCGGACCCTCGGCCGATCGCTGAGCAGGTATCGCAGTTGGAGGACGGATTCCTGGCGGATGTGGAGAAGGCGGCCGATCCCGTGCCCATGTTTGACCGCTACGAGGAGGCGCTGCGCGCCCTCATGCGCGACCATCCCGACAGCCCTGCTCCGTACCTCGGCTGCCTTGAGCTGTTCGAGAAATGCGAGCCGGAGCGCGCGCTCCGCATCATCGACGAGATCCTCGCCCGCCCCAACCTGCCCGACCGCGTGCGCGTCGCCTTCGAAAGTGCTCGGCGGACCGCCGCCTTGGTGGGCTCGCCGCTCGACCTCGCGTTCACGGCAATCGACGGACGACCCGTCGATTTTTCCCGTCTCCGCGGCAAGGTCGTGGTGATCGACTTCTGGGCGACTTGGTGCGGTCCGTGCCTCCGCGAGCAGCCGCGCCTGCTCGCGCTCCACCAGGCGCACCACGCCGACGGTCTCGAGATCGTCGGGGTCAGCTTCGACCGGGAGCGTGCCAGGCTGGACGCGTACCTGCGCAGCCACGCATTGCCGTGGCCCCAGGTGTATCCCGATGCCGACGCGAAGACGGCGCTGGCCCAGGCCACCGGAGTGTCCGGCGGGGTGTTGCCGACCATCTTCATCCTCGGGCGCGACGGCCGCCTGCGCCACACGTCGAACTCGCGCTATCGGATCGAAGAGAAAGTCGCCAGGCTCCTCGAGGAACGGTGACGAAGTACGATCGCCCCACGGCCCTGAGCGGCCAATTGCTGTGACGGCCGTCACGGGTATTGGCCGCTCCCCCGCGACACCCAGCCCGCCACTGTCCGGCGGCAACGCGCGCAGGGGCCAATCGGGGCGACGGCCGTCATGCGGGCTGGCTGTCCGCGGCCGGAGAGGTACGAGCGCGCAGCGAGCGCCGGCTCGGCGGCAGCCCATCGGGACCGGCCAATAAGAGTGACGGCCGTCACACCGCCTGGCCGCCCTCGGCCGACGAATGGCAGGTGGCCTTGCGGACCGCGCTCGCTGGCGGACACCCTCCCGACCGGCCAGGACGTGAGCCGGCCGTCGCTCCGGCTGGCCGCCCTGAGGCCCGAGCGGGACGTGATCGAGGTGATCCGCGGGTCTCTAGCCCCGGCTGACCGGTTGCCGCCCGCCTGGGCCAGCGGGAAATCCCGCCGGGCGCCGATGACGGCCGACCTCGGCGCCCAGCGCCGGCCCTGGTGCCCGCCTCGGCGAAGCCAGGCAACGGCCGGGCGGCCGGCGCCAAGCTTCACGCTCGTCGAGACGCCGGCCCGGGCGCGTCACGCTTCTCACCAAACCCACCGGCTGGGCCCCGGCAAACCGCAGAGCCCGCCTTAATCGAAATACTCCGGCGCGATTCCCGTCACCGTTCCCACCTTGGCCGTGCGGTGGATCCGCACGCGGACGAAGGCATTCTTCTCCGCCACGACCTCCTTGACCGTCGACGCCGGGCCGATGGTTACCTCCGCGGGCTCCGCATCGGGGTCCGAGCCGGCGCGTTTGAATTTCCGGATATGCACGGTGCCGCCGACCCGCGTCCTGACCAAATCGAGTTTTCCGCGACTCACGGTCACGTCGCCGATCACCTCGCTGCCGTCCAGCCGGACATGCCCGGCAACCGTGCTGATGTCGCCGGCGACGGTGCAGCCCTCGGCGAGATCGACATCGCCCGCGACGGTCTTGATGGAGCCCGCGACCCGGACCTCCTCCGCAAGACGGATCGATCCCGCGATCGACGACAGGCTGCCGACCCGGGTGCGCTCGCGGATGTCGATGTCCCCCGCGATGGTCTTCGCGTTCCGGATGCTGCCCTGCCGCCCGACATCGATGTCCCCGGCGATCGAGGAATAGCTCCGCGACTTGTCGGAATCATCCGGGACGCGATAGCCGCCGGCAATTTGGGCGCAGCCGGTCAAAAGCAGCAGGGCCGCGCTCAGGCAAAAGGGCACCAAGGCAGGGGTCTTGATCGTTCGCATGGGGCGGAAGGGTAACGAACGCATCACACCGCAGCCGCTCCGGTTGTTACAACAATAATGGCCCGGCCCTTTACATACGGAGCCTCTCCGGAGCGCCGGTTGTAGGCCGAAGGCTGACAAGGCTATCAGCCCCGGACGGACAGACCCGCGGCCCGGCAACGGGTTGAATGGGGCCATGGGAATTCCCGCCGTCCGTTCTCGATCCGCCGCCACCATCCCCTCGTCGCTCCGCCTCGCCCCCCTCGGCCGCGGACGCGGGGTGCGCGCCGTGATCGCGCTCGCGGCGATGGCGTTGGCGGGCGCAACCGCGAGCCCCGCCGCGCGGACCGCGGCGGACGTCCCGGCGCTGACGGCGCAGGACACCGCGCTGCTCGACGAGATCGAGCGGCGCGCGGTGCTTTTCTTCATCGAGCACACCGACCCGGTCACGGGCCTGACCCGCGACCGCGCGCCGAAGGACGGCACCCTCAGTTCGGCGCCCGCGAGCATCGCCGCGACGGGCTTCGCGCTGACGGCCTGGTGCATCGCCGATGCGCGGGGCTGGCTTCCGCCCGGCGAGGCCCGCACACGCGTGCAGGCCGCGCTGCGCTTCGCGGCCGACCGCGTGGAGCACGAGCGCGGCTGGTTCTATCATTTCGTCGGGGCCCGGGACGGCCGCCGCGTCTGGCGGTGCGAGGCGTCGACCATCGACACCGCCCTGTTCCTCCAGGGCGCCCTGATGGCGCGGGAATACCTGCGCGACGCGGAAACGACCGCGCTGGTCGCCCGGATCTACGAACGGATCGACTGGCAATGGGCCCTCAACGGCGGCACCACGCTCTCGCACGGCTGGCGTCCGGAGACGGGGTTCATCCCCCACCGGTGGGACAGCTACTCCGAACTGATGGGCCTTTATCTCCTCGGCATCGGCGCTCCGCGGGACGGGCTCCAGCCGGAATCGTGGCATGCCTGGAGCCGCGGCCCCCGCGCGGAGTACGAGGGCGGAACTTTTCTCCAGGGCGGACCCCTTTTCACCCACCAATACGCCCAAGCCTGGTTCGATTTCCGCGGGTCGCGCGATGCGCACGCCGACTACTGGCAGAACTCGGTCCACGCCACCCTCGCCCAGCGCGCCTGGTCAGCCCGCCAAAGCGATCGTTACGCCCACTGGTCGGACGAGATGTGGGGGCTGACCGCCTCGGACAGCGCTGACGGCTACCGCGCCTGGGGCACGCCCGGACATGAAAACGAAAGTGCCGACGGCACGCTGGTGCCCTGCGCGCCCGGCGGCTCCCTGCCCTTCGCGCCGCGAGAGTGCCTGACGGCGCTCGCCCGCATGCGCGAGGCGGGCGGGCCCGCGGTGTGGGGTCGTTACGGCTTTGCCGACGCCTTCAATCCCCAGACGGGCTGGTCCTCCCCCGACGTCATCGGCATCGATGTCGGCATCACGCTGATCATGGCGGAAAACCTCCGTTCCGGCCTGGTCTGGCAGGAGTTCATGCGCGCGCCGGAAGTGCGGCGCGGCATGGCGCTCGCCGGATTTCGGCCCGTCCAGCCTGTCGCCGGTGCCGCGGCCGTCGCACTGACCGAAGCGGACGGAGATTAGCCGGTCGCGAACACGGCGCTGATTCCGTGCTCGCGGGGTCGGACGAGAACCTGAACGCTTTGGGGACCGCCCCGGGCCAGCCCTTATCTCAGACACATGAAGACGGCCGCGCCGCGAGCCATTTCCTCGACGATTCGCTTCTGCGCGAAGCTGGAGACCGACGGATCCTCGGCGGCCCTCGTGCTGCCAAAGGATGCGGGCGCCAAGGTTCCACAGCTTGGCACGGCGATCGAGGCCACGCTCAACGGCTTTCCTTTCCGCGCCAAGCTGGCGTCCGACGGCCAGGGAGGCCATCGGCTCAGGGTCGATGCCGCGCTGCAGGCCGCGGCTGACGCGGTCGCCGGCGACGGGGTGATGGTCGAAATCACGCGGGTCGGCGAGGAGCCGGAACTCCGGGTGCCCTCGGATCTCAGCGCGGCCCTCGCCGCGGCGCCGCAGGCGCAGGCGCTGTGGACGGAGATCACTCCCGCCGCACGCCGCGACTGGATTCTCTGGATCAGCTCCGGCAAGCAGGCGGAAACGCGCGCGATCCGGATCGGGAAGGCGTGCTCGATGCTCGCGGCCGGCAAGCGACGCGTCTGCTGTTTCGGCGGGCTCAACTGGCTGCGCAAGGATCACCCGAAAGCCGGCGAGAACTGGCTGCCGCTGCCGAAGCCGGGCCCTTAGGGAGACTGGCGGGTTGTAGCCGGCCCCGGGCGAGTGCCCGGCACCGCGGTGGGGAGATCCGGTTGTCGCGGCCGCCGGGCGCGCGCGGTGTCTAAGCGAACAAACCCAGCTCCGCAGTCTCCCGCCAACCCGCAGCCACCATGAAATCCGCGCCTCCCGCCCACGAAACGCCGGCGCCGGTTTCGCACGCAGCGATCAAGAAAGTTCACGGCGTTCGTTATCAGGTAAAAGACGTTGCGCGCTCCGTCGCCTTCTACACCCGGCACCTTGGCTTCGAACCCCGCCATCAGCATCTTCCGCAGTTCGCGACGCTGTCGCTCGGCGGCGTGGATCTCCTGCTGAGCGGACCAGGCGCGTCCGGATCGCGGGCGATGCCATCCGGGCAATCCCAGGAGCCGGGCGGATGGAACCGCATCGTGCTCGAGGCGACCGACCTTCCGGCCGGCATCGCGGCGATGAAGCGGGCCGGAATCCGCTTCCGCAACGAGATGGAATCCGGCCCGCCGGTCGCCAGGTGCAGATCGAGGATCCCGACGGCAACCCCATCGAGCTCTTCGAGCCCGCGCGGCGCCAAGAGCTGTCCGTCGCGTCACCGGCGGCGAACGGCTCGACCCGCCGGCGGAGAGCTAGTTCCGGCGGGCGTTCGACGGGTCCCAGGTGGAGTAGCCGCTCGGCAAATGGCTGCCGAAGTCGGGCCGCGTCATGTCAGGATAAAACGCCTCCACCACCCGCCGCGTGGCCGGATCGGCGGTGACCCAGAAGCGCTTCCGAACCTCCAGCGCGAACTCGCGCGACATGTACGAACGGGTCTCCCATGCCCGGATGCTCGCGAGGAAGACCGGGTGCGGGCCGACATCGGTGAAATAGCCGGCCCACGTGTTGAATTCCTCGTAGTCGAGCACGACGCCCAGATTGTCGAACGCCCCGTGCAGCGTGTTCAGCAAGAGCGTGCAGTGCAGCATCATCTTTCGAAGATCCGCGACCTGCGGGTCCTCCGGCTGGTCGGCCGGACGAAACGAACCGCGGCCGAAGATCGCCTCGGCCAGCTGGTCGACGTTTTGGCAGTCCAAAATACGCTTGTCCGACGTGACCATTCCCAGGAGGTCGCGAATGTATCGTCGGGCCTCCTCGGCCGTGGCGGCCTCCGGAAAGGCCCCGGCATAAAGCGACGACAGCTTGTTCCCCGTGAATCCCATCTCGAGAATGGTGATCTGATTGTCCGCCTCGTAGATCTGCGCACGCGCCGCGAGCAGATTGCTGTCCGTGTTCTTGTCCACCGCCTTGATCGCGGTCCGGGCGGTATGAACCGCAAATGCGATGCCGAGGACGAGGACTGCGATCTCGGCCGCCTTGAACAAGAGCTCGGCGTTTTGCCGACGAACTTCGCGCCCAAGATCCTGGCGCCGGACGAGGAAGCCGATCGTCAGCACGAGAAAAAGACCGGACGCGGCGGCGCAGATCACACCGAGCCGGCGGGCAAGCAGATGCGGGTCGGCCCCGACCGCGCTCCAGAGCGCCGGCGGGAAGAAGAGCGCGGCGAACGTCCCGAGCACGATGAACCAGAACGCGGGCTTTACCCGCTTCGTCGGATACACCCATCGCCAAAGCCATGAGGGCCGCGGGGCCGGGTTCCCCCGTGGCTCTCCAGTCCGCTGCGGCGCCAAATTCGCGCGGCCCGACCGCCCCCCGGCCGACGACTCGTCGATCTCATTCGCATCGAACACATAGGCGCCGACGGCGCAGACGAGAATGCCGAGCCCGAGCATGAACGGGAACAAGAACGCCAGCATGTCTCGCTCCGCCATGCCGCCGTTGATGCCGCAACCCGGCGTCCGCTCAAATCCGAAGTCGTTCCGGCAGCTTAATTCAAACGGGCGGCACTAGCACGGCACGGCGCGGCGCCGCGGGATTGACGCGGGCGGCGCGACATGATCCACCCGCGCGGCGCGTCGGGACAACGCGCCCTTCCGATCGAACTCGTCTAACCCGCCCGGAAACTCCGTGGATTTGCCGGAGCCGCGCCCGCCCCGCCCGGGCGGCGCGTCTCACAAGAATTCGACGGTCCCAGCTTTTCCCGGGGAGCCGGAGGGACCGGCGTCGCCATCGACGCCGTCGGACCCCGGTGTGCCCCGCTCGCCGCGGTCGACGCGCGGCCGGCCGTACGCGTCCATATAAAGCGGACCGGAACCACCCCCGCCTTCTTCCCCGCCGCGCCCGCCGGAACCTCCGTCACCGCCCGGTCCGCCGCGCCCCGGGCTCACATTGAAGACGATCAGGGATCGGACCAGTTGAACGACTTCCTCCGGACCTCGGACGAACACACGCACCGTCCCGCCGTTGCCACCGTCTCCGCCGGCGCCCCCGCGGCCACCGCCCCCGCCGTCCCCGCCATCGCCGCCATTGTCGCCGTTCCGCCCCAAGCGGCCTTGCCCGCCCGTGCCGCCGTTTCCGCCCCGGCCGCCGGGGCCCCCGTCGCCGCCGGAGAAATGAAACTCCATGACGTCAGACAGCTTGTGGAAATACGTCGGGCTGTCGCCGGCCGAGCCGAAATTGATCGCGACCACCGGAGTCCCATCGAGCGTCCCAACCGCCGTCACCCGCAGGGTCATGCTTCCGCCATCATCGCCGCGGCCGCCGTTTTCACCCGCTCGTCCCGCCTCCCCTGCGTATCCGTGGTCGCCCGAAGTTCGTCCCATGCGCCCGTCCTCGCCATCCTGTCCGTCTGCGCCGGCCGCACCCGCCGCACCCGGCGCGCTCAGCTGCTGAACAACGGCGGGCGTAAGGGGAGACTCCGCCAGTTTGCTCGAGAGCGCCGCCCTCCACCTGGCTTTCACCGCGTCCCAGCGCGACTCCACATCCGCGCGATGCCGGTTCGGGACGCTCCCAAGGTAGGAATGAACCCGCCGTTCGAGCTCCGGCAGCTGCTCGAGCTGCAGGCTGTCGGCGGCTTGGTCGATCGCGCGCGCGATCTCGGCGTGCGCGGCGTCTTCGCGCACCGCGTTTTCGCGCACGGTCGCGTCGACGACCCTGGCGCGCACAGGCTCGTCGGATGCAATCGGTCGCGGCGGCGCCGTCGGCGGCGGTACGGCATTCGCGCGCGGCGGGTCGGCCGGGTTGAAATAAAGCGCGGCGGCAATCCCGGCGGTCGCGAGCACGCCGAGGCCGACGTACCAGGCCCGCGAGCCGGTGCGCGGGTTCGCCGGCGTCGGTGAGCCGAGGTCGGACGCTTCGGCACCCAGCCCGAGCGCGCGCGCCAGTTCCGCGGCCGATTGCGGACGATCCTTCTCCGATTTCGCCAGGCATCGGGCGACCACCTGTTCCCACCGGTCCGGGATTCTCTCCGCCTCCACGCCGAGCGCGACCCGGCGTTCGGCCATCGCGGGCGGAACCTTGGTCTCGATCTGGCGCGTGATGGCCGCCGCGCCGCCGCTGAAGAAGGGCGGTTTCCCGGTCAGCAGCTCGTAGAGGGTCGCTCCGATCGAATAGATGTCGTCCGACGGTCCCGGATTCTCTCCCGCCAGCTGCTGCGGGCTCATGTAGGGCAAGGAACCGTCGACCGAGGCCATCCGGCTCACGCGCGACACCGAGTCGGTGATCCCGCGCGCGATGCCGAAATCCGTGACCTTCAGCCGGCCGCTCGTGTCGAGCATCAGGTTCGCCGGCTTGATGTCGCGGTGCACGATCTTGGCGACGCCGTGCGCGTAGCCCAAGGCGCCGCATAATGCGGCCACCATAGGTTCGAGTTCCCGGACGCCGAACACGTGTTCCGCGCGCTGGAGCCGCAGTTTCGACAGCGTGGCTCCCCGCACCAACTCCATCGCTATCGCCGCGGTCGATGCATCGCGCACGAAATCGTAGATCGCGACGATGTTGTCATGACGCAGCTCCCGGCTGCGCCGGGCCTCGCGGCGCAAATCCTCCAACGCGGCCGGGTCGTGCATGACGACCTCGGGAAGGAATTTCAGTGCGATGTCCACGTCGAGCTCCCGGTCCCGCGCCTGCCAGACGACGCCCATGCCGCCGCGATCGAGAAAGCGGACGAGCGTGTAGCGCTCGAACATCGTGGCGCCTTCGCTTAGGCGCCGGACCGTGTCTCCGAAGCTCAGGTCGTGCTCAGGCATGGACCCAAAAATGCAGCGAACCTCGGTTCATCGGATGACATCCGGATATCAGCCGTCGAAACCCGGGCAAGCCCGCAGGACTTCCGGAACGCAGGAAGTCCTGCCATCCGAGACAATGCCACCCCGACCGTCCGATCCCCGGCTTTCCGTCTGGACGATCCCGCCGCGACGCTGGCATCGGTTTCGGGCCCCCCACTCGCCATGAAGAAGCCTCGTTCCCGTCTCATGGCCGGCGCCGCCTGTTGGCTGGCCCTCGTCGCCCCCAGCCTCGCCGCCACCGGGGATACGGCGTCGTGGGATTCGCCGGGAAACGGCAATCCCATCCTGCCCGGCTACTACGCGGATCCTTCCGTGGTCGAACACGAGGGGCGCCATTTCCTGTACGCGACGCTGGACCCGTGGGGCGGCGAATCGCTCGGCTGCTGGGAAACGCCGGACTTCCGGACATGGACGTTCCACACCCTGAACTGGCCGACGAAGGCCGCGTGCACGAGTCCGACCTCCAAGGGCGCCATGGTCTGGGCGCCTTCGGTGGTGAAGGCGTCCAACGGCAGCTATTACATGTACGTCTCGGTCGGCAGCGAAGTGTGGGTGGGCGTCGCCGAGCAGCCGCTGGGCCCGTGGAAGGATGCCCTGGGCGGCCGGCCGTTGATCCCGGCGAGCTGGAACACGAAGTACCACATGATCGACGCGGAGTGCTTCATCGACACCGACGGCCAGGCCTACCTCTACTGGGGCTCCGGCTGGAACTGGGTCAACGGCCGCTGCTTCGCCGTCAGGCTGCGCCCGGACATGATCACCTTTGACGGCGAGGTCCGCGACGTGACGCCGGAGAACGGCCACTACTTCGAGGGTCCGCTGATGTTGAAGGCGCACGGCCGGTACTACCTGATGTACTCGGCCGGGAAGACGGTGAGCGACACGTACGCCGTGCATTACGCCGTGGGCGATTCCCCGCTCGGTCCTTTCGTCGAGCCAAAGCCCGAACCCATTCTGCGCACCGACCATGCCCGCAACATCGTGAGCCCCGGGCACCACACCGTCCTCCACCGGGACGGCGAAGCCTACATCCTGTACCACCGCCACCGCGTTCCCTACGAAGAGGGCAAGGCCTTTCGCCAGATCTGCCTCGACCGCCTGCGCTTCGCCGCGGACGGCACCCTGGAAACGGTCCGGGCCACCCACGCCGGGCCCGAGTGGCTGCGCGACCCGCGGGACGCACCTGCCCTCGCCGCCACCGCGACCGCTTCCTCCTCGGAATCCGGGCCCTTCGGTCCGGAGAAAGCCCTGGATCGCAACTATGCGACGCGATGGGCGACCGGCCCCCGGGCCGGCGAAGTCTGGCTGCAGCTGGATCTGGGCTCGGCGCAGCCGCTGCGGGAGTCCGAGGTCATCTTCGAATATGCCTGGAAGCCGTGCGCGGTGGCCCTGCTGGGCTCCGTCGACGGGCAAACCTGGCAGACGCTCGCGGACCACCGTGCCAAAGGCCTGCTGGGTTCGCCCGTTCGCTTCGGCCACGAAGGCTCCTGGCGCTACCTGCGGCTGGCCTTCGCCCCGGGCATGAGCCGCTCGGCGATCTCCGTCTTCGAGTGGAACGTCATCCCGGCCGGCAAGGAGTGAGGTTTGCCGCCCGGAGTCCGCGCCCTCAGCGTGCGCTCACGTGGATCGCCGGATCGGCCCGGCCCGGTGCGGCGGGCTCCAACGGCCGCCGCTCGGGCACGAATGCCAGCCGGCAGCTGTGAGCGCTGAATCCGGCGCCGAAACTCGCGAGCATCCAGTCGTCCCCGGCGCCGCCGGCATCCGTGGCCAGCGCGCGTTCCAGCGCGAACAGGACCGACGGGCTGCTCATGTTGCCGTAGTTCGCCAGGACCCAGCGGCTGGGCGATAGATCCGCGGCACCCAGCCGCCGCTCGACCGCGTCCAGCACGTCGCGGCCGCCGGGGTGCAGCACCAGCCGGCCCACCGGTCCGCCCGCCTGCATTTCCGCCGCCCGCAGGACCTCGACCGCCTCCGCCGCGACCTGCGGCACCGTCGCGTGCAGCAGGTTCCGGAGCTTGCCCTCGCGCTGCTCGAAGCGCAGGTGGTCCCGCGCCTCCGGCCGGTGCAGCGTGTGGAATCGCCCGCACCGCAGCCCGCTCCGGCCGCCGCGCGAGCGCCACAGCGTGGCCGCGGCGCCATCCGCAAAGATGCAGGCCGACACGATCACGCCCGGATCATCGTCGATGTAGAAGGCCGCCGAGCAGATCTCCACCGCCACCACCGCGACCAGCGCGCCCGGGTGCGCGGCCACGAAGTCCGACGCCGCGCGCATCGCCGGCACCGCCGCCCCGCACCCGTGGCCCACGACATCGAGCAGGAACGCGTCGCTTCTCACACCCATCCGCTCGGCCACGTAACTGGTCACGCCGGGGCAAAGGTAGCCGGTGCACGAGCAAATGAAGAGCGCGGCGAGCTCCGCGGGCGCGCTGCCGTCGGCCGCCAGCGCGCGCTGCAGCGCCCGCGCCGCGAGCGCTGGCGCCGCCTCGCGGTACGCGGCGTTCAACTCGTCCGCCGTGAGATCGAAGATCCGGCCGACATCCGGCACGGCGAAATGACGTCGCTGCACGCCGCTGTCGCCGCGGAGGATGGCCTGCAACATCAGCATGCTCCTGCGGTTCAGCCGCTGCCGCACCGGCGAGTTTTTCACGATCTCCCAGCAGTCCGCCTGCGAGTACGCGGCGTCG
Source organism: Opitutaceae bacterium (assembly GCA_035626915.1). Lineage (GTDB taxonomy): Bacteria > Verrucomicrobiota > Verrucomicrobiia > Opitutales > Opitutaceae > Didemnitutus. The sequence goes on from DASPMS010000079.1 coordinate 58,673, forward strand.
GGCACGGCGGTGGCGAGGGTTTGGAGGTACATGTCAGTGCAGGGTGGCGTAAAGGAGACGCGTCGGGACGCAGCCCGCGCGCGCCAGGCCGCCGAGCCAGCGTTGGCGGACGGGTGAAAGCAGCACCGCGTGCAGCGCGCGTCCCAGCGTCGTCCGCACCCGCAACCGTCGCCGGAGATCGCGTCGGACGGCCGCGCAGGTCTCGTCCCATTCGGCGTCGCGCCGCGCCCAGCGCTCCAGCGGCGCGAGCGCAGCCTGGGCCATCTGGAAGGCCGCCGCCATGCCGTTGCCGAAGAACGGCGGCAGGAGGCATTGGGCGTCGCCGAGCGCGATCTCGCCCGGCGCATCCGGCCCGCGGCCGAAGGCAAGCCCGGCGACCGCCGCCTCCGAACCCGCGCATGTTTCCGCTGCGGCCAGCCGGCCGGCCAGCTCGGGCAGCCCCGCGCCGCGCAGGTGGCCCGCCAGCGCGTCGGCGCGTCCCGGCCCGGGCCCGTGCTGCCGACGAAAGAGCCCGCACACGTTCACCTCGCCGCCGGGCAGGGCGCACAGGCCCACATAGGCATGCCGGCCCAGGTGCAGCTCGAGGCCGCAGACGAGCGCGAGTTCCCGCACGTGCCGCTTCAGGCCCACCCACGGCTCGCCGGTACGGCGGCGGCCCGTGGCGTTGACCCGGCCCGGCCGCGCCGTCGCATCCGCGCGGATGCGCGTGACGAGGTGACCGCCGGCCCGCCGGAACGCTTCCGCCAGCCGCGCGTCGAGTTCGTAGCGGCTGATCGCCCATGCCGTCGCCGGCAGGTCGTGGCGCAGCACGACCCGCCCGCGGTGAATCCACGCCACCTCGCGGTGCGGCCGGGCGCCGGCGAGGATTTCCTTCATGCCCAGCCACGCGACCGTCGCGGGCGAAAGCCCGGTGATGAACTCGCCGCAGACCCGCTGCCGCGGATAATCGCCCGCCTCGCGCACGGTGACCGGCACGCCGGCGCGCCGCAGCGCGAGCCCCAGCGACAGGCCGGCCAGCCCGCCGCCGACGATCTCCACGGGACGCATGGCACGATTCATGGGCGGAGGGCGATGAGGCGGTAGGCGCCGAGCGGCGTCGTGCGGACGCGGCAGGTCCAGTCGGCCGAGAAGAACCCCATGATCCGCGGGAGCTCATCGTCGGCGAACCCGGCCGCGATGCTCGCGCGGCCGTCGTGACGCGTGACCTCGTGCGCCCGGATCAGGGGGCACAGCAGCGAAAAAAGCAGCTGGTATCGCCGGCCCCGGGCCGGCTCCGATGCGGCAAAGACCCGCGCGTGACGCCGGATGGCCGCGCCGAGCCCGGCCAGCGTGGAATCCGGGAAGTGGTGGCAGATGAGGTTGCCGAAAACGACCGCATAGGCATCCCAGCCGCGGAATTGCCGGACGTCCTCCTGGTGCCAGCGGTCGGTACGCGGCCAGTCCGGCGGGCGCGGCCACAGGTCGAGCCCGTCGCTGTGAGGCACCTCCGGCCGCAGCCGTCGCGCGAGTCCGCCGTCGCCCGCGCCGATCTCGAGCACCCGCTCGCCGGGCCGCGTGAGCTCCGGGAGCACGCGGCGAAACCAGGCGCGATTGCCCATCACGCTATTGATAAGGCCAAGGTCGCGCCGGCTCCGGAGGGCGGCCGGGGCTTGCGGGGGCAGGCTGTCGAGCAGCTCCGCTTCCACGGTCCGATGCATGACCGCGCAATCTACCCTCGGCACCCCCGCGCGGCCATCCGGCGGTGTCCCACCGCGCACCCCCGGCAGACCGGCAAGCGACGGGCATCGGACACCTACCCCGTTGTGCGCCGCCGGGGCCCCGCCGCGGCAGGGCGGGGTTATCCGTAGCCCGCCGCCTCCCCACGTCCGATCGCGCACCGAACCGGCGCGTTAAGGATAACGCGCCCGACCTGGCCGACATCCGATCACCGCGCTCGGTCGGCCGATGTCGGATCACCGTGGTAAGGCGGGCTATCCCTAGCGCGCCGCTTCAGTCTTTCTCGAATTCGAGGAGGTCGCCGGGCTGGCATTTCAGCTCCCGGCACAAGGCCTCGAGCGTGCTGAAGCGCACCGCCTTCGCCTTGTTCGTCTTCAGAATCGAAAGGTTCGCGAGCGTGATGCCGACGCGGTCGGCGAGTTCCGTCAGACTGATCCCGCGATCAGCCATGACCCGGTCGAGATTCAATCGGATAGGCATGGTCAGACGGTGAGTTCGGCGTCGGTCTTCAGGGCCAGCCCTTGGCGGAACGCCTCGGTCACGACGAGCACCACGGCTCCGATCACCAGCGCGCCCTGGTTCGAAATGAGGCCGGCCGGGAGCTGGAAACGCAGCCCCGACCCCGGGAACGGCACCAGCGAGGAAAATCCGCTGACGACCACGTGCTGATGGAAGTAGCTCCCGAGCAGGTGGCTGGCCCAAGCCTGCAATCCGACCGCGACCAGCGAATACACAATCAGCGTCACGCCAATCAGCCGCACCGCGCGCAGGTTGGCTTCACTGAATGATTCCCCGCCGCCGATGTTTCCGCAGATCTTCCGCAACGCGCCGAACAGCACCCACGCGAAAGCGGTGCTGGCGGCGATGACCGGGAACATGGTCCATCGGACAGCCGACCCGAGCGCGGCGTCCCGGCTCAGGAAATCGACCTGCAGCGTCCCGCGCAGCGACTTGAGGTCGAGCGCGCCAGCGCCCGCGGAATCGGAACGCAGCCCGATGGCCGTGGCCGTCTCGGCCGGCAGCGCGATGTGTCCCATCGAAATCATGAGCTTCGGCCGGTCCGTCAGCTTCGCGGGAACCCAGGTATGGAAGGTCAGGATGAGAACCCAGCCGACGCCGGCGAGGGCGGTGAGGAACTGCAACGAACCGAAAACAACGCGGAGGGTCCGCGGCAGGTTGGTGAATAGTTTCATGGGAGAAAGGCAGGATTCATCGACTTTCGATAAATCCGACAGCTCCCCTGTCAACCTTCAATTTATCGTTTTTCGATAATTTTTCTCGGCCGCCAAATTCCTCCGCGTCTCCGCGGGGGAGACAGCGCGGACTTTCGTGTCCGACAATGACTGGCGGGCGGACCCGAGCCCCGCGGCTCCGGGCTCGCCTGGGTTCGGCGCACGCCCGCATGCGCGGCGGAACGTTATTGGCCGAACGCTCCCACCAAGACCAGCGCCAGCGCCGTGGCGGCGACGAGGGCATGGACGACCACCAGCGGCAGCGGACCGGGCTTCTGCCGCAGGTCGTTGGCGAACAGGATCACGCCACCGAGCGCGGCGACGACGAAGAGCGCGATCGCGACCCAGAACAGGCTCTGGGGATTCCGTAGGTTATGGAGGAACAGCAGCACCAGCGCGGTGGCCGCCACGGCTCCGTGCGTAACTACCACGGGCTTCGGCGTCGCGCGCCTCTTGAACAACATTACCGCGAGCGCCAGGCCGATCACCGCGGCGAGTCAGAACAAACCGATGCTAAGGGTAAGCATGACAGGATATGGGGTTAACCGGCGTCTCCTTCCATAGAGTCTCGCGGCGGCCCTTGGTTACGGTAAAATCGGCGCCCCGGGATCCCTGGATGCGAAGTCGCGCGTCGGTGCGCCTCGCCGGACCGAGCCCGGGGCCGCTCATTCGCCCAACGGGCCGACCTTGAGAGAAAGCCCGCTCGGCTGAGCGAGCGCCTGCAGCCGCTCGGCGTCGGCGTTCGGCACCACCACGGCGAGCGTCACGCCCGCGTGCTGCCCCTTCCCCGCCTTCTTCAGCGCCTCGGTCAGCACCGTCGCGGCCCATTCCGCATCCGCCGATGCCAGCGCCAGCGCGATGCGGTCCTTTTTCGCCTGCGCAAGGCCGGACGCGAGCATCTGCGCCATCTTCCGGTCGGGCGGCTCGGCCACGATCATCATCAGAAACTCCGAATTGCCGCCGAGCGCCGCCTGGACAGCGCGCGACAGCCGCTCCATCCGGAGGTCCGGAGCGCGCGGCCTGGCCTGCGCCGCCATGCGCAGGAACTGCGTCTTCACCTGGGACGAGATCCGCGACGGCTGCAGCAGGACGATCTCGCCCTTCTCCGCCGTGGTGATGGCGAACCGGAGCACGCGCCAGGTATCGCCCCGTGCGTGCATCCACGGGGGGTTTCGCGCGTCGATCGGAGCGCCCGGCGCGTGTCCTTTCCACTGGCCGTTGGCGGAGAGCACCGGCGCCAGGTCCTCGACGAGCAGCTTGGAGCTCGGCCCCGTGACATCCTCGACGCGCACCCGCTGGATCGTGAGGCGACGCTTGGCCTTGAATCCATACGTCGCGACCACGGTCATGCCCTTGCCCGACTCCAGGTCGGCGACGTGTCCGGGGTCCTCGATCCTGATATCGGCGTTCTCCGTCGCGACCGGTCCGCCTGCGTCCATGCGGTGCTTCAGCTTCTGGTTGCCGAGGTACGTGAACTCGCGGATCGCCGCCCCGGCCGGGCTGACAAGCCCGAGGAAACCGGCGAGCACGAGACAAGCGAACCGCATGGCGTAATTAATCCCGCGCACACCTTCCCGCAACCCGCATTCCCGCAGCGGAAACACCCGAGGGAATGGCGGACGGCTCCGTCCGAGCCGGGGATACGTCCTTGCTCCGTGTCAGCGCCCCCGCAGCCGCAGCCGTGGGATGAAGCTCCATTCGAGGGTGATGTTCTGGATCTTGATCAGGATTCGATTGCTGCCGGCCTTCAGCTTCAGCGGGACGATATCCTCGTCGACCTTGGACGGACGCCGGACCCAGCGGTCATGAACGAGCTCGCCGTTGAGCCAGATCCGCAGACCGTCGTCGCTGCCGATGCCGAGCCAGCCGTCGAGCGCCTGGGGCAGCTGCACCTCCGTGAAGGCATAGCCGATGCAATAGTCGCGGCGGTTGAACACCTGCAGGTCGACGTAGCCGTCGGCGTCGGCCTGCAGCGCCGTCCAGGTCAGCGGCTGGCCGTCGATCTCCTGGGTGTCACCCGCCTTGGGCCGGAAATCGCCCGGTCCGGCGGGCCCGAACCAGTCGGAGTGGAACGCGGTGAGCTGTGCCGTGCGTGAGACCTTCGCGCTCGAGGCATCGTAGGCCGACAACGTGACCACCCCCGACTCGTCCACGCCCTCGACCTGGGAGAACACCTGCTCGGGCACCGCCACGGGCTTCAGCACCAGCCAGTGCTCCAAGGGCAGCTCGAGCTGCGCCTGGCCGGTGATCCACGCCAGCTCCGCGGCGCTCACGCGAGGGGCCGCGGCCACGGCGCGGTCATACGCGTAGGTCCCGGCCACCGGCCGTCCCCCGGCGATTGCCGGCGCGAACCGCGCGCTGCGCATGAGCGCCTGGGCGAGCGGGGCGATCATCGGTTCCGGCACCCCGCTCGACGGATCGATCGTCGCCCGCGTGGCCCGGCCCTCGGCGTCGACGTCGATGGTCGCGACGACGCGGGCGACTCCACGCTGCCGCAGCCCGTCGTCGCGCAGCGGGTCGCCGACAAGCAGGGGGCCGTCGCCGGCGGTGCCGAGCGCGAGCGGGCGCGTCACGGCCAGGTAATGCAGCCGGTCGGGCCAGTTCGCCGGATTGGCCGGGTCGGTGAGCCGCAGGAATTCCGTGAGCTGGTCCACGAATTTCCGGATGTCCCCGAGGGTCTCGGCGGCGGACGAAAACAGTGGCACGCCCTCGCGCGAGACCGCCACGAGCGAGCGACCCTCGCGGGGCGCGAGGCGCATGATCGTGCCGAGGCTCCGCTGCTGGCTGAAATCCGCGACCAGCCAGGAATGGTTTCCCGCCGTCGCTATCCGGAGGTGCTGCGTGGCGTCGTGCCTCAGGCCGATCAGCACCGCCTCCATGCGGCCCGGATAGACGGCCTGCAGCCGCCGGTAAGTCGGCTCGAAATTGCCCAGCATCTGCCATGACGGCCCCTCGTTGTGCGAGGCGAACAGCAGCACCATCAGCTCGGGCTCCGGTCGCGAGCCGAGATCCACGGGTTCGAGCTTGTCCGGCCCCGCCACCCGTTTCACCCGGCCGCGGAGCTCGGCGGTGACCGCGCCCCGCGCGTCGGACCACCGCGCGGCGCGCGGCGCGTGTGCGGCGGTCTCGGCCGCGAACCGGCGGCACTCGGCCTCGGGCAGGCCGCGCAGCAGCACGCGATGGCCCTGCGCGGCGCCGGTCTTGAACAGGGCGAAGGGGCCGAGCACCTCGACCGGCTCGGCCTTGAACGAGTTGCCGGCGGCGTCGGTCCAGGTCGATATCTTGGCCTGCGCTCCGGCCGCGAGCAGCGCGCATCCGAAAAGCAGCGCGCACCGCAGCCACGACCGCGTCCGCCCGCCGAGGAAGGGGTGAATCCTCATCGCGCCAGACAGCCAGACGGCGCCCTCCGGTCAAGCGGCCGCTGGTAATACGCCGCGCCCGAGCCCCCCGCGCAAAAAGTCTGTCGCATATGCGACAGACTTTTTGCCCGCCAGTCCTGGTCAAAAAAAAAGCACAGGCGCCGGGGATCTGTTCGACTCCGGAGGTCCTATTCGGACAAACGGAGAATTTGAATCGATCCGCTGACGCCTGTGATGGAGTGAAGCTAGCCGGGATGCGGCCGCACACCATGGGGCGACTGCCCGGGCGTGCCCTCCGGGCGATCCCCGCATCCAGGCCTCCGCCAAAACTCTGTCGCATATGCGACACAGATTTGGCGGCGACGCCGCGACCGCCTTCCCGGGGCGCAAATGCACCATCCCCCGGGGCGGCACGCTCCCCCTCCGTCCGCGTTCAGAGCCGCAGAGGGCCCGACGTCGCGCCCCCCAACCGGCACCGCGCGGGGGCCTCAAGTCTTCGCGAGACAGCAGTGCTTGAACTTCTTCCCGCTGCCGCACGGGCAGGGATCGTTGCGACCGACCTTCGGATTGGTGGCTTTGTAGGGGGCCGGGCCGAGCCGGGCCTCCCGGTTGTACAACCAGATGCCGCCCGCCCGCACGAACTCGGCCTTTTCCTGCAGGACGTGGGCACGGCCCTCCTGCGTCCCATGAGCCGTGAACTCCACGTAGCCCTTGTCCGGATTGTTCGGCGCGGACTCCGCACCATGAACCTCGAGGCGCGTCCACGTCACCGCCGGCTCGCCCTCTTCGGGCACGTACGGCTTCCCCGCCGTGGGACGGTGGGTGTCATGCAGGAACTTGAAATCGTGCGCCACATGCGCCGTGAACCGCGCGCGCATCAGCTGCTCGGGCGTGGCCGCCTGCCGCGCGCCGGCGAGCAACGGGCCGCAGCACGCCTCGAACAGCTGGCCGCTGCCGCAAGGGCACGGCTGGCCATTTCTCGCCGGGTTCTCTTTGGTGTCGGATGCCATGGGCCGACGATGGCCGCACGCACGGACGGATTTCAAATGACAAATTTTGCCCGCCCGCCATCCATCGCCTCTCCGCGCGCCGAGCCCGAAATCGCCGCCGGCCGGCTCGGCCACGTTTGAGGAAGAGCTGGCCGGAGGGCCATGGCCCGAGCGTCGAAGAAAATCGCCGGCGCCCGCGGGGGCGCCGACGACGAAAGAGCGCTGCGGCCGTCGGTTGGCATCCGGCGGCCGGCGCCCCGCTACTCGAGCCCGAAGGCGTCGCGGTAGCTGTTGAGCGCGGCGGCGAGCTCGGCGCGCGTGAGCGTGCCGCCGGGATTGAAGCTCGCCGTCCGCAGCGCCGAGAACACCGGCGCGAGGAACGACTTGTCCAGGGCCAGCTGGACGTGCCCGCGGTACTCCGCGGGAATCGCCAACAGGTCGGAGATCACGAACCGGTCGCCGCCGGGGTTCGTCACCGTGACCACGCCGCCGGCGAGGGCGCGCGCCTCGTCCTCCTGCCCGAGCGCACGCACGAGCGCGACGGCCGCCTCGAGCCGCGTCAGGCCGGCTGCGGGACGGAAATTGGCTCCCGCCGGCGCCAGGAATCCATCATCCACGAAGTCGAAGTGCCTGAGGCCCGCCCCGTCCTGCGCCACGGCCTGCGCCAGCGGCTGCAGCTCGAGCGCCACGTCGCCGAAGGAGGCGGCGCGCACGGCCTGGCGGACGGGCGCATTGATGCGCAGCGCGTCGGCGAAGTCCGCGCGCGTGACGGTCCGCCCCGGCTTGAAGCTGCCGTCCTTGTACAAGTCGACGTACCGGAACTTCAGCGCGTGCTCGATCTCGCCTCGGTACGGGCTCGAGGCGATGTCCGTGACCGGCCCGAGCTCGAGCCTCGTGCGGTCGATGAGGACGTCGACGCGATCCGGCAGCGCGAGCGCGACCGGCGAGGTCGCCTGCGGGACCGCCGCCAGGCCGCGGGCGCCCCGCGCCTCCGCATGCCATTGGCCGGGCATGGGCGCGACGACCTTCACGTAACGGCGCGGCGCGTCGAGGGGGAACAGAACGCTGCCCGCGTTGGAATAGGTCATCCCGTCGGGTGCGTACAACCGGAGGATGAGGATGTTGCCGAACAGCGTGAGGTCGGTGTTCCCGTATTCGATCGCAACCTCGAGGATGTCGGTTCCCTCTCCCACCGTGAATGGCACCGCGTTGGTGCTGGCGCGGCCCTCGACGGCCGGGTTGTACTCGATCACCGCCGTCTCGGTGGGCGCCCGGTGGGGCATGACGCGCGCGCGCCAGTCACTCTTCGCGAGCGAGCCGTAGGGCGCGGCGGCGTTGAAGGCCTTGTCGACCGCGGCGTGCGCGTTGAGGTAGCCGGCGCCAACCTCCCACTCGGCGAAGCCAGGCATCGCAGTCGCGGTGTCGACCAGGATCCGCCTGACCTCGGCCGGCGTCAGCGCCGGGTTCGCGTCCAGCATCAGCGCCACCGCCCCGGCGACGTGCGGGCAGGCCATCGACGTGCCCACGATCTGGGTGTAGAACGGGAGGTACGCGACCGGGATCTCGGTGTCGCTCGTCAGCCCGTTCGCCACCAGGTTCGGCGTCGATCGGGCGGCGACGATCGCGGAGGTGAACTTGCCCGCGTTGGTCTCGAACTGGCGGCCCGCGCCCGGCGCGGTGATCGTCGGCGCGTCGAAGTCGTTGGTCGGGTCGGCGTCCGCGAGCCGCTGCTCCCTCGGCGTGCCGCGGGAGGAGAAGTCGGCCAGGCCGCCTTCCTTCGTCCCGGCGGCGACGGAGATCACCCACGGCGCCTTGGCGTACGGGTTGTGTGTGTCGGGCGCAGGGCCCTCGTTGCCGGCCGCGAACAGCACGACGATGTTGCGCCGGTGGGCCAGCCGGGAGGCCAGGTTGATCGGGTCCTCCGGCACGAACGGTCCCGTCCCGCCCCACGAGTTGGAGATCACGCGGATGTTGTACCGCGCCTGGTTGGCGAGCGACCATTCGAAGCCGCCCAGCCCGGCCAGGATGAACTGGACCGCGCCCGAACCGGTGCCGATCAGCTTCGCGCCCGGGGCAACGCCGCGGTAGAGTCCGCCCGAGCGGACGCCGTTGCCGCCGACGATGCCGGCGCAGTGCGTGCCATGCCCGATGTGCGTGTCGGTGTTCGGCACGTTCTCGACGAACAGGAGCGGCGTGAAGCCGAACAGGGCCGTGTCGACGTTGGTGCCCGTGGCCTCGTCGGTCAGGATCTGCACGTTCTGGACGACATGGTCGCCGAGTTTGAGATCCTCGTGCGTCGCGTCGATGCCGCTGTCGTTGATCACGACCGACAGATTGCCGCCGCCGAACACCGGCGTGCCGCCGTTGCGCGTCGTGAGCGCCGTGTCGGACTGCAGCCGCTCGACGCCGGTGAGGACGCGCGCCTGGTGCATGTGATAGGTGATCGGATCGTTGGCCCACACCGAGCGCACGCCCGGGTGCGCGGCCAGCGCGCGGACCTGGCTCGCGGTCGCGCCCGGCACCGCGACCATCCCGAGGTTGGGCAACGTGCGTCCGCCCGTGATTCCGAGGGCGCCCAGCACCGCCAGGTGCTGCGGCTGGAGGCCCGCGTCCGTGTCGAAGGCCACGATTGCGACGCCGAGGACGTCCGCGTCGGCCGCGGACGCCAGCTTCGATTTCAAGGAATCACCGACCACGGCGGCTCCGGTCGCGAACGGCGGGAGGGCGCCCGCCAGGAGAAGGGCGCCGAGGAGCGCCCGCTTCAGTTGTGATAGTTTCATCGTTGGGGTCCCCACCCACCGGCACAGGGCAGCCGGATGGGTTTTGGCGGGGACGTTCGTTGTTATGCCCCATGGAAGCGGAAAGCGGCGGCCCGGCGGATGGGGTGAGGATCCCACCGTCGGCCGGCCGGCAGCCCAGACCGCGCCCAACAGGCACCCACCGGCCGGGGGTTCGGTAAATCCGCTGCGAACCCGAATCGCCGCGGGAACCGTCCGGCCGCGTTTTTCGCGCGCCGAAACGACGCGGAAACCGCCGCTTGTGCGATTGCGCGGCCGACGCCGGCCGGGCTTAATCCACGCCGCTGCCCTGTCCTCGATGCCCAAACTGGACGCCGCCCAACTCCTCACGTCGGTCGCTTCCCGCAACGACAACCGCCGCCGTCGCGCCACGCTCGTCCTCGGCGGCCTCAAGCTCGACGCCGACATCGACGTCCCGACGCTCATCGGCGGTCTCGACTCGAAGAATGACGACGTCGTGTTCTGGTCGGAAATCGCGCTCGCCCGGCTGGGCGAACGCGCCGCCGCCGCCATCCCGCGCCTCCTCCGCCTCCTCGACCGCGACCCCCTTTTTGTCCGGCAAGCGGCCGTCGACGCCCTGGCGCGCGTCGGGCCCCGCGACCGGGCCGCGCGGGCCGGGGTCTTCGGGACCTTCCGCCACAAGGACCCCGATATGCGGTGCGAGGCGCTGCAGAAGTGCATCGATCTCCCCCACCCCACCGCCAAGGAACTCGCCGCCGTCGCCGCGATGGCAAAGGACCCCGACCCGCAGGTCGCGAAGTGGAGGGAAACCGCCCTGCGCAACCTCCAGGTCCGCCAGAATGCGCGAACGTCCGCTTCCGGCCCCGATACGATGCAGGCACCGCCGCCCGCTCCAGAAGGTTTCGACCCGGACGCATTCTTCGCCGAGCTGAAGTCCCGGCTCGGAGAGCGGAACACGTTTCGATCCGGCTTCTTTCGCCTGCTCGGCTGGTGCGCCGCGCGCCAGCCGCATCCGGACTGGAAGAAAGTCTCGGGGCTCGATCTCGCATCCGACGAGCGGTTGGCGGGGCTCTGGCTGCCCTCGCTGCTCGTCCGGGATCGCCCGGATTTCCCCGTACACGGCCTCTGCTTCCAGCTCACGGAAATGGCGAATGCGAAGGGCGAGGAGTACGCCGATCTGGGCGCGGCGTTCCTCGGCCAGTATGAACCCGGGGACGAGGACATGCTCTGGCTCGTCGGCGACCGACGGCACGACCCGGACGAATCCCGTTTTAACGGCAAGGTCCTCAAGCGCGCCGGGCTGGTCTTCCACCGCGCCAGCGGCAGGGGTCTCGGCAACGACGGCTACTATCCCTTCGCCCTGTCGTTTGCGGCCTTCCTCGCGTCCTCGCTGATGACGCCGGAACTCCATGCCTGGCTCGGCAGCCCGCGGCACCCTGTCGGGGTGGCCGCCGGCTGGGCCGACGGCGACAACCTGCTGCTCGGCGAACTCACGAAAAGGGGGTTCGTTCCCGCACGCTAGCCCGATGTGTCTCCGGTTCCTCCCCGCCCTTCTGCTCGTCGCGCTCTGCGGCTGCGGCCGTCCGCCGGAGCTGGCCGACTTGGTCGTGCGGGCCGGATCCGACCGCGAACTGAAGGCCTTTCGCGACGAGGTCGGCCGGCGGTTCCCGGCGGCCGAGCTCGCGAACCTGGACGCGGCCCTGAAGGAAATCCGCGTCGAAGCGCTGGAGCGCGACATTTCGCCGGCGGACGCGCGCGAGGAGTACCTGCGCGCGGCCGTGCACGGCCGGACGGTCGCCGAGGTCCTGGTGCGCGGCTGGGCGGCCCGGCGGGCGCGCCTGGAAGTCGAGCGCCGGTATCTGGACGACCTGCTCCGGCAGGACCTCGGCCGGCAGGAAAAGGCGCCGAGCGAAAGCCTGGCCGCACGGATCGGCGCCGCGCGCGAGGTGCTGGGCCGCGTCGAACGCAACCTGGCCGAGACGGAGGCCCAGCTCGCGGCCTGGGCCCGCGCCGGACGCGGACCCGGCGCCGACGCGCCTAGTTCGGGACGGCGCTGACCTCCGCCGAGTTGGCGCTCTCGCCGCCGGTGTTCACGGCGGACACGACGTAATAATAGCGCACGCCGCTCGTCAGGCCGCTGTTCGCGTAGCTCGTGCCGGTGATGTTGGTTGCCACGGTCGTGTAGGGCCCGCCGGTGGTCGTGGCGCGCTTCACCTTGTAACTATTGGCGCCCGCCGCGGCGGCCCAGCTCACCGTCACCTTCTTCTTGCCCGGCGCGGCCGAGAGGCCGGTGGGCGGAGGCGGCGCGTCGATCACGTGGTTCACGCTCAATGTGTAGAAGGCCACCCGCGACCCCTCGGTGCCCTGGCCGACGTTGTCCTGGCAGTACGAGCCGGCCTTGAAGTAGAACTGCGCGCCGCTCCAGTTGCTGTTGGCCACGAAGTCGTAGGTGTGCGTCGTGCCGTTGACCGTCATCGTCAGCACGCCGTCGTCGACCCGGAGCTCGAAGCTGATCGGAACGTCCAGCGCGCTTGCGCCGAACTCGTACTGGTTCTCGGTGCCGCCGGTCGGCTGCGTGTGCACGCGGGTGTAGATCGTCCCGTTGCTGTAGTACACCTTGCACAGCGGCGTGCTGCCGCCGTGGATCTGTCCGATGATGACCTTGCCCGTGCTCGGCACCTGCAGGACACGACACTGGGCCGCCAGCGCATGGGAGCCCAGCACGGTCCAGTTGATGCCGGTGCTGTTGTCCGTCCCGGCGATGAGCTCGCGCAGCTCCGACCGCGGGTAGGTCGACCCGGAGGTCGTGCCGCCGTTCACCGGCGCCCAGAACACCATCGCGCCGTCGGCCCCCGTGTAAAACCAGTCGCTCGTGTAGCCGGCCTCGAGCTGTGAGGGCTGGATCGAGGACGACCCGGCGTCCGGCAGCCCGAGATACCAGTGCGTGAGGTCGAAGTTTCCGCCGGGCGGGAGCGACGGGTCGAGGCCCCAGGCGGCATTCGACAGGAACAAAAGGCTGCACAGCAGCCCGCGGCGGATTCGGGAGGCAGGGATATTCATGGGGAACGCGCCGGATCCTATCCCGGCGCGAGGCAGCCTCCAGCTTTATAATTATCAACAAAAGGGAACCGATGCGCTCGGCGACGAGCTGGGCCTGGCCGCCATCCTCAACAAGTTCGAGTCCGGGCTGGTCTGTGCGAACGCCATGATCGACATCACCGACGAGGTCCGGCGCTTCAACCAGACGAAGTGATCCGCCACCCGCGGGGGCCGGGCGGGCTCATCGGCTCCGCGTGATGTCCCCGCGCCCCCGCCGTTCAGCCCGGCACGGTGTAGCGCCGCTCGATCTCCGCGCGCATGGCGGCGCGGCTCGAAAGCGGCCCGGACGCCTCGTCCTCGATCCGCTCGGCCGCGGCCGCGAGCTCCGCATCCTTGATGGTCGCGCGGAACCACCGCGAGAAGTCGTGCCGCCCGAGGTGGTGCATCCACGTCTCGTCATCCACGCCCTCCCCGAGCTCCATGAAGCGGAGGAGGTTCTCCGCCCGCAGGTGCAGTTTCCGGGCGGGTCCCTCGAAGTAGAAGCTCTCGTCCTCGCCCAAACGCCCCTGCGCGTACTTCCGGACGTGGCGCCGCGTGACGACCTTGGGCGGGACGAGCGAGAGGGCGAAGGCGTTCAGCTCGCCGCGGTGCCAGACCACCATCCGCTCGCCCGGCCGGGCCTCGGGCACCCGCGACGGGGCCGCGGTGCCCGCGCGGCGGCAGAATTCCGCGATCGCCTCGCCCGGCTCCGAAGCCGCCACCACCATCGTCACGAGCGCAAGGAATCGGTCCGCCACCAGCTCGGCCGCAGTGGTCACCGCCACGATGCCCTGCGACTCGAGCAGCGGCCGCACGGCCTGGTCCAGCGGACCCGCCGGCAGCAGGTGGTGCACCTCGTCGAGCACCAGGCAATGCGGGCGTCCCCGCTCGAGCCGCAGCGGCTGCAGCGCGCCGAGCAGGCGCTGGAAATAGCCCGGCTTGTCGACGGCGCGCACGGCGATGAGGTTCACCACGACCGTCTGGTGCGGCGCCTGCAGCGCGCTGACGACCTCCTCCGGCTCGGGCGCCTTGTGGGCGGAGCCCAGCACCACCGCCCGGTCGGAGCCCGCATGGTCGCCCTCGGGATCGATCAGGAGAGCCTGGTAGCCGGACTCGATCAGCCGCTCGAACAGGCCCGCCGCAATCGTCGACTTGCCCCCGCCGGATTTTCCCACCACCAGCAGGCGCTCGGCGGGAGCGCGGTAGCCGATGTCCCGGCCCCGATCGTCGCGTCCGAGCAGCACCTGGTGCCGCCGCAGCGGCGGCATCGCCGGGTCGTGCTCGCCCCGCAGCAGCACCGCGATCATGTCCTGCACACCCTCGCCGTGGTCGCGTGCCATCACCCAGTCGGCGCGCTCCTTCAGGGCCGGCAGCGCGTTCGCCACCGCGACCGCGCAGCCGCAGCGCTCGAGGAACGCGTGGTCGTTCTCCGCGTCCCCGACGCCGACGACGTTGTGCACCGACAGCCCGAGCTCGGCCAGCGCGGCCTCGAGCCCGGTCGCCTTGTTCACGCCGGACGGCAGGACCATCACGGCGCCCTTGTTGAAGATCACCTGGTGCTCGAGTCCCAGCTCGCGGATGGCCTCGAGCACCACGCTCTCGTAAGGCTGCATCGTGGCCACGATCGCCTGTCCGATCTCGAGGTGGGCCACACCGCGCTCGCGCAGCCGGGCGATGAGCTTGGGGGACGCCGGCTCGGTGAGGATCTTCTCCTCGCGGGTCGCCGGTCGGTACAGGACCGCGCCGTTCTCCACCACCATCAGGTCGAAAAGCTCCATGGGCTCGAACACGCGCGCCAGGTCCGACCGCAGCCGGCCCGTGACGAGGATCAGCTTCCGGCCCGCCTCGCGCGCGCGTTCGAGGGCCGCGAGCGTCGCGGCATTGACGTGCCCGTGATGGGCGATCGTGCCGTCGTAGTCTGTCGCCAGCGCCAGGAATCTCATGGTGAAGCCGGGGGCGCGCCCCGTCTTGCGTAGACCGCTCCGCCGGCCGGGGGTTGCCCGGGCGAGCCGCCGTCCCCGGGCTTGCCCCGGGGACTCCGTCGCGACTAGCGTTTTCCCCGCCCCCGATTGCCGCGGAATCCCCGCACCCGCCTTTCCGCCTGGCCCGACCGACGCCGGCCGGCATCCGGGCCCCGCCCTCCATGCTCCCCACCCGCGAAGCCGCGACCGACCTGCTCCACCGGCACGTCACCGACCCCTATCAGCGCCACCATGCGCTGATGGTCGCGACCGCGATGGAAGGCTATGCGCGGCTTTTCGCGAACACGGCGCTGCTCTCGGCCGACGCGCCCGCCGGCCTGCCGCACTTGCGCGACTCCTCACCCGCCTTCAGCGCGCCGCCGTCGGCGCCCCACCCGTTCAACGACGACCCGCAGCTGTGGTACGTCACCGGCCTGCTCCACGACCTCGACTTCGAGCAGCATCCGGACGCCCACCCGGGGCCGTCGCTCCGGTGGTTCAAGGAATGGGGCTACCCCGACGCGCTCATCCATGCCGTCGAGGCGCATGCGTACGGCTATCACGGATTCAAAACGCTTCCGCAGACGAAGCTGGCCGCCGCGCTCCTCGCGACCGACGAGCTCACCGGCCTGTTCTACGCCTACCGGAAGATGAACCCCGTGCCCTACGGCGAGATGAAGCCGGCCTCGATCGCGAAGAAATTCAAGGACCGTGCGTTCGCGGCCAAGATTGACCGCGCCACGATCGAGCTCGGCTGCGGGCATCTCGGGGTTCCCCTCGACCAGCACATCGCGAACGTCGCGCGTTTCCTCGCGCCGCTCGGATAGCCCTCGGAGCGCGCACGTTCGCCGGCCGCCGGCGGCGCACGGTGCGGCCATTGGCGTCCCGGCCTAAGACGGCCACCCCGTAGCGGCCTCAATCGGCCCGCGGCGCTTCCGAGGGGTCGAGCCCGCGCCGTGGGATTGCCGGCACCGACACGCCGGCGCGCTCGAGCTCCCGGCGCAGCGGCTCGGCGAACCGCGGCTCGAGGTCCTCGATACGCAGCACATGCGCGCCGTCATCCGGCTCGGCGCCGACGAATGCGAGGAGGTCGGAGAGCTCGACGACGTCCTCGTCCGTGAAATGCTCCTCGATCACGGACTGGCTGCCGTCGAGCGCCGTCAGCGCCGGCCAGCCGGCGTCGGACCCCGGGTCCGCGAGGCGCAGCCGCACGCGGCCGCGCAGTCCGGCCACGGCGAAGCGCCGACCGAGTCCGGCCAGGCGGTGCCAGGCGAAAGCGGCGTCGGCGAGGCGCGCCTGTCGCCGGAGCGTCTCGCGTGTTTGCAGGAGTTGGTGGAAGTTCATGGGTGTGGTCTCCTTCGATTGGTTTCGCACGGCGAACCATGGCCCTGCCACGGCGGCCCGGCCGCCTGGCGTCCGACCTCCGAATGGGCTGCATCGCAAGAACCCGTCCGCAACCTGCGGCCCGAATCCCGAACCGATCCCTTGCCCTTGTCGTGCCTACTCAAACCACGATCTCAACCGTGCATCTGACCTGACATCGAACACTGGAAAAGCAGCGCTGTTCCCGCTTCCGCGCAAGCGCCTTTTTTCCAAGCCCGCCGATCCCTTTGCGCCTTGTCCGGAAACGCCGGTCGCGGCAGTCTCCGCGCACCCCCTCATGAAGCCGCGCATGACCGGCCTCCTCGCCCTCGTCCTCCTGCTTTCCGGCTGCGCGGCGATCAGCCGTCCCCTGCCGCGCGAGGTGTCGCCGGCACCCCTGACGGAGGAACAACGCCGCACCCTCGAGTCCCGGCGCGACGAGATCCGCCAGGAGTTGCTCGCCATGGAGCATCTTCCCGAGATCACCCGCGTGACCGGCGCCAACACGATGGACGACGCCGTGGTCAGCCTCGAGGACCAGCAGAACGACGTGGTCGCGCACTACCTGAAGCTGAAGGCGCAGCTGCAGTACATCGAGGCCCTCCTGCGGTAAGCCCTCCGCCGTGGCGCCAGCGGCGCCGCGCCCTCGGTCGCCTCAACGCCCCGAGTTCGGCCCGACGTCCGCCGGCGTGAGCTTCCGCGCCGCGACGGGCCCCTCGGCGAGCTCGTCCGCTCCGGCATCGCGCGACCCGCTGCGCCGCTGGCCGTCCCGGTCGACGTCGACCCACGGAAACCCGCTCCCGCCCGCGTCGACGGCCGCACCGCCCGGGCGGAGCCGGCGGAAGCCGTCCGGCCCGGCCTCGAGTCCGGGATCCGCCTCGCGCGCGCCCTCGGGTGGCAGGTGTCCGAGACCCCCGGCCTGCCACACGAAGTTGCCCCGCCACACCGCGCCCGTGTACGGACCCTCGATCTCCGCCACGGTCCCGCCCCCGACAATCACGTTGTAGGCGAAGGTCGTGTTCGTCGCCCCCAGGGCCCGCGGCGTACGCGGCGACATGCGGTAGTGGACGCGGTTTCCGACGAGGGTGTTGAAGACGATCACGCAGTCGTCGGGCCGGTCATGGCTCGTGAGCGGCGCGCCGTCGGCGACCTCCGCGCCCCCGTTGCCGATGTTGATCGCGACGCCGTTGTCCTCGAAATGATTGCTGTGGATGCGATGGCGGTCCCCGAAGATCCGCAGGCCGCTGGTGCCGCGGAAGAGGTTGCCGTAGACGAGGCATTCGTTGCCGTGCCGGAGCGTCAGCTGCGTGCCCGGGCTGTCGAGGAACGTGTTGTACCGGTAGGTGTTCCCGCCCGACTTGTTCGAGATCAGCTCGTTCTCTCCCACACAGCGCTCGAACAGGTTGTGCTCCACGAGGGCGTGCCCCATCGACATGCTCAGCCCGCTGAGCCCGAGCCGGATCGTTTCCGCGCCGTTGCCGCCGGCGTTCGCGAAGTCGTGGAAGTGGTTGTGATGCACCCAGAGGCGCCGCGCGACCTGCCCGTTCGCCCCCGTGACGGACAGCATGTTGCCGAGCGTGCGCTTGTCCCGGAACTCATTCCGGTCCACCTCCACGTCGTCGCCGCTCACGGTGAGATACGGGCCGTCGCCCGCGCAGTGGAAGACATTGCGGCTGAAGCGCACGTGGTGCGCGCCGACGGCGATGGAGCAGCGCCCGGAGGCGTGGGCGAAGCGAAAGCCCTCGATCGTCACGTGCGCCGCTCCCTCGGCCACCGCAAAGCCGTGCGAGCCGCGGATCTCGACCGCGCCCACGTTTTCGGCGCGGATCGTGATCGGCCGGCCCGGCTCGCCCGCGCAGGCCACGACCAGGGGTGCCTCCGTCGTGTACGCGCCGTCGCGGACCACAATCGTGTCGCCGGGCCGGGCCGCGGCGATCCGCGCCTCGAGTGCCGCGATGGTGTCGGCCGGGAACGCTTCGACTCCGGTCGCCAGGACCGTCCCGAAGAATGGGTTCGCGAGCGCGAGCAACACGGACAATCGGGGCAGCCGCCGGGGTGTGCAATGCATGGCGGAGGCTGTGGCCAGCAAGGCCGTGGCACAACGATCCTCGAGCTTTTCGCGTTAAGCTTGGCGCCGGGGCGTCGCGCCCCCGGTGTCATGGGAAGCGCGTCTCGGCCGCGATCTGCTGCAGTTCGGTGCCCTCCGCCAGCAACTGGCGCTTGGACTTGAAGGGGATGCCGGTGGTCACGGCGCTTCGGCGTCGGTCCTGCTCTTCCCGCCATTCCTGATACGACATCGGCACGGTGCTGCAGCCCGTGAGGGACACCAGGCCAAGGGCGAGGACGAGCAGGCGGAATTTCAACTTGGGGAGGATCTCCTAGGCTTTCCCCCCGGCAAAGCAAGGTCCTCGTGGCCAACGCCCTGCGCCGGCAAAGCGCCGGACACTCCGGTTCGCTCGCGCGATGCTCACCCCAGCTTGGCCGCGAGCGTGATCTTCGCGTTCAGCAATCGCGAGATCGGGCAGCCGGCCTTCGCCTTCGCGGCGACCTCGTCGAACTTCGCCGGACTGATTCCCGGCACCCGGGCATTCAACGCGAGATGGGACGCGGTCACGGTCCAGCCTGCCGGGGGGACGTGCTCCAGGCTGACTTCCGCGGTGACCTCGAGCCGCTCGGGCGTGAAGCCGGCCTCGCCGAGCATCGCCGACAGCGCCATCGCGAAGCAGCCGGCGTGCGCCGCCGCGATCAGCTCCTCCGGATTCGTCCCCGCCCCCGACTCGAACCTCGAACCGAACGAGTACTCCGTGTTCTTCAACGCGCCTCCCGGCGCGGTCAGCGTGCCCTTGCCGGCCTTGAGCGAACCCTGCCAGACGGCGGATGCGGTACGTTTCATGGTGCGCGCGAGTGAAGCTTGAAGCCGGCCGATCGCAACCCGCGACGGACGCGAGGATGCCAAGCGGCCAGGTGCCGTGACGACCGTCACGGCACCTGGCCGCTCGGTGGAATCCGCCAACGATCGGACCGGGGATCGCCGGGCGGATTCCGGTCAGGCCAGCGACCACGGCGCGCGCATGGCGCGGCCGCGAAGGCGATTCGCCATCTCGTCGCCCACAAACTCCTCGCGCGCCGGATCCCACTGCAGCCTCCGCCCGAGCACCATCGCGATCTGGCCGAGATTGCAGACGGTCGTCGTGCGGTGGCCGAGCTCGACGTCCGCGATCGGACGCTGGCGCGACCGCATGCTCGCGAAGAAGTTGTCGTGGTGGTCGTCGCTCACCGGCAGCGACACCGCCTTGCCCGGCGCCTGCATCTCCCGCAGGAGCCGCGGGTCGGAGGCGCTCATCCGGCCGCGCGCGATGTCGACCCAGCCGCGCTCGCCGACGAATCGCACCGTGCCACCGCCTTCGTGGCGGGTCCGGCAGGTCACCGGAACGCCGCCGGCGTAATGGACCGTGAAATCGACCCGGGTGGCGGTCGTGAACAGCCCGCTCGCCGGAAACTGGCCGCGGCCCTCGACCGCGACCGGCCCGCTGGCGTCCCTGTCCAGCGCCCACTGCGCGATATCGAGGTAGTGCGCCCCCCAGTTCGTCACCTGCCCATATGCGCTGTCCGCGATGAACCGGAAGTTGTAGTGGCAACCGACCGCGCTGTAGGGCCGCCACGGGGCCGGCCCGAGCCACCGGTCCCAATCCAGCCCGGGGGGGACCGGCTCCGGCTCCCACGTCGCGCCCACGTGACGGTTGTTCGGCGGGATGAAGCAGTCGATGCGCTCCAGCCGGCCCAGCCCGCCGCTGCGCACGTATTCGGCCGCGTCGCGGAAGCGTTTCATCGACCGGTGCTGCGTGCCGTGCTGCGCCACGCGCCCGTGCTTCCGCACCGCCTCGACCAGGGCCCGGCCCTCGCGGATCGTGAGCGTGAGCGGCTTCTCGACGTAGATGTCCTTGCCCTGGCGCGCCGCATCGATCCCGACCAGCGCGTGCCAGTGGTCCGGGGTGCAGATGAACACCGCGTCGACGTCGGGCCGCCGGTTCAGCTCGCGGAAATCACCGTGGCCCCGGCAGCCCGCGTCGCCGTACGCGCGGTTGACCCGGGCCAGCGCGGCCTCGACGCGGACGCGGTCGACGTCGCACACCGCGACGATGCGCACGTCGTCCGGCCGGCCGAGCAGCGCCTCGAAATGGCTGTCCGCGATGTTTCCGCAGCCGACGATGCCAACCGCGATCCGCCGGCTGGGCGCCGCCTGGCCAAGGACACGCGAGGGAACGATCAGGGGCGCCACGACCGCGAGCGATGAACGCCGCAGGAACGCCCGCCGGGTCAACGGCGCGCTCACGACCGCACCTCCTCGCCGCGCGCGGCCAGGCTCCCCACCACCCCGGCGCGCGCCGGGCCCGCGAGCACGGCCAGCGCGTCCCGCAGCGCCGCGGTCGCTTCCGGACCGGGGATCGCCTCGAGCGCGTACCGGCCGGCGTCCGACGTGGCGGGATCGCGCAGCAGCGCCGCGAGCGCCGGCACGCTCCGCGCCGAGCCGGCCAGCGCGAGCATCTCACAGAGGAAGGCGCGGCCGGCAGGCCGTGCGTCCGGGCTGGCGAGGGCCGCCAGGAGCTTCTCCTCGACGCGGTCCCGCTCCGGCGCGGTCGCGACATGGACGACCTGGTCGCGGACGGCCGATGCGAGGGTGCGGTCGGCACCGTAGTCGAGCCGCGCGGCCGCGATCCAGGGATCGGGGGTGGCGCCAAACGAGTTTTTCGGGAGGTCCGCCGGCGGCGGTACGGGGGCGGGGTCCGCGGTCATTCCAGAGGGGTTACGGCCGCGAGGAAACTTCCCATCGCGGGCTCGCGCAACCGCCGATTCGGTTTTGTCGTTCAGCAAAACCGTCCGCCCTGGCGTCCGGCGGCCCCCGAACGGATCAGCCGCGCCGGCGGGTCGTGTAGCTGGGCTCGGTAGCCGGCCCGCCCGAGCGGGTCGCCTGGTTCTGCGGCAACAGGGGGCTCGCCGACGGCGTCACGTAAGGCGCGCCGTCCATCCGCCCGGCGGGATTGCCCGACGGCGTGGTGTAGGGGGCGCCGTCCATCCGACCCGCGGGATTGCCCGACGGCGTCGAATAAGGCGGCTGGACGTTCACGTTCCAGTGGTACTCCGGCAGGAAGTTCACCGGCTTCCCACGCCCGCGTCCGCCGTAAAAACCGAAGGGGTAATGCGCGTAGCGTGTGGCCGCGGCGGCCTCGGCCCGCTCCGCCCGCTCCTCGGCCTCGCGGACCCGGTCCTCCAGCTCCGCGATGCGGCGCGATTCCTCCGCCCGCGCCCGCCTCTCCTCCTCGTGCTCGGCGACCCGCATCCGCGCGATCGTCAGTTCCTCCGCCACCGGCACGCCCGGGTACAGGCGCGCAAAATCCTCCCAGAACGCGAGCTGGTAGGCGACGGGCGAGGCCAGGAAATTCGGGTCGGCCAGCTTGCGGGCCTTCAGGGCCATGCCTTCCTCCGCGAGCCGCGCCTGGCGCGCCGTGAACTCCGCGCGCTCGACCTCGGCCTGGGCTGCGCGCCGCGCCTCGAGCTCGGCCTGCGCCGCCGGTGACCGGAGCGCGACCTTGGTCACGACGCCGCCCTCGAGTTCCACCACGCCGCGGTCGTAGATCAGCTTCCGCCAGTTGCCGGACTCGAGCTGGCCGCGGGGCTCGCCCAGCGCGGTGCGAACCTCGAGATAGGTGTCGCCGCGGTTGATCTCGGACCCGAGGACCGCGAGGGGCAGCAGCAAAAGGAAGACGGCAGCTTTCATGGTGCTTCTTGGGACGCCCCGAATTTAGGCGCATTCACGGGTCCGGCAAATGGCAAGTTCCACCGGCATCCTATTGTTCGAGCGTCCGGGGATTGGCCGCCCACGCCCGCTCGCGGCAGGCAAAACGCCGTGGAAGGAAGTAATACATTGCCTCACAACCTCCTCCGCACCCTCCCCCCATGAAAACACCCGCTGCCCTCCTCACCTTGCTTGCCCTCGCGCTGCCCGCCTGCCTCGCGGCGGCGGACGATCGTCCGACCGTCCGCGTCAAAGCGGGCGTCACCGCGCCCCTGAAGGACGAAGCCGGCGTCGCCTGGCTCGCCGACACCGGCTTCTCCGGCGGCGAGACCATCGAGCGGCCGGGGATCGCCATCGCCAACACGAAGACCCCATCGCTCTACCGTGCGGAGCGCTACAGCATGAGCGGGTTCACGTGGAAGCTTCCGAACGGAAAGTACGTCGTGAAGCTGCATTTCGCGGAAACCTACGAAGGCATCTACGGCCCGGGCGAACGCGTGTTCGGGTTCAACGTCGAAGGTCGCGAGTTCAAGGACTTCGACGTCTGGGTGAAGTCCGGCGGCGCCCTCCGCGCCCACGTCGAGGCGGTCGAGGTCGAGATCAAGGACGGCCAGCTCGACATCTCATTCACCCACCAGGTCGAGAATCCCGAGATCAACGCGATCGAGATCCTGCCCCTCTAACGCGCCGGAGGCGGGACCCCGCGGGCGGGCGAACCCAAGGTCTCAGGCCCAGCCGGCACTCCGCCGCGCGGGCTCGGGTCTTGCGATCAGGAGCCCGACCCCATGGCCGCCCGCCGGGCCGCGAGCTCCCGCTCGATCCGCTCCACATCCGCCTTCCGCAGCGGATACAGCCAGATCATCCCGGCTTTCAGGAGCGCGAACACCATCGGCACGACGGAGAACGCGAGCAGGATGCCGAGCAGCGCACGGGGCGTCTGCTCGGCGTTGCGGACGAAGCCGAAGAGTTGGAGGAACATGGGCGCCAGCCAGCCGGCGGCGACGGTGCCGGTCTTGATCGCGAAGAGCGAAGCCGAGTAGACGAGCCCCGTCGCGCGGCGGCCGAACCGCCACTCGCCGTAGTCCGCGACGTCGGCGTACATCGCCCAAGTCAGCGCCGAGGTCGGGCCCATCGCGAATGAGGCCAGGGCGTTCAACGCCACCAGCAGCCCAAAGGCGCCCGGGGGCACGAAATAGAAGGCCCCGTAGGCCAGCGCCGTGACCACGGTGAGCGCGACCGCGGCGGTGCGCTTGTCGAGGACGCGCGCGAAGAAGCCAAGGCAGGCCGCGCCCAGCATCTGGCAGGCCATGCCGACCGACGTGAAGATCGCGAACCGGTCGAAAAAGCCGAACAGGACCGGCGCCCCGTCGTCCCGCACCACGTACTTGAAGTAAAACACCGTGGTGCTGTCCCGCATGAAGATGAAGGTCAGGGAGAAGATCGCGGCCAGGAGCAGCCATTGCCAGGGCCGGTTGCGCAGCAGGTCGCGCAGCTCCGCGCGCACGTCCGGCTTCTGGCCCGGCGGCGGGGTCACGCGCTCGCGCGTCGTCGCGAAGCAGATCCAGAACATCACCACGGACAGGAGGGCGAAGATGGCCATCGTGTACTGGAAACCCTTCACCTCGTCGCCCCCGCCGAGATCGCGCACGAGCGGCCGGACCAGCAGCGTGACGAGCAGCCCGCCCCCGAATGCGCCCGCGAACCGGAAGCTCGACGCCACCGTGCGCGTGCCGGACGAAGGGCTGATCACTCCCAGCAGCGACGAATAGGGCACGTTGATCGCCGTGTAGGCCATCATCATGAAGTTGTACGTCAGGGCCGCGTAGATCAGCTTGCCGCCCGGTCCGAGATCCGGGTTCGCGAAGATCAAATAGCCCGCGACGCCATACGGCAGGGCCATCCAAAGCAGGTAAGGCCGGAACTTGCCCCACCGCGAGCGGGTGCGGTCCGCGATCATGCCCATGATCGGGTCGTTGATCGCGTCCCACACGCGCACCAGCAGGAACATGTTCGCCACCGCCGCGGCGCCCAAACCCCAGACGTCGACGTAATAGTAGGTCAGGAAGAACCCGAAGGTCTTGAAGAACAGGTTCGAGGCCGTGTCGCCCAGCGCGTAGCCGACGTATTCGCGCGTCGACAGGCCTTCGTCCCGGGCGGGCGGCGGGGGCGTCATTCCGGTCTCGCCGCCAGGTACCCGCGGTCGTGCAGCCAGTCCGCGATGCGGTCCGGCAGCCCGCGGACCGCCTTGAGCTTCGAGCGCTGGCCCAGGTTGAAACCGTGCCCGCCGGCGGCGAAGAAGTGCGCCTCGGCCGGGATCCCCACCGCCCGGTACTTCTCCAGCATCAGCGAAAGCGTGCGCGCGGGCGACTCGTCATCGTTCGCCGTCAGGAAGAGGGCCTCGGGCGCGTCCGGCGGCAGCCGGCCCGGCGTCCCCAGTGGCCCGGGATAGACGAGGATCTGGAAATTCGGCCGCGCCCCGGCGCGCTCGACGGGATCCGACGACGCCGGGTCGCCGGGCACGGGCCGGTAGGCGACCATCGCCGCGACCTCGCCGCCGGCCGACCAGCCCATCACGCCGATCCGCTCCGGGTCGATCCCCCACTCCGCCGCCCGGCTGCGCACGAGGCGCATGGCCCGACGGATGTCGGCCGCCGGGTGCTCCATCGTGTAGATCGAGCCCTCCTCGCGAAAGAGCCGGTACTTGAGCGCAAAGGCGGTGACGCCCAGCCGCGCCAGGAACTGCGCGGGCTCGACGCCCTCGGGATTGAACACGCATTCGCGGTGGCCGCCGCCGGGAATGACGATCACGGCGGTCCCGTTGGCCGTCCCGGGCGGCGGCCGGAACACCGTGAGCGACGGGTGGTGGATGTTCTTCACCCACCAGTCCTTCGCCTGCTCGGGCTCGTGGCGCCGCGCCTCGGAACCCGGTGCGCCGCCGGCCCAGAGCGGAATCACCTCGGGCTCGGCCCCACCGAGCAGGACCGGGACGACCAGGGCCAGCGCGCCCGCGGCGGCCCGCAACGCGCGGCGGGCCGTCGCCTCGAAGCCGGCGGGGGTCTTCACCGCTCGTACGTCCGGTCGCGGTTCTGCCACGGGGTGAGCTCGTCGAGCGCCGGGACGAGCACGCGGCGCAAGGCGAGGAAATTGATCGAGCCGCTTTCGCGGTACAGCACCTTCCCGCCCGGGGCGATGAGCAGGGTGTAGGGCAGCTCGCCATTCCACTCGGGGTCGAAGGCCTCGATCAGCGCGTACTTGTCCTTCGTCCCGAACATCAGGTTGCGGCTCGAGGCGGCGTGGTCCTGCAGGAACTTCAAGACCTTGGGCTGCTCGTCGGGAAACTGGGCGGCGAGCGTCACCATCTCGAAACCGCGGATCCGGAACCGCAGGTTGTGCTCCACGAGTTCGGGAAACTCCGAGACGCACGGGCCGCACCACGTGGCCCAGACGTTCACGAGCCGGAGCTTGCCCGAGTCCGCGTTGGCCCGGAGGGCGCGCAGCGCATCCGCGTCGGCGAGCTCCAGCTTCGCGGGCTCCTTCGCGACCCGGGCGCGCCAGCGCTCGTTGTCGGCCGTCTTCTCCTTCCACTTGATGGAGCAGCCGAAGACGCGCGTGGCCGTCACGGCGGGTTCGCGTCCGGCGAGGAGCGCCTCGATGGCGTCGCGCGCGTCGTGCTGCGTGGCCAGGTCCTCGCGCTCCGAGTTGTCGATCCGGCCCTGGAAGCGGAGCTTCCGGTCGGCGTCGAAAACGAACACGTGCGGCGTCGCGACCGCGCCGAACTTCTGCACCACCTCCTGGCCGGGGCCGTCGTCCAGATAGGGAAAGTTGAATTCCTGGTGGCGCGCGCGCTCCTGCATGTCCTCGAACGTGTCGCCCAGGTCCGTGTAAGCCATCTCGTCGAGCCGGACCGCGTCGGCGTGGTTGGGATTGATGGCGACGATCGCGACGCCGCGGCCGCGGTAGTCGGCCGCGATCCGCTTGAGCCGCCCCTCGTAGGCCTGCGCGGTCGGGCAGTGGTTCGAGGTGAAGACGACGGCGAGGACCTTCGCGCCGGCAAAATCGGCCGGGGTGTAGTCGCGTCCGTCCACGCCGGGGAGGCGGAAGTCGGGCAGCGGGGAACCGAGCGGCAGCAACGGGTGATCGGCGGCGAAGGCCGGCACGGCCACGAGGACCAGCGCCGCCAGGAGCGGGGTAAGGGAGCGCCTCATGGAACGTGGTTACCAAGTTCGCCCCGGCCAGCAAGGCCCGCGTCAGGCCCCGCCGGGCCGGCGCCGCTCGAACAATTGAGCACCGGCCGCCCCTCCTCCGCCGCCGGCCCGCGCGAGCTCGCCAGCCGGCCCGGAGGCCCCCACGCTGCCCGCCCATGAAATCGACCGGACCCGCGCGCGCGATCCTTTGGGCCGGCCTGCTGTGCGGCCTGCTCGATATCGGCTTCGTGATCGCCTACTACGGGACCACGGCCGGCGCGCCGCCGACGCGCATCCTGCAGTCGGTCGCCGCCGGGCTCCTCGGGCGGCAGGCCGCCACCGCGGGCGGCGTCCCGACCGCGGCGCTCGGCCTGTTCCTGCATTTCGTGATCTCTTTCGGCGCGGCGGCGGTGTTTTACCTCGCGAGCCGGCGGGTGCGGTTTCTCACGCGGCACGCGCTCGCGGCGGGCGTGCTCTACGGCGCCGCCGTCTGGCTGTTCATGCAGCTGGTCGTGCTGCCGCTGTCGGCCGTGCCGCCGGCGCGCTTCCCGCCGCCGGCGCCCTGGCCCGTGATCATCGCGCACCTGACGTGCGTCGGCCCGCCCATCGCCCTCGCCGTCCGGCGCTGGGGGTCCCCGGTCCGCTGAGCATTCCTCCCTTGCCCGGCCGCGGCGCATTCGGCACATCCAGAACCGATGCTCCGCCGCCCGCCCGAAGCCCGCCTGCGCCCCGACGCGGGGTTCACCGTGCTCGAGCTCATGGTGATCGTCGCGATCGTCAGCATCGTCTGCGCGATCGCGGTCCCGGCCTTCCAGCGCATCCGCGTCAAGTCGCGCACCGCGGCGATCGTGAACGACTTCCGGGTGTTCGCGACCGGCTTCCAGACCTACGCGGTCGAGAACGGCTCCTGGCCGCCCGAGGCCGGCGTGGGCGTGCTTCCCACGGGCATGAGCCAGAGCCTCAGCAGCGCGTTCACGCGCGCCACGCCGATGGGCGGGAAATACAACTGGGAAAACAACCAGGTGCAGCTCTTCGGCTTCCGGCCGCGCGCCGCCATCGCGATCAACAACGCCGGGGGCGCGCCCCTCACGCTGACCACCAGCACCATCAACATGCTCTACGCGCTCGACCTCGCGATCGACAATGAGGTCGGCGGCTGGAGCACCGGGCAGTTCCGGCTCAACGGCAGCATCCTGCCGCTCTTCGTCGTCGAACCGTGAGCGAACCCGTCTTCCCCGTCCTGCTCCATCACCTGTCCGCCGACGCCGCGCAGGCCGGGCCGGATTTCCCCGACGTGGCGCTCGAGGCGGTGCCCCTCGGGCGGCTGCGCGAGCTGCTGACCGCCTTCGAGGCCCTCGCACCGAAGGTGCCGGGGACGGCCGCGCCCGAGATCCGGTTCAAGACGAACCGCGAGATGTTGATCGTGCGCGCCGCGAGCGACGGCCTCCGGCTCATCAGCTGGGAGTCCCCCCTCGGCGGGTCGCCGCTGACCGCCGCGCAGATCGCCGACTCGCTCGTCCGGCCGGTCGCGCCGCCCCGCGCGGCGGCCGCCGGGGCGGAGACGCGGGACGACTCCCCGCCGTTCTTCTCCAACTGGGTGAAGGCCGGCATCCTGCTCGCCGCCATCCTCGCCCTCAACGCCTACACGGTCTGGCGCATCGCCCGGCCCGAGGCGCCCGAGTTCCTGCCGCAATACGAAATGCTGCCCGCCGACGAGACCGGCCGCGTCCTCCGCGAGGCCGCGGGCGAATACCAGACCGGCCGCAAGGCGGGCGACCGCGTGCTCTTCCTCTCCGCGAACGGCTACCTCCGGCTCGGGACGTACGGCCCGGCCGACGAGGTCCGCGAGGAAACCGTGCAGTTCGCCCGCGCCGCCAGGCTCGGCGACCGCACCTACCTGGTCACCAACGAACAGGTCCCGTTCGAGCTCAAGCCCAACGGCACCCTCGAGCTGTTCGGCACGGTCTACCGGCGGCGCTGACGACGGCCTTACTGTCCGGGCTGGGTTCCCCTCGCGTCCCCGCCCCCGCCGCGTAGCCTCGGCCTCCTACCCCATGAAAACCTTCCGCCTCCTCCTCGCGGCGGTCACGGCCCTGCTGGCCGTCTCCGCCGCCTTCGCCGCCGACCCGACCGGCACGTGGAAATGGACCCAGCCCTCGCGCGGCGACCGCCCCGCGAGCGAACGCACACTCAAGCTCGAGCTCAAGGAAGGCCGCCTGAGCGGCACGCTGCTCGGCTTCCAGGGCGGCCAGTTCCAGCTGCCGGACACCGCGATCGCCGACGCCTCGTTCCAGGACGACACCGTCTCGTTCTCGGTCACCTACGAGTTCAACGGCAACCAGCGCACCACGAAGTACACCGGCAAGCTCGAGGGCGACTCCATCAAGGGCACCTCGGAAGCTCCCGGGCGCGACGGCACCGTGATGAAGCGCGACTGGGTCGCGACCCGCGCGAAATAGCGCGCGCAACCCCCGCCGGCCCCCGAAGCGCCCCTCGCGGGCGCTTCTTGCTTTGGGCCCGCCGCGCACCGCGGCCGGCCGCTCACTTGCTCTGCGACGGATCCTGGAAGATCCCGGTCTGGATCGCGCCCTGCTGCACCCGCGCGCGCTCGATGTCCTCGCGGCTCGCGCCGAGGACGGGCGTGACGTTCGTGCGCTTGCGGATGCGCGAGCCCAGCGGCGCCTCCTGGACGAGCCGCTGATCGCTCTTCTTGTCGGCGGAGGTTTCAGACGTGCTCGCGCAGCCGGCGGCGCTCAGCGCCAGGACGACGAGCAGGAAGGCGGAGGGGGTGCGGTGCATGCGGCGAAAACGTGGGCGGACCGCCACGAAGGGCGAGCTGGACGCGACCAACGGCGGGGTTTTCGCGACGAACACCGGATCCGGCGACGAGGCGCCGCGCCGCTGGCGGCCCGGCATGGTCGCGGCGCCGGAGCTATTCAACACAAGGAAACGAAGGTAACAAAGAACTTGGTCGGTCACTCCACCGCTCCTTCGCTCCCTTCGTTGCCTTATGCGACTCATCCCGCCGGCCGGCTGACTGCCACCCGCCGCTTCCTCCGCGTCCTTGTGAAAAATTCAGCCGGACGGCCGGGGCTTTCGCGTCGACTCGAGGGGTGAGACGCGGAATGGATCCGTCCGCATGGCACGCATCGCGATCATCGGCCCCGGGGCGGTGGGAGGCATCGTCGCCGCCTGGCTGCACCAAACCGGCCGGCATGAGGTCCTGGTGTGCGCGCGTCGGGCGTTCCAGGAACTGTGCGTCGACACCCCCGCCGGCGTGCTCCGCTCGCGACCGACAGTGCTCGACACTCCCGTCGCCGCCTCGCCCGTGGACTGGGTCCTCGTCGCGACCAAGGCCTACGACGCCGCGGGGGCGTCCGCCTGGTTTCCCCGGCTCGTCGCGCCCGCCACTCGCGTCGCGATCCTCCAGAACGGCGTCGAGCATTGCGAGCGGTTCGCGACGTCGGTCGCACCGGACCAGCTCCTGCCGGTCATGGTCGACCTGCCGGGCGAGCGTTCTGCGCCTGGCGTCATCCGCCAGCGCGCCCCGGGCCGGATGCTCGCGCCCGACGGCGAATCCGGCCGCGCCTTCGTCGGGCTCTTTGCCGCCACGATCATCGACGCCGCCCTAACCGCGGATTTCCGGACCGCGGTGTGGCGCAAGCTCTGCCACAATTCCGCGGGCGTCCTCAATGCGCTCCTGCTGCAGCCGGCGGGGGTGTTCCGGGACGAGGCGGTGGCGGACCTGGCGCGCGCCGTCGTCCGCGAATGCGCGGCGGTCGGGCGCGCGGAGGGCGCCGCGCTGCCCGAGGACATCGCCGACACCGTGATCCAGGCCTACCGCGCCGGGCCCGCCGACGGCGTGAATTCGCTCCACGCCGACCGGGCCGCCGGCCGGCCGATGGAACTCGACGCGCGCAACGGCGTGATCGTCCGGCTCGGCCGTCGCCACGGGATTCCGACGCCTTGCAATCAAATGGCCGTGACATTGCTTGAGACGCTCGCCCGCCCGACCGCATGAACCCTCGCCGTGCCCTCGCCTTCCTGGCCCTGACCCTAGCCGCCTCCGCCGCGGCGGATTCCTACACAGATTCGGTGGAGGCCTGGCGCAAGCGTCGCACCGACAACCTCATCGCGCCCGAAGGCTGGCTGGCGCTCGTGGGCCGGCATCCTCTGCCGCCAGGGCGGCACTCGATCGGATCCGCCGCGGGCAACGACATCCGGCTCGCCGCCGGACCGGCCCGCCTCGGCACCATCAGCCACGAACCCGGCGGAAAAGTCGTTGTCGCGCTGACCGACGGCGTGGACGCGAAGATCGACGGGACCGACGCCCGTTCCGCCGCTCTCGCCTACGGCAGCGCGAACCCGACCTACGTCCGCGCCGGCACGGTCAATTTCTACGTCCACCGGGCGGGGGCGGACCTCTTCCTGCGGGTGCGCGACAGCGAATCGGCGCGCCGCCGCGACTTCGCGGGGCTGGCCTGGTATGCGATCGACCCGGCGTGGCGATTCGAGGCGGAATGGGTGGCGTTCCCGCAGCCCCGCCAGGTGCCGATCGTGAACGTGCTGGGCCAGACGACGACCGAGACGGCGCCGGGCAAGGCGGTGTTCGAATGCGGCGGCCGAAAGTACGAGCTGATGCCGGTCGTTGCGGGTGAGCGCCTTTTCTACATCTTCACCGACGAGACCGCGGGCGAGGAGACGTACGAGGCCTCCCGCTTCCTCTATTCGGATGCCCCGAAGGACGGAAAGGTGGTGCTCGATTTCAACCAGGCGTACAACCCGCCGTGCGCCTTCTCGCCCTTCACCACCTGCCCGCTTCCGCCGAAGGAAAACCGCCTGCCGCTCCGCGTGACGGCGGGGGAAAGGGCATATCCGGGCGCCCGCTGACAACCCGCCGCTGATGCATCGCCGCGCCGTCGCGGCGGGCTAGCCGTTCGGCCACCCCGGCCCGCCTTGCCCGGCCGGCACCGGCCCGCGACGCTGCCGCCATGCGCACCCCCACGGGCCGGCCACCGGCCGTCGGCTTCGTTTTTGTGAACATGCTGCTGGCGGTCCTGGGCTTCGGACTGGTGTATCCGGTCCTGCCCGCGCTGATCACGGAGTTCCGGGGCGGCGACGTGGCGGCGAGTTCGCACATCTACGGCTGGATCGTGGCGATCTTCGCGGTGATGCAGTTCGTCGGGGCGCCGGTCCTGGGCGCGCTGTCCGATCATTTTGGCCGGCGCCGGGTCATCCTCATCGCCACGGCGGGGGCGGCGGCGGACTACACCCTGATGGCGCTGGCGCCCAGCCTCGGTTGGCTGTTCGTCGCCCGGATGATCGCCGGCCTGACCGCCGGCGTCGTCGGCGCGGCCAACGCGTACCTCGTCGACGTGACCGCGCCCGCGCAGCGCGCGCAGGCCTTCGGGTTTCTCGGCGCCGCGTTCGGGCTCGGGTTCGTCCTCGGCCCGGCGCTCGGCGGCCTGCTCGGCGGCATCGACCTGCGGCTGCCGTTCTGGGCGGCGGCGGGAATCGCAGCGCTCAATTGCCTGTGGGGCGCGCTGGTCCTGCCGGAGTCGCTGCCGCCGGAGCGCCGCCGCCGATTCAGCTGGGCCCGCGCCAATCCGGCCGGCGCGCTGCTCGGGCTGCGCGAGCACCCGGTCGCGTTCGGCCTCGCGGGGGTGCACCTCGTCTTCTGGATCGCGCAGACCATGCTCCACGCGACCTGGGTGCTGTACACCGCGCATCGCTATGCCTGGGAATCCTGGCAGGTCGGGCTTTCGCTCGCGCTCGCGGGCCTGTGCTCGTCCGCCGTCCAAGCCGGGCTCGTGAAGCCCATCCTCGCGCGGATCGGCGAAAAGCGCGGCGTGCTGCTCGGGCTGTCGCTGACCATCCTCTTCTACATTGCCTACGGCCTGGCGCCCGCCGGCTGGATGGTTTACGTGATCATCGTTCCCGCCGGCCTCGCCGCGATCGCCGGTCCGGCGATGCAGACCTACCTTTCGCGTCACGTGCCGGCCGACGAGCAGGGCGCGGTGCAGGGCGCGTTCGCGTCGATCACCAGCGTCGCCGCCATCCTCGGCCAGCCGCTGGCGGCCTGGAGCTTCGGCTGGGCCGTGGCGCCCGGCCAGCCCGGCTGGCTCCAAGGCATCGCCTTCTTCGAGGGAGCGGCGCTGATGGGGCTGGCGGTCGCGCTGGCGCGGCGGACGTTTCGCCGCGACGCCGCCCGCGAAGCCGCCCACGAGCGCCCGGCCGTCGCTTAACGATCGCGACAATCCCGGGGTTGTCTTCGCGGCGGCAAACATGTCCCTTGAGGGGGTGCGCCGGATACCGCTCCGCCCTGCCCTCGGATTGCTGCTCCTGACGGGAGCGCCGCCGCTCGCGGCCGCGACGCTCCGGCGCGGCGAGGCGCAGACGCCGGCCGCCGCGCGGGAGGAACTGGCCGCGTTCGCCGCGACATTTGACGATGCCGCCGCGTGGAAGCGCCGGGCCGAGGACATCCGCCGCGGCATCCTGCGCGGCGCCGGACTCGATCCGCTTCCCGCCCGCAGCCCGCTCCAGCCGCTGCTGGGCCCCGTCCAGCAGCGCGCCGGGTATTCGGTGCAGCCGGTCGCGTTCGAAAGCCTGCGCGGCTTCTTTGTGACCGCCGCGCTCTACCGCCCGGCCGATGCGGCAGGACGGCGGATGCCGGCGGTCCTCATTTTTCACGGCCACGGCGACCCGGCGACGGCCGGTCGCTACCACGAGAGCAAGCAGAAGCTGGGCGCGACGCTCGCGCGCATGGGGGCGACGGCGCTCACGGTCAACATGGTCGGCTACGGCGACTCCGACCAATACCCGCACCGCGGCGACAAGACGCTGGCGCTGCAGCTTTGGAACGGGATCCGCGCGCTTGATTTCCTGGAGAGCCTGCCGGAGGTCGACCGGAGCCGCCTCGCGGTGACCGGGGAGTCCGGCGGGGGCACGCAGACTTTCCTCCTGACGGCGGTCGACCGCCGCGTGGCGGCCGCGGCGCCGGTTGTGATGGTGTCGGCCCATTTTTTCGGCGGCTGCTCGTGCGAGAGCGGGATGCCCATTCACCAGAGCGACGCGCACCTCACCAACAACGCGGAGATCGCCGCGCTGGCCGCGCCGCGCCCGCTGCTCCTCGTGTCGGACGGCAAGGACTGGACGCGCTTCAACCCGGACGTCGAATTCCCTTACGTGAAACGGGTCTATGCGCTGTTGGGCGCGCCCGAGGCGGTCGCGAACGTCCACCTGGCCGACGAGGGCCACGACTATGGGCCGTCCAAGCGCGCCGCCGTGTACCGGTTCCTGGCCCACCACTTCGGCCTGCCGCCGCCGCCATCCGAGGACGACATCACGCTCGAATCGGTCGAAACCCTGCGCCTCTTTTCCCCGTCTCATCCCCGTCCGGCCCATGCCGTCGCCGACCCCGGCGTCGTCGAGGCGTTCCTCTCGGCCCGCTGACCTTTCCAACCCCATGACTGATCCCAACCCCGCCCGTCCCGCGGCCGGCCTCGACCGCCGCGCCTTCGTAAAATCCCTCTCGGCGGCCGGCCTTGGCGCGGCCCTCGCCGGCTCGGCGCCGCGGCTGCTCGCCCAGGCCGCCACGGCCCCGCGGCGCAAGCGCTACGTCATCGTCGGCCTCGGCTCCCGCCACGTGATGTACCAGAACGCCATCGAGAAGGACTACAAGGAGCACGCCGAGCTCGTCGGCCTGTGCGACCTCAATCCGGGCCGGATCGAGCTCGCCCGAAAGCTCTCCGGCACCAATGGCGCACCGGTGCCCCCGGGCTATCTGCACACGGACTTCGACAAGATGATCCGGGAGACCAAGCCCGACTTCGTCATCGTCACCACGGTCGACGCCACGCATGACGACTACCTCGTCCGCGCGATGGAGCTCGGGGTCGACACAATCACCGAGAAGCCGATGACCACCACGGCGGAGAAATGCCAGCGCATCCTCGACGCCCGGGCGCGCACGGGGAAGTCGGTGCGCGTGCTCTTCAACTACCGGTACTCCCCGCCGCGCACGCAGGTGAAGGACCTCATGATGGCGGGCGAGATCGGCGACATCCTCTCCGTCGATTTCCACTGGCTGCTCAACACCACGCACGGCGCGGACTATTTCCGCCGCTGGCACGGCGAGAAGAAGCACTCCGGCGGACTCATGGTGCACAAGGCCACGCACCATTTCGACCTCGTCAACTGGTGGCTCGGCGCCGTCCCGGTCACGGTCACGGCGACCGGCAAGCGCGAGTTCTACACGCCCGCGATGGCGCGGCGCCTCGGCCTCCAGTCCCACCACGAGCGCTGCCACACCTGCCCCGAGCAGGACAGGTGCGGCTTCTTCCTGAGCCTGGCCAACAACCCGGGCCACAAGGCCATGTACCTCGACAACGAGAAGCACGACGGCTACTTCCGCGACCAGTGCGTGTGGTCGCCGCGCATCGACATCGAGGACACGATGAACGTGATCGTCGGCTACGACACCGGCGCCACCCTCAGCTACTCCCTGAACGCGTTCAACGCGTGGGAGGGCTACAACATCGCCTTCAACGGCACGAAAGGCCGCATCGAGCACACGATTGTCGAGCAGGTGTACGTCAGCGGCACCGACACGGTGCAGGGCGGCATCGAGGAGCGCGGCACGCGCACGCGGCTCATCCCCCTGCGGGGCGCGCCGCGCGACATCGAGCCCTGGACCGGCACCGGCGGCCACGGCGGCGGCGACAAGGTGATGCTGGACGACCTTTTCCTGCCCAATCCCCCGGCCGACAAGTACCTGCGCGCGGCCGACGAGCGGGCCGGCGCCAACTCGATCCTCATCGGCGCGGCGGCGAACGAGTGCTTCGTCCACGGCCGGACGGTCGAGGTGCAGAAGATGGTCAAGGGGCTCGGCCGCCCGGATTACGCGCCGATGCCCACCCGCAGCGACCCGCTGCCGATGCCGGCGCGGCGCAGCGGCCGCCGCTCCCAGACGGGCTGAGCGCGGGCGATCAGGTCGAAACGCGTTCGTCCCTCTTCGAGGCGCGCTGTCCGGCGCGCCTTTTTTCTCCGCTGGGGAAAGTTCCCCGCGAATTCGCTGAGGAGGTTTTTTCCCGCCGGGCTCTTGACCGGATTCTTGCCTCGGGCAATATCCGGACACGAATCCACGCCGAGGCCGTCCCGCCGGTCGGCGGGCCTCCGGCCGAGGCGCCAACCCGTTGCGCCATGAACTGGAAAATCGAGATCACGGAGCCGCATAGCGGCGAGCTGGGCGAGGCGATCGAGCACGAGGATCACCTCCTGGTGGCGGATGAGTACCACTACGAAGCGGGACAGAAGCTCGAGGTCTTCGTTCACAAGACCGAGGACCCCCACTGGCACATCTTCACGGACCTGGACTCGGGGCATCGCTTCAAGATCCCGGCCGAAAAATACAAACGCATCGCCTGAGCGACGCGCCAATCTTCTCCCCCGATCCCGTGGCCGCGCGCGGCCGACCCTGATTGCTCAGGACCGGCCCGCGCGGCCACAAGTTTCCCCGCCCGATCCGCCCCGCCGACGCGCCCGTCCCACGGGCCGACCACCCGTCCTCCGCCCAACATGAAAAAGACGCTCCTCCTTGCCGCGTGCGGCGCCTCCGCGCTCGCCGCATTGGCCCAGGACCCCGCCGCCCGCCTCGAGAATTCCCCGCGCCACCACGAATGGGCGCAGCCCAAGGCCGGCGACCGCACCGTTTCGACCTTCGTGGTTTATCCCGAGGTGAAGACCAAGGCCCTCGCGGTGATCGTCATCCACGAGAACCGCGGGCTGAACGACTGGGCGCGCTCCGTCGCGGACCGCCTGGCCGAGGCCGGCTACATCGCCCTCGCGCCCGACCTCCTTTCGGGCAAGGCCCCGGGCGGCGGCGACACGAAGGATTTCCCGTCCTCGAGCGACGCCACCCGCGCGATCGGCCAGCTGCCCGCGGCCGAGACGGTGGCTGCGCTGCATGCGGTCGCCGACTACGCGCAGAAGATTCCCGCCGCCAACGGCAAGGTGGCCGTCATCGGCTTCTGCTGGGGCGGCAGCCAGACTTGGCGGTTCGCCATGAACCGGCCGGACCTTGTCCTTGCCTGCCCGTTCTACGGCACGGCGCCGGATGACGCCGAGGGATTTGCCCGGATCAAGGCGCCGGTCCACGCCTTTTACGGCGGCAACGACGAGCGGGTGAACTCGACGATCGAGCGCACGAGAGAAGCCATGAAGACCCATGGCAAGGCCTTCGATCCCGTGATCCACGAAGGCGCGCGCCATGCCTACATGCGCGCCGCCGAGTCACCCGAGGCCGATGAGCCGAACAAAAAGGCGGCGGCCGAAAGCTGGAAGCGGCTGCTCGGGCTGCTGAAGGAATCCAGCTGACCGAATCGCAAGGCGCCGGCCGCCCGGCCGGCCCGGCCCTCGGGACGACACGGAGGCCGTCCCTCCACCGGCCGTCGGCCTCGCCGGCAAATCTCCGCGTTGCGGGCCCGCAACTGGAGGGGCCGGCTCTGTCCGGGCCTTCCTGTATTAAACCTACGCACCTAGTTTCTTCGCTCCATGTGTCCACCAGGCTCTGGACGACACGGAGGTCGTCCCTCCACCGGCTGTCAGTACGTCCCTCCGCCGGCTCGCGGTTTAAGTCCCCGCCCGGCGATCAATTCCGCCCCGGCTCGACGAGCGCCACGGCGGGTTCCGGCAGGTGCAACTCGCCGCCGCCGAAGCGCCGCACGAGGCCCTCGAGTTCCGCCAGCATTTCGCCGCCGTCGCGCAGGGCCAGGCCCGCCGATAGTTCCGGCGGTTCGGCGAACGCGACGGTGACCAGCGTGCTGCGGACGCCCAGCGGAAGGACCCGGATCGGCAGCAAGGCCATCCGGTCGATCGACGGGCCGAGCCGCAGATCGATGAGCCCGGTCTCGGCGCTTGCCTCGAGCTCGCAGTAGAGCTCGCCTTGGGACGTGAGGGCCCGCCACCGGCCGCGCTCGAGGTAGAGCCGCTCGCAGAACCCGCCGGCCCAGCGGGGGAGGTTCTCGATGTCGGCCAGGAAGTTGAAGACGGTGTCCCGCGGCGCGGACACGGTGACGGCGAGGGTGCGGATGTTCATGCGGCTGTTCGGGCTGGGATAAAATGCTCGGGTTGGGACTGCATCGAGGGCGTTCGGTTCAGCACAATCCGTCCTGCAAGCGGTGTCCCCCCGTTTAAATCTGTTTCCTATGGTGGATTATCAGGGAATTGCCGTCGGGGTCCGCCACGATGGCCATCCGGCACGGGCCGCTGTCCATCGGCTCGACGACGAACTTCGCGCCGGCCGCGCGCAGCGCCCGCGCCGCGGCGTCGAAGTCCTCGACCTCCAGTGCCGCCGACGGTCCATCCGGCGACGGCTTCCACATCCCGGCGGACATATTGCTGACCGCCAGCGTCCCGGCGCCGACTTCGTACTCGATCCAGAAGTTCTGCTCGTGCTGGAAGACGGTCCCCGGCCGGAGGCCGAGCACGCCCTCGTAGAAGGCGCGGGCGCGCGGCACGTCGGTGATCGGATATCCGGTGAAGGCGAGGCCGGTGACGTTCATGACGAAACGGGCGGCGGTTTCAGCGCACCGCCTGGAGGCCAAAATGCGGGTAGTGGATCAGCCCGATCGGATTGCCGAACGGATCGAGCACCGAGCCGACCACGATGCCCTCGCCGACGTCGTGCGGGTCTTCGTGGTTGCTCGCGCCGACCGACAGCAGGTGCCGGTGCACGTCGGCGACATCGTCCACGCCCCAGTAGGCGATCTCGCCACCCGCTCCTCCGGCCTGGGCCTTCACGGCGACCAGCCCGAGCTCGAAGCCGCCGACCTTGAAACCGACATAGAATGGCAGCTCGCAGTAGGGCTTGAGGGCGAAAGCCCGCGCATACCAGTCGCGGGCGGCGGGAAGGTCTGGAGCGACGTAGACGACCGTGCGGAGTCCTTTGAGCATGGCGGGCGGTTGATTCCCCACCCTACCACGCCGCCCTGACAGCCCTATGTCAGCAGACCTGTCCTGATCTTTGCCCCGCACCCGCCACCGGCCTTCCGCCACCCTGCGGGCCGCCTCCGGTTGCGAAAGCGCGGGTCAGCGCGGCGCGTTCTTCGCGACCACGGACGCCGCCATCGCCCGGACCTTGTCGCGCAATTCCGGGGGCTCCACGGCCTCGGCCCAGTCCCCGAACGACAGGAGCCAGCGGGCCATCCATTCGAGCGAGTAGGAATACATCGAGTACTCCGCCCCGCCGTCGCGCTTTCCGTCCTCGATCAGCGTCGCGTAGCTCTCGCGCCGGGCGCGTTCCATCGCGCGCCGGTCGAACCACACCCGCACGGCGATCATCTCGTGCGGCGGCACCGCCGCCCGCATGTGCTCCGCCAGGGAGAAGTCCGGCCGCGGCGGGAAAGTCTCGCCCTTCATGTCGAGGCGACGGATGCGGTCGACGCGGAAGTGCCGGAAATCCTGCCGCAGCCGGCACCAGCCCACGAGGTACCAGGCGCCGGTGTGGAACACGACGCCGAGCGGCTCGACGTCGCGCAGCGTGTCCTCGTCGCGCTCGCGGCCGCGGTAGCAGAGGTGGAGCACGCGGCGCTGGACGACGCCCTGCTGCACCGGCAGCAGCCAGGGCTGGGCCGCCGGGTCGGGGTTGTTGTTGCCCCGCCCCATCACGAGCGTGTTGCGCACGAGCCGCTCGACGTGCTCCTGCCGGTCGCGCGGCAGGACGGCCCGCAGCTTCTCCAGCGCGGAGACCATCGGCGCCTGCAGCGAGGCGTCCGTGAAGTGCTTCACCAGCTCGCCGCCCACGAACAGCGAGGTCGCCTCCTCCGCCGTGAACATCACGGGCGGCAGCTGGTAGCCTTTCATCAGGCTGTAGCCCACGCCCGCCTCGCCCGCGATCGGCACGCCGGCCTCGCTCAGCGCGGAGATGTCCCGGTACACGGTGCGCTCGGTGACCTCGAAATGCTCCGCCAG
This sequence comes from Opitutaceae bacterium, assembly GCA_035626915.1. Classification (GTDB taxonomy): domain Bacteria; phylum Verrucomicrobiota; class Verrucomicrobiia; order Opitutales; family Opitutaceae; genus Didemnitutus. Next base: position 98,076 of record DASPMS010000079.1, read on the forward strand.
GTCCGCCGCGCGCACGATCCGGCGCCCCTGCAGGAACATCACCATCGCGACGAGCCGGTCGGTCCGATTCATGGCGGGCCAAACTGCCCGGCCGGGCCGGCGGCTGACAAACCCAAAGGACGGTCCGCGCCGGTTTCCGCGCCCCGCCGGGCTTCCGCGGGCCGGCCGGCGAATTAGGACATTTCCTCCACCCGCCGGCTTGCGTGCCGGCCGAGCACCCGCCGACAATGGCGCCCTCTCGCGCATGAACGGACCCGTCACCACCGACCAGCTCAGGCGCATCGGCCTTGGCGCGCCGGCGTCGCCCGACGACACGCAGCGGCTCCTGCTCTACATCAACCTGCGGCTCCGCTACCTCGGGTGCCCGACCGTGATGCTGAGGGCGGACGCCGAGCTCGCCGACATGATGGCGAACCTCGTGGAGCTCAGCCGCGAGAAGGACCGCCTGCTCTCGAACCATCTCTGCCCGGTCGACCAGCGGATCCAGAACTTCCTGTACGAATACCTCGACGGCGAGCCCGACATCCCGCGCCTGCCGGTCCGGACGTTCGTGCTGGACCGCCCGGGCCTGGCCCGCGCGCTGTCGCTGCCTCCTGACCAGGATCGCTTCCAGTCGGACATCATCACCTCGTACCGCGTCCGCAACGGGGTGCTGCACAACCCGAAGAGCGACCGGCGGACCACCCAGGGCATCTTCCATGTCACCGAAGGCGGGCTGCCGATCCCGGACGACAAGAAGGCGGTCCCTCGCGCGGTGTTCAACCGGCTGCTGACGCGCGCGCTGCAGCCGCCGGCCGAGCTCCTCCAGCTGCCGTTCACGGCCGCGCAGCCGGCGCAGGCCGAGTGCTTCGTCTCGCTCCTGCTCCGGCCCGTCGTCTGCCCCGCCGTGCCGGGATTCACGGACGAGAAATCGATGGAGGTGCGCTTCTTCGTGCCCGGCAGCCTCGTCAGCAACCTGGACTTCGTGGAGAGCATCTTCGGCAACGGCGGCGACCCGCGGCTGCCCGAAGCCGATGCCGCGCTCGACCCCCAGCACTGGTCCGGCCACAGCGGCTGCGTCATCCTCGCCCCCCACCTCACCCGGTTCACCAAGCAGGAGCTCGGGCTGCCGGCCTGGGACCAGGCCACCCCGCGCCAGCGGCGCGACGGCATGTGCTGGAAGAGCCCGGACGAGCGGTACAACGACGGGACCCCCTTCAAGCTCACCGCGCGCGACGCGTCGGGCGTCATCGTGACGCTGATCTCGGACAACTATTTCGGATACTGCAAAAAGGAGGTGAAGACGCAGCTGAGCTTCGCGGCCAACCTCCTCGGCCTGTGCGAGGAGGAGCACGCCGGCGGGGCGCTGCTGTTCACGCGGTACGACCTCTCGGCCGACTTCGCCGTCGTGCGCGTCACGTCCAAATACCCGCGCACGCTCGCCGACGCCGTGCAGCTCCTGGGCGACAATGTCGCGATGCAGCCGGAGGGCTGCGCGGTGGACCGCAACTACCCGGACATCGTGTATGTGCCGGAGGACGCCCACTTCGACCTCCCGAGCCAGACCGTGACGTGGATGAAGGATGGCCGCCCGGTGAAGCAGCGGCTGCGGCACAAATTCACCTACGTGCTGCCCTCGGGCTACAAGGTCCACCTCGAGAAGCCGCGCGGCAGCCGCACCTGGCGCCTCGTGGGCACGCACGCCGAGGCCACCCTCTGCCACAAGCCCTGCACCGTGTCGGGCGGCGGCAAATCCGAGATCTCGAAGAGCCTCGCCGACGCCATCATCCAGGGCCCGGTGTTCGTGGCCGATTTCCGGAACGACTTCGACGCGGTGGCCGCGCTCCTCGCGCATAATTTCTCGGACCGCTTCCGCGACCCCGCGCGGCGCGGCAGCGACAAGCGCCCGATCCTCAGCCCGCTGCGCTCGCTCGGGTCGGTGATCAAGCTGCTCACGCCGTCGCCCGCGGAGTACAGCGACGCCTACAACGCCTGGCTCGCGACGATCCCGCAGCACATCAAGGAGCTCGCCCTCGTCGTGAAGCGCTTCCACAAGCCCGAGTGGGGCGAGGACTGGCGATCCCACTTCAGCGTCAATGTGGTCAACGGCGTGCCCGCGAACGAGCTCCGGCTCGACGGCCGCCCGCTCGAGGCGAGCTTCCTCCGCGTGGGGTTCGCGCCCGACGGCTCCTGGCGGACGTTCGGGCTGCGCAAGGATTTCCACCCGTCGATCAAGATCCAGATGGAGGACGACATCACGGCGTCCGTCGTCGTCCCGCGCGACCGGCTGAGCGGGCTCGGGGCGTCCGCGGTCGAGCCGTCCCTCAAGTTCGTCCGCAACTGCGAGTACCGGCTTTTCCAGCGGCCGGACGACGCCATCCACCGCGGCTACGACCACACCACCGAGCACGACTTCGCGCAGCCGGGGAACTTCTTCTCGAACTACGAGCCGCTGACGGTCGCCCGGGCGCGCGAGCTCATCGAGGACGCGATCGGATTCGACGAGTTCACCCCGGCCATGCAGGCGCTGATCCGGGCCGCCGCCGAGGGCGGCGGGGGCGAGTATTTCGTGTCCTCGGCCCACCCGCGCATCGTGGACGGGAAGGTCACGAAGAATCCCCGCTACCTCCAGACGCGGCCCGACCTGCTGAATCCGCGGGAAACCTACCTGGCCGAGACCGGCCTCCGCCTGATGCGCAAGGTGCCCGCCACGCAGCCGGTGCTCGCGCCGGTGAACGCCGTGCTGGCCGGGCGGCGCAACAATCCGCCCGACGCGGGCGTCCGCCCGCTCGCGGTCTACAATCCCCTCCACTACATGGAGCTGCCCGAGCTCTTCATGGAGTTCATCTGCTCGATGACCGGCAAGTCGCCCTCCACCACCGGCGCGGGCTCGGAAGGGGCGCTGACGAAGGGGCCGTTCAACGCGCTGCCGCCGGTCTACGACCTCAATGCGGCGTTCGTTTCCTACGCCGTGACGGGCTATCCCGGCTACATTTCGTCCGCCGGCTGCGTCGGGCCGCACGCCCGCGTCGACCACGATCTCAGCCTGCTCATTCCGGAGGTGTGGTGCCGCATGGGCGTCGAGGAGCGGAACCCGGCCTACCTCATCGCGAACGGATTCCTGGAGCCGTGCGCGGACTTCACGCACGACGGCCGCCCGGTCCTCGCCAGCCGGCTCGGCTACCGGATCACCCGCAGCTTCGTCGCGCACTTCTGCGGCCGCATCTTCAACCACCCGAACGCGGTGTTCACGGACGAGATGCTGCAGCCGGAGCGGCAGGACCTCGGGGTCTTCGTCGACGGCATGGAGAACATCGTCGCGACCCAGAAGCGCGTCGCGCAGCACTATTTCGACGACGCCAGCGTGGACCTGGCCTGCCCGCCGCTGCGCGCGCTGCTCCACCTGATGCGGGACGACGAATTCGAGGGCCGCACCCTCGACGACCCGGCTTTCCGGGCGCTCTTCGCGCGCGACGCGATCCTCCGGAGCGACTGGTACCAGGCGCGGCTTCGCGCCAAGCAGGCGCTCGAGGCCCGGGCCTGGACGCGCCATGTCGAGTACCTCCGCAGATTCCTCTCCAAGTCCGGCTACTCCGCGGTGGCGGACCGGCTCGGCGTCGATGCCCGGCTGGCCTTCGCGCGGGCGGAACTGGCGCGGGTGCAGAGCCCCACGTATCTCGCGAGCCTGGTCGGCACCATCGGCGCCGAGCCGGCGCTGGCCGGGTAAGGCCGCGGGCGGCGCCGCCGCCGCCCGGATTTTCGCTTTGTCTCATCCCGCGGCCGCGGGAATCCTTGGCCCATGCTCGTGCGTTCCCTGGTTTTCCTGCCCCTCGCCTGCCTGCTGGCCGCCCTGCCCGCCGCCGCGAAGATCACGGCCCTCACCGGGGGAAGACTGATCGACGGCTGGGGCGGCCCGCCGCTGAACGACAGCGTGATCCTCATCGAGGGCGACCGCATCAAGGCGGTCGGCACCTCCGCGACCCTCGCGGTGCCCGCGGGGGCCGAGGTCGTCGACTGTCGCGGCATGTCCGTGCTGCCCGGCCTTTGGGACAACCACGTGCACACGATGCTGCTCGGGCATTCCGACTACGACCACTGGGACCGAACCTACCTCGACCGTTTCGAATCCGAGATCATGCCCGCCGCCGCGCGCCAGCTCCTCCTGGCCGGCGTGACCAGCGCCCGCGACCTGGGCGCGCCGCTCGAGGCCAGCATCAACGTCCGCGGACGCATCAACCGCGGGGAAATCCCGGGGCCGACGCTCTACGTGTCCGGACCGTTCATCCAGCACGCGCCTTATCCCGGCACGGAGGCGTTCCGCTGGGGCGTCGAAGGCGCGGCCGACGCGCGCGCCAAGGTCAAGCGGCTCGCCGACGCGGGCGTCGACGTCATCAAGCTCATCGACCAGGACCAGATGACGCTCGAGGAGGTCCAGGCCGTGGTCGACGAGGCCCACGCGCACAAGCTGCCGGTCGTCGCGCATTCGCACCGGCCGGACGAGATCCGCATCGGCTTGAAGGCGGGCGTGGACTGCTTCGAGCACACCGGGCTGGCGATGGCGCCGGACTACCCCGAGGACATCCTCGAGCTGCTGCAGGAGCGCACCGCCAAGATGTCGCTCGGGCCGCTGTACTGGTGCCCGACGATCGAGGGCTTCTTCAACTACGAGCACAACATCCGGAATCCGCAGCACATCGAGGACCCCGCGTGGCAGGCCGGCGTCCCGGCCGACATCGCCGCCGACATCAAGCAGTCCCTCCAGAACCCGGGCTGGCTGGCCTATTACCAGATCACGCCCCTGCGGGCCACGACCAGCGCCCGGAAGTTCGAGCAGCTCCGGAAGTCCGGCGTGGTGCTCCTCATCGGCACGGACAGCGGCATTCCGATGAAATTCCACAACCAGTCGACCTGGCGCGAGCTCGACATCTGGGTGAACCGCCTCGGCATGGATCCGATGGACACGATCCGCGCCGCGACGTACTGGCCCGCCGTGGCGATGAAGGTCGACGGGGATTACGGCACGATCTCGCCCGGCAAGAAGGCCGACATCATCGCGGTGAAAGGCGACGTGCTGCGGTACATCAATCTCCTCCAGCGCGTCGACGTCGTCATCAAGCACGGCGCGCGGGTGAAGTGAGGATCGCTTCGGCGATCGGCCCTCCGAGACGGGATCGGCGTCCAGGAATTCCGATAAGCTCCCCGCGCTGCCTCGCCGGGCCATACAGACGGCGGCAGCCGTCTTGTGCCCGGCCCGGAAGGGCCGGGACTACAGCACCCGCTTGAACTCCTCGATTTCGTTACTTCGCGCCGGCTCCCCGACAAGATTCCGCAACTCGAACGGGTCCGATTCCAGGTCGAAATAGAGCCAGGGCCGCTCCGCGCCCCCGGGCTCGGTCCGGACCACGAGCTTGTGCCGGGGCGTCCGGAAACCCCGCCATGCGTGCGGGCATTGCAGCGGGATGTCCGTGCCCGCGGGCATCGAGATCGGCGCGTGGTCGCGCCGGCAATGCCACTCGCGGCCCTCGGCCCAGGCGACGGCCATGTGGGGAAGATCGTTGAGGGAAACCGGCTCGTCGCTGCGGACCGCGGCCCCCGCCCGGCCGGCGGAACGCGCGGATCCGGGCCGGCGCACGAGCAGCGGCACGCGCACGCTCTCCTCGTAAGGCCACGCCTTCCGGAAGAGGCCGTGGCTGCCGTGCATGTCGCCGTGCACGGAGGTGAAGGCGATGGCGGTGCCGTCGAGGTCGATCTCCGCCAGGAATTTCCCGACCGCGCGGTCGACGGCCTCGATGTGCACGTAGTAGCCCGCGAGCTCCTCGCGGGCCCTTTTCTCGGCCTCGCCGCCGGCCGGCACGTTCGCGCGCAGCACCAGCTGCGCCGGGCTGGTTTCCCGCACATGGGGCGCCGGGGCGTGATAGGGCGGATGCGGCGCCTCGACGCTCACGACGCAAAACACCGGGGGTCCGCCGCCCGCGCGCCGCCGCTGGTGCTCGCGGATCCACTCGGCCGCCCGCTGCACCAGGACTTCCGCCTGATACCCCTTGAACCGCCTCGGCTCCGGCAGCCGGGTGCCGTGCAGCCACGGATCGTTGAGCAGGAACCCGCCCTCGAACCCCTCCCACAGCCGAAACCCGCCGCGCCGTTCCGCGGGCACGACCTGCCGGGCGTGGGCCTCGCCCACGAACGGCGCCGCCCGGTCGCGCTCCGCCAGGTGCCATTTGCCGAAAAAGGCCGTGGCGTAACCGCGATCGTGCAGAGCGTGCGCGACCGTCCGGGCGTCGCCCGGCAATGGATCCCAGTAGCCGCGCACGCCGTTCTCGGGGCCCAGTTTCCCGGTGAGGAGCGCCGCCCGCGCCTGGGGGCCCAGCGGATGCGGCGTGACCGCCTGCCGGTAGTCCACCGCCTCGCTCGCCAGCCCGTCGAGCCAGGGCGTGCGCGCGTTCGGATCCCCGGCATAGCCCGTCGCCTGCGCCCGCCATTGGGTCGTCACGATCCAGAGGATGTCCGGCGGGGTCGGCATGGAGGAACCTGTTGCCACGAAAAACACAAAGCGGCACAAAGGCGACCCACGGATTTCCCGCATGAACCCCGACCACCTCGCCGGCGTGCTGCAATTCCTCCGCGAGGCGGAGCGGCTGAAGCAGACATGGCGGTCCGGCCGGACGTCCGGCGGGCACCCGGAAAGCACCGCGGCGCATACGTGGCGCCTCTGCCTGATGGCGCTGGTGCTCGAGCGGGACCTGCCGGGCGTGGATTTTTCGCGCCTGGTGAAGATCTGCCTCGTGCACGACCTCGGCGAGGCGCTCGGGGGCGACATCCCGGCGATCCACCAGCGACCGGGCGAGTCGAAGGCGGCGCAGGAACGGCGCGACCTCGAGGCGCTCGCCGCGCCTCTGCCGCCCGGGCGCCGGGCCGAGATCCTCGCCCTGTGGGACGAATACGAGGCCGCCGCGACGGCGGAGGCGCGGATCGCCAAGGCCCTCGACAAGCTCGAGACCATCCTCCAGCACAACCAGGGCGCGAACCCGCCGGAATTCGACTACGCCTTCAACCTGCCGTACGGGAAGAAGCTCACCGATGCGGTCCCGCTCGCCGCGCAGATCCGCGCGATCCTGGACGAGGAGACGCGGCGCCGGGCAGGCGGCGGGTGATGGACGCGACAATGGGATTAATGGCGGCGCGTTAAGGATAACGCGCCCTGCCGCTGGTGCCGGATTTCCGAGGTGGCGCGGCTTATCCCCAAGCCGCCGCCTCTACCCCGCCGGCCGCGGCGCCCGGGCCTCCTGCAGCAGTTTCTCGGCCGCGGAATCCCCGGGCACGACCCGGACGATCTCGCGCGCGAGCAGGATCGCGGTGTCCTGTTCGCCGGCCGCGAGGTACTCCCGCACCAGCTGGAAGGCTGCGCCGCGCGGAACGCCGCCCTTGATCGTGATCTCCTTGAGCGCCGCGAGCGCGGCCGGGCGCTGGTCGAGGCCGAGCCGCACCTGCACCTCGCGGATTTTCAGCGGCGTCGGTTCGCCGGCCGCCCATTCCGGGGAGCGGGTGCGCACGGCCTGCAGGAGGCGCTCCGCCTCGGTCCAGTGCGCGGCGGAAATCCACCGGTCGAGCGCGCCCAGGGTGGCCTCCTGCGTGGCGAGGAGGTCGGCCAGATCGTCGGGAAGATTCAGGTCGGCGACCGCCTTCCGGACCGGCTCCGTCGGCTGGGCCGCCATGATCTCGTCCGCCACGAGGCGCGCATCGTCCGCCCGGCCCTGCTTCGCGAACGCGCGGGCCAAATCCACCAGCGCCAGGGCGGCGCCGGTGTCCCGGTGGCGGCCGAGGTATTGCCGCACGTGCGAGCGGGTGGTCAGGCGGTCGGCGGTCGCGAAGGCGAGCTCGATCTCGCGTCGCGCCACGGCCGGCGCCGCGGCCTCGAGCCAGCCGGGCCGTTCCGCGCGCACGGCGCGCAGGAGATCGCGCGCCGCCGCCAGCGATTCGGCGGCGAGCAGTTCGTCGAAACGCGCCAGCGCCTCCCGGGCGGTCGCGGGCACGGCGGCGCGGGCCGGACCGGCCGCCACCGCCTTGGGCGCGAGGGCCGCGCCCTGCTCGATCCGCCCCTGCATCGCCAGCAGCTCGTCGGTGCGGGGGTACATGGCGAGGGCCGGCCGCAGGATCTTCTGCTGGAGCGCGGGCTGCCCCGCCCGCTCGGCGATGCGGGCGGCCATCAGCCAGACGGGGAGCTGCGCCTGCCCGCGGTGCGCCGTCAGGTGCGCGAGCAGGGCGTCGGCCTCGGTCTCGCCGCCGGCGAAGGCCGCGCGGGCGAGCCGCTTGATAAATTCCGGATAGAACCGCTGCGCGGGCTGCAGGGTCTCGACGAAGTCCTCCCACTCGCGCAGCCGCCGGACGGCCGCCTCGTAGCTGCCGCGGCGCAGCTCGATTTCGGTCAGGTGCACGAGGTAGGCGAACGCGCTGGCCCGCTGCGAGAGCGCCACGTGCCGCGCGCGCTCCACCACGTCGGGGAGATCGAGCGACACCGCCAGCGCGGCCAGGGCCTGCAGCGCCCCATCGTTGCGGCCGAACAGCTGGTAATACTCGCGCTCGGCCGCGTCGCGGTAGCTGGCGCGATTGAGCCGGTGCCAGGCGGAGAACCCGTAAAGGTACGGGGCCGGTTCGTCGGACGCCGCCGCGCGCCACCGCCGCAGCGCGCCGAGGAGGGCGTCGGCGTCGCCGAGGGCGACCGCGATCTCGCCGTGCCGGCGGGCGAGCTCGGCGGCGGGAACGCCGGGGGGCGCGACGTCCGCCAGCGCGTCTCGGGCCTCGGTCGCGCGGCCGGCCCGCAGCAGCACGTCCGCCCGCGTGACCGCCGCGAGCGGTCCCGGGGGGAGGGACTGGACCTCGGCCAACGCCTCATCCGTGCGGCCCTGCGCGGCCAGCAGGTGGGCCCGCGTGCGCCCGACCAACGCGCGGCTCTCCTCGCCCCAACCCGCGGGCGGCCGGGCGCGCAGCTGGTCGAGCCGTTCGAGGGCTGCGGCCTGGATCTGCAGCTGGTGGTAGAAGGCGAACAGGGCCCCCAGGAACCGCGGGTCGGCTCCGGCGTGAGGGATCCCGGCCTCCATGAGCTCGAGCGCGCGCTGCGGGTCGTGGCCGACCAGCATCTGGGCGAGCAGGACGCGGCCCTCGACATTGCCGGGGGCCCGGGCGAGCCCGGTCCGGAGGTGGTGGAACGCCTCCACGTAGTCGCGGGCCTTCAGGCGCTCGCGGGCCGTGACGATGGCGGTCTCGCCGCGCTTGACCCGGAGCTCGTCCCAGCGCCAGGGGAGCTGCAGGACGTCGAGCCAGCGGGCCTGGTTGTGCGGATTGCGGTCGAGCCAGAGCCAGAGCGCCGTCGCGCCCGCGAGGTAGCCGGACAGCCCGAGGACGAGGGCCGCGACGACGAGCCGCCGGTGATACACCTCGATGCGCCAGACGGGGTTGGCCGCCTGCTCGATGCGCAGCGCGATGCACCCGAGGATCCACCGGCGGCGTGTGGGACCGGTGACCTGGCGGCGGAGCGCGGGGTTGAATTTGACCGAGATTCTCAAGCGGGGCCCGAGGCGCGGCGGATGGAACCGGGGCCGGCCGGCTCCGGCAATCCACAAGTATCCTCCGCCATCCGAATGTGACCCGGATCACGGAAACGACACGGGCGGGGGTCCCGCCGGAGGCGACCGCCGGTCACGGGAGACGCGGGCGGCGGCGCCCCGGAGCCGGGCGTCACTCGAAGCGCAGCGCCTCGATCGGGTCGAGGCCGGCGGCCTTCCAGGCCGGATAAAAGCCGAAAATCACACCGATGCCGGAGCAGACGATCAGGCCGGTCAGCGCCCACCCCCAGGGGAACACCGCGCTGGCGTTGAGGATCATCGCGACGACGTTCCCCCCGATCACGCCGACCGCGATGCCGGCCAGCCCGCCGACGAGCGACAGGAAGACGGCCTCGATGAGGAACTGCCAGAGGATGTTCCGCTTCTTCGCGCCGATGCTCTTGCGGATGCCGATCTCCTTCGTGCGCTCGGTCACGGACACGAGCATGATGTTCATCACGCCGACGCCGGAGGCCAGCAGGGCGATGGCGCTGATGACGAAGGCGCCCACCGCCACGACGCCGGCGATGTTGTTGAACGCCTCGATGAGCGACTCGTTGGAGAAGACCTCGAAGTCGTTCGGATCCTCGGGCTCCAGCCCGCGCACGAGGCGCATGGCGCCGACCGCGATCTCGCGGATGCCGGCCAGCTCGGCCTGGTTCGGCGCCTGCACGTTGATGCTGATGGAGCGCCAGGCGCGGCCGTAGGTCTCGAGGTATTGGGTGATCGGGATGATCGCGAAATTGTCCTGGCTCTGGCCGAACGACGAGCCCTTCGGCGCCATGAGGCCGACGACGGTGTAGTTCTGGCCGTCGACGCGCACGACCCGGCCGAGGGCCTCCTCGTTGGGGAACAGCCGCTCGACGATGTCGTTGCCCAGCACGACGACCTGCCGGCCGAACTCGACGTCGTCCGGGCCCAGGTTGCGGCCCGCCGCGATCTCGTAATTGCGGCTGGTGATGAAATTCTCGTCGCCGCCCCCGAGGACCACATTCGGGTTCGTGCGGCGCTCCGAATAGGTCACGCGGCGCCCGCCGCGCCGCAGCATGAGGCTGACCTGCGCCTGGTCGCCCATCAGCTCCTTGAAGCGCGACGCCTGCGCGAAGGTGATGTCGCGGCGGTTCGCGAAGCGCTGGCGCGGATCGCTGAAGTTGACGGCCGGGTACTTGGAGAACTGGAAGCTGTTCGCCCCGAGGACGTTCAGGCCGGACTCGATCTGCCCGCGCAGGCCGGAGATCACCGTCATGACGCCAATGACCGAAAAGACGCCCACGGCGATGCCGAGCATCGTCAGGCTGGAGCGCAGCTTGTTCGCGGAGAGCGACCCGAGCGCGAGCTTGAGGATTTCGACGAGGCTCATCGGCGCGCGGCGGTCATTCGTAGCGCAGGGCGACCACGGGATCGAGCTTGCTCGCCTGCCATGCCGGCAGGAACCCGCTCAGGACGCCGACCACGACCGAGACGGTCAGCCCGACGAGCACGAGGCCGGCGGAGAACACGAGCGGGAACGACGGCGCGACGGCCCCGACCAGGGCCGTGAGTCCGCCCGTGAGCGCGAGCCCCGCGGCGCCGCCCACGACGCAGATCGAGACGGCCTCGATGAGGAACTGCAGGAGGATGGTGCGGCGGCGGGCGCCGAGCGCCTTGCGGGTGCCGATCTCCTTCGTGCGTTCCTTCACGCTCACGTAGGTGATGTTCATGATGCCGATCGCGCCGACAAACAGCGCCAGTCCGGTGATGAAAAGCCCGGCGAGCGCGATGCCGTTCTTCACCGGATCGAGCTGCTCGCGGATCGTGCCCTGCTCGTTGATCTCGAAGTTGTCGCGCTTCTCCGGCCCGAGCTGGCGGATGCGGCGCATCAGGCCCCGCAGCTCGTCGCGCGCCTCGGCCATGCGCTCGGTGTTCACCTGGACCCGGATCTCGCAGTCCTCCCCCACCCGGAAATACCGGCGGTAGGTCGTCAGCGGCATGAGGACGACCGAGTCCCAGCTGAAGAGGCCAAGGAAGCTGCCCTGGCGCGAGGCGACCCCGATGACCTGGAATTGCTGGTCGCGGATCCGGATCATCTTTCCCACGGGCGATTCGCTGGGGAACAGGGCGTCGGCCACGTCGAAGCCGATCACCGCCACGTTGGATCCGGCCTGGGCCTCAAACTCGCTGAAGAAGCGCCCCTCCGCCATGTCCGAGCGCACGATGCGCGTGTAATCGGCGCTCGCCCCGAGGGTGTAGATGTTCCGCACCTGGTATTCGCCGCGGACGACGTTGGTCGGCCGCGCCGCCGTCGGCACGGCGACCTTCAGGGCGCTGTCCGGATGCTCGGCGATCCACTGGTTGATGGCGCGGGCGTAGTCGTGGCGAATGGGCGGGCGGTTGCGGAGGTTCCACCAGTCGTCGACGTCCTTCCACGGCCACTTCGTCACGTAGAGGACGTCGTCGCCGAAGCCGGACATCGAGCGGTCGACGCCCGCGTCGATGCCGTTGATGGCCGTGCCCATGAGGGTGACCGCGACGATGCCGATGATCACCCCGAGCGCCGTCAGGGCCGAGCGCAGCTTGTTCGCCCGGATCTGCGCGGCGGCGATCCGGAGGGACTCCACGAACTCGGAGAGAAAGCGTCTCATTGGCTATTTTCGATCTTCGATTCGCGATTTTCGATTGTTGGCCGCGATCGTCCGGCGCGACGCCACCATGATTGCCGTCAGCTCGCCGGCCTCCCGGTGCAAAGGTTCGACCTTCGGCGGCGGGAGCAGCCCATGCTCCGAAATCAACTCGAGCCAGAACGCGGATTCATCCGCCTCCTCCCCGACCACGGCGAGTTTCGACGCCATTTCCGCCGACCGGAAACGGCATGCGGAGCGATAGTTCGCGCCCACCGAGGCGCCGGACCGGCCGAGCTGATTCGCGAGAATCCGGCCGGAACGCGTCTCGGGCAAAGCATCGATCAGCTTGAGCGCACGCAGCGCAAAAGCCTTGGTCCTCTGCTTCAGTTCGCGCTCCGTCATGGCCAGATCGAAAATCGAGAATCGAAAATTGAAAATCGAAGATCAGCCGGCGGGCGCGTCGCTCTCGATCAGGCCGTCGCGGAGGCGCACGATCCGCCGGGCGTGGCGGGCGATGTCCTCCTCGTGGGTCACGACGATGATCGTGTTGCCCTGGTCGTAGAGGTGCTCGAAGAGCTCCATGATCTCGATGCCCGTCCGGGAGTCGAGGTTCCCGGTCGGCTCGTCGGCGAGGATGATGGACGGCTGGGTGACGAGCGCGCGGGCGATCGCCACGCGCTGGCGCTGGCCGCCGGAGAGCTCGTTGGGCCGGTGGTGCATCCGGTTGCCGAGGCCGACGTTCTCGAGGGCCCGCTGCGCCCGCTCGAGCCGCTCGGTCCGGCCGACCCCCGCGTAGATCAGCGGCAGCTCGACGTTGTGGAGCGCGTTCGAGCGCGGGAGGAGGTTGAAGGTCTGGAAGACGAAGCCGATCTCGCGGTTGCGGATCTCGGCCAGCTCGTCGTCCGACATGTTCGAGACGTCCTTCCCGCTGAACTCATAGTGGCCCGCGGTCGGCGTATCGAGGCACCCGAGCATGTTCATCAGGGTCGACTTGCCCGAGCCGGACGGGCCCATGATGGCGAGGTACTCGTTGCGGTGGATCTTCAGGGCGACGCCGCGGAGGGCGTGGATCGTTTCCGCGCCCATCTGGTAGAGCTTGGTGACGCCCTCGATGTGGATGACGAGGGGGCCGGGCGCGCGGACGGCGCGGGGAATCGAGGCAGCGGGCGCGGTGTGCATGGCGTCGGGGACCGGGCGGAGGGCCGCCGCGGGCGCGGTCACTTCTTGGGCTCGTCCTTCTTCTTCGGGGCCTGGAGCTTGACCTTGGCCCCGTCCTTCAGCGTGCGCGTGACGACGCTGAAGGGCCCGGAGACGACCTCGTCGCCCTCCTTCAGCCCCGACTTGATCTCCATGTGGCTGGTGTCGGCGATGCCGGTCTCGACCGGCACCTGCTTGACCGCGTCGCCGGACTTGAGGAACACGACGCGCTGGAGCGCCTCGCGGTCGGCGCGCTCGCGGTCGCGCTGCTCGCGCTCGTTGACGGCGGCGGCGGCGCCTTCGCCCTTGCCCTGCTTGGCCTTGGCGTCGCGGTCGGCCGCGAGCTGCTCGATGGTCTTGTTGCCCTCCCGCGAGCGGACGGTGACGGCCTGGATCGGCACCGCGACGACGTTCTCCACGGTCTTGGTCTCGACGTCGACGTTGGCGCTCATGCCGGGCCGGAGCGCCACGTCCTTGTCATCGATCCGGATCTTCACCTGGAAGTTCGTGACCTCCTCCTGCGTGTTCATGCCGGTGGTACGCGCGGCGGCCGCGATCTCCTTCACCGTGCCGCTGAACTTGCGGTTCGGGTAGGCGTCGATCGTGATGCGGGCCTTGTCGCCGAGCTTCACGTTGACGATGTCGTTCTCGTTGATGTTCACCCGGACCTCCATGTTGTTGAGATCCGCGACGCGCATGATCTCGGCGCCGCCGTACTGGCCGGTGCCCGCGACGCGCTCGCCGACCTCGCTGAGCCGGGCGCTGACGGTGCCGTCGATCGGCGAGTAGATGACCGCCTTGGCGAGCTGGTCGCGCATCTGGTTGAGCAGCCCCTCCGTGCGCGCGATATTGGCGAGCGCGCTCTCGTAGCTTGCCTTCGCGCTCTCGTAGGAGGTGTTGGCCGCCGTCATGTCCGCGTCGGAGATGAGCTGCTTGGCGAACAGGTCGCGGGCGCGCTTGAGGTCCTCCTCGGCCTTGAGCAGCGCGACCTTGTTCGAGAGCGAGGCGGCGCGGGCGGCGAGGAGCCCGGCCTCCTGCTGCTCCACCTGGAAGCGGTAATTGTCGGCCTTGATGCTGACGAGGAGGTCGCCCTTCTTCACCGCGGCGCCCTCGCGCAACGGCATCTGCATGATCTCGCCCGCCACCTCGGGGGCGATCTTCACCTCGGTCTCCGGCTGGATCTTGCCGGTGGCGTTGACCAGCTGGGTGATGGTCTTGATCACGGCCTTCTCGGTCGTGACCTGCGGGAGCTGCGGGCCGCGCCGCGCCTTCATCGCGATGCCGGCCGCAAGGCCCGTGAGCACCAGGACGCCGAGGATGATCCAAAGCGTGCGGCGGGATTTCTTCTTGGCGGGGGCGCCGGCGGCATGGCCGGCCAGCACGCCGGAGGGCACGCCGGACGAAGCTGGGGCGGAGGAGACGGGAACGGACATGGTTATCAGTGTGGGGAGCGAAGGTTGGGTGGCGGTCCGCCGGAAGGCCAGACCTTCTCCGCCGGGTATTTCCGGGCCCAAAAACACAGAGGGGCCCCCTGCGGGACCCCCCTGCAACACAACTGATAACTACGAACGCGGGGAGTTGAAGCGAGGGGCCGGGGAGGAGTGAATGGCATTGCGACGAAAGCCTCGATCTTTGCGGCAGAACGCCGGAGAGGGCGGGCGGCCACTGTAAGTCTCGGCAAACCAAAGAACTGGCCGAAATACACCCCGCCGCCGCGCAAAGTCGCAGGGTATTTCGGGACAGGCGGGCCGCGGCCGGGATGGGCGGTCACCGCCTCTTTGCCGCCCAACAAAAAGGCGCCCCGGCGAGGGGCGCCTGATTGCCGGAAGAACCGGGGACAGATTACCAGTCCTTCGAGATCCGGACGTACCAGAACGCGGGCTCGACGAGATTGACGTTCTCGTTGACCAGCTTGCTGTCCGACGGATCGACCGGCGGAGCGTCATTCAGGACATTGCGGACGCCGACGGTGATCGTGCTGTTGTACCAGCCGCGGTAGGCGATCTGCGGGTTGAACTGCAGCTGGTCGCCCACGTCGGGCGTCGTCAGGCCGGAGCCGGCCGTGGTGTAGCTGCCGATGTAAGTCGCGTACAGCGAGGCCGACCAATCGCCCTTGTTCCAAGCGATCGTCGCATTGCCGCGCCAGAGCGGGGTCGTGTAGTCGCCGTCCTGGTCGAAGAACGCGCCCGTGGCACCGATGCCCTCGATGACGGAGGCATAGGTCGCGGTGAGGTCGGTGCGGAACTGGCCCCAGCGCTCGCTGCGCGGCAGCACCCAGCGGACATTGAAGTCCCAGGCCTGGTACTCGGCCTCGGACAGGTTCTGCCAGGTGGTGAGCACGCCGTTGATCGTGCCGACCGTCTCGCCGGCGGCCGGCGGATTGCGCACGATCAGGTTGCCGAAGGCGTTGACGTTGCCGAGGATGATGTTGGCCGTCAGGCGCGCGATCAGGTTGGTCTGGTCGAACTTGATGTAGTCGACGCCCAGCGAGAGCTCGCGGAACAGCGGGCTGCCGCGGCGGGCCCAGGGCTGGAGGACGACGCCGGCGTACGTGACCTCGGTCTCCTCCGGCTTGAGCGTCGGATTACCGCCGCCGAACTGCCGGATCTGCGTGGCCGGGTCGTTCGGGCGCAGCGGGTCGGGCAGCGTGTTGGCCGTGAAGCTCACGCTCTGCGACGTGTAGAGGTAGGCGATGTTCGGGGCCAGGAACGACTCGCCGAAGGAGCCGCGGATCAGCAGCTCGGGCATCGGACGGTAGACGGCGGCGAGCTTCGGCTTGGTGGTCCGGCCGAAGTCGCTGTAGTCCTCGTGGCGGCCCGCGACCTGCAGCTCCAGGCTGCCGGCCGTGTCGTTCTTGAACACCGGGATGTTCAGCTCGGCGAAGAACGAGTGCAGCTGGCGCTCGCCGTAGGTGTCGGACGCCTGGCCGCCGCCGACCATCTGGCCGTCGCGGTTCAGCTGCGTGCCGACGTTCTCCATCTTCTCCTCGCGGTACTCGCCGCCGACGGCGAGGTTGACGGCACCGGCCGGCAGGTCGAAGAGCTTGCCGGAGGCGCTGAAGTCCGCCGCCTTGATCTCGAACGTGTCATAGTTCGGGTTCGTGATCCGCAGGTAGTTGATGATGTCGGTGTGGTTCGGGCCGAACGGGTTCAGGTAGCGCGTCGTGCCGTTGAGCACGATGCCGTTGAGGGCGTTCTGCACCAGGCGGTCCGAGGTCTGGTTGTGGGAGAGCTGCGTGACTGAGTTCTTCGAGTACGTGATGGCGCCGTCCCAGGTCCAGTCGCCGATCGGCAGGTCGCCCTGCATGCCGACGACCACGCGGGGCGTGTCGGCGATCGACTCCTGCACGCGGTTGCCGAGCTCCATCAGACGGTACCGGAGATCCAAGACGTTCTGGCCGAAAGGATTGAACGGATTGGTCGCCGGGAAGATGCCGGCGCCGTTGGGGGCGTCACCGAGCTCATTCGCCGAGAAGTAATTCGTCGGCGCGGCGTCGATGTAGACCTCCGAGCGGCGGAACGACAGCTCGGCGTAGGCGCGGAGGGTGTCCGAGAAGTCGTACATGCCGCGCGCGTAGAAGCCGTACGACGAGGTGTCGGGCGTGAAGCCGGCGACCTCCTGGAAGTTGTACAGCGGGGTCTGGTTGACGGCGTTGGCGAGCGTCGGGTTGGCCTGCGGCGTGAGGAAGGTCGCGCGGCCGTTGGCGAAGCCCGGGAGGCCGGTGAGGCCGCGGACGCCGGCGATCGGCGGCTGCGAGGACCGCTGGTCGATGCCGCCGTAGGGGACGCCGTTCGACTCGTCGGTGTAGTCCAGGTCGCGGCCGTAGATGGACGCGCGCTGCTGGTAGTCGAAGGTCGTGACGAGCGAGAGCTTGCCCGACTGGGCGCCGAAGATCGCGAAGAACGTGCGCTCGTTCGAATCCGTCCCGACGGTGTTGCCGAAGGACAGCTCGGTGGTGAGGCCGGTGTAGTTCTTGCGGAGGTTGATGTTGATCACGCCCGCCACCGCGTCCGAGCCGTAGATGGCGGAGGCGCCGTCCTTCAGGACCTCGAGGGACTCGATCGCCGCCACGGGGATCGAGTTGAAGTCGAACACGGTCTGGAAGCCGTTGAAGCCGGCGGAGGCGAACGGCGCCGCGCGGCGGCCATTGATCAGCACCAGCGTGTTGTTGCCGCCGAGGCCGCGGAGGTTGAACGAGCTCACGCCGGGCGTGAAGCTCGTGCCGCCGTCGGTCGAGACCAGCGACGAGCCGTTGATCTGCGGCATGGCGCGGATCGCGTCGCCGAGGGTCGAGAAACCGGTCGCCTTGAAATCGGCGTCGGTGATGCGGACGACGGGCTGGGGCGTCTCGGCGTCGATGCGCTTGATGCGCGAGCCGGTGACCGAGAAGGCCTCCAGTTTTACGTCTTCCTCGCCCGGGGGCGTGCTGCCCGCCGGCGCGGTGGCCTGGGCGTACGCGCCAAGGCCCGTCAGCAGACTGAGGCCGGCGGCCGCGGCAATGCGCAGCCCAGCCCCGTAACTACGAGCTTGGTAGTTCTTCATGTGTTTGTGCAGGTTTAGGTTCGTGCCATGGCCGGAGGGCCGGCACCCATGCGTTTCGCCGGCCAGAGATTCCCGCATCTGGGATGGTCACAATGGCATTGCGACGGAACGCGGCGCCGTGCGCCGAAACCCCCGTCAGACGCGACCAAATCGCGCCGCTTTGCGGCAATTATGACAGCACGGTAAAAACAAAAAGGCGCGCCGGCGACGGCCGGCGCGCCCGAAGTGTCTCCAAGCCGGGGGCTCAGAGCTTCTTGTCGAGCCCGACGTACACGAACCGGCCCTGGTTGTTGTAGAGGAAGCCGGGATAGCCGTTGGAGTTCGCGCCCCAGTCGGAGGCGAACGGCGGGTCCTCGTCGAAGACGTTGTTGCACCCGACGGTCAGCTTCAGGTCGGACATCCAGCTGCGGTCGGCGGCGCTGGTCGACGGGAACAGGCGGTAGGACACCTGCGCGTCGATCGTGGTCACAGCCTTGATGCGGAACGGGAGCTCACCGTAGAAGTTGCCGTTCGCGTCGCCGCCGACGTCGTCGAAGCTGTGCGTGTAGTTGGCTGAGACGCGCGACTGGAAGCCCTTCCAGGTCCAGTCGACGTAGGCCTGGCCCTTCCAGCGGATGTAGCCGTCGTCGGCTTCGGTTCCCGGGATCGTGTCGTCCACGGCCTCGACCGGCGCGACGCCGGGCACCGTCGAGAACTTATACGAGCCGAGGTAGGTGGCGGTGGCGCCGACATCGAACCGCCCGAAGGTGTCGGTCCGGAAGACGTAGCTGGCCGACACGTCGAAGCCCTCGGCGATCGTCTCGCCCGAGTTCAGGAAGAGCGAATTGACCTGGACGACGTTGCCGGCGAGGTCGCGGATGACGCTCTCGCCCGGCCGGAGGCCGCCGGGGGCGGGATCGCCGTTGAGGTCGAAGCCGACCGCGCGGTTGATGGTGTCCTGGTAGTCGTACGCCGGCGTGCCCTCGCGGGTGAGGCGCCAGAGGTCGAACGACATGGCGAGGCCGTCGAGCGCGCCCTTCGGCGACCAGACGATGCCCACGTTGCGGGACTCCGAGTCCTCGGCCTCGAGCAGGCGGTTGCCCTGGGTCGTGACGTTCTGCTCGGACTCGGTCGTGCCGGTGAGCGGGTCGGTCACGGACTGGAGGCCCGCGGTCCGGCCGGCATAGAGCTCGAAGAGCGACGGCTCGCGGAAGCCCCGGCCCCAGCTCGCGCGGACCACGACCGAGCCGTCGGCGAACGGCTCCCAGCGGAGGCCGACCTTCGGGACGAACGTGTTGCGGTTGGAGGTGAGGAAGTCCTCGTACCGGGCGGCCAGGTTGAGCGAGAGCGTGTGGGCGTACTCGACCCCGCGGTCGCCCCCGAGGATGGGGACCTCGGCCTCGGCGAAGTACGAGGCGATCTTGCGCTGCGCGATGGTGATCGCCGAGGCGGGCGTGCCGAGGATGTCACCCGACTGCAGCGCGTTGTCCGGGGCCTGGGAGATCGACTCGCGGCGGAACTCGGCGCCAATGGCGAAGCCGACGTCGCCCGCCGGCATCGCGAAGAGGCTGCCCGTGTTCAGCAGGAAGTTGGCCTGCAGGAGGCGCGAGCGGTTCTCGTCCCGCTGGTAATGGGTGGCGAAATCGACCGGGATCGAATTGGAGGCGATCGGGTTGCGGTAGTACCCGAAGGGGTTGTACGGAACCGTGGTGCCGATGTAGCTCGGGCTCGCCGGATTGAAGATCGGGTCGGCCGCGTTGAGGATGCGCAGGAAACGCGAGGTCGAGATGAGCTTGGCCCGCAGGTTGTTCTCGATCTGGCCGTAGCGGACGCCCGCGTCGAGGTTCCACTTGTCCATGATGCCCTCGGAGCGGAGGCCGCCGGTGACCGAGAACGCGGTGTTGCGGTTGTGGAACACGCGGTTGCCGAACTCGGCGAGGCGGATGCGGGAAGTGCCGGAGATGTCCTGGTTGAACGGGTTGAACGGATTGAAGGCCCCCGCCGCCGCGGTGCGTCCGCCGCGCGCGACCTCGCTCGCGGTCAGGATCGGGTTGGGCGTGCGCGACGGGATGACGATGGTCGTCTGGCCCGGCGTCTCGAAGTTGCCGGTGGCGTACGGCGCGAGCTCGTCGATCTGGTGCACCTGCTGGAAGAACATGTCGCCGTAGAGCCGGAGCGCACCCACGTCGCGCTCCCACATGGCGAAGGCGCCGCGGCGGTTGATCTCCGGATAGGAGCCCGCCGTCTCGTTGAAGTTGAAGGTGGAGAGGCGGCCCGTGGAGAGCGTGTAGGCGCTCGCCGGCAGGTTGCCGTTGTTGTTCGCGTTCTGATTGCCCGGGGCGGGCTCCAGGCTGTTGGGCAGGTTCGGGCCGGTGGTGGCGAAGAACACGTTGGTGGTCGTGTTGGCGGCCCCGTTGATCGTCAGGGGGGAACCGGCGGGCAGGCCGAGGGCCTCCAGGACGGCGGCGCGGCTCAGCTGGAAGTTGGGCGGCGAGGAGTTCGAGCTGAGGAACGCGGGCACCGCGGAGTAGTCGCGGTCGCGCTGGAAGATCGGCTCGCGGTTGTAGTAGTTCACCCCGACCATGATGCTGCCCTTGTCGCCCGAGACGCCGTACAGGAGGTTGGCGTTGAACTCGGACGAGTCCTTGTTGGTCGTGTTGCCGTAGCTGAGGGACGCCTCCGCGCCGTTGTAGCCGCGGCGGAAGATGATGTTCACGACGCCCGCGACCGCGTCGGCGCCGTAGACCGCGGACGCGCCGTCCTTCAGGACCTCGATGCGCTCGACCGCGGACAGGGGGATGGAGTTGAGGTCCACGAACGCGGTCGTGCCGCCCGTGCCCACGGGGTAGAAGGGCATGCGGCGCCCGTTGACGAGCACCAGGGTGGCGTCAGGCCCGAGGCCGCGGAGCGAGGTCGAGGACGCGCCCGGGGTGAAGCCCGTGGCGTTGTTCGTGAGCGGCACGCTGCCGCCGTTGGCCAGCGTCATCTTCTGCAGGAGCTCGGCCGTGCTGAGGAGGCCGCTCTGGTCGATCAGGCGGCGGTCGATGGTCGCGACGGGGAAGGTGCGCGCCTCGGCGGTGGTCTCGGTCGACGGGATGTTCGAGCCGGTGACCACAAAGGCGCCCATCTTGACCGCCTCCTCTTCCGCCGGCGCCGCGGCCGGCGCTTGCTGGGCGAGGAGTGAACCGGCGGCGACAAGGGAAAAAGCCGCTCCCAGCACAAGGCCAAGGCGCGGCTTCTTCCCGCTCATTTCGGGATGATGCGTATTCATTGTTTGATGTCAGGTGACGCCACCCCCGCCGGGCCCGCGCGACCGCGGGCCCGGCGGGGGCGACGGCAGCCTTATCCCGCCGCCGCTATGACACGACAAAGGCATTGCGACCAAGCGCCGCCCCCGTCCGCCGAGCGCCACCCGGGCGCGACGAAACGCCGCGGCCCTTATAGCGCGCTCTTGAGCAGGCCCTGCAGCCGGTCGTGGTAGCCCCGGCTCAGCTTGAGCTTCGTCCCGTCCTGCAGCACCACCGCGTACTCCCCCGCGAAGGAAGGGCTGAGCTTCCGGACACGGTCGATGTTCACGATCGTGGACCGGTGGATGCGGATGAACTTCGCGCTGTCGAGCCGCTCCTCGAGCCGGGCCATCGTCTCGCGCAGCAGGTGCGCGCGGCCGCCCGCGTGGAACTTCATGTAGTCGCCCTCGGCCTCGATCCAGTCGATCTCGTCCGACTTGAGGAAATAGATCTCGCCGCCGCTCTTGAGCAGCACGCGGTCCGCCTGGATGGCCTCCTCCGCCGGGGTCGGGGCCGGCGCGGCCGGCGCGGCGGCCTTGCCGCCCTGCAGGTAGGCGATGAGGTGGTCGAGCTTCACGCCGAGCGCGTCGGTCTGGCGGCGCGACACCTCGGTCTTCGCCCGCTGCAACGCCGCGGCGAAACGCTCGTCGTCGAACGGCTTGAGCAGGTAGTCGATCGCGTTGACCTCGAACGCGCGCAGGGCGTGCTGGTCGTACGCGGTGACGAACACGACCACCGGCGTATGCCGGGTGCGGACCGTCTCCAGCACCTTGAAGCCGTCCATCTCGGGCATCTGCACGTCGAGGAAGACGAGGTCGGGCTTCTCCTCCGCGATCTTGCGGACGGCCTCGGGACCGGCGGCGGCCTCGCCGCAGACGGCGATGTCGGGATCGCGGTCAAGCAGCAGGCGCACGCCGCGGCGGGCGGTGGGTTCGTCGTCGATGATGAGGGTGCGGATCTTCGCGGAGGGCATGGCGGGGTCAGGTCGCGGCGCCGGGCGCCGTTTGGAAAGGGAGGACAAGGCTGACGGTGACGCCGCGGCCCTTTTCGCTCCGCAGCACCAGCTGGTGGGCCTTGCCGTAGTGGCGGTCGAGCCGCTCGCGCGTGTTGGTGAGCCCGATGCCCTCCTTGATGCGGCCGCGGGTGTCGCTTTCGAAGCCGGGGCCGTCGTCGCGGACCTCCATCTCGAGCCGCTCGTCCTGCACGCGGGTGACGATCTCGACGTGGCCGGGCGTCGCCCGCTGCGCGATGCCGTGCAGGATCGCGTTCTCCACGATCGGCTGCAGGATGAGGTTCGGGATCACGGCGTCGAGCGACCGGGGGTCGGTGTCCGTGCGGAAGATGAGGCGCTCGCCGAAGCGCGCCTGCTGGATCTCGAGGTAGCGGGTCAGGAACTCCAGCTCCTGGCGCAGCGTGACGGTCTGCACCCGGGTGTTGTCGAGCGACATGCGGAGCAGCGTGCTCAGCCGGGCGATCAGCCCCACCGCCTCGGTGTTCTTCCCCTCGCGCACCAGCACGGCGATCGTGTTCATCGTGTTGAACAGGAAATGCGGGTTCAGCTGGTGCTTCAGCGCGCGGAGCTCGGTCTCGATCAGCCGCGATTCCAGCTGCGCGGCCTTGAGCGACTCGCGCTGGTACTTCTCGCGCACCTCGAACGCGTAGCCGACGCCGAAGACCGCCCAGTAATATCCCATGTCGATCAGGTTGCGGCCGTAGAAGCTGCTTCGGGCCAGGCTCCAGAACTCGGCCAGCGGAGTGCCCTCCTCGATCATGAGCAGGAGCATGCGGACGAGAAAATAGGCCGCCATGACGGCGAGGCTCACGGTGAAATGGAAGGCGATGCCGCCGATCCAGCGGCCGGCGGCCAGCGGCACCGCGCTGCGGAGCCAGAGCACGAGCGGCGCGAGCACCGCCCAGAACGCCGCGCGCTGGTACTGGCCCTGCGCGACGTCCCAGAAACCGACGTCGGGCCGCGACGGCCGCGTCGAGAAATAGACCTCGATCGTGAGCACCAAGCCGACGAACAGCCAGAGGGCGACAATCGCCGACCACTTGCCGAGCGCGTGCTTGCTCATGGGGCGAGGCTAGCGCGCCGCACCCCGAAATGTTCAAGCGGATAAATCGTCCCGGAAACGGGACGAGCGGTCATGATCCTGCGTCGAATCGCGGCCCGGGACGCTTCGCGCTCCGGCGGGCTCCCGCGGGCGCGCGCGGTTCGTCGCAGGTTTCGGGCGTTTCGCCGCTCCGGAGCCGCTTTTCGTCGCTCACCGGCGCGCCGCGGCGGCCGCCAGAGCCGCGCCCACGATGCCGGCGTCGTTCCGCATCCGGGCGGGCACGACCCGCGCCCGCGTACGGAGATATTTGAACCACTTGTCGTGTTTCTTGCTCACTCCGCCGCCCAGGATGATGAGCTCGGGCGAGACCAGCCGCTCGACCGCGTCGAGATACTCGTTGAGCCGCCCGGCCCACTGCTTCCAGGACAGGTCGAGCCGGTCGCGCACCGCGGCGGAGGCGTACCGCTCGAACGGCTTCCCGCGGTGCGGGATGTGCCCGAACTCCGAGTTCGGGAAAAGCACGCCTTCATGGAAGAGCGCGGAGCCGATCCCGGTGCCGAGCGTGAGGAGCAGCACGGAACCCTTCTTCCCCTTCGCCGCGCCGAACGTGAGCTCGGCGCGGCCGGCCGCGTCCGCGTCGTTGATGAGCGTGACGGGCCGGCCCGTCGCCCGACGGAACAGCGCCGCGCCGTCCCGCCCCTCCCACTGCTTGCCCAGGTTGCCGACGGCGCCGATGCGCCCCTCGTGCACGATGCCCGGAAAGCCGATGCCCACCGGGCCGTCCCAGCCGAAATGATGGACGATCAGCCGGGCGGCGTCGGCGCCCTCCGCGATCGAGCACGGCGACTTGATCGGCACCCGGTGGCGCTCCGCGAGCAGCCGGCCGGTCTTCGTGTCCACGGGCGCGCCTTTGAAAGCCGAGCCCCCGATGTCGATGCCAAGGACTTTCATGGAAGGAAAAAGGCTACGCCGGCCGCGCCCGGGGGCAACTCAAAGGCCGGCCGGCGCCGCGCGCGCCGCCACCAGCTCGACGTCGAAATGCAGGGTCCGGCCCGCCAGGGGGTGGTTGGCGTCGAGCAGCACCTGGTCGCCTTCGATCGCGACGACGGTCACGACCGGGGCATGCCGGTCCGGGCCGGTCTGGAACTGATCGCCCGGCCGCACCTCCTCGACCGGCAGCCGGTCGCGCGGCACGCGCTGGACCAGCGATTCATCGCGGCGGCCGTACCCCAGTTCGGGAGGGACGGCGACGGCGCGCCGCTCGCCCGGACGCATCTCGCGCAAGGCCGCCTCGAGGCCCTCCACGATCTGGCCGGCCCCCTCCACGCAGTCCAGCGGCTCGCCGCCCCGGGAGGTGTCGAGCACCCGGCCCGCCGCATCGCGCAGCGTGTAGTGGAACTGGAGGGCGCGCGCGGTCATGTCTCCTGGCGCAGCACTTCGAGCGGGGGGTGATCGCAGATCCCGCGGCTGGCCAGCATCCCGGTCGCCACGGTCACCACCGAGACGGCGAGCCAGCCGATCGCCAGCACCGCGGGAGAAAGCACGAAGCTCATCTCGAACACGTGCCGCGCCAGCAGCCACGCCCCGGCGATCGACAGGATGGTCCCGACCCCCGCCCCGAGGGTCCCGAGGGTGAGGTATTCCGCGAACATGATGCGGTTCACCTGCTGCCGCGTCGCGCCGAGCGTGCGCAGGAGCACGCTTTCCCGGACGCGCTGGTGGCGGCCGATCAGCACCGCGCCCGCCAGCACGATCACGCCGGTCAGCACCGTGCCGAACGCGATGAACTCCACGACGAACGAAGCCTTGGAGAAGATGTTGTCGAAGGTCTGGAGGACGAGCGCGAGGTCGATGGCGGAGACGTTGGGGAAGTCCCGCACCACCATCTGCTGGATGCGCGCGGACTCGGCGGCCGAGGCGGCGCGCAGCGCCAGGATGTGGAACTTCGGCGCCGGCTCGAGCACCCCCGTGGGAAACACCACGAAGAAGTTCGGCTGGAGCCGCTGCCATTCCACCTGACGGATGCTGCCGACATACGTCTTCACCACGACGCCCTGCACGTCGAAGTCGATCTCGTCGCCGAGCTTCGCCTGCATGTCGCGCGCGAGCCCCTCCTCGATCGACACGGGCACCCGCTCCGCGCCGGCGGGCGCGGCGCCCACGAACGTCCCGGAAAGCAGCTTCTCCGTGTCGGTGAGCTCGCCGCGATAGGTCGAGCGGTACTCGCGGCGGAGGGTCCAGCCGGCGACGCCCGAGCCGCGGTCGCGCAGCATCTCGGCCACGGGTTTCCCGCGCAGGGCGGCGACGCGCATCGTCACCACCGGCGCGGCCTGCACCGGCGGCGTGCCGGCCGCGCGGAGCCGCGCCGTGAGGTCCCCGACCTGGTCGTCCTGGATGTCGAACAACATGAGATTGGGCCGGCCCTCGACCTCCGACACGGTGAGCTGGGACAGGAGCGTTCCCCGCACCAGGTAAAGGGTGAGGATGAGGAACGTGCCCATGCCGAGCGACACGAGCAGGAGCACCGTCCGGTTGTTGGGCCGGTAGAGGTTCGACACGCCCTGCCGCCACGCGAACGGCAGGCGGCGCGGGGTGAAGCGGCGCGCGAGCCACGCCACGAGCTGGGCCACCGCGGCGAGGATCCCGAACCCCGCGAACAGCGCGACCGAGAACCCGACGCCCCACCGCAGGCGCCCGGTCTGGCTGACCGCGAACGCGAAAACCAGGCCGACGATGAGGAGCAGGATCAGCACGCGCCACGGGTCGGCGCGCCGCACGTGCTCCGTGCCGAACGCGGAGCGGAGCGTGAGCAGCGGCGAGATGCGGCGCACCTCGAGCAGCGGCAGGAGCGCGAACAGCACGCTGGTGAGCAGCCCCGCGCCGATGCCGCGTCCGACCGCGGCCCAGGAGACCAGCGCGTCGATCGGGAACGGGACGAACCCCGCGATCATCGGCGGCACCGCGGACAGCAGCGCCACGCCGACGACCGCGCCCAGGGTGGTGCCGATGAGGCCGAGCCCGAGCGCCTGGGCGAGGTAGATGGCGAAGCTGGTCCGCGCGGTCGCGCCGACGCACCGCAGCACGGCGATCACCGCCACCTTCTGCCGGACGTGCGCGTGGATCGCGCTCGCGACCCCGATGGCGCCGAGGAACAGCGCGGAGAACCCGACGAGGCTGAAGAACGAGTTCACGTTCCGCATGGCCGCCCCGAGGTTGCGCTTGCGCTCCTCGACCGTGTCGGTGCCGAGCCGATGCTCGCGGAAACGCGGGTCGAGCTCGCGGGTCAGCGCCACCACGTCGGTGCCTTCCGCGAACTTCAGGTACACCCGGTAACGCGCCAGGCTGCCCTGCTGCAGGAGGCCGGTCTGGCCGACGGCATCGAAGGGGATGTACACCCGCGGCGCGAGCATCGTCACCGCGATCGACTCGCCCGGGACCTTCAGGACCCCGCCGGCGACGGTGAACTCCCCCTCCCCCAGCCGGACCTTGTCCCCGGGCTTGATGCCGTACTGCACCATCAGGTTCTCCTCCACCAGGGCGTACGCGCCGTCGGCGAGCTTCGCCCGCGCGCCCGCCGGCACGGTCTCGAAGTCGCCGTAGTACGGGAACGCGTGCTCCACCGCCCGGACCTGGACGAGGCGGGCGCCGCCCTGCGGGCCGGGGACGGACAACATCGAGTTGAACGACACTTCCCGGGCGCGGTCGGGCGTCAGGCCGGTGACGAAGGCCTCGGCCTCCGGCGCGAGCGCGGAGCGGGAGTTGACGACCAGGTCGGCCCCGAGGAGGCCCTTGCTCTGCTCGTCGATCGCGGCGCGCATGCTGTCCCGCACCGAGCCGACCATCACGAGCGCCGTGACGCCGAGCACGATCGAGAGCGAGAACAGGAGCAGCCGCCGCCGGGACGCGCGCGTGTCCCGCCAGGCCGTGCGGAGGATGAAGCTCGTCGCACCCACGGCTCAGGCGTGGACGGCCGCCTCGTCGCTGATGACCGCGCCGCTGCGCAGCCGGATGAT